>CAMCXS010000071.1 GCA_945883495.1 Akkermansia muciniphila
CGTCCTTGGTTCCGGCTTGGAGGAGGTCAAAAACCCGTGAGCGTGGGTGCAGACTCTTGGGTGATTCCGTGAGGGGGGAATCGGCATGTGTGAAGGAATCGTCACCCGGCTTCACTTGGGTGGTGTTCGGCTTCATGCTCTTAGATTCAGCGGCGCCTCCCAGGCCCTCCCTTGCCACCACCTCCTTGCCCCATGACGCACCTCCGCCTTTGTCAGTTCCTGCTACTCGGAAGTTCCTTGCTCGCTTTCGCTTTGAACGCAAGTGCACAGACTGTGCCGACACCGAGCGGATTGTGGGAGTTCAGCAACGCCGGAAGCATCACGCAGGCTACCGTCGGATCGAATTTGTCCGTAACCGGCGCCACTCCATCGCATGCGGTCAGTCTGAGCGATGGTTCGAAGACGCTGAATGGCGTGATTACGACCGTCGGCGGCACCGCCAACCGCTTGGTTATGCCGAACGCCGGGGGCGGCAATGGAGGCGGCTCCTTTACGAACGAATATACCATCCTCTTTGACGTCCTTTCCCCGTCGGGCTCCCGCAGTTCGTGGAGAAGTCTGTTTCAGACCAACACGGGGAACAGCAACGATGCGGACTATTTTATCCGCAATAGCGATGACAAGTTGGGTTCGTCGGAGTTAGGTTACAGCACCAACGCTCTTTCCGATTCCGTTTGGAAACGCGTGGTCATCGTGGCGGATCTGGGCGCCTTTTACCGGGTGTATGTCGATGGAGTGCTCGTCCACACCCACTCCAGCCGGCCGGTCGATGGCCGGTACTCGATCGAAGGCAGTCTCCTTCTCTTTGCTGACGATAATAGTGAAAACGCATCGCTCAACATTGGAGCGGTCGCCTTCTGGCGGCAGTCCCTGGATGCCACTCAGGTGAGTGCCTTGGGTGCGGCGGGCGCTGCCATCATCAATTCCGCCCCCGTGATCACGGAAGGCACCACGTATGCCCTCCCCAACGCCCGCCTCAACGGCCCCGCCGTCACCGGCACCCTGAATGTGACCGATGCGGAGAACAACGCCATCACTTGGTCCGTGAGCACCGCGGCGGCCAACGGCACCGCCTCGATCCCGTCCAGCAGCAATTCCCAAGCGAGCATCAGCTACACGCCGAATCCCGGCTTCACCGGCACCGATAGCTTCGTGGTGCGCGCTGCGGATGCTTCGGGCAGCGACACCATTACCGTGAGCGTATCCGTGGAAGGCGGTGCCGTGGTGATCACGGAAGGCGCCAGCTTGGCGTTCTCCGCCATCATGAATGGCGGGGCCCAGCCGTTCACACTGAACGCTACGGAATCGAACGGCAATTCGCTGACCTGGAGCATCAGCGGCGCTCCTCAGCGCGGCACCGCTCAAGCGAGCGGGAACAACACTGCCGCCGAAATTACCTACACGCCGGCGGCGGACTTCTTCGGCAGCGATACCTTCATGGTCCGGGCCAGCAACGGCGCCGTCTCCGATGACATCACCATCCAAGTCCAGGTCGCCTACCAGAGCGGCAGTACCAAGACCTTTTACGCCCAAACCTTCAACGGCGCCACTCTCCTCCCGGAGCAGACCTCCAGCGCGGAGCGACGTATGGCCGTGGGCGACAACACCCCTGTCTGGAACACGCCTCAAGGCTCCGGCCTAGGCCTTAGCAGCGGGAACAATGTCTACCTCAATCCCGTGGACGATCGCGTCGTGGAGTTCACAGGGTTCAACCTCATGCGCTCGGATTTCTGGCGCAACGGCGATGATCAAGGCCGCAGCACCGCCTTCGCCCCAGGCAGCAACGTCATCGCCGTGGCCGACAGCGATGAGTACTCGGATGGCTCCGGCACAGGCGGCGGCGGAACGGAAGCGGAGTTCAATGTCTACCTGAAGACACCGACCTTCGTCATCCCCGCTGGCGCCAATGTCAGCCAAATGACGCTGAGCTTCCTCTCCGCTTTCCGTATTGAAGAAGACGAAACCGCCCGCGTCCGGGTTTATCTCAACGGCAGTTCAACGGCCACGGCGGTGCTCGACGTGCCGAACATCGGATCGAACCCGGCGGCTCCCGTCTCCTTCTCCTGGTCCCAGCTCGGTTCTCCCGCCGCCGGAAGCTTGATGCAGCTGGAGTTTGCCCATGAAGACGCGGACAACAACTGGTGGTGGGCCTTTGACGACATCTACGTCGGCATCCCCAACCAAGTCCCCGTCATCGTGCAAGGGGCCGCCACAGCCATGGAGGGCAGCATCAATTCTACCTCCTCAATCACCCTCAACGTCACCGATGGCGATAACGACCCGATCATTTGGAGCGTGAGCGGCAATCCGGCCAACGGCACCGCGCAAGTCACCGCCTCCTCAAACTCGGAAGCCACGATCGCCTACACCCCTGCGCTGAACTTTGCCGGGACTGACAGCTTCACGGTGCAAGCGAGCGATGGCGCCGCCTCGGATGCCATTGTGGTGAACGTCACCGTGGTCAACGGGCCCCCAGTCATCACCGAAGGAGAGTCTTACAACCTCAGCGCGGCAAAGAACGGCGGCGCCCGCACGGTGACCTTCAACGCCGTCGATCCCAACGGCAACCCGCTTTCCTGGAGCATCACCACTCCCGCCAGTCACGGCACCGCCTCAGTGACCGGTAACAACACGGAAGCGACCGTCAGCTACACCCCGGCCACCGATTATTCGGGGCCCGACACCTTTGCGGTCCAGGTCAGCGATGGCGCCTTGAGCGACTCCATCACCGTCAATGTCATCGTCAATGACCCCGCCTCTGATCCCAAGTTGACCATCGTCGCGGCCCACGGCACCGCCACTCCGGCTCCGGGAACCTACTCTCACCCCCGCGGCACCGCGCTGACCAATAGCGTGACCGATGAGACTGGCGTCAGCACGCGGCACATTTGCACGGGTTGGACCATGACCGGCGATGGCCCCTCCAGCGGCACCGCCAAGACCATGAACATGATCCTGACCCGGGACTCCGTGCTCACTTGGAACTTCCGCACGGAACATCGCGTGGAGATCGCCGCGGGTTCTGGCGGCACCGTCAGCGTGAGCAGCGGGTGGATTGAAGCAGGCAAACCACTTCAGATCACCGCGACGCCGAGTGCCGGTAAATACTTTGCCGGATGGACCGGGGATACCGCTGGGTGCTTGATCGGAGGAAAGAACATCGTGATCCCGATGGACCGGCCACGCACCACCATCACCGCGAATTTCGCGAACAACGAGAACTTCACCATCATCGCGCTACCGGACACGCAGAACTACACCAGCATCAGCTCGCCCACGGACCTCTTCACCCGGCAGACCCAGTGGATCAACGACAACGCCCAGACGCTGAATATCAAGTTCGTCACCCACCTGGGGGACATCGTGAACTCTCCGAGCAGCAGCTCCCAGTGGACGCGCGCCACGAACGCCATGAATTTGCTCAACAACCGGATGCCTTATGGCACCTGTCCGGGGAACCACGATCTGGCCAGCGGCGATACGAACTACATCATCCGCTTCGGCCCAAGTCCGACCCACTCTTCGTCCGTGGGACGCTGGATCGATCCCGATAACAATCAAACCTACGATTGGTATCGCGGAGCTTCTCCCCGGGGTTACAGTTCTTACCAGGTCGTCACCGTGAACGGCCGTGACTACCTGTTCCTCCACCTGGACATGGACTGCCCGGACCAGGACATGGCGTGGGCCAACTCGGCTTTGGCGGCGCATCCCAGAGCCCTGACCATGGTGACCACGCACAACTACTTGGCGGAGACGGGCGGCGGCGGAATTTACGGCAGCGGCACCGGTCAACGCGGCTACACGGCGCAGGCAAACATCAGCATCGGCCCTGACCGTAACCGTCCTCAAGAGATCTTCGATATAGTGGTGAAGCCGAATCGCCAGGTTTACATGGTGATCTGCGGTCACAACTTCGGCACCTACAACCTGGTCAAGACCAACAACGCAGGCAAACAGGTCCACGAAGTCCTGGCCGACTGGCAGTCGCTCCCCAACGGCGGCAACGCCTACCTCCGCATCATGGAATTCCGGCCGTCTCAAAACCAGATTTACAACACCAGTTATTCTCCCTACCTGGGGCGCTACATCGATCCCGCGAACAATTCCGACCACCAGGGCATGCTCGACCTCCACGATCGGAACGGCAGCGAGTTCGCCCTCCCCTTGGATTTCGATACCCGTTTCCAAACCGGCTTGACCGTAGTTTCGGCCCACGGCGGGGTGACTCCGGCCGCCGGAACCCATCAGATCGAGGACGGCACGCCCGTGGCCATCAGTGCGGAGGTGCAGGAATCTGGCCAAACCCGGTTCCGCCCCACCGGTTGGAGCCTTAGTGGCAGCCAAACCGCCAGTGGCAGCGGCACCAACGGAGTCATCACTCACAACGGCGCCGCCACGCTGACCTGGAGTTACTCCACGGAACACTTCCTCACCACCAGCACCATCGGCTCCGGTATCGTTAGCACGAACAGCGGTTGGTATTCCCAAGGCAGTCTGGTGAACATCCAGGCGCAACCGGACGCCGGGGCCAGCTTCCTGCGGTGGAGTGGCGATACGGTCGGTGCTACCATCAATGGCGGAACCATCTCCGTCCCCATGGATCGCCCCCGCGGCCCCATCACCGCAGAATTCTCATCCGCCACGCCCACCTACACGGTTACCGTGGTGTCCGACGTTCCTTCGACCACTCCGGCCGCCGCCAGCTACACTTATGAGCAAGGCCAAATCGTGACCTTCACCGCCGCGGATGTCGATGGCGCGGACACCCGCAATCTCTGCACCGGCTACACCGTCACCGGCGCGATCACGCAATCTGGGCCGGAGAAATCGGTGGAGTTGACCATCACCGGAGATCTCACCGTGACGTGGAATTGGAAGACGCAGTACCTGCTCACCACCGCCGCGACCGGCCCCGGCACGGTGAGCACGGGCACCGGTGTTTGGGTGGACCAAAATGCCGCCGTCACCGTCTCCGCCACTCCCGGCATGGGCGGCGTCTTCAGCGCTTGGACCGGTGATACCGATGTCGGCACTGCCAATGGCAACCAATTCACGATTGCCGCGATGACGCGCCCAGTGGGGCTGCTGACGGCAAACTTCCTGGTGGCGAACGTCACGCTCACCGTCGTTTCCGCGGAAGGGACCACGAACCCGCCTCCCGGCGTCCACAGCTATCCCTATGGCGCCACGGTGGAGTTCTCCGCCTTTGCCAATGAGGCAAATGGCCACCGCGAACGCCCTTCCGGATGGAGCTTGACTGGCGCCGCCACCGGCACCGGTTCGAACGCAAGTGGATCCTTCGTCATCGAAGGGAGCACCACCTTGACTTGGGTGTTCACCCCGGAAGTGCTCCTCTCGCTGACCACCGGTGCCGAGGGCGTGATTCTTCCGATGAATGCCGCCGGTTGGTATGCGGAAGGCAGCTCAGTAAACCTCACCGCCGTCCCGCCGCAGGCCTTCGCGTTCCGCCAGTGGACCGGTGACGTCCCCGCCGGTTCTACGAACACCGCGCTTGCGCTCACCATGGATCAGCCCCGTTCCGTCACTGCGGACTTCATGCCGCAGCAAGCCTCCACCGGCACGCCGAATTGGTGGCTCGACCGCTTTTCCCAGGTCAGCAATGGGGATTACGAAGCCGCCAGTGGGCTCGATGCCGACGGCGATGGCCAAGCCGCCTGGAAAGAATTCCTCGCTGGGTTGAGCGACCTTGAGGCCGCGGAAACCTTCCAAGCCAGCGGGCTCGGCGTCAGCCTGGACGGCACCACCCTGAGCTTCCTGATCCCCATGCGCGAAGGCCGCGTTTACGAGTTGCTCGAAGAGTCCGCTCCCGGCAGCGCCAATCCCCAGCTCACCACCGTCACCAGCACTCCGCCCTCCGGCACGATTTCGGTGCCCTACGCCGCTGGATCGGAGAAGTTCTTCTCCATCAAGGCCGCGCTTCAGCCCGCGGGAGCACGCGATGCGGATTCGCTGGCCGCCACGCACCTTCCTCTGCCGGGCGCCACATTGCGCCGCATGAGCAAAATTCCCGCCGGCTCCTTCATTCAGGGGGAAGATTCCGGCCCGGTCGTCACCCGCCCGGAGCACCGGACCCACGTATCCGCCTTCTCCATTGACGTCTTTGAAGTGACCCGGGCGGACTGGGAAACGGTGGCCACCTGGGCGAACGATCACGGCTATGATCTGCCCGTCACCCTTCGGTACAACCAGCCGCCTTACAACGTCCCTGCGGATCACCCCGCCGTCGCCGTGTCCTGGTACGATGCGGTGAAATGGTGCAATGCCCGCTCCGAGATGGAAGGCCGCCGCCCGGTCTATTTCACGGACGCAACCGGTCAAACCGTTTACCGCACCGGTCAGCTGGATCTCACCTCCGCCAACGTGAACTGGGCTGGGGACGGGTATCGCCTCCCCACAGAGGGTGAGTGGGAACGCGCCAGCCGGGGCGGCATCGAGCAAGCCACCTTCCCCTGGGGGAATGACGACCCCGAACTCCGCGCAAACCATTGGAATTACCAACTCTTCACCACCCGCGCTCCCAACGGCGCCTTCCCGTATACGGAACGAGTCGGGTTCTTCGATGGCACCCAGCCCGGCGGCGCTCCGGACATGGCCAACGGCTTCGGTCTCTACGACATGTCTGGCAATGCCTGGGAATGGACCTGGGACCGCAAGGGCGACTATTCCGCGGATACCCAATACGATCCGCACGGACCCGACACTGGGGATCAGCGGGTGCAACGCGGCGGTGCCTGGTGGAATTACCTCGACCAAGCCACCAACCACCAGCGGCTCCCTTTCCCTCCGGACGGTATTGACGACTACGGCATGATTGGCTTCCGCTGCGTCCGCGGCTTGCACCCGAACGAGCTGCCCTGACCGGGAGGGGGTTGGGTCCGAACCAGGTCCGTTCCGGTCCGAATCCAACTGGAGTCTGGTTCGCCCCCTCCTGAGCTCGGTCCAGACCCATCACAAGTCCGGTTCCAATCGACCTCAGGTCCAGTTGTGTCCATTGTTTGTAGGATGGGCATTCTTGCCCGTCCGTATCGGGAAGAATCCGGGCGGGCAGAAATCCCCACTCTACGGAAAGGTCCGCTGGAAGAACCACACCGCCGCCAGCGTTCCGATCGCGTATTCCGCTACCCAGGCGGCACGGGTGGTCAGGTCGTGCGTTCGCCAGGGACGCAGGGCGCGGACTGCGAGGAGCCAGGCGCTGATGAAGGCCAGTTGGCCGAGTTCGACTCCGAGGTTGAAGCAGAGCAGCACGATTGGCGTTTCCGCCCGGGAAAACGGCAAAGCTTGGAGCGCTCCGGCGAAGCCCAGGCCGTGAACCAGTCCAAAGAAGAAGGCAACGAGCCAAGGTTTCCGCGCCGTGAGACCCGGCCGACCGCGCCGTACAAGCCCAATCTCCACCGCCAGGAGCAGCACGCTGAGGGCAATCACTGCTTCCACGGGAGCCCGCGGCACCCGGATGAGCTGGAGCACGCTCAGTCCCAACGTCAGACTGTGGGAAATCGTGAACGCGGAAACCGTCCAGAGCAAGGTGCGCCGTTCCCGGATCAAGAGCATCAAACCGGCGACGAACAAGAGGTGATCGATGCCGCCCAAGATGTGCTCCACGCCCATCCAGGAGGAACGCTTGGCCGCCGCGGCCCAGGAACCACTCCCGGCCTGGAGCTGACGGAGTTCGATGACCACGCCTTCAGGACCGCTGAGGAAGAATTGCTTCGCGATGGTTCCGTTCCGCCAATGCGCCACCACGAGCACGCCGTTGCCGCGCCAGGGCAGCACGATCCGGTCTTCCACCGTCAACGGGCGCCCTTCGCAGGCAAAGAGCAGGAACGTGGAAATCTCGGAGCGGGGGACGTCCGTTTGCTCGACCCAGTGGGCATGCGCCGGCAGCCGGGGGGCGTCGAATTCTCCCAAACCGGGAGGAGGCGCTGCATAACGGATGGCGTAGTTCTGGTTCCCCAGTTCCACCAGGGTCACCTCCGTCACTTCGGTGCGGTGGGCCCAGGCCGAGCCGGAGGTCAAAAGCAGACAAACCCACAGCCACACGACCTTGCACCACGGCCATCCCGCTTTCATGGCAGAATGATCCGGTAACCCGATTTCAAACCTTCCACTTCCCGCGCCACGGCTTGGTTCTCCTGCTCTTGGCGCCAATAGGATTCCAGGATGGGCCGGAGTTGATCCATCGGCACGGGTTGTTCTTTCATCTTCGAGATCACTCGGACAAAATGGACGCCGCGTGTCGATGGCAACGGGCCATGCCACTCGTCCTTGGGCAAGGCAAACACGGCGGCGGCAAACTCCGGACTGAGGAGCCGCTGCACTTGGGGCCGGTAGGTTTCCGGAAACGGATTGGCCAGCCGCACGGCATCGCTGCTGGCTGGTGGTGGTGTTCCTGACCGAAGACGTTCCAAAAGTCCTGGCGGGACCTCTTCCGTCATCGCGAAGGAGACGTGCTCAAAACTGATTTGCTCGGGCAAGGTGCTCGTCTCCGCGGGCAATCGGGCGCGAACCGCGTCCAGTTGCGCAGCGTCCGGCGGCGCCGTCACCGGCCTCAAAGCGGAGCGCATCATCTGCACCAGCGTGCCGCGCACCCGGTTATCGGACAGCATGCCGCGCCGCTGGGCCTCCCGGAAGAGCAATTCATCTCTCAACAGCTCCTCCACGATGCGATCACGCTCGGCTGGGGTGAGCGGGCGTTGCAAGCGGGCTTCCGCAGCGGTCACCTGGGTCTGAACTTCGGAGGCGTTCAGTTCCAGGATCGGTTTTCCGTAGTGACTGCGTACGGCGTCCACCGCGAAAATCAGCGCGCCGACGACGAGGAAATGAACCAACGGCTCGCGAAGAACAGCATTCCTCGCGAGCATCGATTTGCCGAAGGCAGCCAATCTCAAGCTTTGCCTCCGGGATTACGGAATGATCACGACGCGAACGGCTTTTACTCAGGGAAGCAAGATGCCGCCATCCCCACCGAACCGGAGGACATTCATACTGTCCAGACGGATGGCATTCTGGCCCGTTAGCACCGAAGGAATGGAAGGCTCAAACGCATTGATGAAGGTGGATTCGGCGCCGCTAAGGTTCGAGGCTCGGTAGAGATACTCGTAGCTCCACAACGTATAGGCCCCGTTGGCAACGTTGCTCGCCGAGTATCCGAAACCATTGTACTTCAGGGCAACCGAGCCGACTCCAGCCCCACCGGTCACACTGGACACGGCCGCTGCATCTGGCAGCGAAAGGTAACCCACCAGAATGACGGAAGAGGGGGAGCCCCCGCTTACCCGTGTGGAGGCAGAGCGGCGAGAGAGAACGGAGCGGAGGGCGGAGGCGGACGGGAAACCGGTGTTCCCCAATCCATCCAGAGAGCTTACCGTGCCGGTTCCCTCAATGCCGTTCAATTCAGCTGAGGAATACTGGGCATTGAAGGTGAAGGGCCCAAAACGAGTTTCGGACAAGACGGCCGCCCTCATGCCTGAATCAGGAGTGGCCCCGACGGTAAGCACGGAGGTGGTGTGGGATGCATTGCCCGTGTAGACAGCGAGGCTCATTTCGCCCAAGGACCACTGAGCCGTGAACGCTTGATCCGTGATATTGGTCAAGCTGGCAGGCGAGCCAGGATTGGCCACGAAAACATAGGGGAGCACCGCAATCGCTTGCCCGGCCAATGCTGGAGTGGGGGTAGGAGTAATGTTTTGATTGCTATCTGAAAAGACAAAGCGCGGCGCCGCGCTCTCTGTCTTGCCTGCCGCGGTGATGGCTCGGCCGCCCACGACCCGGTCCGATGCCGTCGCGGCGTCGTCCAAGAATCCTTCGACACTATTCCCTTGGATCACATCCGCGATCCCCTTGATCGAGCCTTCAAGAGCGGTGCGCACGATGTAGAGATTGCCATTGGCGACCCCTTCAAAGATCGCGGTCTCCGCTCCGCTGATCCCAGTGGTTCCGACGTAAGCATATTTACACTTGGAGGCGCCGCCGAGGAATTGGATCAACGCTTGGTTGATAACGGCCCGGAAAGCGGACGATCCCGCCACGTTGATCACAACCGCGGATTCCGGGAGATCGTTGACGGTGATCGTGAAGGCTTGCTCGAAGCTCAGGCCGCCAACATCCGCAACGCGGACCCGCACCTGATAGGAGCTCTTGGTCTCAAAATCGGTGACAACACCTAACCGCAGGGAATTGCCGCTGAGGTTGAAGCTGCCGTTGTCGGTGGACCCGGCTCCCGAAACGAGCGAGAAGGTCGAAGTGTCCCCGGCGTCAGGATCTGCCGTGCTCAGCGTTCCCACTACGTGGTCGATGGCGTTGCCCTCATCGACCGTATTGGCGCTCAGCGACAGGCTGGTGGGGGCCTCATTGACATTGGTCACCGTGATGGGGAAGGCCTGCTCGACAAACAGGGGGGTGGAGCCGTTGTCGCTGGCGCGAATCCGCACCGAATAGGATGACTTGACTTCGAAGTTGGCGGTGCCAGCAAACCGCAGGCTTCCGCTGGAGATGGTGAAGCTCGCGTTGTCCGTGCTGCCATCTCCGCTTACCAAGCTGAACGTGAAGACGGTCCCCGCGTCGGGATCGGTGGCGCTGAGGGCGCCGACCACTGCATTGGCCGAGTTTTCCGGGAAGCTCGTGCTACCCAGAGCCACGGACGTCGGCGCTTCATTGACGTTGGTTACGCTGATGGTGAAAGCCTTCTCGAACTGAGCCTGCCCGGCATCCGTCGTGCGGATGCGCACCGAATACTGGCTCTTCGTTTCAAAATCAGCTGTGCCGGAGAAAACGAGTTGGCCGCTGGAGATCGTGAAGCTGCCGTTGTCCGCATCGCCGGTTCCTGCTACGAGCGAGTAGGTGTGGGAGTCGCCCGCGTCCACATCCGTGGTGGAGAGCGTGCCGACGGTCGGATTGGAGACGTTTTCGACGATCGAAGTCCCGGTGAGCGAAATGTCGGTGGGGGCGCTGTTGGGCGTTGGGATGGTTTGGTTGGCGGCGGTGTCCCCTTGGCTGCCGGTTCCGTAATTCCCGGAGTTCGTCAAGGTGATGTAGGAGAAGGCCTCCGTGGCGCCATCGGCCGGGGTTTCGCCCACCTTGATCACGCCATACGCGTCCCCAGCGCTCGGACTTCCCGGATTCGTGGTGAGTCCAGGAAACCAGACCACATAGATATCGTCTCCGGCGTTCCAAACTCCGTTCGCTCCCAGGGCGAGATCGAGGGCGGGGGTGGTGTCGAACAGGACCCCGGAAGTGCCGGACGCACTCAGGTCCGTGCGGTAGATGATCAAGTCATCACCACCACTCCCATCGGCCATCGAGTAGAGAGCCGCAGCTCCCGGGCTGACGGAAACGCCGTCATCCGCCGTATCGGCAATGACGAGCACCAAGCTGGATGAAGAGGCGGCGGCCGAGCCACTCGCGTTGTTGAGGCGATCCGCCGTGAGCGTGAAGCGAACCGTAGCGCTGGCCTCGCTCCCGAGAAGAATCGCGAGCAGAACCGGGAGGGCCAAGAAGTGGCGAGAGGGTCTCATGGTTGAATTGGGCGAGGGGAAACGGTGAACAGGGGTGGGAGAGGGAGAGAGGGAGGAAATCAGGGGAGATAAGTCGGCTTCATTTTCCAGACAGACTTCCCGGCTGTCGCGGTAGCAGCCTTGCGGATGATGTAACCGTAGCTTGGCCTGAAGACGAGCTCCGTGTCATACTTGGTGTCGGCATTCCCGCCCAGCAGGCGCCATCCATCACCACCGTTGGAGCTCCCCTTGTAGTGATAATAGGTCGCGACCGGCGCTTTGTTTTTTCCCGCTTGCGTGTTGTCGAACACCAGAAGCTGGTCCGCTGGAGTGCCGATCGTGGTGGATGAGGCAAAGGCGCCGGATTCAGAAAGCAGGGATGCCGCCAAGCTCGTGGGCACCGCCACGTTGAAGGTGACCGGATTGTCCTGCGCCCGATTGTTCGCGAAGGTCCGCACGATCGCCGCGGCCGGAGCCATCTTGACCGCTCCCGGGCAGACCACCACGGTGTCGGTGGCGATCTCATGCCGCACGATCACGTGAGAGTCAGGCAAGAGGACCTGGTCGTCGAACTTGACCGTCGTCGCGGCGCCCACCTTCCTCCAGCCTTCTCCTTCAAACAGGGATCCCGAGTAATAGAAAAAGGAGGACTCCGTGGCCAAGTTCGTCCCAGTTGTCGTTTGGTCCGGGAGCAAAACCCAGGACTTTGGGGCGAAGGAGTCCGAAGCATGGACGCCAGCGCCTTCGGGGAAGGCAGTGTTCAAGGTCCAGAAGGGGACGATTTGGATCTTGGTCCCCGCTCCGGCGGTGGCTTCCAGGTCCTCGCCGTCGTTGGCCACGACCACTTGATTCGGCGCCACGGTATCGACAATCCGGAACCACTTTCCTTCCTGGGTGCCAGAAGTCACCAGGAGATAATGGCGGTTGTTGAGTTGGTCGTCCGTGAACGAAGCCTGGTTCACGGTCACCACGCCATTGGCCGCCGCCGACGCCACCGCGCCACGGAACAGAGCCGGGCGGTGCAGCGGGATGGTGACGTAGGTGTCGGAATTGCCCTTCGCCGCGATTGGGATAAATCCGACTGGATCGGTCGATACCGACACGCTTTGCGCCTGCGCCAGGGCCATGGACGCCAGGCTGCAGAGGGATGCCAAGGCCCAACGGGTGGCCAGCGGTGAGCGGGGTTTCATGTGGAGACGGCTGAGTGGTTGAAGAACGGGGAGAAAGAGGGCGGGCAGCAACTGCCAGTCGGGTTCGTGCTCGTAACTGAGCACTCTGTTAAATCAAATCAACCTCCTTCGTGCCAAGCTTCGGTAACAAATTAGTCACAATTGCCCTCGCTGGGGGCTTTCCCCCGATGCTGATGGGTGGGAGCGGGAGATCGGCTCGTTGGATCGGCCCCGATCCTGTCTGTTTCCTCACGAAGCCAAGCCCTCAGCCTTCGGGGCTGTGGTGGCGCTTGGGCTTGGGGCCGTGCTTGCGGGGCGGGCTTCTTTGGGGGCGGGGGGGGGCGCGGATTGAGAGCGCTCGGAAGGTTTGGTTCCGGCCATCTTGGACTTGGCTTTGCGGTTGCGGGTTTTCTTGGCCAGAAGGTTCAGGCCGTCGGTGATGGTGACGCAGTGGGTGAGCAGTTGGAAGTAAGGCTCGCGCCCCCGTCGCGCGTGGTGGGCCATGAGATCGAACGCCAAGTCCAAGGAATGCACCACCTCGGTCTTCAACACCCGCAAGGGAACGCCGGTCTTGTTTTCCTTCTCTTCGGCGTCGGCCGAGACTTGTTCTTCGGATTCCTCCCGCCCGGCTTGGTGGAGCACCTGTGTGTAGGAAGCGTGGGCCGTCTTTAATAAGGTGTAAAACCGCATCAAATCGGTGTCCCGGAGCGCTTGAAGCACTTCCGGCACATCGCAATCCGTAAAGAAATTCCGCAGTTCCGTGCTGGTCTGGCCCTGGGTTTTGGCTTGCAACGACTTCACCCGTTTGCCCAACACGTCGCGCAGTGCTTCCGCGCCGGACCGGCGTTCTTTGGCCAAGTTCGGATCCGGATCCGCGAAAATCTCCCGCACCCCGCGCCGGATCGCCGCATAATACGTCCGGCGTTCTTTATCCAACTTTTGCTTGAACGTCGTGAATTTGCCACGGCGATCTTTCTCCAGCCGCACGTTGATCTCCGAAAGCAGTTCGCGGACGTCTCCTAAGATTTCATGCAGCACCGCTTCGCCCGACGGAATCCCATCCTCTTCATCCGCTAATACCGACACAATCCGCTCCAATGTATCGATGAATTCCAAGTTCCCAACTCCCTCATGCGTGAGATTCGGGAATTCCACGAGATTTGCGTTTGCCGTCATAGCTGGAGAAATGTGACGAAACACTCTAACATGCCGATCAATTGGCAAGATTTATTTTCTTAAAAATGGGTGGCGGATTTCCGCACCATCCATTTCTCTTTAAATCTGCGAAAACCGGATTCCACTTGAGACTGTTCCCGCCTGATTGCCCCTCAGCCATCCGCGCGATCTTGCTGTTGTTCTCTGTTATGCGTCGCGTCCACCGCCCGGCGGCCCCATTTCCCACCGGAAATCCGCGCGACGCGCCTCCCCCCGCCGCATCTTGAGCCATCGGTACCCACGGCCCGCTCCGGCGTTTCTCATTTTTGCCGGAAAATGACTGCGGCGGATTTCCTCTCCAGCCGCTGTGAAGTAAAAATCCCCTCGGCGGATTTCCGCCGCAGTCATCATCGCGCGAAAATGCCCGCGGTGGCGCGGCGCAGGTGGCATTTCGAAATCCCAAGAAGCCGCGCGCCATTCCGCCTGACCCACGGAGCTTTCGAAACGAAAGATTTAGGATTCCGCTCTGGCGACTTGAGCCGGGGAGGCATTGTGACCAAAAAGTTTCCGTGAGATTCGTGCGTCGTGGTTGAACGGCTCCACGTTTTTCAAAAAGCGATGAATCCCCAAATCCTCCCTTCGCCCGCATGCCGTTCCCGTCGTCTCGTGGGTTTCGGCTTTTGTTTGCTTGCTTGGGCGTTGTTCCCGGGCTGGGCACTGCTGAAGGCCCAGGAGACCGCGGAAACGGAACCGCCAACGCCGCCGCCGCATCCCCTGGAGGTGCTGAGCCAAACGTATGGAGCGGAGTTCGCTCCTGCCGTGACCGCCGCGCTGCTTCTCCTGGCGGAAAATCAGGAGCTCCCGCCGTCCTCCACGGAGGCGCGCACTGCGGCGCTGCGCGCCCGCTTGGACAAACTTGCCGAACCTGAGCGGACGGCGCTGGTGCACAGGCTCGAAAATAGCATCGTGATCCGCCGCGCGTTGGCGGATGCAGCCAAGGCCAAACAGGAAGCCTTGATTGCCTGCATTGACGACGGAAGCGTTCTCAGCCAAGCGGCCTTGGCCGGATTGGCGGGGGCTGGATTCTATGCTGGAGACCGCAAGACCGAGGATATCGTGGCGGCCATCTCCCCGGAACAATTCGAAGCGGCCTTGACCGCGGTGGCCTTTGCCCTGGCGGCAGCCCCTGAATCCACCTACTCGGGCATTGTGAATGACCTGAGCCTGCGTATCAAATTGGCGCATCCGCGCTGACCGTACCCTTCCGGCTGTGTAGGTAGATCGATTGATGCTCCAGCCTTCCAGCTCCCCCATGCCGCGCCTTCCGATGAGTCGGCCATCGCTCGGTGAATCCGAGGAGGCGGCCGTCGCGGAAGTCCTGCGCAGCGGTTGGCTGGGGGAGGGACCGCTGACCCGGTCATTTGAAAGTGCCGTGGCGGAGTTTACCGGCGCGCCCCATGTGATCGCGGTGAATACGGGCACCGCCGCGCTGCACCTCACGCTGCTAGCGCTGGGGGCCGGGCCGGGAGATGAGGTCATCCTGCCTTCTTTTACCTATGCCAGCGATCCGATGGCCGTGACCTTGACCGGGGCCACTCCGGTGTTCGCGGACATCGATCCCATCACCCTGAACCTGGCCCCGGCGCAGGTGAACGCGCTCCTGTCCCCGCGGACCCGGGTCATTCTTCCCACGGATTATGCCGGATTGGCCGCGGACGTGCCTGGCATCCGGCGCGCGATGGAGGGGCGGGACATTCCCATCTTGCGGGACGCGGCGCACTCCTTTGGCAGCCGGATCGACGGCCGTCCCGTGGGCGTCTGGTGCGGGGAAACTGCGACGATGTTCAGTTTTGACCCGGTGAAAAATCTGACCTGTGGGGAAGGCGGCGCCGTTCTGGTCAATGACGATAAGCTGGCCCAGCGGCTGCGCCAATTGCGCTCCTTGGGATTCGCGCCGTCCGCCCGGGGGAAATCGGTGACCGGTCCCGGGTACCGCTGTCACCTCAGCAGCATCCATGCCGCGATTGGCCTGGCCCAGTTTTCCCGTTTGCCGGAATTGCTGGCGGGACGGCAAGCGATCGCCCGGGAATACGATGAGCAATTGCGGGACATCCCCGGCATCGTCACCTTCCTGCGGGATTATGGCAGCGTGGTTCCTTTTCTCTACCCGGTGCGGATCGTGGATGGGCGCCGGGACGAGTTGGTCCGCCGCTTTCAAGCCCTGGGCATTCACGCGGATCTCCGATACTCCCCGTGTCACCGGGAGCCGTACTTCCAGCAAACGTCGCGGACCGGCGCTTTGCCGGAAACGGAACGGCTCGCGGCGGAGCTTCTCTGTCTGCCGATCTACACTGGCATGACCGAGGCGGAGCAGGCGGAAGTGGTTTCTGTGCTGCGAGCGTGAGGACGAGCGAAGAGAGAGAGAGGCGCGTGAAGGAGATCTCGCCGGGCACTGTGGATATCGTCATCCCCATGCGGCAGCCCTCCGCCGGGTTCGTTGACCGGGCCGCGGAACTGCTCGCCTTGAGCGACGCGCCGGGAGCTCCGTTTGTGCGTTTGATTTTGGTCGATGACGCATCTGGCGACGATACCTGGGATCGGGCGGCCGGGATTCACCGGCAGTTCCCGGGCCGGGTCCGGGCGTATCGCTTGGGCCGGCGCTCCGGTCAACCCGCCGCGACTTGTCTGGGGCTGCTGCGGAGCGAGGCCCCTGTGGTGGTGACGATGGACGACGACGGGCAGCACCCGGCCAGCGAGTTGTGGCGGCTCGTGGAGCTGGTGGGGAACGGCCGCGCGCAGTTGGTGTATGGTGTGCCGCGTGAGGACCGGCGGCCCTGGGGGCGGCGCGCGGCGGCAGCCTGTTACCGTTGGGGGATCGCCGCGGCGTACCGCTTGCCTACATCCGCCGCCACTTCCTTCCGGTGTCTCTCGGGAACCTTGCGGGAACGGCTGCGCGTCCGTGGCAAGGTTCACGGATTGTTCGATATTGCATTGATGCAGCTGGCGGGCGCGGCCGGAGTGGCCTCGGTGGAAGTGGGGTTTGAGTACCGTCCGGCGGAACGTTCCCGCTACCGTGTGCCGATGTTGTTGCTTTTTTCCATTTGCGCGGCGCTGCCGGTCCCGTGGAAGACTAGCCGCGCCGAAGCGCATCTCATCGCGACGTTGGAATGATCATCCGCAAAGCAGGTTTGGTTCTGGAGCGTTTGACCCGGGCGCGCTTGGAAGAAGCGCGGGTGGGGCGGAACTCGCCACGTGTTCGTGAGCAGCTCCTGGATGCGGTGGAGATCACGCCGGAACAGCAAATCGCGTGGTTTGAGTCCTTGGATCTTCGCCGTGCGATCTATTGGATGGTGCTGAAGGAAGACGTGTCCATTGGGATGGTCTATCTCACCCAAATGCAATTGGATCGGGATGCCGCCGATCCCACCCGGACGCGTTTTGGAATCTTCTTTTGGGATCCTCGTTATCTGAACTCCGTGATCCCGTTCCGCGCCCAGTTCGTGGCCGCTTCCTTCGCTTACCATTTGCTTGCGGTGGAGGAGGGGAGCATCATCGTGAAAACCGGGAACCGTGCCTCGCATCGCTTCAGCCTGACCTTTGGGATGCGCCCCACCGGAACGGATGAGGCGGCCGGCGTGATCCATTACGGGCTCTCCCGGGAAGGATTTTGTCAAAACACTCCGGGCCTGAATCGACTGTTCCGCCTCCGCGAGGACCCGCTTCCGCTGCGTTGGGATGATGTCCGGCTGGACGAGGAGGAACAATGGTTGCGCGATCGCCTGGAGGTCTCCTCATGAGTGCAAAGCGTTGCTCCGCTCCGGTGTTTACCACTTCGGAGCAGTTCCCGTTTCTCCGGGCTTTGGAAGCGGAATGGACCGTGATCCGCGAGGAATTGCTGACCTTGGGGGATCGGGAGTATCAGGTTTGGCCGGAAACGAATTTGTACAACCAGACGGCGGGCTGGAAGACCTTCGGTTTACGGCTCTTTGGGCTGCGGCTTTCGGAAAATTGCGCGCGCTGCCCCCGCACCACCGCTTTGGTCGAAGCCGTTCCTGGATTGCTCACCGCGGGTTTCTCCCGTCTGACCCCGGGCACCGCGATCAAGCCGCATCGGGGAATCGACCTCGGCGCCTTCCGCTGCCACTTGCCCTTGATTGTCCCGGAGAGCTGCGGCTTGCGGGTCGCGGGAGAGACGCATCATTGGCGGCCGGGAGCCTGCGTTGTCTTCGATGATACCCAGATGCATGAGGCGTGGAATGCCTCCAGCAGCGACCGGATCGTATTGCTCTTCGATTTTCAGAAAGACCCCCGGCGTGCGCATCCTTTGGCCGGGTTGCTGGGGTTCTTGATCCGGCTCAAGTACCGGTTCCGCGTTGCCTGGCGGCGGTGACTTGGTAGTGGACTTGGCTGGCCTCGATTTCGATGGAGTCGATCCGCAACGTGTGGAGACCCGGGCGCAGCAGCTCCACTTCGATCCAAAGATCCAAGCTCCGGTCCCGGCGCAACGCACCGGCCGGGATGTCCAAATGCCAAGGAGCGTCCGCCGTTCCTTGACCCTGGAGGGGGGCGGGGCCAAACGCAGCCGTCTCGCCGGAGCGGAAGGCCACTTTCACCGTGCCCACGTCGGTCAGGAGACGCCGGCCGTGTTCGTCCTCGATATCTAATTCGCCGCGGATCCGGATGCCGCGGATCAAGTCTGGCCGCAACCCCGCTCCCGAATGCCGCAGGGAAATTACCTGGCTAGCGGATTGATTGTCGATGCGCAGGCTGCCCCGGAACGGTTCCCCCTGATAGAACCATTGGGACTCAGGCTCGGCCGAGATGAAGATGGGGCGGGAGACGGCATCTCCGGGGATCTCACGGACGATGTGCAACGGCTTCGCCAGATACTTCCAGAAGAACGAGCTGGCCGGGCCGAGACCTTGGACGGCATGCTCCGGATACTTGGCTGCGTATTCGTGGTAAGGAAGGACTGATTCCAGTGCCGGTGGCCGCAGCGTGGAAGGCGCTTGGCGCTGATTGGTCCAAAGCGCATGCACGCTTGGCGCCGCCCCCACCGTGACCAATGTCCAGACCGCCAACCGGTGCCCTTCTCTGTTGGCTGGCCTTCGGCCCTCCCCAGCGGAGAAGAGAAACCTCGCCACGAGGACCAACAGAACAAACAAGGCCGGCATGAAGACGCGTCCGCAGAAATCGTTGACCACTCCCTGGCTGTAAAAGGGGATCAGGAGCAGCGAGGCCATCGCCAAGGTCCACCAGAGATTTTCCTCCCGTCCCGAGCGCACTTCCCGGGGCAGCAGGAGCGCGAGGGCGCCGAACTCGACGAGATAAAACAGGAGCAACATGGGCCACGCCGCCAGCAACTCCGGCACCAGCCAGCGGCCCTGACTCCCGCCGTCGTTGCTCAAAAGGAGCAGGGCGGAGAGGGCAAAAAGCAGCGGACCCGTGAGCAGGTTGCGCACCGTGACCAGTCCACGCCAGCGATTCTCCAGGCAGAGGGCGGCGCAGGTCCCGGCCAAGAAGGGGAACACGCCCAACGCGGCGAACACGGACCACATCGGCAAGACGGATCCCAGGAACACCAAGTTGCCGCCCTCGCGGCGGGTTACGGCCTCTTGCATGAGGACGGCGATGCCGAGCCAGCACGGCACCGCGTGATTCGGGAACCAGGAGAAGAGGACGAAGTGCGCGGGATAATGCAGTTGTTGCTCCGCCATGGACGGATGGCTGCTCCCGGCCTGGGACCACCAGAGATCCGGAAAGACGCCCGGCAGCAACCGGCTAGGCACGTCCAAGACCGTTTGCGCCACCACGTCCAGCCCGCCAAAGGCCAAAAAGGCCAGTGCCAGCCACGGTGACCGGACCTTCGCCAGTCGCGCCACCCAGGTAATGATCAGCACCAGGCCACTGGCCACCCAGAACGCCAGAAAGTGATTCGCCGCGTTCCAGCCGAAGCATTTCCCCACCAGGCCCGGGACCAGGTAATAAAAGAAGTGATACGCCGGAACTCGCGGACCCGGTTTTCCGAACACCGCTTCCCCCTCCCAAGCCATCGGCCACGGACGCGCCATGGTTTCAAACAGCGACATGTGCTGCTTCACCGGATCCGCCACGCCAATCACGGGGGTGTAACCCGCCACGCCGGAGAAAAACACCGCGCCTCCACACACCGCCAAGGTCACGATGATCCAAACCCCGCCCAATGTCCCGGGCGCTTCCGTCCGCCGCGGGGCCGTCTCCGGCAAACTGCGCCGGATGCCATCCAGGATGCCCAGTGCGAGCGGCAATCCGATCCAGATCCGCACCCAGCCCAGGCAGAAGAGCAGCGCGGGGAAGAACAGATACGCGAGCGTGGCCGTGAACAAGGCGTCGGAACCAAGACGGCGGGCAAAGTCGAGCGCCCAATCCCGCGCCGTCCAGTTCCATCGGGGCCAGAGCCTTGTGAGGGCGGCGGAATTCATAAAGCGTCAGGCCGTGCGCGGGGCGCGGTATGCTCAAAAGGGGCGAACTGCACGCTGCTCATTTCTCAATGTTACGTTTCGATATTGTCACCATTGCATCTTTGCGATCCACCTGTTCCTCTGGTTCATCGTTAATTGCGACTATTTTCTCAATATTGGTTCTTATACTCATCAGATGCCATTGAGGGAATGTGCTTGCTCTTTCCTCCCATACACCATGAGAACTCCCTTTCTCTCTAAATTGCTTTTGCTCTTGCTGTCGTTCACCGCACCGCAAGCACAGGCGCAGCTTCGCGCCACTTACTCCGTGACGCTCGAGTCGCGCTATTTTTGGACCAATGATGGGGACCAGTGCAGCGGCCCGGATGCACGATGGATCTTTTGGATTCAGGACAACGTCGATGGCAACCGCCTCGGTCAGTCGGGGACCTTCGCCAACGACAACGTCGGCAACAACCAGGATCTCACCTTTAGCACGAACCACGGTTTCGGAAGCCGTACCAACACGGCTACCCGGATTGATCCTTGGCTCAACTGCTGGGAGGAAGACGATGCCTCCGGTGACGAAGGCCGGACAGGGGATCGGGATATCGCGGATATCAACTTTCGCGACGAGGACGGCGGATACAACACGTCCGTTCGCTATCCAGGAAGCGGCGAGTACCGCACCAGTGTCAGCGACGGAGGTTCCTTCCGCTACGGCGGCGTGTATCGCGTCACCTGGCGTTACGCGGAAACCTGCCCCGCTCCGGGCGGCGTCACCGCGACGGATGCCAACGCCAATGATATCACCGTGAGCTGGAGCGCCGCGAACCAAGCCGAGCGCTACGATGTCTACCGGAACACGTCCAACAACTCCGGCACCGCTTCCTTGATCGGCAACACCACCGGCACGAGCTATGTCGATACGGGCATTTCCCGGGGAACCACCTATTTCTATTGGGTGCGTGCCTACCGCGAGGGATCCAACTCCCTGGTGAAGTCGGACACCTTGAGCGGCTTCAGTGCCACTGATTCCGGGATCCAGCCCAAGCTGAACCAAACCATCACCTTCGGCGCCCTCGGCGCCCGGACGTATGGAGACGCCGCCTTCTCCCTCGGCGCAACCGCCAGCTCTGGCCTCTCCGTGAGCTATACCAGTTCCAATGCCGCCGTGGCCACGGTTTCCGGAAACACGGTGACCATCACCGGACCCGGCACCACGACCATCACCGCATCCCAGGGTGGGAATGGGAACTACAACGCCGCGAGCAACGTCGATCAATCGCTGTCCGTCGCTGCCAAAGCGTTGACGGTTGCCTCTCCAGCCGTGACCAGCAAAGTTTACGATGGCAACACCGCCGCCACGATCACCGGCATGCTGGCCGGAGTCATCGGTGGAGACACCGTCACCTTGAACGGCACGGGTACGTTCAACAACGCGAGCGTCGGCAGCGGCAAGCCGGTGACTTCCACCTCCACTTTGGGGGGCGCCTCCGCGGGCAACTACACGCTGACCCAGCCCACCGGGCTCACCGGCACGATTTCACCCAAGTCCGTGACCGTGACCGCCAATGCCGCAGGCAAGGTTTACGGTGAAACGGACCCGGCCCTCACCTACGCGGCCTCTGGCCTGTTGGGAGGAGATGCGCTCACCGGCGCCTTGCAGCGTGTGGCTGGAGAAAACGCGGGGAGCTATGACATCAACCAAGGCTCTTTGGCCGCTGGTGCCAACTACACGATCGCCTACACCGGCGCGCCGTTCACGATCTCGGCCCGGGCTCTCACCGTCACCGCCACGCCCGTCGTCAAGTTCGTCGGAGAGGTGCTTTCGGCCACGTCTGGTTCCACTGCTTTCACCGCTTCCGGCTTGGTGAATGGGGAGTCGATCGGTTCCGTAAGCCTCACCTTTGGCTCCGGCGCTGAAGCGGAAGCCGCAGCCGGTAATTACCCGGGCCAGGTCTTCGTCAGCGGCGCCACCGGCGGCACGTTTGACCCCGCGAATTACAACATCACCTATGTGCCAGGGGATATCCTCGTCACTCCGCTCCCGGCGGTCTCAGTCACTGGTTCCTTCGCCGCAAGCACCGGTGAGTATGGCAGCCCGTCCGCACCGGCCGTTTCCGTGACGGTTTCCGCCATCAATCTGAAGAGCGCTCTGCTCTTGACTGCCCCGCAAGGCTTCGAGATCTCGAGCGCGCCGGGCTCCGGATTCGCCAGCACTCTTTCCTTGCAGCCGGTCAATGGAGTGGTAACCAGCACGTCCGTGTATCTGCGCCTCTCCGGCACGGCCCAGGCCGGAACCTATTCGGGTGAGGTGACGATCACCAGCACTGCATTGGATCCCGTTTCCATCCCGGTTGCGGGAAGCAGCGTCAATCCCAAGCCATTGCAAATCACGGGTCTGTCCGGCGCCACCCGGGTCTACGACGCCACCGTGCAGGCCACGCTCCAAGGCACGCCCGCCTACGATGGCCTGGTCAACGGAGACGCGTTCCCGGTCGCCGGAACTCCCACCGCCAGCTTCGTCACCAAAGACGCTGGGATGGATAAGGCGGTGACCGTGTCTGGCTTCACCGATCCGTCCGCGAATTATAGCGTCGTCCAGCCTCAAAGCGTCACTGGGACCGTCACTCCCAAGCCGGTCACGGTTCAGAATCCGCAAGTGGCGGATCGCGCTTACGATGGCACGGTTGATGTCACGTTCACCGGCCCCCTCGACGGCGTGCTGGAAGGCGATGAAGTGCTTCTCATTGGAACCGCAACCTTCGCTTCGGCCGATGCCGGAACGGACAAGCCGGTCACCGCGAATGGATCGCTGAGCGGCGCTCAAGCTGGGAACTACTCCCTGGTCCAGCCGGAAGGACTGGTGGCGACGATCACCATCAAGACCCTGCGGATCACCGCGAATCCCGCCGTCAAAACCTTTGGCTCCGCCGACCCAGCGTTGACCTATTTGACCAACGGTCTGGTGGGAGACGACGCCGTCACCGGAACCTTGGCCCGGGACGCGGGAGAAGACGTTGGCAGCTACGCGATCAATCTGGGTTCTCTCACGGCGAGCGCCAATTATGAAATCGAGTTTGCCGGATCGACATTGGAGGTTGAGCCAAAGGTTGTTACGGTCACCGCCAATCCGCAATCCAAGTTGTACGGAGCGGCGGATCCCACGTTCACCTACACGAGCTCGGGCTTGCTGGAGGGAGATGCCCTCACCGGTTCGTTGAGCCGCCAAGCTGGCGAAGGGATTGGCAGTTACGAAATCACTTTGGGCAGTCTTTCAGCCGGGACGAATTACACCATTGATTTCACTGCGGCGAATCTGGTGATCGCCTCCAAAGCGCTCACCCTGACCAACGCCTCCGTGGTCACCAAACTCTACGACGGCACGACCGCCGCCCGGATTACTGGCACGCTTGAGGGCGGCGTCCCCGGAGACCAAGTGACGCTTTCCGGAAACGGAATCTTCGCTTCCGCGGAGCCCGGCACCGGGATCGCGGTTACGGCGACGGTGACGCTGGAAGGTGCTGACGCCACGAACTATGCGGTTGAGCAGCCTCAGGGCTTGTCCGGCACGATCCTGGCCGGGGACATTGCGTTTGCTCCGGCGCTCTACACCGCCGGTCAAGATGATGCCTCCGTCACCCTTACCCTCGTCCGCGCTTCCGATCTGCCGGAGACCTCGGTGACGATCCGCACGGACGACGGAATGGCCAGCACTGAGACGCCGATTGTCGCGGCGGTGGCCGGAACCGATTACGTGGATCTAGAGGGCACTCCCGGCGCCACAGCCTTCTTCCTCGAAGGCCAAACCTCGCAAACCGTCACCATTCAACTGGTGCCGCAAGCTGGAGAGGCTACCAACCGCCAGTTCACCGCCACCATCGTCTCCACCACGGGCGGCAAGATCGGAACGGTGTCTGCCGCCACGATCCGCATTCTTGCCAACGATGCCGAGGACCCCGCGCTGGCCGTTCTCGTTCCATCCACTGACAACGCCACGATCGTGGACACGCTGCCGTATCTGGTTTCCGGCACGATCAGCGACAACCAAGGAGTGGATCGAGTCACGCTCGCTCTCAATGGGCAGGCACCGATCGAACTCACCCTGACGCCCTCCGCTCAGTCGAATAGCTTCACCTGGCAGGCTTCAATCGAACCCGGCAACGGGGCCAATACCATCACGGTGACCGCATACGATTTGAAAGGCAATCAAAGCATCGTCACCCGCAGTTTTGAATTCGACCGGGCGCGCCTCCTGGATGTCACGCTCACGGGGCCAGCCGGAGTGAGTGCGAGCAGTCTGGGCAATGTGGCCATCTCGGCGCCCAATGCCGCCGTTCTGAGCTCGCCGCCGTCCGCCAAGGTCGTGCCGGGATCGCTCGTGCGGTTGACCGCCACCGCCCGGCCGGGCTACGCCTTTGTTCGTTGGCAAGATCCACCAACGGGCGCCACCGTCCTGGCCAACACCTTGGAGTTCACGATGCCTGATGGCGAGCTCACGGTTGAGGCGCAGTTCGGAACCAATGAGGTTTTCTCTGGTCCAGCTGGCAGTGGCACCACCTTCCGCGGCTTGGTGCTTCCGGCCGAGGGCACACCGGCCTCGAACGCGACGGCCGGATTCATGCAGCTCTCGCTTGACCGCGTCTCCGGCGTCATCAGTGGAACCCTGACGATCGACGGCGCCGCGCAGCGCTTCAGCGGCTTCGTTTTGGGAGATGGCGGCCTGTATTTCTCCAACCCGCTGCGCACCGCGTTGCCGGTTGGCGGCCGCGAGCTAACCCTTAGCTACAATGCAGGCGAGGAAAAGGATGCCATCGCGGTGAATTTGACGGACGGGGCAGTAACCAGCACTGGCATCGCCCGCCGGGACGTTTACAGCACCGGGAAGCTGGTGGACGCCGCCCTGCTCAACACTCCTGTGGTCGCCGGTGGGGCTCCGGTCCGCGGCGTTTACAACGTCGCGCTCCTCTCCAAAGAGCAATCCCCACCGCGTGATCTTGCCTCCTACCCGCAAGGAGATGGCTACCTGACCCTCACCCTGACGAACACAGGCTCCGTTACGGGCTCTGGGGTGCTTGCGGACGGCACCCCGCTAAGCGTCTCTTCCGCCTTGGTGGCTGGCGATCAGTGCCCCCTATTCGTCCAACTCCAGACTCCGGGCCAGGCCTCGACGGTTCGGGGCGCTGCCTTTCTCGGCAATCTTGTGTTCGACCCGGCGCAAGCCAACACCGACGTCGTCGGCGCCAATTTCCTCTGGTTCCGTCCCGACGTCTCCACCTTGACGCCGGTGAATTCCGCAGCCTCGATCGCCGCCGCAAGCCTTTACACCCGTGGCTGGCCCACTGGTATCGCGATGGATGTCATTGGCGCCCTTTACAACAATGCGCTGACCCTTCAAGCGGGCATTGATCTCGACGGCCCGACCACGACGGCGGAGGGCGTTACGTTGACTTATGAGGACGGCAAGCTGGTCTTCTCGGAGGGCAAGCTGACCGCTGCGATCACCAAGCAAAACTTCGTCGTCTCCGGAAATACCGTCTCCAAACTTCCGGCCACCGATACTTCCTTCACCTTGGTTCCATCAGTCACTGCCGGCACGTTCACCGGCACGTTCAAGCCAAACTGGGCTCCTTTGGCCTCGACGAATCCCAGCTTCCGCGGGATTCTGCTGCAAAAGGGAAATCTCAAGGGGGGGTATGGCTTCTTCCAAAGCAACCTGTCAGCTGATTCCGCCCCGCAGGTGGGCGGCGTTCGGTTGACGCTGGAGCCGTTTGCAGATGCTCAATCTCCCATCTCCTTCACGATTCCCACCACCGTCAGCGCAACCGCGCCTTACACGATCACCGGCACCGGTGGCGATCTTCGAGGCGTCGCTCGCGTCGAAGTCACCGTTAACGGCGATGGGCCCGTTATCGCCACCCTGGGAGCTCCTACCGCCGGAGCTGTTTCCTACAGCGCCGTGATCGAACCGCGGATGGGAATGAATACCGTCATTGTGACCATGATCGATTCTCGCGGGAACCGCAGCTCGACCACCGTCACGTTCAATTTCCTGCAGCGCTTCCCCCTTGCCATTGAGCGCCTCGTTCCCGTTGGCGTGAGCGTCGATTCCGCGGGTTCCGTCGCCATCACCGCCAGCCCAAGCTCCCAGGCGACCAGCCTCGCTCCGGTCACGGCGAATGCCAATCCTCGCACCGCCAATGTCCAACATGGAACATCAGTCACGATCACGGCCACTCCCAAGCCCGGTTATGCGTTCGTCCGCTGGACCGGCCTTCCCGCGAGTGCCGTTGCGCTCGGACCGGTAGCCACGTTCTCCATGCCCACCAGCAACCTCGAGGTAGCCGCTGAGTTCGCGGTCGCATCGGCAATCTTCGGCGGAAGCAACGGAGCTGGCACTGGCTTCTACGGCTTGATTCTCCCTGAGCCGGGCACGCCAACCGGGAATGACACCGCCGGATTCCTCTCTGGCTCGCTCAACGTGGCGACTGGGTCTTTCACCGGCAGCCTGCTCGTGGATGGCCGCTCTCACAGCGTTACCGCTACGTTCTTTGGAGACGGCAGCGCTTCGTTCAGCGCGGGTTCGGTCCGGCAAAATTTCATCACCCTCGCCGGTCGCACTTTGACCCTGAGTTACAATGCGGGCGCTGGCAATGACGCCATTACCGCCTCGTTGACGAACGGCACCGCGACCAGCTCCGGCGTGGCCCGCCGTGCCATCTACAGCGCGACGAACCTCGTGCCCGCCGCGCTGCTCAACACCGCCTCCGTGGCCAATGGCCCGATCAATCGCGGCGCCTTCACCGTCGCCTTCCCCGCTAAGGCGCAGACTCCGGTCATCGATACCGCCTCCTATCCGCAAGGTGATGGTTACGTCACCTTGACCCTGACCAATGCTGGCCTGGTGACGGGCTCCGGTTTCTTGGCTGACGGCTCCGCTCTCTCGGTTACGTCCGCTCTCGTCAGCGGCAACCAGTGCCCCATCTTCGCCCAGATCACCACCCCCGGCCAAGCGGCCACGGTGCGCGGCGGATCGTTCTTCGGCACCTTGGTCTTCGATACCACCCAGGTTGATACCGACGTCGCCGCCACGGACCTGACCTGGATCCGTCCCGATGTCACCAGCCTGACCCCAGGCACCACGGCTGTTGCCATCGCCGCCGCGAATCGCTACACCGCTGGTTGGCCCAACGGAATCAAAGTGGATGCCATCGGCGCCCTCTATGACAAGGCCAAGACGATCCAAGTCGGTATCGACCTGGATGGTACGAGCACTGATGAAAACGGCAACACCCTGACGTATGAAGACGGCAAGCTGGTCTTTTCCTCGGGCAAGCTGAACGGCGATATCACCAAGCAAAACTTCATCGTCGCCGGGAACACGGTCACCAAGATCCCCACCACGGACACGACCTTCACCCTCACGGCCACCGCTTCCACCGGCGCCATCAGCGGTTCCTTCCGTCCCAACTGGACGCCATTGGCCACCGCCAACCCGGTCTTCAGCGGCGTGCTTCTGCAAAAAGGCGCCAACAAGGGCGGCCACGGCTACTTCCTCAGCAACTCCACCGGTGACACCGATCCTGAGTCTGGCGACGTGAACCTCACCCTGGAACCGCTCATCGGCGCCACTGCCCCGGTCGCCTCCACGACCCCGGCCACGGTCAGCGCCACCGCGCCTTACACCATGAGCGGCACCGCTGGGAACGCTCGCGGCGTCGCCCGGGTGGAAGTCGTCCTCAACGGCGGAGATCCGGTCAACGCCAGCCTCGGCGCGCCATCGGCAACGGGCACGGTGGCTTACAACGCGGTGGTTACTCCAGTTCTCGGCAACAACATCGCCGTCATCACGGTGGTGGATCTCCGCGGCAACCGTACCTCCACCACGGTGAACTTCGTCTTCAACCAGCGCTTCCAGCTGACCTTGAGCCGCACGGCGCCAGATGGCGTCACCCTGGATGCAGCGGGCACGGTGGCCATGACCGCCAGCCCGGCCGCTCAAGCCTCGACGTTGAGCGGCGGCACCGCCAACGTGCAACACGGCACCGCGATCGTCCTTACCGCGACGCCGAAAGCCGGTTACGCCTTCGTCCGCTGGACCGGCTTGCCGATGTCCGCCACGGTCACCGGCAATGTGGCCAGCTTCAGCATGCCGACCAGCAGCTTGAGCATCACGGCGGAATTCGCCACCAGCGCCTCGGTCTTCGCGGGTGCCACCGGCACGGGCACGGGCTTCTTCGGCCTGATCCGCCCAGCTGAAGGCACCGCCACCAGCAATGCGACCGTCGGCTTCCTCAGCGGCACGTTGAACGCCGCCACCGGCGCCTTCACGGGCTCGGTTTTGGCCGATGGCATTACCCAAGCCGTCAGCGCCACCTTCTACGGAAATGGCGAAGCGATCTTCGGCGCCGGAGCCACCCGGAGCGGTTCGTTGAGCTTCGGCGGCCGCACCTTGAGCCTGAGCCTGAACACCAGCGGCGCCAAGGATCAAATCACAGCCACCCTGACCACCCCAGCGGGCACCAGCACCGGCGTGGCCAAGCGCGCGATCTACAGCGCGACCAACGCCTTCGCCTCCAACAGCACCTACACCGTGGCCCTGCCGAGCAAGGCGCAGGATCCGGCGGTTGACACGGCCACCTACCCGCAAGGCGATGGCTACGGAACCATCACGCTGACCAGCGCAGGCGGGATCACCTTCGCCATCACCTTGGCGGATGGCACCATTTGCAGCGCCACCACCGCCCTGGTGGAAGGCAACGAGGCTCCGTTCTTCGGTCAAATCCTCACCCCCGGCTCGACCACGGCGCGCGGCGGCAGCCTCAGCGGCACGCTCAAGCTGGATCTCACCCAAGCCGACAGCGACCTCACCGGCGCCGATCTCCTCTGGTTCCGCCCAACGGTCACCCAGCAAACCGGCACCACCCCCACGGCCCTGGCCACCCAGCTCTACACCGCCGGTTGGCCCACCGGAATCAAAGTCGACGCCGTGGGCGCCCGCTACGACAACACCCGCACGGTACAAGCCTCGCTCGGTCTCGCCACAGTCAATACGGTCAACCCGGTCAACGGCAAACTCCAGTTCGCCGACGGCAAGCTGACCGCCGGGATCACGAAGACGAACTTCAACATCAACGGCAGCACGGTGACCAAGATCCCGGCCACGGACACCAGCTTCACGCTGACCACCACGGCCAGCACCGGAGCCTTCACCGGCACGATCCGCCCGAACTGGACGCCCACGGCCACGGCCCTGCCGGCCTTCAAAGGAATCATCCTGCAAAAAGGCGCGAACCAAGGCGGCTTCGGGTTCTTCCTGAGCAACATCCCTGGAGACCTCGATCCCCAAAGCGGCGGCGTGAGCCTCGGCAAGCCTTGACAAGATAATCCAGGGCGAAGAAAGCCACCGCCCTGGGGCTTGCGGAAAGCGCCAGGCAACCGGCGGGGCTCGCCATTATCCCGCACCTTTCAGGGCGGGGTTGGTGTCACGGGGGTTCCCAGGGCTGCGGTCGCCTGCGGCTCCCTGCGCCCTGGGCTGTCCTATCCCGGCCCGTTGGGCCTCGTGGAGATTGCGCCCCCGGCTTGGCAAACCGCCCCTCCAACTTGGCAAACCGCCCCTTCAAGTTGGCAAACCGCCTCTTCAACTTGGCAAACCGCCTCTTCAACTTGGCAAACCGCCTCTTCAACTTGGCAAACCGCCTCTTCAACTTGGCAAACCGCCTCTTCAACTCGGCAAACCGCCTCTTCAACTTGGCAAACCGCCTCTTCAACTCGGCAAACCGCCTCTTCAACTCGGCAAACCGCCTCTTCAACTCGGCAAACTGCCTCTTCAACTTGGCAAACCTCAGCGGCGGTCGTCGAGCTCCTCGGCGAAACCTCCCGACTAACTCGATCCAGTTTACTGGGCGGGAGCGAGGGGACCGAGCTTGGTGGAGTGGGAGTTTTGATGAACCGATTCAAACTCGATTACGAGCACGAGCACGAGCACGAGATTGAAAACGAACTTCGTCTCCTTCCATCGGCCCTTCGTATCT
>CAMCXS010000072.1 GCA_945883495.1 Akkermansia muciniphila
GCCACCGGTTTCCTCATGGTCGGCGACATTGAGATCGTCAACCCGGACAAGGCCAAGCTGGAAGCCGATCACATCGACACCCAGGTCACCAAAATCGGCCAGACCTTCCTCGGTATGACGCTCGGCTGCGTGCGTTGCCACGATCACAAGTTTGATCCCATTGGACTCGAAGACTACTACGGGATCGCGGGCATACTGAACAGCTCCCCTTCCTCGCACAAAATGCCCGGCATGGGCGTGTGGAGCCAGCTTAACAGCACCGTGCTGCCCGAGACGCCCGCTCAACTCGCGGAGCGGAAGAAGCTTGAGGCAGAGACCGGTGAGCGCATCGCTGATTGGAGGGCAGAACAGAGAAAGCTGACCGATGAACAGGCCAGCCTCACGAAACAACTTGCTGCCTTCGGAAAGCCCGTTGTTTCCGGTCCTCATGTGGCCGCCGCCACGGACAACGCTGAGCGCGACGTCTCCAAACCCGTTTCTCCCCCAGCTCAACCCCATGCCGCTGGAGACAAAGAATCCCTCACCAAACGCCGCGATGAACTCGATGCGCGGATCAAGAAGCTCGACGGCTTGATCAAGCACGCCGAGTTTTTCAAAGACAAGACACCACGCGCCTTTGCCATGGCTGACAGCCCAAAGCCCGGGGACATGCCGGTCTACGTGCGCGGCAATCCGTATGCACCGAGCACCATCGTGCCGCGTGGGGTCGTTCGCGTGGCCTCGTGGGAAAGGTTTCCCGCCATCCCCGCCGGACAAAGCGGCCGCCTGCAACTCGCCAACTGGCTTGCGGACAAGCGCAATCCGCTCACCGCCCGAGTGACGGTGAACCGCATCTGGCAAAAGCTTTTCGGCACCGGAATCGTGCCCAGCGTGGACTATTTCGGCGCTCGGGGGGATGTGCCGACGCACCCGGAGCTGCTCGATCACCTCGCCACCCGCTTCATGCAAGGTGGCTGGTCGCAAAAAGCCTTCCTCCGCGCACTTGTCCTTAGCCGCACCTACCGCCTCAGCAGCGCCAATCCGAAAGCCGCAATCCCCGATCCGCGATCGATCGATCCCGAGAACAAACTCTACTGGCGCATGAACCGTCAGCGTCTCGATGCCGAAGCCCTGCGTGACTCCCTGCTGGCCATCAGCGGCGAGCTCGCGCGCGACAGCGGCGGACCCGCGCTCGTCATGGAGCAATTCGAGAACTGCGGCTCGCTCTCCCTGAAAGGAGTCAACCCGCCGAACTACGCCCACAAAGTGCCGCGCCCCTCGCAAGAGTTCGAGCGCACCATCTACCTCCCCGTGTTCCGCAACAACTTCGCCGGTCCGGATCGCCTGCGCGGCGTTTTCGACTTCATCAATCCCGCGATGACCGCCGGCGAGCGTCCCCAGACCATCGTGCCGACTCAGACGCTCTTCTTGCTCAACAACGACCTTGTCCGTAAACGCGCTGTCGCCCTCGCCAAGTCCCTGCTCGTCGCCGAAACAAGCGACCACGCCCGCCTGGAATCCCTCTGGCTGCGCGCCCTCAACCGCCCCATCACCTCCGCCGAGCGCGAGGAAGCCACCGCCCTCCTCGAAGCCGTCACCCCGCCTGGCAAGCCCGCCGGTCCCGTTCAATGGACCGAGCTCTGCCACAGCCTGCTCGCCTCGAATGAGTTCGTGTTTCGCCTCTGACCATCACGCTACCACTCCATGAGCCCCTTCACCCGCCGCCATCTCCTCCAGCGCACCGCGCTCGGTTTTGGAGCCCTCGCCCTGAACGGCATCGCTCGTGCCGCCGTCAACCCGCTGGCCTCGCGCATCCCCGGTTTGGAGCCAAAGGCGAAACGCGTCATTTTCCTTTTCATGGGAGGCGGTCCTTCGCAGATGGATCTGTTTGACCCGAAGCCCTTCATTGAGCGCAAGCATGGGCAGAAGATTGACTCACCGCTGCGCAAGGAGGTCACGCAGGTGGGCACCGAGCAGTTTCTCGCCTTGAAAGCCATGGCTCCGGTGCGTTCGCGCGGGCAGAGCGGCATGATGATTTCCGATTTGATGCCGCATCTCGCCACTGTGGCTGATGATATTTGTCTCCTGCGTGGCATGAACGCCGACAACCCGCAGCACGCGGGCGCGACGCTGCAATTTCACACCGGCACCTTCGCCGAAGTGCGTCCCTCCATGGGCGCATGGGTCAGTTACGGGCTCGGCACGGAGAACATGAACCTGCCCAGCTTTGTCAGCATCCAAGGCGGCGGCGTGCGGGAATACGGCTCCGCCTTTCTGCCTGCGATCCATCAGGGCACCAAGCTCACCGTGCCGCTCGACAGCAAATCGTTGCCCATCGAAAACCTGCGCAACGTCTCCGAGACCGACGCCATCCAGCGCCAGCGCATGGATTTCATGGCGCGCATGAATCGCCGCCTCGTCGGCGACCTCGGAGGCGATGCGGCGATGGAAGGCATGATCCAGAACATGGAACTCGCCGCCCGCATGCAACTCACCACGCCCGAGATCGTGGACCTCTCGAAGGAGAGCAAGGCCACGCTCGACCTCTACGGCGTCGATGGCAAAGACACGAACAGCTTTGGCCGCGCCTGCCTGTTAGCTAGAAAGCTTAGCGAGGCCGGCGTGCGCTTCGTGCAAGTGAGCACCAGCGGCTGGGATCATCACGGCGACATCCGCGGCAACCTGCCCAAGCTCTGCGCGCAGACCGATCAACCCGTCGCCGCGTTGCTGAAGGATCTCAAATCGCGTGGCCTTCTCGAAGACACCCTCGTGCTCTGGAGCGGCGAATTTGGCCGCACCCCGTGGAGCCAGGATCTCAGTGGCAAATCGCCGATCGACAAACACGGGCGCGAGCACCAACCCGAGAGTTTCTGCGCCTGGATGGCGGGAGGCGGCGTCAAGGCGGGTTTCACCTACGGCGACACCGACGACATGGGTTATCGGGTCATCAACGGCAAGATCCATATCCACGACCTCCACGCCACCATGCTCCACTTGCTGGGGATCGATCACCTGAAGCTCACCCACCGCCATCTCGGACGCGATTTCCGCCTCACGGATGTCTATGGCGAAGTCGTCCGTGAGATCCTTGCCTGATGCTTGCGGCACTCCTCACCTTTCTGGTTCTTGGCGCTGCTCCGGCATTTGTCGAGCAACACTGTGTCGATTGCCATGATGAAACCGTGGCCAAAGGCGACTTCGACATCACGGCTCTCTCTTTTGAGTTGAGCGACCGTGCCATCCGCGACCGTTGGACGCGCGTGTTTGACCGCATCGAACAAGGCGAAATGCCGCCGCCGAAGAAATCCAAGATCACTCCAGAGGAACGAAGCCAAATCATCGACGGCCTCGCCACCGATCTTGTTGTGGCGGCACAAGCCGACGTGGCGGCCAATGGTCGAGGCCCCACCCGGAGGCTGACGCGGATCGAGTTCGAGAACAATCTTCGCGTGCTGCTGGAACTGCCGAACCTCGACATTCGCGACAAGCTGCCAGAAGACCGCGACTCGCACGGATTCACCAAGGTTTCCGCGCTCTTGGACATGTCCCACGTCCAGCTCGAAAGCTATCTAGACGCCACCGAGTTCGCCTTGCGCCGCGCCATGGCCGGCAGTGGAGCTGCAGGCCCCGCCGTCACCCAGCGATTCACTGGCACCGACCTATTTCCATCGCTCGACACATTTGGAGAACGGGAAGCGATGTTCTTCGCCCGGGACAATCGCATGGTGCCCATCACCAACGCCCAGCTCAAGGACATGACCCCCGAGCAGCGCCGGGATCCCTCTCTGGAATTGGCCCTTTTCCGTTCCGCCACCTGGCCGTATTTCGGCTACCCCCGCGGCTTCCGCGCCAAGACAGAAGGAGCCTATCGCGTCCGCTTCAAAGGGCGTGCCGTGCGGCAGATGCGGGACTTCCGGCTCGTGCCTGCGTATGAACCCATCGCCATGAGCTTTCGCGCCCGCCAGCCTTCCGGCCCCGATGTCTCCGGAGATGTCCGAGAGACGGGGGGCTGGATGGATCTGCAACCGGAGCCACAAGAATTTGAAACCACCATTCACCTTAAGGCGGGTGAGACGTTTGAATATAGCCCGCTCGGCCTGCCCGTTCCTTTTATCCGCACGGATGGCGGCTTCTTTTATGATTACCCACCCATGCCCCCTGAGGGACATCGTGGCATCGCGATCCAATGGCTCGAAGTCACCGGCCCGATCGTCGAGTCTTCGTGGCTCGCCGCGGACCCAGGCGTCGCCCAAGACGCAGCTGAAGCCGAACGACTTTTCCGTCAGTTCGCCGCCCGCGCCGCCCTGCGCCCAATGAGCGATCCAGCCCATCAACCGTTTCTCGATCTGATCCAGGCCCAGCTGGCTGCTGGCGCTAGCTTTGCCGATTCCCTGCTCGCGGGCTATCAGGCGCTGCTTTGCTCTTCTCATTGTCTGTATCTAACCGAGCCGCGCCAGGGCGCTCCAGATGCGCAGTTTGCCATCGCGAACCGCCTGTCTCATTTCCTCTGGAACTCCCGCCCCGACGCTGAACTCACCGCCCTCGCAACCCACTCCCGCCTTGATGATGCCGGAGTTCTTCACGCACAGACCGACCGGCTCATCGACGATCCACGCTTTGATCAGTTCGTCACCATGTTTGCCGACGAATGGCTCGACCTTCGCAAGCTCCGCCGCGATATCCCGGACGAACGGCTCTATCCTGAATATCGCAAAGACGACTATTTAGTGGATTCGATGGCGCGGGAAACAAGAGCCTTCCTCACCGCCATGGTGCGGGAGAACCTGCCGGCGACCGTCCTGATCAGGGCAGACTTCACCTTCGTGAATGATCGCCTGGCCCGGCATTATGATTTGCCACGTGTCCACGGCTCCGGGATGCAACGAGTTTCCTTGCCTCCGGAAAGCCCGTTTGGCGGCCTCATCACCCAAGCCGCTCTCATGAAACATACCGCCAACGGCACCACCACCTCCCCCGTGCTCCGTGGCGTTTGGATCATGGAGAAATTGCTCGGCTTGCCCCCGCCGCCTCCACCCAAAAGCGTCCCTGCCGTTGAACCCGACATCCGCGGGGCCACGACCATCCGCGAACTGCTCGCCAAACACACCGAATCCAGCACGTGCGCAAACTGCCACGCGAAGTTCGATCCCGTCGGTTTCGCGCTGGAGAACTTCGATGTCATGGGCGCTTGGCGGGATCGTTATCGAGGACTGGAGAAGGGGGAAAAGATCACCGGTATCGACCCCGCCGGCCATCCCTATATCTACTTTGTCGGTCCCGAGATCGACGCCTCCGGCACGCTACCCACCGGCGAATCGTTCCGTGAGATCCAGGAACTGAAACAACTGCTCGCCGCCAACCCACGCCAGCTCGCCCGAAATCTCCTCCATCACCTCGTCCTCCATGCCACCGGCACGCCGGTCGGTTTCGCCGATCGAGCCGAAATCGAAGCCATGCTCGACACCTGCGCCCCCAATGCTTACCGCATCCGCGATCTCCTCCATGCTCTGGTCCAAAGTGAGATTTTTCTCGGAGAAGCACCTGCCCCATGAATCCCCCTAACACGACACCAGGCATCGCGCGCCGCCGTTTCCTTCGCGGGGCCGGCGTCCTGCTCGGTATTCCCTTCTTCGAATGCTCCATTCCGACGCGCTCCCGAGCCGCGGAGGTCAAGCCGCCGAAGCGGATGCTCTTGATCTCCAACAATCTCGGCGTTTTGCCCCAACACTTCTTTCCGAAAGATCATGGGCCCGGGTATACCTTGTCGCCTTATCTTCAAGAGCTCGCCGAGTTCCGGAGTGACTTCACGATCTGCAGCGGGCTCTCCCATCCGGCGGTGACCGGCGGACATAGCACGGAGAATTGTTTCCTCACCGCAGCCCCTGACCCCACCCGCAGCGGATTCCGCAACAGCATTTCGCTGGACCAGTTCGCGGCTTCTTCCCTGGGCCAGCAGACCCGGTTTCCCACGCTGAATCTCGGGGTCAATATCGATAAGGCGAACCGCAGCCTTTCCTGGACCCGCGATGGTGTGCTCTTGCCTGCCGAGGACAGTCCGTCCGCATTGTTCCGCAAGATGTTCCTCCAAGGAGATGCTCAGGAGATCGCACGCCAGCTGAAACGGCTTCAAGACCGGGGCAGTGTGCTCGATGTCCTTCGGGAAGACGTGCGCGGCTTCCAACGCGGTCTCGGGTCAGCGGATAGCTCCCGGCTGGATCAGTATCTCACTTCCGTCCGGGAACTTGAAGAGCGCCTGACCATTTCTGGAGAATGGGAGCAGAAACCCAAGCCCGCCACGGACTCCCCGCCACCCGAAGATATTCCCGACAAAGCCAAGTTCTTTCCCAAGCTCCAGCTCATGCTCGACATGGCGCGCCTCGCCTTTGAGTCGGACTCCACCCGTATCATCACGCTCATGATCGATGGCTTTGCCACGCCAGTTTTCGAGATCGATGACCAGCATCGCACTCGCGATGGTTATCACAACCTCAGTCACCACGGTCAATCCAAGGAAAAACTCGCCGAATTGCAGCAAGTGGATCTTCAGCAGATGCGTCACCTTCGGGATCTCCTCGCCGCGCTAGCCACCACCCCCACACCGGATGGATCCCGTCTTCTCGATCAAACCATGGTCCTCTATGGCAGCAACCTCGGCGATGCCAACGTGCACAACTGCACGAATCTCCCCATCCTCCTCGCCGGCGGCGGCCTGAAGCACGGCCATCACCTCGCCTTCGACAAGGTCCAGAACAGGCCGCTGTGCAATCTCTTCGTCACCCTCCTGCAACAGTTGGGCATCGAGACGGATCACTTCGGTTCCAGTGCAGGCAGTATCTCCGAATTGCGAGGATGAAAGCACCACTAGCGCTCCTGACTCTAGCCCTGTCCAATGTGGCGCTCGGCACCGATTTTGATCGTGAACTTCGACCGTTGCTGCAAACGCATTGCATCGAATGCCACGGCCCCAAAAAACAGAAGGGCGAACTCCGGCTCGACGCCAAGATCCATGCGTTCAAAGGCGGCCATGACGGCCCCGCCATCGTTCCGGGAAGACCCGGCGAGTCCCCTCTCTATCAGCGCATCGCAAGCCCGGATCCGGACGAGCGGATGCCTCCCAAAGGGGATGGACTGAAGCCCGCGGAGATCGCCATTCTGAAGTCCTGGATCGAGTCCGGCGCCTTCTGGCCCGAGAGCGAAACGGACAGAGCCGCAAACGTCGACAATCGGTCCGAACACTGGGCAGTGCAGCCCATCCGCAAAGACTTCCCTGCGAACGCGAGCATTGATGCCTTCATCGACGCCAAGCTGCGCGAGAACGGGCTCACCATGTCTTCAGAGGCAGATGCCCGCACCCTTTCCCGGCGCCTTCACTTCGATCTCATCGGTCTCCCGCCAACCTTGTCGGCATCCTCTTATGAAGAACTGGTGAACGAACTCCTGGCATCACCCCATTACGGTGAGCGTTGGGCTCGCCACTGGCTCGATATTGCGCATTATGCAGACACCCACGGCTTTGAGCGCGATCAACTGCGCCCCAACGCTTGGCGCTATCGCGATTATGTGATTGCCTCGCTCAACGCGGACAAGCCCTACGATCAGTTCCTTCGCGAACAGATCGCAGGGGATGTGATCGCGCCCCACGATCCGCAGGCCATCATCGCCACCGGCTTCCTCGCGGCTGGCCCTTGGGACTTTGTCGGCCAAGTGGAAACCCGGAGCGATCTCTTGCGGCGGGCTGCCCGCGCGGGGGATCTCGACGACATGGTGACGCAGGTCATCACGTCCACCATGGGCATCACCATCAATTGCGCCCGTTGTCACGATCACAAACTCGATCCCATCACCCAGCAAGAATATTACAGCCTGTGGTCCGTCTTCGCCGGCGTGAAGCGGGGCGAGCGCGACGTCAATCCGTCGGAAGCCAAGCGCCTTGCTGAGGAGGAATCCCGGCTGAACAGTGAGCTGGCACGCAAGCGGTCACGCATCGCCCAGCTCGCCGGCGAGGGTTTCCCGCTCGCCAATGTCCTTCCGGAAGATAGCGGGATCGACCTGCGCAACGGCTCCCTCACCAAGACGAAGCTCGGTTATCACCGAGATATTCAAGTCAATCGCCTGCAGAAGGTTCCAGACGTCCCAGTCGTAAAGTGGGTCTTCGTCCCGGATGGAAAAGGCGAAGTCGCCGTCGACTTCAAGCGAAGCGTCTCCGGAGTCCCGCCCAGCAGCGGCCATTTCTGGGACACGATCGCCAATCGCCCCCTCAATGCGCAGCGCACCACGAAATTAGGCGACGTCGATTACACCTCGACAGACCACTCGATGCTCGCGATGCACGCAAACAGCGCCATCACGTTTGATCTGGCGAAATTGCGCGAGCAGACCGGACACACGGCCATGCGGCTGATGGCCTTAGTCGGCTTCGGCGCCTCAACCGATGCGGCAGCCACGCTCGCGGATTTTACCGTCTTCGTCGACACGGAGATGAAGTTCCAGAAGCTCAAGCTGCGCAAGGATCAGACGGCCCCGCTCGACGTGGAGGTTCCGGCCACAGCCACAACGCTCACGCTGATCGCCACCGACGGTGGGGACGGAATCGGCAACGATCTCCTCTTCCTCGGCGACCCAAAACTCGTCCCGGCAACCAATGATTCCCAGCTCAGCGAGGCCGAGGTCACCGAACTGGCCAGCCTCCGGGCTGAGGTGGACAAGCTGGAATCCGCGCTCAAGAGCCTGCCCGCGCCGCCGAAGGTCTACGCCATCGTCCCAGAAGCCCATCCGCCGGTCATCCGGGTGCAGCGCCGTGGCAACCCCGAGGATGAAGCGGGCGAAGTCGTGCCCGGAGCCTTCTCCTGGGCCAAACACGCCGCCGCGACGTTTGGCGATCAAACCATGCCCGAAGCGCAGCGCCGCATAGCCCTCGCCCAATGGATCACCCACCCCGAGAACCCGTTGACCGCCCGTGTCATCGTCAATCGCCTCTGGCATCACCACTTCGGCCAAGGACTCGTGAACACCCCCAGCGATTTCGGAATGGGCGGAGGCCAGCCGAGTCACCCGGAGCTCTTGGACTATCTCGCCAGCGAACTAATCCGCCACGGCTGGAGCCTCAAGCACATCCACCGGCTCATCGTGATGAGTGCGGCCTATCGCCAAAGCTCCGCAGGATCCGTCCAGTCCGCCCGTTTGGACGGATCAAATCGTCTCCTCTGGCGCCAAAATCCGCGCCGCCTGGATGCCGAGTCGCTCCGGGACGCTGTGCTCGCGGTGAGCGGCAAACTCAATCCCGAAAGCGGTGGCCCCGGCTTCCGGGACTTCCAATACACCGAAGCCTACGCCCCGATTTACGAATACATCACCCCCGATCGAGCCGAGCTTTGGAAGCGCAGCATCTACCGCTTCATCGTACGCACCACGCCCCACCGCTTCATGAGCACCTTGGATTGTCCGGACCCGGCCAATCTCACCCCCGCCCGCATGCAGACCACCACCGCGCTCCAGGCGCTGACCTTGTCGAACAACGAGTTTATGCTTCGCCAAGCTCGATACCTCGCCACTCGCATCGAGAACGCAGCGCCGGACACTCCCGGCCGCATTCACCGCGCGTTCGATCTCTGCTTCCAACGGGCCCCTAACCCAGACGAACTCCGCGCCGCGCAGTCCCTCGTCACCGAGCAGAATCTCTTCGCGCTCTGCCGGATGCTCCTCAACGCCAACGAGTTTGTTTACCTCGACTGAGCCGATGAATCTTCCCACACGACGCAACCTCCTCCAGAGCTTCACGGGCACCGCATTGGCCACGATGCTTCACCGCGAGGCCCAGGCCACGGCCAATCCGCTCGCGCCCAAGATCGGGCATCACCCAGCCAGAGCGAAGGCCGTGATCCAAATCTTCTGCCCCGGCGGCCTCAGTCATGTCGATACCTGGGACTACAAACCGGAACTCGCCAAACGTCAGGGCCAACCGTTCGATCCCGATGGCAAGTTGCAGTTTTTCGCGTCGAAGCCGGGCAATTGCCAGGGAAGCTGGTGGCCCTTCCGGCAGCATGGCCAATGCGGACGGTGGATCAGCGATCTCTTCCCCAAACTGGCCCAGCGGGTCGATGACATGGCCTTCATCCACTCCATGCAGAGCAAATCCGCCCTGCACGGTCCGGCGATGTTTATGGCTAACAGCGGCTTCATCCTACCTGGCTTCCCCAGCATGGGCTCGTGGGTCACCTATGGCCTCGGAAGCGTCAGCGAAGATCTCCCGGCGTTTGTCGTGCTGCCCGATCCGCGTGGACTCCCGCCCGGCGGCGTCATCAACTGGGGAGCGGGTTTCCTCCCCGCCATCCACCAAGGAACCACCCTCAACACCGATCCCGAACAGCCCCCGATCGCCGATCTCTTCCCGCAGAAAGACTTCGCCCATCTCAAAGGCGTTTCCGAGCAATCAAGCCGCGCCTTTCTGCAAACCCTCAATCGCACCCACGCCGCCGGACGGCAAGAGAACACCGAACTCGCGGCCCGCATCGCTGCCTACGAGTTGGCCGCGCGCTTGCAGCTCAGCGCTCCTGAAGCCACCGATCTGCGAGGCGAGACGGACGCCACTAAGAAACTCTACGACCTCGAACACGAGGACATCGGCCCATTTGGCCGCCAATGCCTGCTCGCCCGGCGCCTCATCGAACGCGGCGTGCGCTTTGTCCAGATCTACTGCGGCGCGGAGAACACCACCGCCAAGAAAGTCCGGCCCAACTGGGACAGCCACGAAGACTTGGTCCGCGATCACGGCTATTGGGGCCCCATACTCGACACCGGCGCCGCCGCCCTCCTGACCGATCTCAAGTCGCGAGGATTGCTCGACAGCACCCTCGTCATCTGCACCACCGAGTTTGGACGTCAACCGGCAGCCCAAGGCGCTGGCAAAGGGCGCGACCACAATCCCGGCGCCTTCACCGCTTGGATGGCCGGCGGCGGGATCCAAGGAGGCACCGCCTACGGCACCACCGACGCTCTCGGCTTCAAGGCGGAGGAGAATCCCGCTTACTGCTACGACCTCCACGCCACCGCTTTGCACCTTCTCGGGCTAAATCACGAGAACCTCACCTTCTACAATGACGGCATCGATCGGCGGCTGACGGACGTCCACGGTCATGTGATTCAGGAGATCGTTACGTAGGTCTCCCCACGTCCTTTGCAAGATTACCCCCGTTACCGGATTTTGCCCGTGACACCCAGGGGGGGAATCTACGGAAAGACGTACCCCAAACTTCCCACGACGCCGCGCGTTCAGCGTGGCGGGCGAGCAGCAGCCGCGACCTCCGCGGAATAATCGAAGAGCGGCTCGCCCGGGTCGATAACGAGCTCTGCTTTGTCTTCGTCGTCAAAGAGCAGCTTCCGGAGCTGGCCGAAATCAGGTTGCGGGAGGCCTTCTCCGTTCACCCGTCCTTCGGTCATGGCTTTGCGGACCGCAGTGTCGTCCTGGATTAAGGCGCCAAGGCCAGTTAGGATGTGGTTCACGTCCGTCTCGAAGGTGGCGGTGTGTGCGGACGACAGTTTCCAGCCTGCGCACTCCTGGATGTTGCCGGCCACTTGGAGGCGCACTACGGCTTTGGCGTCTTTCATCATCGGCGCCGCAATGGCCTCGATGGCCGCCCAGTTCTCGCGGACTTCTTTGATTTTGGCATCGATTTCCCCAGCTGGGATCGGCGTGTTCTCCGTTTTGGGTTCGTCGGACAAGGCGCGCACCACCCACTTCCCATTTGCGAGGCGTTCGGAGCGGAACAACGCGGGCAGCGAGCCCGATTTTCCGGCGGTGGTGGTGATGGAGAATGCGTTGAAATCGGGGAAATAGGCAACGCCTTCAAAGTTGAACCTGCCCTCCTTGGTGGTGCCATAGTGAACCTGATGCCACGTGTCGATGCCCTGGGAATCGCGAACAATGCCGTCGGCAAATCCCTTAACCATCTCCGCCGCCATCGCTTGGGCCAGCGGTCCGGCGATTTCTCCCGTCGCCTGATCAGGCGTGCCCTGGATGAGGCCTCCCATGGGATTGATCATGGAGATCTGGATCAAAGCCTTTCCGGAGTTGTCCGGATTGAGCGTGATGGTTTGCTCGATTTGCAGGCAGCTGGAGAGCGATAGTCCCATTACCACCCAGCAGAGCCTACCAAGGTTGGACCAGGAGTGTGTCAGGGAAGAGGCTGGCATGAGGCAGGCGGGGGATGGGAACCGCCGCATCTTGACGGATCGGCGTCTGCTTGGCAAGCGCGCCTCGCCGTCGTGATTGCATCGCCTGCCTCGGGTTCAGCAGGGCGCGGAACCTGGGTGCCTCTACCTGGTCACCGGAAAGGCCCCAGCCGGCTTCTCCAGAGCCTCGCTGAGCCGAGTCAGCTTGGCTCGCGAAACGGCTCCCGAAGCGGAGGCCACGATGTCTCCCCCTGGGTCCACCGCATACACGTCGAGGCCGGAGCCGCCTCGGTCGAACGCCTCGGTGGTGTCTCCGTTCCAGTCGAGAAGAATCGGATGCGTGGTGCATTGTTTGCGGAAGGCTTTGCGCAATGCATTTTTCATGAAGTCTGGGACGCCCTGAAGGTCAGCCACGCCGACAATGTCGACGGATTGCCCGTGGCGGTCATAGAGTTCGCTGACCCAACCTTCAATCTGCGACGCACCTCGCCGATCCGCGATGACTACCACTAGGGGCCGTGAGAAGGGTTCGCGATGCCGGTGCAGCCGATCAAATTGATCGTTGAGGGCGATCTCTGGGACGCGTGGACCGGCAAGGGCACCTGGCATCAGACAGGTAACGAGGAGGGTGGCGGCGCCAAGCTGGAATCCGCCGTTTACCAGGGCACGAAGGCAGAAAAAAGCAGCGGTCATGCCCCGAATTACGGACGGGGCCTACGATCGGACTTCAACTCGTTCTTGGAAGAGTGGCCGGATTGCGTTGCGCGAAACCTGGGAGTTGAATTTCCTGTGAGGAGGTGAAGCTTGAGCGCCCCTCAGGTTTGTTTGCGGCGGCCCCTCCGTCGAGACCTTACAGGAGGGGGGAACTGATCGACTGATAACTATATGGCGAAAATTCTGGTAACGGGTGCGGCGGGCTTTATTGCGTCGCGAGTCTGTGCGCTCCTCCTCGAACAGGGTCACACCGTGGTGGGTGTCGATTGCGTCAACGATGCCTACGATCAACGGCTCAAGGAGCACCGGTTGCACGGGTTGAGCAAGCGGCCGGGCTTCACCTTCCACCGGATTGACCTCGCGGACTTAGCTGCCTTGCGGCCCGTTTTCGCGGAAGCGGCGGGTTCAGGTGATCCCTTCGTGGCCGTTTTGAATCTGGCGGCGCGGGCTGGAGTTCGCTACAGCATGGAGAATCCGTTTATCTACCTGACCGCGAATGCGATGGGCACGCTCAATGTGCTCGAATTGATGCGGGAGTTCGGGATCAAAAAGCATGTCCTCGCTTCGACCTCGTCCCTGTATGCGGGCCAACCCATGCCTTACCTCGAAACCGCGCCGGTGAACGAGCCGATCTCTCCCTATGCGGCATCGAAAAAGGCGGCCGAGGTCATGGCCTTTACCTACCACCACCTCTACAAGATCGATTCCACGATCTGCCGGTATTTCACCGTTTATGGACCGGCAAGCCGCCCGGACATGGCCATGCTGCGCTTCATCCGCTGGATCGATGAGGGCACGCCGATTGAGATGTTTGGCGATGGCGAGCAATCGCGGGACTTTACCTTCGTCGACGACATCGCTCGAGGGACCATCGCGGCGATGAAGCCGGTGGGGTACGAGATCATCAACTTGGGGGCGGGGAATCAACCGGTCACGATCAACACCTTGATCCAGAAACTGGAAGAGCGGCTCGGGAAAAAAGCGGTGATCGACCACAAGCCGGCACATGTGGCGGATATGGCGCACACTTGGGCGAATATTGAGAAGGCCAAGCGTCTCTTGGATTGGGAGCCGCGGACGAGCCTCGACGACGGGTTGGATGCCACGGTGCAGTGGCACGTGGAGAACCGCGGTTTGGTGATGAGCTTGAACCTCTGACCGCAGGCGTCAAACGTCTGACGGGAGCTGCTCCTTACTTAGGAAACAAAGGTTTCGTACCGGTGCCGCACGGGGTGGGGGATCACGGCGGAAATGAGGATATCGTTTCCGTCGTATTTCTCCGAGAGAATCTTGCCGTCCCGATGGAGCAGATGAACGACGTCGGCGCGGGCCTGCGGGATCCGGAGTTCGATGCGGCCAACGCGATCCACGAGCATGTCGTTGATGGCGTGAACCAAATCCACCATCCCGTCCCCGGTTTTCAGCGAGACCGAGACTGCGTTGGGGAAGGCGCCGTGCAACTCCGAGACCGTTTCCGCATGCTCCACGAGATCGATTTTGTTGAGGACGGTCAAGGTAGGCTTGTCGGCGGCGCCGAGTTCGGTGAGGACTTTCACGGTGGTTTCCGCGAGGGCGTGGACGCAGGGGGAACTGGCGTCGAGGACGTGGATCAAAAAATCCGCGAGCACCGCCTCTTCGAGCGTTGATTTAAAGGCCTCCACCAACCGGTGCGGCAAGTTGCGGACAAACCCGACGGTGTCCGTCAGGAGGAGCGGTTGGCCATCCGGGAGCTGGAGCCGGCGCGTGGTGGGATCTAGCGTGGCGAAGAGCATGTCCTTGGCGAGGACATCACTGCCGCAAAGCGTGTTGAGTAGGGTGGACTTGCCCGCGTTGGTATAGCCCACGATGGAGGCGTGAGGCACTGGATTGCGTTCTCGTTCCTTTCGCTGGGTGGCGCGTTGCCGCCGGACGACGACCAGTTCGGCTTTGGCCCGCTCAATGCGATCCCTGGCCAGGCGGCGGTCGACTTCGATTTGTTTTTCCCCTTCGCCCCGGGACGCGCCGCCGCCGCCTTTGCCTCCGCCGGAACCGCCGCCCTGGCGGTCGAGGTGCCCCCACATCCGGGCCATGCGAGGGAGGGCGTACTCCATGCGAGCCAGCTCAACCTGGAGGCGAGCTTCCCGCGTGTGAGCGCGCATCGCGAAGATATCGAGGATGACTTCTTCGCGATCGATCACGGCGATTTTGGCCTCTTGCTCCCAAGCGCGTTGTTGCATGGGCGAGAGGCCGTTGTCGAAGATCAAGCAGTCGCACCGGAGTTCCGCGGCGAGGTTGAGGAGTTCGTCCTTTTTGCCGGTGCCGCAGTGGAAGGCTTTGTGGGCATCCCGGACGAAGACAAGCTGTTCACCGGCGACGCCGATGCCGAGGGTATCCACGAGTTCCCGCAGTTCACGGAGCAAGTCGCGCGCGTTATCGGCTTCCCGCCGCTCAAAATAGAAGCCGATGAGCATGGCGCGCTCGACCTGGTTGGGCTTTTCGCGAACTTCAAACATGACCTTTCATCATGACACCGGAACGAGCCAACACAAGCGTCGCCTTGATTTCGAACAGGGCATGATGCAGCCCTGTCATTGATACGGAGATCGACGGAGGCAGTCGGCCAGCCGTCACAAACTTCCCCATGAATCTGCAAATCCCCATCACTGCCCTGGTTTTGAGCTGGCTCTGCGGCGCCGCTTCCCCCGCCCAAAGTTGGAGCATCGTCAAGGAGGACAAGGATCCGGCGATGCAGATCCTTTGCGACGGGGTGCTGGTGACGAAATACCACTACGAGGAGGTGCCGCGGCCGTTTTTTTATCCGGTGATCGGCCCGAGCGGGGAGGGTCTGACCCGAGGCTATCCGATGGATCCGCGGGAGGGGGAGGCTAGGGACCATTACCACCATCGGTCGATGTGGTTTGGACACAAAGGCGTGAACGGAGTGGACTTTTGGAGCGAGGAGGAGACTTGGCCGCCGGGGAAGAAACCGGTGGGGGCGAAGTTGGGGAACATCGTTCACAAAGGATTCGGCTCCATGAAAATGGGGACGAACCCGGCGCAGTTTTCGGTGCGCAACGATTGGGTGGGACCGGATGGGGCCAAGATTTGCGAAGATATGCGCACCTTCACATTCACCAAGACACCAGCCGGAGACGTGTTGATTGACTGGGATATCACGCTCAAGGCGGGAGAAACGCCCGTCACCTTTGAGGATGACAAGGACGGAACTATGGCGATCCGGGTAATCCCAGGGTTGCAGCTCGTTTCTGCGGACGATAAGAGCAAGCCGGGCGGAGGGAGCATTTTGACCTCAAGTGGGATTGCCGGCCAAGCTGCGTGGGGAAAGCGCGCCGACTGGGTGGATTACTTCGGAACGGACCGGCAGGGGAATCCAGTTGGCGTAGCCATCTTTGATCATCCGGAGAATCTGCGGCACCCCACCTGGTGGCATGCCCGGGATTATGGGCTTTTTTGCGCCAATCCGTTCGGCGTCCATCACTTCGAGCAGAAGGAGCAGCCCGAAGGAGCATTTTCCATCACCGCGGGCGGTTCTCTGCGCTTGCGCTATCGCTTTTTCCTGCATAAAGGGACGCCGGAACAGGCTGGAGTGGCGAAAGCCTACGAAGCCTACGCGCAAAAGAAGTAAGCGGCGATGAAGAGATGCCGATTGGTCTACCGTAGTATCGCAGAGCCTTCCTTGTTGGCAGGATCTGCGCTGGACAATCTCGTGAACCGGTCTCAAGAGCGGAACTCCGTTACCGGCATCACCGGCTTGCTGGTACTGTCCGGAAACCGATTCCTTCAAGTTCTCGAAGGACCCGTCGGATTTGTGAATGAACTGATGGCCAAGATCATTGCTGACAAACGCCATTCGCGATTTGAGTTACTCTCCTATGAGCAATCCGCCTTCCCGCTTTTCCATGATTGGAGTATGACCGTGCTTCGGTTGGAGGAGATCCCCACCCCGACGCGCGATGTCCTCGTGGCCAAATATGACCTCGACAACGGCAGCGTTCGCGTCCCGGACGACAGTCTGTCCGCGCATTCGCTCCTGCTGGACGCTCGCTGGATTTGCGCGGGACGCGTTGGCGAGAGCGTCCGGACTTGAGCGTGAGCCGACTGAGATTCCGGAGCGCCGAGAATCAGGCGTAATCGTCACCTGAAGCGTCTCATGGCCTGTGGCAACTCCTCCGCCGCCAGCGAATCCCGTTCCGCTTTTTTCACTTGGCAGCGTGAGAAAAAGCGAGATACAGGATTTGACTTCCCATTCCTCCGTTCACCGCCTTCGGCCCTTCAACCGTATGAATCTGGTAGCCACCTTGCTCTTTGGTATCATCCTTGGTCTGGCCAGTGCCTGGGCGGGACTTCAGGAGATTGAAGACCAGTATCGCGCCTCCTACGAGGTGAACGTGGCCGCCAAGCACGCCGCCTCGGTGGCGGACATGGACCAGAAATATGCCGGTGCCCTGGAGCGGGCCATGGAGGAAGCGGCAGAAGCCGGTCGGCTCGAAGAGGCGGTGGCTTACAAAGCAGAACTCCAGCGAATCAAGGACAAGGAAGCCCTTCCCGCTAGCGACGAAGGCTTCGCACCCGCTCTGGTGAAGTTCCGGAAGACCTACCGGGAGCAGTTGAAGCGCCTTCTGATCGAACGGGAGAAGTTGGGAAACCCTATCGTCCAGCAGTTCGGGATGGCCTTGGTCGCGCATCAGAACGAGTTGACCCAGGAGGGTAAACTTGAAGAAGCCTTGGTGGTTAAGGAATATATTGCCTCGGGAGTGTATAAGAGACTGACGGGCCGGGCACAGGCCATCACGACCGCGGCGGCGACGCCGGAAAGACCGTTTGAAAACAGCTTGGGAATGAAATTCGTCCCGCTCCCCGTTGCAGGGAAGAAGGTGCTTTTCTGCATCCACGAGACGCGCTGGAAAGACTTCCACGCCTTTGCTGAAAAGGAACCAGAGATTGCCGGCACGGCTTGGGAGAATCAGACGATTGACGGCTGGACGCCCACGGAGCGGCCTGAAGATCACCCTGTGGTGCGGGTGAACTGGGAGGATGCAGCCGCATTCTGCATCTGGCTCAGTAAAAAGGAGAAACGCACCTACCGGTTGCCCACGGATCACGAATGGAGCGTGGCGGTGGGCATCGCGGACCTCGAGGACCCGGCGGCCACGCCGGAGACCAAGAACGGAAAGGTGGATGGCTACCCATGGGGAACGGCTTGGCCGCCGCCGCAAGGAGCGGGAAACTTCAGTGACCAAAGCCGTAGGGTGAAAGCACCACAGCCGGACCCGAAACTGAAGAACCCGTACATCGAGGATTACGACGACGGCTTTCCCACTACCGCGCCGGTGATGAGCTTTCAGCCGAACCAGTTCGGAATCCACGACCTCGGTGGCAATGTGCGGGAATGGGTGCAAGATTGGCACAACGGCGCGAATCAGTTGCGCGTCCTGCGTGGTTCGGCGTGGTGGTATCCTGGGGCGGTCAGATCTTCCACTCGCTGGGGAACCCCACCCACTTACCGCCTTACGGAAACTGGCTTTCGTATCGTGTTGGAGTAAGTCCGGTTGGGAAACAAGAATCCTCCCGCTGGATAGAACGGCGCGTGGAGACCCAGCACCCGGCCGGATTGACCTAGCCTCAACCCGGCGTCTCAGGGCACCCGTCGATCACGGGACGGCAATCTGCACATCGCCAAGGCTTCCTTCAAATGCTCCCTTCATGGGCCGGAACAACTTCAACTCCATGGCATCGAACGGCGCATACTTCACACCCGAGTTTCCAAACACAAAGGCCGACTGAGCCGAATCGGTCTTCAGGGAGATTCCGGTTTCAGTGACTTGCATCGTCACCGTGTTCCACAAATATGGCTTGGCCTCGGCTTCAAGCTCTACCCTGGGCCGGTGGGCGCCTTCTCCCTTTGCGTAGACCACCAAGATCACGCACCTGCGAGATGCCGAGTACCGGAGACTCCAGCGTGCAGGTGTCCAGCAAGATCATCGGAGTTCCTTCGACCACGACCGGTCCAACCCAAAGAAAACCATACGATGGGGGCAGCTCACCTCCTTTCCCTTGACGCATCGGGATTTCTCGTTACGAATATTCCCGATGCAAGGACTTGTCGCCTTCGCTCGGGCCATCGCCGATGAGACCCGATTCCGTGTCATCCATCTGCTGATGGAGCGCACGCTGTGCGTCTGCGAACTCGCTGATATCTTGAATCTGCCGCAGTCGACGCTCTCCAGCCAGCTCCGCGTCATTCAGCAGGCGGAACTTCTCGCCTGCGAGCGACAAGGGAAATGGCTGTTCTACCGGGTGGATCCCACGTTCCGGCCACTGCTACGCGAGCTCTTCAGTCATTTCGACATCAGCCCCGCCACTGACCAATGCCTTGCACAGGACCAATCCAGGGCGCTGAAGCGAATCGCGGACCGCGACGAGAGCTGCTGCCCCCCTTCGTCCACTGATCCTTCGTGCTCTCGCTCTCCTTCTCGTTCTGGCTCCGGTGTCGGCCCGGCCCCGGCGACCTGACGTCCGCCTCCGCTAAACTTCTGTTCACCTACTTCTCCACATGATCACGCTCCGCGATTTCCGCTCCCTTCTTAGCCAGCATCCCGGCAAGGTCTTTCAGCTCCGTCTCCCGGACGGCGGCTCCGTGCCGGAAAGCTTTCACATTACCGAGGTCGGCCGTTTGAGGAAGGATTTCATTGATTGCGGCGGCACCGTTCGCTACCAGGAGACCTGCTTGCTGCAGGCTTGGCTGGGCGGGGATGATGACCACCGGCTCGCTACCAGCAAGCTGGCCAACATCATGGCCAAGGCCGCATCTCTCCTGCCAGAAGAAGACATTCCCCTTGAGGTCGAGTATGAGGCCGGGGTCATTTCCCAATACCCCGTGAGTGAGGCCACCGTTACGCCCGTGGCCGTGGTGCTGCAGCTCACCCACAAGCACACAGATTGCCTCGCCAAAGAGGCCTGTGGCATTCCGGAGCGCCCTCAGTCCGCCGCTTGTGGCTGCGGCCCAGGCTGCTGCTGATTTTGCCCTCCAGGATGGTGCGGATGACTCCCGGTGAGCCGGGAGACTCATGCTTTGAACGGAAGCGGGGATCGCCATCCTTGGGAATGCCGCTGCGGCGGGCCGAAGCATCAAGCTCTTGGATCACGGGAAAGGGCTGGAGCCGTTGAGTCACCGCTTCAGGTCGGCCCGGTGGAATAAGGGGGCGGCTTTCGGTAGGGGAAACGACGCTTGGCCACGAGGAGCGGATTCAATCCTACCTCGGCGATGGGGAGTGTGCGTATGGTGCCCGGCTTCAGCAATCATCAACAGTCACGAGGAGGCAGATGCATCGATGATGAAAGCGGCGGTGAATCGGGCGCTGGAAGTGGTCCGGACGGTGAGTTGATTCCCCGTCCGCCCGAAGATCAAGATCTCGCGAATTTGTGCCGGCGACTCAACTCATCGGGCGGCGTGGGATGGCGGGCGGGTTCACGGGGTCTCCGGGAGAGGTGGAAGGTTGCGCAGGCGCCCGGTGAGTTGCGGAATGAGGTCGGCGTGGGCAGCGGAAACGTCATGCAACTCCTCGGGATCGGCATCGTGATCGTAGAGTTCGGTTTCGCCGTCGCTCCAGAGTGTGAAGCGCCACCGGGAGGTGCGGATGGTCTGTCCATACAGGTTTCCCCCACGGGTGACCAGGGTGAAGGCGGCGTCCTTGAGCTGGGTGGCCGGATCGGCCAGAATGGGGCGCAAACTGAGGCCAGCGGCGGCATGAGGCATTCGCAAGCCGCAGAAATCGGCGACCGTGGGATAGAGGTCCACGAACTCGGCGAGGGAGCGCGTCGTCCGGCCGCCTGGCAGACCAGGGGCGGCGATGATGAGTGGCGCCCGGCAACTGCGCTCAAACAACGTGTTCTTGCTCCACCAGAGCCGCTCACCCGTGTGGTAGCCGTGATCGCCGACCAAGATGACCAGCGTCTTGTCCCAAAGCCGGTGTTTGTCGAGGGCATCGAGCACGCGGCCGAGCTGCGCGTCCATGAAGCTGGTCCCCGCCAGGTAGGCGCGGAACAGCTCCCGCCACTCCTCTTCGGTGAACTTGGCAAAGGCCGCTCCGTAGTCCCCAAAACCGACGCTCTCTTTGCGAACGCCGGTCATGCCCGCGGGATCGCTCCACGCTCTCAGCGAGTCCGGCGGATAGAGATCGAAGTACTTCTTTGGCGCGATGAACGGATCGTGCGGCTTCATGAACCCGCAGCCGATGAACCAGGGAGTCTCACCGAGCGTCTCAATCATCGCCACCGTGGCCGATGCGATTTGCCCATCCGGCTGGTCGTCGTCCGTGCCGTCCGCCGCGCCCCACTGACACCATTTCAAGGCACCTCCGGTCACGTTGCGCCCTTCCAGCAGCTTGCGGCCTGCCGCCGTCGCTTCAAACGCCTGCGCCGTGTGCCAAGAGCGATCTGCGTCCATCCATCGTTGCCTGGCCTCGGCATCCTTGCCTCCGCCCAGATGGTAGAGCTTGCCGAATGCATGCGACTGCCACCCGGCGTCTTTGCAGAGCTGCGGCAGCGTGACGATGTCCGGCATCCTTTGCCGCAAAGGGACATCATTGCCCACGATGCCCGTCTGCTCGGCCCGCAGTCCGGTCATCAGGCTGCAACGGCTCGGATTGCACACCGGATATTGGACATAGGCCCGCTCAAACGTGATGCCACGAGCACGTAGGCGGTCGAGATTGGGCGCCTTGACGACATCCCTCGTGTAGGCCCCGCCAAAGTCGCGCAGATCATCCACCATGATGAGGAGAACATTGGGCTTGGGTTGCGCCCAGCTGGCGAGCGGCGCGAGAAGGAAAGCGAGAAAGACGACCGGATGCTTCATGCCAATCATCCCACCTCGCCCCCGGCCTGCGATCATGCAAGACTCACTCGCGATGGAATGGAGCGAACCCGGGCCGGCACAATTCGCTCTGCTCATCCGAGATCCTGCCCCAATCAGGTTCCTTCGCAAAGGTTGATGGCCTCTGCACATGGTGCCAGCAGGCGCAAAACCATCAACCATCCACAAGGACGCCCTCTCCGAAGGAGGAGCTCAAGCGGCGTGGAACGTGCAGGATGGTGGCACGGAACGCCGCGTGAACGAGAAAGAGGGAGAGCGATTCATGGCCCGCGGCGGTAACGTTGTTATCCATCAGATCGATGGGGACCGTGGGCCGTTGCGGCGAGTTCACTGCCTAGAGGGATAGGGATCATTTTCCATTTCTTTCTAGGTTGGGCACGTGATACCAGGCTTCAGAAATCAATCCGCAGACGTTGACGCCGAACTGCGGCGATGGATCGAGGCCATGCGGCCGGTGGGTTGAGGGGACCTTTTGCCTTGCTTCGTTTTCCTGGTCGCGGTTAGTCTGCGGAACGGTGAAAAACCTGCTTCCCCTCCTCCTCATCTTGAGCTTGGCCACGACGGCTCCCGGTCAGAATGCCTCCACTCCCGAGCCACCGCCCTCGATCGAGGACCACATTGCCACGCTGCAACGGCAAGTGGCGGCTGCGCCGAACGACCGGGACCTGAGAAAGAATTTGGCGAGGCTCTATTTCGCGCAGGCCCAGAGAGCCGACACGGAAGGTCGGAGGAAAGACGGCCGCGAAGGGTATGCCCACTCCGTGAACCATTTCTTGGCGGCATTCGCCCTATCTCCGGGTGACCCGCAAGAATACACTCTCGTCGCCGATGTGCTGACTTACGTTGGCCGAGCGCCCGAGTCGGTCGAGCTGCTTCGGACAGCGCGGACTCACCATCCGGAGGATTACTCGGTTTGGATTGCCCTGGCCGAAGCGCTCTCCTCGGCTCGCCAGTATGACCAAGCGGTGGCGGAGTTCAAGGCGATCGAAGTCAACGCCAAGCCGGCCCGGCCGGATCTGCTGAACGACCAGTTCTACTACACCTACGGAGCCGCGGCAGAGCGGGCCAAACATTACGACCTCGCTGAGGTCTGTTTACAGGAGTCGATTGCCATGGCTCCGGTGGATGCCGAACCGCAGCGCGCCGCCCGGGCCTTCAATTACTTGGGTTATCTGTGGCTCGAACGCGGCATCAAACTGGACGAGGCCGAAAAAGCTATCCTCCGCGCCAATGAGCTCCTTCCGGACGAAGGGGCCTTCGTCGATAGCCTCGGCTGGTACTATTTCCAAACGAAAGACTTCGCCAGGGCCCTTCAGCATGTCACCCACGCCGCTGAATTGATGGACCTCAGCGATCCGGAGAACGCCGTGGTGCTCGATCACTTGGCCCAATGCCACTACGCCCTAGGCCACCGCGAAGATGCCCTCCGGGAAATCCGCCGCGCGGTTGCCCTCACACCGGAGGACAAGGCGATTCAGGGACGTTTGCGCCAGTACGAGAGCGCCCGGTAGGCGCACCTAGCCGTCCGCGATCAACCGCCCCCCTCACAGGATTTCTGTGATCGTCGCCATGGCGAAAAAGCGTCTGTCGTTCCGACGCAAGGCAGCATCGCCGCACTCCTCAGAGTTCTCAATCAGGAAATGTCTCCGAGGGTTTCGATCAAGACCAGCTTGTCCTCGCCTTGCGAGGCGTGCCGCGCTGCGGTGTCGCGAAGCTCCGGTTCAGGGCCACTCCCGATTTGAAGCCACCCTCGCCAGTTTGCACTCTTGCATCCGAACTGTGCGTATGGTGCCAGGCTTTAGGGAGTGAAGCCTTTCGTCTGTGCTCTCGGTCTCCTCTGTGGTGAGGAAATACCAGTGTTACCACAGAGATCGCAGAGTTCACCGAGCCAGATTGGAACGTGGAGAACGATTTATGGCCTGCGGCGATAAAGCTGTCATCCATCCGATCGATTGGAACCGTGGCCAGGCGCATGGTGCCAGGCTTGGGAAGCCATTCGCTCGCGATGGAATGGAGCGAACACGGGCCGGCCTTCGCAAAGGGAAGCGGGATGATTGCTCCTCAGATCGCTTTAGAGATATTGATGGTTTCTGCATGTAGTGCCAGGCTTCAACCTCTCGCGTTGCCTGGATCGCGCAGCGCGGCTTCGGCGCCGGCGGAAAGTCGGGGCTCACCCGCCCAATACCAAAGTGCGGTGCACGTATCCGCCAGCAGGTCCATGAGCTTCAGTCCTCGGTCGCGGAAAAATCGCGCTCAATCTCCGAGTCGGCGTCAAAAAAGGCCGCATCGACCGAAATCACGTCATTGAAAAGCCCCGGAGCGGGCCGGGGCGTGCGCGTTCCTTTAGCGATCGGACGAACCTCAGCGATCGGCACATTGCGTTCGCAAAGGATCACCGTTTCCCCTTCCTTCACGCGCCGGGCGTAATCGGAGAAATGGGACTTGAACTCATAGAGATTCACGTTCGTCATTGCGGTCCTACGCTAAAACAGGTCTGAAACCTGGTCAAGTTGGCGAACCCAGGTGTCCGGCATTGAGCGGGCTGTCTGTCTTGGGCTGGGCCAGGCGTAATGCGCCTATCTTCGGAGATGGTGATGGTTCATGCACATGGTGCCAGGCTTCGGAACCGACCAGAAACCGACGGCCGCGCTCCAGGCTCTTCTCCGGATCTTCGGGCAACCTGGATCAGTCCTTCCCAGTTCGGATGCCCGGTTCCTCTCTCTCCCAGCCCGCCGCGGCTTCAAAACAGGCCTCGCCGTCTCGCTCTCGGCGAACGCCATGCTGCCGCGATCGCCGTGGCTTCGGACAGGGTTGATGTTTCATGCGCATGGTGCCAGACTTCACGAACTGATCTTGTCCAGACGGTCGGATCGTTGTTTGTTGTCTAGACTTGTCCGCACTCTTCCAACGAAGTATTCTCCACTGATGAATCCCGTGGACGAAGCATTGCGAGGTCTCGTCGAATTGCCGCCCGATCTATCGGCGAAGGCGCTGGAGGTCCCGGGATTGCCGGAACGCCTTGTCCGGTTCATTCGCGTGGAAGTCGCTATGAACGAGCAGCGCCGGGCACGTTATTCTCCCGAGGCTTTGGCCTTGGTGCAGCGGGCCCGGCTCCTTGCGGAGCAACGGAAGTCAGCGGGTGAAACTCGCGAAGAAGGAATGTGGGGGTTCGCGCAGCGCTTCGCGGCCATTACCGAAGACTCATAATTTCGCGGATGCTACGCAGCGTTCTCGACACGAATGTGGTTCTGGCGGCGAAGCGTTCGGTGAATCCGTTGAGTCCGAATGCGGAAATCATCGCCCGCTGGATGGCTGGTGAGTTCATTTGGCTGGTGACGGACGACGTGCTCGCGGAATACGCGCAGAAACTGCTGGAGAAGAACGTTGATGTCCAGTTGGTGGAACAGTTTTTGGCCGATCTCCTGATCTATGGGGAAGCCGTGGCGATTCAATTTTATCACTTCCACCACTATCCGGTCGACGTTGACGACGTTGCCTTTTTGCTCGCAGCCGTCAACGGCAACGCCACCCACTTGGTGACCTACGACGAACATCTGAGGGATATCGGCGTTTTCTATCCAGAGTTCGTTACCTGTGAGCCTTTGGGCTTTTTGGCTGATCTACGCACCGCATCGCTCAAAGGCTAGGCGTCTCCCCCGTGTCCCTCCCAGTCGGCTATGACCGGAAAGCGAAGGCCGCACTCCAGGCCCTTCTCCGGATCTACGGGCAACCTGGATCAGTCCTCCCGGGGCAGATGGTTTGGTTACTCTTTCTCCCGACGCGCGCCTCGACTTCAAAACCGGCGCCGCCATCTTGCTCTTGTCGACCGCCATGCTGCCGCGATCGCCGACCCTTCCGACAGGTTGACGGGTCTGCACATGGTGCCAGGCTTGAATGCCACGAGATTAACGATGAGCACCAGGGGGACGCTGATGTAGGATGGGCATTATTGCCCGTCCGTAGCGATCATAGACACGGGGCAGGCGGACAAAATGTCCACCTTACGGAGGTTAATCCCGCGCCATTCGTGCCAGGCGAACTTCGCAGATTCCTGTTCCGGTGATTCGATCTAGGTCTCCCCGGCTGGATTTCCTCAGCCGCCAGACTGCTGGGATCGGCATCTCTTCGGAGATGGTGATGGTTCATGCGCATGGTGGCAGGCTTCTGAACTCAGAAGCACAGTTCAAGCCGTGCACGGACTGAGCTCACGCCAGCTCAGTCCAGCCAATTCTCTACCCGCAGACCAGGGTCGCACTGGAAGTCGCTGAGATTCCGGGTCAACACGATTGCGTCGCGCTCAAGACAGATGGCGGCGATTTTCAGATCCATGGCTCCCACCCGTGGGCACTGCGTTTGGATCTCAAGGAAGCGGCTTGCGGCCTTCTCATCAAAATCCAGCACTGAGAAGCGTGCCAGCGCTTCCAAGCTGCGCCGGAATTGAAGATAGGCGCTTACCTGATCAGGGCCGGCCTTGTGCCGGTTGACAACGGCAAGCCAACCCTGAAGACACTCTTGCGCCGCGACCACCGGAAGAAAGACGTCCGCGTTCGATGCGATCAAGCGCTCCTGAAGCAAAAGTCCGGCCGCAGACTCCCGTACCAGTTCGGTAAAGTGATTGGTGTCGAGAACGACCCACATGAACTTTACCGCCCCTCGGCGTTCGCCTTCGAGCGGAACTCGGCGCCTAGGCGGGCGGCCTCATCCAGAAGGTCACAGTCCTTCATCATGCCGACCGCCTCGCGCCAGGCCAGCTTCGCTTCCGGGTGGGTCTGGGGCCTGAGCACCACGCCTTCCAGCTGCAAAACGCGCAGCTTGAGCTCGGCCACTTCGCGCTCCAGCATTTCGATACTCACGCGCTCAGAATGCCATTGAGATGCCGAGGATGCAATCAAGCGATTGCGCGCGGGTGCATCGCGGAGAGTTGAGTGTGGTCCCGCTGGGCAGATGGTGCCAAGGCTTCGGAAATCATTTTCCGTCAAAACCCTTGGCTTCGATCTTGCTCGCATCGACTGTCCTGCAGCCCGATCGCTGTCGCTTCATGGTGCCAGGCTTGAATGTCACAGGATTAACCCTTGTAGGGCGGACATTCCTGTCTGCCCCAAACATCGTCGAAGTTCGCTCGGGACAGGCAGGAATGCCCGTCCTACTCATGTTGGTTTAGTATGATTTGTCGTTAATCCCGTGCCGTTCGTGCCAGGCTTCAAGGATTTGCATTGCGGATTGGATGGCCTTGATTGATCGTCCGGAATTCCAGGCAATGTGAATGCCAAGCATCTGACTTCACTTTCCGTTGAGAACTTCCGCGGCTTTCGCCGGTTGGAGCTTCGGGAATTTGCCGCCGTGAATTTGGTGGTTGGGCAGAATAACGCCGGGAAGACCTCCTTCTTGGAAGCCATCGCGGCCTTGGTCGCCCCGAACCAAATCGACGAGCATTCCACCCAGCTTCACTTGGTTTCTCATGCCGGCCGGGATCGGAACCTGCGTTGGTTGTTGGCGGATGGTTCCGAAGAGGCGACGCTTCGCGGATCACTAGATGGTGGGGCGGCGAAAGTAAGCATTTTCCGGAAATCCTCCACGGCGGACAAGGAGCCTGGGCAAAAGACGTTTACGGTCGGGGAATGGCGGGGAACGTCGTTGCAGCCAGACGGCACGAAACACAAGGTGCGGATCATCTCCCTTCAGGCCGCCGCGGCCGAAACGATGGTGGCGCGTTTTGCGGATGCTGTCCGGCCGCCCAAGCAACAACGAATGCTGGAAGCGCTCCTGGCGGCCGTCGATCCAAGGATTCGCGATGCCCGTCTGGACGTGGATCCAAGGGGAACGTTCATTGCGATGGATCTGGGATTGAGCGAACGTTTGCCACTCTCCCAGGCAGGGCAGGGAATCCATCGGTTGGTGGAGATCTTTGCGGACCTTTTGGGAGCCCCGCCGACGATTTGTTTGATCGACGAGATCGAAACCGGTCTGCACCACACCGCCCTTCGGCAGATGTGGACGGGGATCGCAGAAGTTTCGTCCGCCCTTGGCATTCAGGTCTTCGCCACGACTCACAGCCAAGAGTGTCTGGAGGCGGCGCGCAGAGTCTTCGTGGACGAGGATCCAGAGAACGAAAAGGATTTCGCGGTGATCCAGCTGATGCGGATCGAGAGCGGGATTGTGGGCAAGGTTCTGAACGAACATAGGATCGAAGCGGCTTTGGAGAACGCCATCGAACTTCGCTAAATTAAGATGGCGGGGAGAGCTCCGATCGAACACGAATGTGACCGCATCCTCATCGTAGAGGGATACAGCGATCTGCATTTCTACGCGGAGCTGCTTCGATCATGTGGATGCCTTGAGGGTGTGTTCATCAAGGAATTCAAGGGCAAGGCCAACATCCTGGACCGGCAGACACTGGAGATTTACCTCAACGAAAAACGGTTGGCCGAAAAGAAGTCGATCGGTGTGCTCGTTGATGCCGACGACAATCCCAGCGGCACTGCGCAGGCGCTTCAAGATCATTTGAAAGCGATCACTGGGCAGCTGGTGAATGAGGGATCTTGGACCGGCGGTCCGCCCCGGTTGGGATTTCTCGTAGTGCCAGATGGGAAGAGCCAGGGGGAGCTGGAGAGTTTGGTCTGGGACGCGTTTCCCGACGAGCCCCGGTTTTCTGAAATGAAGCAGCGGTCAGCCTCTTTCACGGGTCCATGCAGCGCCTGGGATGGACTGCAAAGAGTCTTCACAAAGGGTTCCTGGGAGCGTTCCTCTCGGCAGCGCATGACGAAGACCCTCGCCTAGGACCGGCGGCGCGTGGAGGCATCGTCAATCTGAAAGCCGCTGGCTTCGAACGATTGCGGCAGTTCCTGGGGCAACTCGGGAAACCTCCTTTTGAAAGTGCCCCTTGAGCGCTGGAGTCAGCTGATGATCCGTGCGCGCCGAGACTGGTCCCGGAAGCCACCTTGAACCAGGCAACATCCCCGGGCCGATGGATGTGGTTGGTTCAGGTGGATGGTGCCAGGCTAGACTGGCACGAGATTCACGATGAGCACCATGGTGACGCTGATGTAGGATGGGCATTATTGCCCGTCCGTAGCGATCATCGACACGGGGCAGGCGGACAAAATGTCCACCTTACGGAGGTTCATCCCGCGCCATTCGTGCCAGGCGAACTTCGCAGATTCCTGTTCCGGTGATTCGATCTAGGTCTCCCCATCTGGATTTCCTCCTTCGCCATACTGCTGGGATCGGCATCTCTTCGGAGATGGTGATGGTTCTTGCACATGGTGCCAGACTTTAGAAATTCCAGGTTCCAGGCATTAAGGATTAGGCACGATCTGCCCGACTCTATCAACGATTGAATGGACTTCGGTGGGGGCTATCGTAACAGGAAACCTGCGATGCAAGGTTCCGGGCGCTACAATGGCGGTATTGAGTCCAACACGGCGCAGAGCCGCTCCATCGTACCATGCCGTGCGCACCAGGTTCGAATATAAGGCATGTCCAATGATTCGGTTCCCTGGACGG
>CAMCXS010000073.1 GCA_945883495.1 Akkermansia muciniphila
TAGCCGCACCATCGGTAATCCTTGGGATCCTTGACGATTCCGGCGCGCACTGCGTTGAGATCGATGTAGGCGCTGGTTTTCCGAAGGGCCTCTCCAGAAGGTTCGACCAACGTGCTGCCAAAACGCCCTTGCCAGAGCGTGCCGCGCCGTCCGTGACGGTCGTTGAACCAAGCGCTGAAGCGCCGCTGCACGATGTGCATGTACTTCGAAATGTCATACATCTGAGCCCGGAGCCGCCGCATGATGGACTCGGCCAAGGCTTCCTTGCCTGGGGTGGAGCGGAACTTCTTGAGCCGTTGCTTCGTTTCTTTTAGATAAGCCTGCGAGTAGCACTTCTTCATCCGCTCGAAGATCTCCTCCTCGGAAACCTCCGCCCGTAGCCGCGCTCCTTCGGCCTCGCTGGGAACGTAGAGGACGAGGTGAAAGTGGTTGTCCAAGCACGTCCAGGTCAACACCTCCAAGCCGCAAAAGTGAGCCGCCCCAAAGACCAAGGAGCGGAAGTGCTCCTTCTCCTCCGGCCCGAACAAAAACAGCCCGCCCGCGGTGCGGTTGAAGGCATGCATGACACCCCACGACGAAGTGCCACCTGGCAAAAAGCGCTTGTACTGGGGAAACGGTCGGTCGGCGGTCTCGATCATAATGACTGTCACGATGAACACACTATTCCTGAACAGTCAAGCGGGATGATTGTTGTTCTCCTCCAGGGAGAGCGGAGCACGCAGGAGCTACTCGGCCAAGCTGCGGCGAGCCTTCGGGATCGTGGGCGGCAATGGGTTTCTCTCCCGTCCGAAACATCCAAGCGTGAGGATTGTTGTTTAGTCGGTCAGTTGTGTCCGCACAGCTTCACGCCTCGCGCCCTGGCGGCAGCCAATCTTCTGCGGAAGCTGACTCGTCACTTTAGACTGGCCGGACCACTAATGTTCCGGCGCCTCCAGCTTGAGTAGATATTCCTGAGACTCCGTCAACCACGCTTGTTGGGGTTTTCTCAAGGCGCCGCGTTCGGCGTGAGGGGTGAGGAGATCGCAGACGGCTCGAATGTTTTTCGCAAAGCCCGCTTCACAAGCCTTCGCTTTTTCCGGGTCTGCTTCCGCTTTGGCCTGCATCCGGTATGTCAGGGCGATACAGCGATGCACTTCGGCGAGGTTCGTGGCACTATCAACGCCCGGGCTTGCCTGGTGGAGCTTGGTATAAATTGCCAAACTCTCTTGGAGCATCTTCAGCGCTGCGGGGAGATCTCCCTTCGCTTCCTTCACGTAACCGAATTTGAGGAGAATGTATGCATGCAAATTGAGTAGCTCCGCATCCTGCTCACTCTGAGTCAGCGTTGCCAAGATGTCTCGTGACATCTCAAAATGCGGTAACGCCGCAGTCGCTCCTTCTGCTTCGAACTTGTTAGATCCGATGTCAAGCTGAAGCCACGCAAGTTTCTTCCTGGTCGCCACGCTTGGGCTCTCCTGATCATCGGCCAAATAGAGCTGAAACGCCCGGTCCAGTTCGGTCAGCGCGGCTTTCGGACCAATCGCTTCGCGCTTGATCTTCCCTAAGTTCTCATGACTCTGGGCAAGGTAAATGCGGTTCCGGGGAATGGGCTCCTCTTTGTAAAGCTGAACCATCAGCCGATTGCAGGTTTCGTGATCTTCAAGACCTGCCCATGCGTCTTTGAGTTCCCTTTTTACACTTCCAATCTTGAGATGGCTGATGGCGACCGACCGTAGATTATCGGGAGAGGGATCAAGGCGATAGAGCTTTGCGCTGATTTCATGATAGGCTTGGTAGTCAACTAACGCCTCTTTGGCGCCATGGAGAATGTGCTTTGCGCTGCCCAGGCGCTGGTGACTGACCGCTAAGTCATGCAAATAGGTCAGGTTCTCCGGATTGCGCGTCAGAAGTTCCTTGGCGATCTTGACAGACTCCTCCGCCGACTCCACCGCCTCCGCTCCTCGAAGCTGCTGGATGTATTGTTGCGCCGCATCGTTCAGAAGAATGTTCCGTTCCCGGAGCGCCACCTCGTCCAAAGCGGGAGCAGGATAGTCGCGCAGATAGGCCTCGGCGATCTGATTCAGTTTCTGATGGAGGCTAGTGAGCCCCACTCGCGTCAGTTCCTCTTTCAAGTCTGAACCGAACGCTTGAATCAGATTTTGCGCCGCCCGGTGAGCTGCTTCAGCCTTTCGGAACTCCGCGTTGGTAAACTCTTCCCGTTTTCTTGCGCTTTCCTCGGCCTCCTTGGTGGCCTGGGTCATGGATTCCACCTGAGAGCGGAGCTTGTCAGCGTCAGCCCGGGCCTGCCGCACCGCCTCCTCGGCCTCGACGACTTGAATCAAGGCCGCCTCAGCCTTGCGCTGCGCTGTCCACATCAACCAAGTGGCACCCCCTGCGCAGATGGCGCAAGCAGCGGCAAACAGCCAAGGCGCAATCATCCCTGCCATCGCTGCACGAGCGCGGCCCTTTGGAAAATGTTTCGGCAATGGTTTCACGAGCGAAGCCTCCCCCAAAATGGCCCAGCAGCCGGTCCCGTTTTCCGTAAATCGCGATGTGACAAGATGCAACTGCTAGATGGCATGAGCTTGTCAGGCGGGGATCAATCCCGCCATTCTCGAACCATCTCATTGGTTCGCAAGTGGCCACTACGCCCACGCGCGCAGCTGGGGTCAATCTTGCAAGCGGTGACAGTTGGAAGGAAGGTGGCAGGAGGAATGCAGATTCAGCGCTACATGGAACACGAACTGGGCCCGGAAGTGCTCTCAAAGGCGCAAATTGCTTGGCACGATGAACACTCGTTGGGTCTTGGCGCCTTTGCGTGAGCCTTTCCCATTTCCAAATTTAGCAGGCAATCCACGGCGCGCGGATGGGGAACGGAGAGTAACGTTTCGGCTCCGGGGCCCGCAAGTTAGCCTGGAGGTTCAACGTTGTTTCGATTCCGAGCACGAGCACGAGCACGAGCACGAGCACGAGCACGAGCACGAGCACCGCTTCGCTGAGCACGAGGGAAGATACGAAGGGCCGATGGAAGGAGACGAAGTTCGTCTTCAATCTCGTGCTCGTGCTCGTAATCGAGTTTGAATCGGTTCATCAAAACTCCCACTCCACCAAGCTCGGTCCCCTCGCTCCCGCCCCGTAAACTGGATCGAGTTAGTCGGGAGGATAATGGAGCATTTTTCCACGACCCGACCGTCGCCTCAGAAGCGATCGATTCACACCGCCGAGGGGACGACCGAAGTCGTTCTTCCTGAAGCCGGGCGACGGGCCTTAGAGTGACGTCGAGGTGCTACCTGCACAAATTCGCGCGGTTGAGAGACCGCTCGCGCGCGTGCGAGACCATGGCGCGCGGACGGTGCACCAAACCGCGCGGAGGGGACACGAAGTTGCGCGGTTGAGAATGGGGGAAATGGGGACGCGGCCGTGCGAAACGCGGAATCAGACTTGGGGATCCTCTGGTTAATGAGAAATTCTGGTTGCATTGATAATCTGATAGTGCTTTGTAGTCGCGGCTACGCGGTAGCATTTGGGAGAAATTCCCGGGAATGCGAACGGGGCCGTTGCATCGACATTTGTCCTCTATCTTGAAGTAACCTCATTTCTCCCGACACATGACCCGGTATCAACTCTCCCAAATCAGCACGATGAAGCAGGTCCGCTTGGTGCTGAATCGCTTTTCCGCCATTTGGACGTCGTTTGCTGGATTCGCCGGGCAGGTGAAGACGTTGGGGGCGAAGATTGAGTTGATCCTGGTTTTGGCGCAAGAGCAGGAACGGGACAACCGGGGATTGCGGGCGGACAAGGTGAAGCTGACCGATCTGCTGACGGATGCGGTGATGGCGGTGGCGGGTCCGCTGGGGGCGTGGGCGCTGGTGGCGCAGAAGGAGGCGATCCGGTTGCAAGTGGACTTGGTGCCGTCGACGGTGCGGAAGCTGGCGGCGGAGCGGTTGGTCCTGGTGGCCAAGGATGTGCTGGCGTTGGGGCAGAAGCACCTGGCGGAGGCGGGTGACTATGCCTTGACCGCTGGGGAACTGGAGGTGTTGGTGTCCCGGATCGTGGCCTTTGAACAATTGGTGGCCTCCCCGCGGGAAGGCGTGGCGCGGACGGCGGCGTTGACCAAATTGATCGAAGCCGAGATCGATCAGACGATGGATTTGCTGAAGCTGTTCTTCGACCGGGTGATGTTCCGCTTCAAAGAGAGCCACGCGGAGTTTTACCTGAACTACCAGACGGCCCGCAAGGTGGTGCAACCCTCCTACCGCACGGAACAGGGAGCCGAAGCGGCGCGGATCAAACGGGAAGAAAAGAAGACGGCGGACGAGGAAGCGGCGGCTGTCAAGAAAGCGGCCAAAGGCGAGGGCGGGGCGAAGCCGACAGAAGTCGAAGCAGCGGACAGCGAAGCCGTGACTGCATCCGGCGCCGGAGCTGAAGCCGAAGAAGCCACCGCGGAGGAAGTGGCGGCGGTGATCGGAACCATGGCGGAAGCGCAGGAAGAGGAATCGGTGCGCGCGGGGGTTTTGCAGGTGAATGGAACGGAGCTTGCGGGGTGATGCGCTGGCGCGCGGGTTGATTGTTGATTGTTGATTGTTGAGGGTTGAGGGGGGGTGGACAATCTGTCCCGCCCATCAACCATCAGCAATCAACCCTCAACCCGCGCGGTCAGCGCGGCCGAACGGACCACCCGCCGCGGCAGCGGCAAACTTGGGCTGCCGAAGGGTGACTCGGGGAGCCTGCGGTAGCGGGCAGTGATGGGTGCATCGTGCCAGGCTTTATCCTATATCGCTGGTGTATGGGTAGGCCGGACATTCTTGTCTGGCCTTTTCTGTAGGCAATTGAAGTGGCCAGACAGTAATGTCCGGCCTGCGACGAGATGCTTGGTGATGCACATTGAACCTGGCACGGCATCTCTCTACCCGCTGCGGCAGCGGCAAACTTGGGCTGCGGAAGGGTGACTCGGGGAGCCTGTGGTAGCGGGCAGGGGTGGGCTATTGACGCTTTTGCTTAGCGCATACAGCCGTCGTAAAGCTCTCTCAAGGGATGTTTCGCGGTAAAAAGCTTTGGGGCTAGGGCCGACCGGACAACGTCCCTTGCAGCACCTCGTAGACGCGCTCGGGATGCAGGTGATCGCGCAACCAGTCCAGGTGAGTGGTGGTGATGAGTTTTTGGGAATCCGGAGGAAGCGCCGCCATGAGGGCATTGCGCCGGCCTGGGTCCAGCTCGCCGAAGATATCGTCGAGCAGGAGGAGGGGAGGGCGGCGGCTTTCCGCTAGGAAGAGACGGGCTTGACCGATTTTCAGGGCCAGCGCGGTCGTCCGTTGCTGCCCTTCCGAGGCAAACCGGGCGGCCGGCATGCCGTGCAGGGTGATCCCAAGATCGTCCCGGTGCGGACCGGCGGCGGTGCTCCGTTTGCGCAATTCCTCTTCCCGGAAGCCCGCGAGAACTTCTTCGAGCCGATCGCCCCCGGCCGCTTCGTAAACCAGGCCCAGGGGTTCCGGGCGCCCGCTCACCTCCGCTTGCACGGTAGCCGCGAAAGGTTCCAGACGGGCGGTCAACTCCCTTCGGAGCGTCGTCAGGACCGCCGAGTGCTCGGCGAGAACCCGGGTGTAGGCATCAACTTGATCCCAGCGCGGATAGGCGTCTCGCTTCAGCAAGAAGTTCCGGGCACGCAGGGCGCGTTCGTAGTCGCGCAAGGCGGGGCGATAGGGCGGATACAATTGAGAGCCGAGGAAATCGAGGAAGCGGCGCCGGCCTTCGCTGCCTCCGCGCACCAAGGCCATGTCGTCGTTGGACATCCAGACGACCAGAGCGGATTGGCGAAGGTAATCGGCGGAAGCCCGCATCGTTTCGCCATCGACGGTCATGCGGCGGCGGTTCCCCGAATATCCGAAGAGCAATTCCTGGCCCTCCAGGATGGCGCTCACCGCGAATTCCTTTTCTCCGAAGCGGATTAGGTCCGCCAGATTCGCCGTGCGGGGAGATTGCAGCCGCATGACGACGCAGACCGCCTCCAGGATCGACGTTTTGCCCTGCGCGTTTTCCCCCAGAAAGACCGTCGTGCCGTTGCCCGGCTGGCAAGTGGCCACCTCGAAGCAACGGAGATGGCGTAGCTTGAGGTGCGTCAGCATGGGCGAGGGACTGGGCTGGGGTTGGCAAGGTTCACCGCCGCGGGGCGAAACGCCAGTTGAATCATTGCTGCGTGACATCCTCCGCCCGTTGGCCTAGCGTCCCGCATGGTCACGGGGTTACTGCTCGACGCTCGCTTTGAGGCGCACGAGACCGGGCCGGGGCATCCGGAATCCCCCGGGCGCATCCGGGCGGTGGCGCGTGCCTTGTCCGGAGGAGGGTGGACGGATCAGTTGGTGCCGATCGCGGCGCGCGAAGCTTCTTTGGAAGAGCTCAGCTTGGCTCATGACCCGGCCTACGTGGATCTGGTGCGGCGGGAGATTGTCGAAGAGGGGAGGCGACGTCTTTCCACCGGCGACAGTGATGTAGGCCCGGACTCGTACACGGCGGCCCGGGTGGCGAGCGGCGGTGTGCTCAATGCCGTGGACGCGGTGATTGAGCGCCGGATGGATAACGCGTTTTGCGCGGTCCGTCCGCCAGGACATCACGCCACGGCAAATCGCGGTATGGGGTTTTGTCTCTTTAATCACGTGGCGGTGGCTGCCCGCTATGCGCAACGCAAGCACGGCCTGGGGCGGATCCTCATCGTCGATTGGGATGTGCATCACGGAAACGGCACGCAAGACATCTTCTACGAGGACGGAAGTGTCTTTTATTTCAGCACGCACCAACATCCCTGGTATCCGGGGACGGGGTTGCGCAGTGAAACCGGCGCCGGTGCGGGGTTGGGGACGACGTTGAACTGTCCGCTTCCCGCCGGCACAATGATGGAGGCGGTCCGGGATTCGTTTCGCCATCGTCTGCTCCCGGCCGTTGAGAGCTTTCAGCCGGAGCTGGTGTTCATTTCCGCAGGATTCGATGCCCGTCACGGAGACCCGTTGGGTGGATTCCGCCTGACGGACGATGATTTTGCGGAATTGACCCGCATGCTGCTCGACGTGGCGGACCGATTCGCCTTGGGCAGGTTGGTCTCCGTCTTGGAAGGCGGTTACGATCTAACCGGACTCGGGCAGGCGGCGGCGGCGCATGTGGCCGCCCTGGCTGGAGTGTCCGTTGAAACTACGAACGGCCGCTGATCCGCAAAATGGTCTCGGTTCCATCCGGGGCCTGGTGCCGGTAACCGGCAAGCATTCCGGCCTCAGGAGCTTCCTCGCGAAGAACGCCGTGGCGTTTCAGGACATCCAAGACCGATTGGCGCACCCGCTCCAATTCGGCGGCGAAATTGTGATCACAGGCGAAGCGCCGGAAGTCCACAATCCGGGCATCGAGGAGATCGAGCTCGCCAATCAGGTCGCTCGCCAAGACATGAATGGTCCCGACCTCTAAAGAAGCCGCCGGACCAAGGAGCCGTGACCGAGTCTCAAGTTCGTTGACTCGGTCTTCTAATTCGCGGAGCTCATCCTGGCGCGCGGATGCTTGGGCCTCAATCCCTTCCAACGCGGCGGTTTGCCGCCGGAGTTCGGCCAGCTTCGCTTGGGCCTCGAGATTTTCTTCCGCGTGGAGATGCAGTTGGCGCTCTTGTTCGGTCAACTCCGATTGCGCCTTCGCGGTTTCGGCAAGGGTTCGCGCCAGCGTCATCTGGGCGTCGCCAGCCTGGGCGAAAGCGGCGTTTGCCCGTTCCAATTCTTGGATCTTGGCGGCCAAGTCATCCTCCGCCACCTTGCGCTTGGTAAGCACTTGGGCTAACCGGCTTTGCGCTTCTTGCTGGCGTTGGTCCCGTTCAACGAGGAAGGTTTGCAGCTCTTCCCGTGCGGACGCCAAACTGGTTGCGAGCAAGCCGCACTCGGTTTCCTTGCGGAGCAGGTGAGCTTGCAACTCCCGTTGGCTCGCCGTTAGGCGCTCCGCTTCCGCCGTGACCGCCGTTCGCAGCGTGTGCAATTCCGCTTGTCGCATTGCCAACTCCGCCGTAAGTCCCGCCAAGGCTTCGCACGACTGCCGGATCCGCAAATCCGCGTCGGCCAATTCCTCGCGTCTCGCGCTCAAAGCGATCTCGTGCTCGTGTTGGGCTGTGTGGACCGCGTCGCGAATCGCCGACAAATCGTGTTCCCGCTCCTCCACCAAGTCGCGCAGCGTGACGAGCCGGGCGGCGGCTTCCGTGAGATGCTCGCGAACCTTGGCGAGTTCCTCCAAGCAAAGCTGACGTTGCCGATGTTGTTCGGCTAGGTCCGTGGCGACCCCGTCGATTTCGGCCTCCAGACCGGTTTTGTGGCGTTCCATCGCCTCCAAGTCGGCCTTCCGCTCCGCAATGGTGGCGTCGAGCTGAGCCAATCCGCATCGTGCCTCTTCCTGCTCTTGGGCCAGTGTTTCCAGAAGTTGGGCCTCCGCGGCTTTGCGCTGACGGAGTTGGCAAAGCTCGACTTCGATCGCTTCGATGGCTTGTTCCCGCTCCGCCTTGGTCTGCGCGAATTGCTCCATTTGCGCGTCCGCCGCCAGACGGGCGGCACCGAGCGAGTGGTGCAGGGCCAAGATTTCTTCGTCGAGCCGGGCCAAATTCGCTTGGCGTTCCCGCCGGAGAATCTCCTGTTCGCCGGCTTCCTCGTCCATTTTGCGGCGTTCGCTCGCTAACGCCGCCTTGGAGGCTTCGAGTTCCGCTCGCTCCTGGGCCAAGCCGTCGAGCACCTCGCGCGCGGCGTCGATTTGCCGTTGCAACGTCGCGTGGGCCGCTTCGTCGTGGCTCACCTGCGTGCGAACTTTCTCGAGCTTTTCGAGTTGTTCCCTTTCTTCGCAGGTTGAGGCCTCACATTCGGCCCGGGCGCGGTCGATGTGGCGGTTCAGCTTTTCAAGTTCCTCCGTCGCGGAGCTGGCGGCGCGTTCGTGAGCTGCCGCTTGCTCACGGAGATCCTGGACTTCAAATGCGCGTTCTGTCCGAACTCGGTCGAGTTCGTCGCGTTCGGCTCGCGCCAGCGCGATCTCCGCCCGCAGCTGATCGAGTTCCGTTTTGGCCCGGATCAGCTCGCTAGGCGCGGCCTGCAGCTCTTGGCGCTGGCGGCGCAGTTCGTCCAGCTCGGATTCGAGGCCGGACCGTTGGGAGCGGAGAAGCTCAATTTCGTTGCGCAGCGGGGTGCGGTCCCGCAAGTCTTCCTCCAGCTCCGCCACGCCTTCCTTGAGCTTGCGAAGCTGCTTGTTGCGGTCCGCAATGGCCGAGTCGAGGAACGCGACCTCCTTGGCGCGACGTTCCACGCCCAATGCGGCGATCCGGTCCCGCCAGGTCAAGGCGGCGGAGCCAAGGCCGAAACGAGGCTTGCCGTGGCCGTGGCCATTGCCATTTGCGTGCTCGCCGCCGGTGCCGGCGATATCCGTCTCAACCGAGACGGTTCGGGATGCGGGGCGTCTGTCGCCACGTTTGGCCATGAAGAGAACAGGTCGGGTGAAGACAGCCGCTGGGAGCGGAATGCTCCAACGTATAACGGGATCTTCTCAACGATGCAAATATTCTCACTCCCGGTAACTATAAAAACTACATTTAGCCTGAAATTCGCTGCCGGACAGCTTCGAAAAGGCACACCCCGGCGGCGACGGATACATTCAGGCAGGGGACACTGCCCATCATCGGGATCTTGACGAGAAAATCGCAGCCTTCCCGGGTCAGTCGGCGCATTCCGGAGCCCTCCGCCCCCATGACGAGGCCAATCGCTCCCCGCAAATCCGTCTCGTGGAGCGTGCGCGTGGCGGTATCGTCGGTGCCGACAAGCCAAATGCCGAGCTCCTGAAACTTCTTCATGGCGCGAGCGAGATTGGTGACCTGGACGACGGGCGTGACGGCGGCGGCCCCGCAGGAGACCCGGATCACGGTGTCCGTCACGCTGGCGGAATGGTGTTTGGGAGTGACGATCGCTAGCGCACCGGCGGCATTGGCCGAGCGGAGGCAGGCACCGAGGTTGTGGGGATCGGTGACTTCGTCGAGGATCAAGAGCAAGGGCTTGTCAGTGGCAATGATCAAGTCGTACAGGTCATCCTCGCCGACGTGTGGCAAAGGGCCAGAGACCTCCGCCGCGTGGCGGTTGGCACGGGGCTGATGGGCAGGTTGAGGGCGCTTGGTTTTCATCCGATGTCAGGTTTCCAGCGGAATCCTGAATTTATCTCTTCGTTTTTCCAGAATTCGCACGATGTTGCGTCAAGGCCGAATTCCGGGCACGCCGGTGCGGTCGCTGGCGTCTGTCCGCGACTCACCTTTCCCCCGGCGGCGGAACCCCTGTCTTCAAAGGTCCGCGAACTGCTGGCCGAGACGAGCCGCTTCTTGGAAAACGTGCCTGTGTGAGATTGCCTATGTCCAATAAAAATACGAGTTCTTCCAGTTCAAGAGGTCCGTCGACCGCTTCGTCGTCGTCTGGCCAACGTGGCCCCGGTGCGCCGGGGGGGTCAAGTCATTCCAATCGTGGTCCCGGAGGTTCGGGACAAGGAGGATCGCACTCGCGCGGTCCGGGGTCTTCGGGTCCCGGCGGCGGCCAACGCGGTCCTGGGTCTACGGCGCCTGGTCAGCGTGGTCCTGGGCCATCCGGTCCCGGCCAACGCGGTCCTGGCCCATCCGGTCCCGGTCAACGCGGCCCCGGTCCATCCGGTCCCGGTCAACGTGGCCCCGGTCCATCCGGTCCCGGTCAACGCGGCCCCGGTCAATCCGGACCTGGTCCATCCGGCCCTGGTCAACGCGGCCCCGGTCAGCCCGGCGGCGGCGGTGGAGGAGGCGGTCCGAGACCACCAGGTCAGGCCGGCCCTGGGCAACGGACGGGTGGTCCATCGGGCGGCGGTGGCAATCGTCCTCCAGGTGGTGGAGGCGGAGGTTTTCGCGGACGTTCTGGTGGAGGTAGAGGCGGGCCGCGTCGCCCGCTCAAGGATGAAAGCAACGCCAAGGAGGATTGTTTGGAGCTTGAAGGCACCATCCACACCGTTCTCCCGGGGACCATGTTCCGTGTGGAACTCGACAACGGCCACCTCGTCTTGGCCCACATTTCCGGCAAAATGCGCAAGCGCTTCATCAAGCTGGTCACGGGTGACCGCGTGAAGATGGAGATGTCTTCTTACGATACCGACAAGGCGCGCATCACCTACCGGCTGAACTGACCGGCTTCTTCGCTGGCCTTCCGGATTCAAGCTGATGGACTGGTTTTGTGGCATCCGCCATGATCCCAGACACGAATCGTTTGCGCCGCATGTCTGATCCCTTGCCCAACCTCGAGCCAGTAGACGACGAGAGCCGTCCCGGCCGGTTTCTTCCTTATCCGGTCTCTACGCTCAGCGCGTCGATCTTGCCGTCCGACCTTTCCAGCTTCCGCTCCCGTGGGGCGGCTGGAGTGGAACGGCATTTTCGCCGCCAAATGGCCGAGCTCCGGAATCAGTACATGGCGTTGATCGATCAGTTCAACTGGAACAAACTGGTCTACGAAGCCCGTTTCGCCTTCGAGCCACTCGTCGGAGAAACCTATCATCTCTACGAAATGAGCGATGGCTTCACGCTCTCGATGATCGAACCGGCGCGGTGGCGCGGAAAGAAGTGGATCGCTTCGCTTGTTTTGACGTCCGGAGGTCATTGGGAGCCGGTGGAAGTGGCGGACGGCTTCGATCTCCGTTCCCTAGCGGCGCCAGAAGGTTGAGACTTGGTCGTTGCGAGTTGAGCGAGGCGTGGAATCCTGCTTCCGATACTCTCTTCAACCAATAGCTCTTCCTCCCTTGGAATACCGCCATCCCCTGACATCGCTCGCCAATTTTCTGGAACGGACCTTTGGCTGGGCCGCTTTCCCCAGTCCGATCCGGATTTTGGTCATTTTCCAGATCGCGGCCACGTTGCTGTCTCGAAGCGTGGAGGGTTACACCAGCCTCCTCTTGCTCGATAAGGAGCGGATCCTCGAACATTACGAAGTTTGGCGGCTCCTCACGTTTCTCTTCGTTACGGATACGCATCCGATCTTTCTCATTTTCCTCCTCTTCATCATGTGGATGATCAACGATGGCATGGAGAGCGAGTGGGGCTCCTTCCGGGTGAACCTTTACCTATTTGGAACATGGCTGGGAATGGTCATCGCCGCTTGGATTCTGCCTTCCGCACTCCAGCACGAGATGTCGGGGATCGAGACGGTGATCCTCTACAGCAGCCTCTTCATGGCGTTCGCCACTTTGCATCCCAAACAGGAAATTCTGGTCTTTTTCGTGCTCCCCGTTCAGGTGCGATGGCTTGCGCTGCTCAATGGGATCGTTATCGTACGGATGGCCATCTCCGCGTTTGCGATCCCGACCCAGCCCTCCGGGATCGGGGCGCTGCCGATGGTTTTGGGCATGTTGCCTTACCTGACGGTCTTCGTACCCAAGTTTTTCCACTACCTGATCCACCGCGGGCAGGCAGCGGCCCGGCAATCCCGGTTCCGGGCCCGGCAAATGCCTGCTGGCGAAGCGTTTCACGTCTGTGCCAAATGTGGCGTCACGGATCAAGACCGGCCCGAGATCGAATTCCGGGTCGGATCCGACGGAGAGGACTATTGCCCCACCTGCCGTCCCTCGGCATGAGCTGGCTTCGCGGCTTGGCGGGGACGCTGCTCGGTGTCTTGCTCGCGATGAATTCCGCCGCTGCCAGCTCCCGTTTCGATCAAAGCGCCTTGGCCGGGCTGGAGGAGGCCGTGGCCAGCGCCATTCGCCGGGGCGATGTCCCGGGCGCCGTGGTCCATATCGAATGCCAAGGGCAAGTCTACACGAAAGCCTACGGCCAACGTTCCGTAAAGCCGCGCCGGGAGCCGATGACGGTTGATACCGTGTTCGATCTGGCCTCCTTGACTAAGATCGTAGCGACAACCCCTTTGCTGTTGCGACTGGTCGAGCGGGGGCAAGTTTCGCTGGACGCCCACGTGCGAACCTACCTTGCTGAGTTCACGGGGCATGGCAAAGAGGCGATCACGGTGCGCCAACTGTTGACGCACTCCTCGGGATTGGCGCCCGGGATCCCATCGGCGGAGTTTGTCCCCAGAAGTTATGACGACGTGATTGCGTGGATTTGCCGTTGCCGGCCCCCGGCAGATCCCGGGAGCGGGACTGTCTATAGCGACCTCAACTACCACCTGCTCGGAGAGATCGTCCGCCGAGTTTCCGGAGAAGAGCTGGATCGCTTGGCCCGTCGCGAGATTTGGGAGCCCCTCGGGATGACGGAGACGGGTTGGCTTCCCGGCACCGCGCTGCGTCCCCGGATTGCTCCGACCGAAGAGGTGGACGGCGTCGTCTTGCGCGGGGAGGTCCATGATCCGACTTCGCGCCGCGCCGGGGGCCTGACGGCGCATGCCGGATTGTTTGGCACGGCAGCGGATTTGGCGAAGTTTGCCCGGGTCCTGGTCAACGGCGGGCCACCGTTGCTGCAGCGGCGCACCGTGGCGGAGATGATCGTGACGCAAAGTCCGCCGGGCTTGGAACCCGAGCGGGGTTTGGGCTGGGAAATCCGCCCCGCGTTCGATCGCACCGTGAACGAACCTCCCCCGGGAACCCACTGCGCCTACGGCCACACCGGTTGGACCGGGACCTCCATCTGGATCGATCCGCCGCGTCAGCTTTTCGTGATTCTGCTGACGAACCGCAATCACCCGTCGGGAGGCGATGCCAAACCACTGCGGCGCAAAGTGGCCACCTTGGCGACCGAAGCCGCGCGGCCGGTTTGGGCGGTTCGCAACGGGATCGACGTCTTGGCCGAAGAGAACTTCGCGCCCTTGGCTGGGTTGAGAGTAGGCCTGATTACCAATCACACGGGAACCAGTCGCGATGGTGACTCCTCGATCGATCTCCTGGCCAAGGCTCCGGGCGTGAAGCTGGTGTCGCTCTTCAGCCCGGAACACGGGATCCGTGGCGACCTCGATCAAGAGAAGATCGCCAGTGAGATCGACGAACGCACTGGGCTGCCGATTCACAGTTTGTATGGCGAAACGCGACAGCCGCTCCCCGAGCAGTTGGCTGGCCTCGACGCATTGGTGTTTGACATCCAAGACGCGGGTTGCCGGTTCTACACCTACGTCTCGACCATGGGTTTGGCCATGGAAGCGGCGGCGAAGCAGAAGCTGCGTTTCTTTGTGTTGGATCGGGTGAATCCGATCGGCGGCGTGCACCTGGATGGCCCGGTGGAGGTAAGCGCGCCCCGGTTCACGAGTTTCCATGCAGTCCCGATTCGCCACGGGATGACGGCTGGAGAGTTGGCCCAAATGTTCGTGGCCGAGCGCGGCCTGGACCTCGACCTCACCGTTGTGCCGCTGCGCAACTGGTCGCGGGCGCTGACTTTTGACGAAACTGGTCTCAAGTGGACCAACCCGAGCCCCAACCTTCGCAACATCACCGAGGCCACGCTCTATCCGGGGATCGGTTTCCTGGAATTCCTCCAGCTCTCCGTAGGACGAGGGACGGCGGCGCCCTTTGAACAAGTCGGCGCCCCTTGGTTGAATGGAAACGCGCTCGCGGCGGCGCTACGTGACGTCCGCATTCCAGGGCTCAGCGCCGCCCCCGTGACCTTCCGGCCGGAGTCTAGCGTTTTCTCTGGGGAAACGTGCCACGGTGTGAAGCTCACCGTGACCAACCGCCACACGTTGCGCCCGATGGATGCCGGGTTGGTGATCGCTCGCTACCTCGCCGCCCACCACACCGACGAAGCGAAGGTTGCGGAAAAGCTGGATTTTCTGCTTTGCCATCCCGCCACTGCCGATGCCTTGCGCCGTGGGCAATCCGTGGACGAAATCCGGGCTTTGTGGGAACCCGAGCTTCAGGCGTTCGCCAGGCGCCGGGCGCCCTTTCTGCTTTATCCGCAGTGACACCCGTCAGAACTTGATCTCCTCGCCCAAAAGGAAACGGGCCGCTTGAGCCACGTCCTTGTCTCCCCGGCCCGAGAGGTTCACGATGATGGTTTGATCCTTCGTCATCGTGGGAGCCACCTTCTTGACATAACCCAATGCGTGCGCGGTTTCCAGAGCCGGGATAATGCCTTCGATCTGGCTCAAATCACGAAACGCGTCGAGCGCTTCGTCATCCGTTGCATAAGTGTATTCCGTTCGGCCGATCTCGTGATAGTAGGCATGCTCCGGACCAACCGCCGCGTAATCCAGACCGGCGGAAACGGAGTGCGTGAGTTCGATCTGGCCATCGGCGTCCGCCAGCAGCCACGTCTTCGTTCCCTGCAAGACGCCGAGTTTGCCGCCCTGAAAGCGGGCCGCGTGTTCCCCGCGTTTGATCCCGTGTCCTCCGGCTTCGACGCCCACCATGCGCACTCCTTCATCTTCAAGGAAGGGGTGGAACAAGCCGATCGCGTTGCTTCCTCCGCCCACGCAGGCCACCAGGAGATCGGGCAAGCGCTCCTCGCGCTCCAAGATTTGGCGACGTGCCTCCACCCCGATGATGCGGTGAAAATCCCGGACCATCATGGGGAAAGGGTGGGCGCCCAAGGCGGAGCCGAGGATGTAATGAGTGGTGCGCACATTCGTCACCCAATCTCGCAGGGCTTCGTTGACCGCCTCCTTCAACGTGCGTTGCCCTGCCGTGACCCCGCGGACTTCGGCTCCGAGCAGGCGCATCCGCGCCACGTTGAGTGCTTGGCGCTGCATATCGACCTCGCCCATGTAAATCACGCACTCGAATCCGAACCGTGCCGCCACCGTCGCGGTCGCCACGCCGTGCTGGCCGGCCCCGGTCTCGGCGATGATGCGCGGTTTGCCCAGACGTTTGGCGAGGAGGATTTGTCCCAAGGCGTTATTGATCTTGTGCGCGCCCGTGTGCAGCAGATCCTCACGCTTGAGGTAGATCTTGGCTCCGCCCAGGCGCTCCGTCCATCGTTCCGCGAAGTAAAGAGGGGTCGGCCGGCCGACGTAATCCTTGAGCAGCGCCGCCAGTTCCGCCTGAAACTCTGGATCGTTCTTGGCTTGCTCATAGGCGGCGGTCAGCTCCTGAAACGCCGTCATGAGCGTTTCGGGGATAAATGCTCCCCCAAAGGTTCCAAAATGCCCTCGCGCGTCCGGCAACGCCGCCGGATTGATCGTGATGGTCGACATAGAACCGCTACCCTAGGGCGAGGCTGTCCGCTCGTCCAACGAAACCGGTGCCGGAGCCGGAACCAACCGGTGCGGGTCCGGCCGGAAGCTGCGCCACGATCCGTTCCGCCGAGAGTTTCCAGGAGAGCCGGGTCTGGCTTTCGTTCCAGGAAGACCGGCAGAGCTGTTCGTAGCCGGGTCGATCCGCCATCAACCTGGCAATCCAGTCCGCATACTCGGCGGCAGAGGCGCTGGGAGGGAAGGTGTGGCCGTTGATCCCGTCGCGGATGACGCTGCGGACGCCGCCCACGCCAGTGCTGACGCAGGGGAGGGCATAGGCGCTCGCTTCACTGAAAACGCATGGAGTGCAGTCGGCACGGGTTGGCAGGATAAAGACGTGGCTGGTGCGGAACAGGATGTCCAATCGTTGTCTTCCGCTGTCCGTGGCTTTGCTAATATATTCAGTGATCTGTACCCCGGGAGGGATCGCTACGTTTCCCGGCGGCAAGCACCCGGCGATGGTGAGCTGCACGGCCAGTCCACGCTCTTGAAGCCGCTGCATGACTTCAATGGCCAAAGGCGCTCCTTTGCGTTCCCAGTCCACCCCGGCAAAGAGCAGACGACAGCATGTCCGCGGGCGAGAGGCGATCACCGCATCGATCTCGTCGGAGGTTAGTTCCTTTTTGATGTTGGCTCCGAAGGGAAGGACCTCTACCCGGTCCTCGGGCATACCGTAGACTTCAATCGCGCTCTTCGCCGCCCACTCGGAAGAAAAACAGGCGCGGTGGCACCGTTCCAACGCGCCACGCTCGGCGCGGTGCCCATCCCGAAGGCTGCACGGCGCAAGACGGCTGAAGGCCGGGTAAAAGTTGAGCATGTTGGCGAATGTCGCGTCCGACCACAAGATGAGCGGCAGCGGCGTCTCCAGGTAGGCCGCTAGCCAACTGCTTGGGGTGAAGACCGCATCGAATGGTTGCTCTCGCAGTCGCTCGCTCGCTTGACGCCCATACTCGCGCAGCAACCTCGATTCCGAATGGCGAAGATACCGGTGCTTCTTAAGCACCCGCCAATAGGCATAATGCATCCATCGCTCCAAATACGGCCACCCGCCTGGGTCCTGAACCCGCACGGGGACGACGTCGGCGCCGGCTGCCTCCATTGCCCTGCGCATATGATAGGGCAGGCCGGACCAGGAGGACTCACTGCTGGAGGCCAGGAACGCGTTTTCCAGAAACGCGAGCCGCGGACGGCGCCCGTGGCACTTGCCGGTGAGTGTAGCAGGTGGAATGACGCAGTTCATATCTGTGGGTTATACTGATTGAAAAGCGATAACCGAAGATAGACGATTGGCGAGTTCTGGCCGCCCTGTGAAGCCCGTATCCTGCCATCCGTTCTATGCACCGTATGACTCTACTAAGATCACTCGTCTCTGGTGTCTGTGACACCGTCCGCTCCGGGGATACGAACGCTCGTGATGTCTTCAAGCCAGGTGACGATGTGTCATTTACCGTAATCGATGAGCTGGATCTCTCCTCTGATCTTCTGTTGGTAGGGAAGTGATACCGGTTCCACGGTCAACATGGAAAAACGTCGAGGGATCGGAGGCTTTTTCGACGGAGTCGCAGCCGGAGCTCGCTCGTTTGGGTCTGGGCCGGGGAGTGTGATCCGCCACCACCGATCTGGTGGGACGACTCGCAGCGGAGCGGGCAAAATCATCCGTAGGTTTGCCCGGAGAGCCGGAGTGCAACGAAGGATAGTGCGGTGCCCCGGTGAAACAATAGCCCGCCCCTGCCGAACTCGACCTTGGCGACGGCCGGATGCTGGGTCTCGACGGCGAAGCAACTCCGGACGACTGGCCGGAGTTCTCGAGCAACTGAACCCGCGAGCCTGACTCAGCCCGTAGCGCAGCCCTCAAAACAGGGGGCCACCTTCTCCTATGCCCGGATTCGGTCCAAATGCATTTAGAACGATCGAACCCACCGCCCAGACGCCGAAAACCTTGACGAGACCCCCAGCACGGGCTCAAGTAACCCCAAGATGAATGGGAAAACTCCCTTCCTCCCCCTCCCTCACCATCCCACGCCGACCGGTGACTCGTGGGAAGGCGGGCTTCCGAGGCGAGTTCCCGCCGTACAGCAGCAGCAGCAGAAATCGACCATTGCGCAAATCAACAAAGAGATCGTCTGCCAGGAAGCACTCCCAGACGAGTCGGGTGAATCGGTCGACCCCAGGGCCGCCGCAATCCTCCGTTCCTGCGCCCAGAAGCGTCCCCGGGCACGACACCCGGCAAGCGAGTGGAGTTGAACCTGACAAGCGCTGGCCAGTTCTCCTGCTAGGGAGCTTGGTCATCATCTTCTTTGGGGACACTCTTTTTGGTGGGAGGATTCCTGCGATGCGCGACACTTTTGGGAACTTTCTCCCGTTCCGATGGTTTGCTGCCGAATTCTTTCGCAATGGGGCCCTTCCTCTTTGGAACCCTTATTCCCATTGCGGGACTCCCTTTCTTGCGGATCCCGACACGCAGGCCCTCTATCCTCCGCATCTCATCTTCACCCTTTTTTCTCCGGTCTGGGCGCTCAAGATCAGCTTGGTTTTCCATGTCTTTTTGGCAGCTGTTTCCATGTACTTGCTGGGACGGCACTGGCGGCTCGGCACTGGGCCAGCCCTCCTGATGGGGATCTCTTATGCCTTCAGCACGCATGTCATCGCCATCATGGAATTCATGGGGCACTTTAACACCCTAGCCTGGATGCCTCTGACGATCTTTTGCGCGAGCCGGCTTGTCGAGAAGGCGCGGGAGACCACCTTTCCCTTCTCATTGGCTCTCGTGGGTGACACACTTGCGCTAGCCGGAGTGCTGGCAATGCAGTTTTTGGCGGGCTACGTCCAGGCGCTGCAGTTTACCTTGATTGCCGCCGCCGTCTTCTTGGCCGCTCGCGCCTGGAGTTCTCGGGATTGGAAGTTCGCAAGCCGGGCAGCCATCGGCTTTGCCGTCGCTGGATTTACGGCTTTTGCGCTCTGTCTGCCGCAGTTTCTCTTAACCTGGGAGCTTCTTCCCTTATCGACGCGATCTGGAGAAATCGATCCCGGACTGGAGATTGCGTCGATGCATCCACGCCACCTCCTCACCTGGCTGGTCCCATTTTTCTTTGGACGACCCGGCTACCCGGACACCCAATGGGCGGATACGCTGTTTGAATTCTGGGTAGGAACGGCGTATGTCGGAATTTTGCCGCTGGTGACGGGTACATTTGCGATCCTCTCGCTATGGGATCGCTCCGGGAACACAAAAGCCGTCCCGACGCCCGAGCGCTCACGGCGAGTGCTGGTGATCTTTGCGCTCCTCATGCTGGTCTCAGGCCTCCTGTTGGCTACCGGGAAATACACGCCGGTCTACAAAGCCGTCTTCGACTTCATCCCTGGAATGGACCGGCTTCGCTGGCCGGCCAAAAGTTTGCAACTGGTGGTGTTTTCGCTTTCTCTGCTTGGCGGTTTTGGGTACCAATCTCTTCTGGAGCGTCGCGTCCACGCGTCCGCGACCCGAAACGAGCGTTTCCTTGTCGGCGGCTGGCTTGCGGTTACTATCGCCCTGTTCATACTTGCCATTGCGGTCCGTCCCGTCTTAATGGAATGGTTCTCTTCCGGGAGATTTCCGGGGGACCAGAAACGCTTGGCGGAGGTCCGCGTCGATCTCTGGTTTGCCGCCGTTACCCTGTCCCTCTCCCTCGGGAGTGTCTGGCTTCTCGTTACCAGAAGGCTCCAGACGCTGCTGGCCCCCATTGCGTTGCCCGCACTTGCGTTCGTCAACCTTTTCGTTGTTAGCCGTCAAATCCATTTCCTGACCGGCGACGACATCTACGAGAAGGTTCCCGCTACGCTGGTTGCCCATCCTCCCGCCAAAGAACTGGGACGGGTTCACAGTCATTATTCTACTCTGAACCAGTATTTCTATGGCAGTCGAAACGCTGACCTTTTCGCTTGGCACAAGGCGGCTTTCATCAAGGAGTCCTCTCTCCCCTTGAAGCATTTCAAGACCTTCGGTGGAGGCGTGCTGAATTTGGCCTCCTACCAGGCAGTCTTCCAACTCGCCCACGAATTGCCTGCTGATAAGGCGGACCGCTTGGCCGACTTACTCAACGTTAGGTACACCATCAGCGGTCCACCTGCCGAGAAGGTTCTGTGGGGCCAGACTCCACCCTCTGTGGAATGGTTGGAGCGCCCGGCCTGCGTGCCACGCGCCCACGTGGTTGGCCGCTGGGAATGCTTTACCGAACCCAAGGACGCCTTAGATCGTTTGCTGGATCCGGACTTCAATCCCCGCGAGATGGCCGTCGCTGACCCGTCGTGCCCCGTGCCTCCGGGAGCCACGTTGAAGCTGGGTCGTGTGACTTCCGTGGATTACGGCTGGAATCGAGTCCACATCAACCTGGAACCGGGTGATCCGGGGCTTCTCGTTTGGAATGAGAACTGGTATCCCGGGTGGGAAGCCAGAATTGGCGGTCAGCCCGCAGAGATCCACAAGGCCAACATCCTTTTTCAAGGAGTTTTGCTCCCCGCCGGCGCGCGGCAGGTGGAATTCCTATTTCGGCCTTGGCAGATCGCTGTGGCCGTCCCGATCAGTTTGACCGTTCTCGCCGCCACGGTGGGGTTCTGGCTTGCCCCTTTCGCTCGCCGATTGTGGGTTAACAGGCTTTGCCAGGTCTTCCGGGGCCGCAGTCCTCTCCTCCGCCGCCCGCCCACCCCGCCTCCAGAATGACGGATAGACCAAGCGATTCCACGATGAGGATTGGAGTGATCGGTGCTGGCCCGGCAGGGTTGACTGCCGCGCACGAGTTGGCGTCCATGGGGCACGCTGTCACCGTGTTCGAGGCCGGCTCGGAACCCGGTGGGCTGGCGAGATCCCTGCGCCTCTGGGGGCATACCGTGGATCTGGGGCCGCACCGGTTCTACAGCAGCGACCGGCGAGTGAACGAATTCTGGCTCCGGATCGTGGGCCGGGATTACCGCATGGTGAACCGCCGCACCCGAATTTTCTTCGAAGGCCGCTTCTACGACTATCCGCTCCGGGGCTTCAATGCCCTGGGCAACATGGGCCCCTGGCGGGCAGCGCGTTGCCTGTCGAGTTACCTCCGGCAGAAGTGTTGGCCCGATGGTGTTCTTGACGAGGGAGGCGATACCTTTGAGTCGTGGGTTGTGCGCAGGTTTGGCCGTGAATTGCACGAGATGTTCTTCCGGACCTACAGCGAGAAGCTCTGGGGAATTCCGTGCCATCAGCTGGATGCCGATTTCGCTGCGCAACGCATCAAGAAATTCTCTCTCGGCGAAGCCGCCAAACACATGATTGGATGGCGTGACGGCAAGCACAAGACGCTGGTGGATCAGTTCGCTTTTCCGACGGGTGGAACGGGGATGGTGTACGAGCGGATGGCCCATCAGATCCGGGAGTTCAAGGGGGATGTGTTCCTCAATCGTCCCGTCCAGCGGGTGCTCCGCGACGCCAATCGGGTAAACGGGATCGAGGAACCGGACGGGACACGGCATACCTTCGATCACATCATTTCTACCATGCCGCTCACCTTGATGGCCAGGGGCTTCGAAGATCTGCCCCCGGCAACCCGCGCCGCCTTGGATCGGTTGCGATACCGCAACACAATCCTGGTCTTTCTCCTTGTGGAGGGAACTTCCCATTTCTCGGACCAGTGGCTCTATATTCACTCACCCGAGGTCAAGGTGGGAAGAGTGACCAATTTCCGGAACTGGGTACCTGAGATCTGCGGCGATTCCAACACTTCGGTCCTGGCGTTGGAGTATTGGTGCTTCGACGAGGATGCCATCTGGCAGGCTCCTCCTGAGCAACTCATGCGCCATGCCTCGGAGGAAGTGGTCCGGCTGGGGTTGATTCCCCCCAGTTCGGTGAGGGACGCCAAGGTGGTGCCCTTGCGCCGGTCCTACCCGGTTTATGAGAGAGGCTACCGGGAAGCAGTGAATGAGGTCATCGACTTCCTTTCCGGATTGGAGGGGATCCAGGCGATCGGCCGGTATGGTTCGTTCAAATATAACAACCAGGATCACAGCATCCTGATGGGCTTGCTTGCCGCCGACAACCTCGGCCGCGGAGCGACACACGATCTCTGGGCCGTGAACACCGACTACGAAACCTATCAGGAGTCGACAAGAATCTCTGAGAGTGGTCTCGTATCGGGCTCCGCAGTGACTGCCTCGTGACCGGAAATCCGATTGAAGCCCACCATCCCACGCCGATCGGAGACTCGTGGGCGGGCGGCTCCAGAAGAACAGCCTTGCTATCAGGTTTGTCAAGTGGGGCGGGTTTTTCCGCCAGGGTTAGTCGTTAAGGCGACCCGGACCAAGCGGTTTTGCTGCCGGAAGCAAGGATCGCGTTTTCCAGGAGAGCGATGCGGGAACGCCGGGCGAGGGCCTTGCCAGAAAGTTTACTAGGTAGAATAACGGACTCCATGCTTGTGGGCTATAGTGATTGTCATTTGATTGCCGACGGTGCAGAATTGGGCATTGCTGCTCGCATTGGGAAGCCCGTATCTTGTCATCCGCTTATGTCACAAATTCCTCTACTGATATTGACGCTCTCTGGTCTCTGCTTTGGCGCTCAGGCTGCGGACACAAACGCACGTGATGTCATCAAACCAGGCGATGATTTGTCGCTTACCGTACTGAATGAGCCGGATCTTTCCTTTGCCTTGCAGACGGTTGATCAAGAAGGCGGTGTGACGATTGCCCTCCTGGGCCGGGTCCAACTCGCGGGAAAAAGTGTCAAAGCGGCGAACGCGGAGATCACCGCGGCGTTCGCCAATGGCTACCTCATTAACCCCGGCATTGCCCTGAACATCGTGAGCTATGGCGAATACCAGACCGTGTCCGTCCAGGGCAAGGTCCGGCAACCGGGGGCGGTGAGTTTCCGGAAAGGGGAGTGGATCGACGCTCTCCGGGCCATTCAGCGGGCTGGGGGGCTGACGGACCCGAAGGTGCGGAAGGTTGTGCTCCAGCGCTCGGGTGCCTTAGAGTCGGTGGGCGATATCGCGATGATGTTGGACGGCAAGCAAGCGCGCATGACCCTCCGCGACGGAGATCTCCTCGTGGTTGGCGAGTGATGCCCGCCGCCCTGGCGACACCTGGCTCATCCAGCCGGCGCATGTCGGGGAGATGGCGGATCTCGCAATTGGATGGAAGTCTAGGTCCACTCGCACACTTGCTTGCATCGTTGCTTGACTCTTGTCTGGCTGGTGCTACGCAGAGGTATGAAGGCATGTTTCGGCCTGTCGCTTCTGTTGGTCTTGGCAACTGCTGGACTGGGGGTGGTTTCTGGATCGCAGCAGTGGACCAATCGTGAGGGCAAGACGATCACCGCTTCCTTCGTGCGATTGAGTCCAGGTGGAAACTCCGTGGTGCTTCGGCTCGAGGGAAAAATCTACGAGGTCGAGGTGAGCCAATTGCAGCCAGAGTCGCAACGCCAGGCTTTGACTCTCCAGGAGAAAAAAGCCGAGTGGGCAGCCCGAGAGGCGAAGAAATCATTGTTCCACGAGGAGGATCTTGTGGAGCTGGTGGAGTTCAATCCTCCAGTCCTAGTCGGAAAGCTGTTCCTGGCCCGGGGCCGAATCGCCAAAATCCTGGAACCGAGCTCCATGAGCAGTTCGGAGCCTCGGATTCAGTTGCAGGGCGGAACGGTGTCACCGATGGACTTCAGCAGCTACAAAGAGGCGGGATTAACCAAGCTCAAGTACACGGAGAATCAGCTGTTGCTTCTGAAATTATCGGAGGTGCCGGGATTGCGGAGCTACAAAGAAATGGAATTGCTCCACACGGGCCAACTCGTGACCATCCACGTCAGGGTCGACAAAACTGGCGTGGTGGGCTTGGGCGCCGCGGAACTTGTTGAGATTCGCAAAGCTGGCAATTACCCGGACTCGAGTTCCTTTCAGCGGTATCTTGAGGATTGGGGAATGGGATTCGCGACGGATCCTTTGCCAAGCCCTGCTGAACCGGCTCCCGGCAGCTCGAGTCCGCTGGAAGCCACACCTCAGAATACGCCGCCGGTCTCGTCGAACCTGCTTATTCAGTGGCTGCTGTCTGTCCTCGGTCAGACTGAAGAAAAGCAAAACGCGGCCCCTTGACGGCTTGCGGGACCGGGACCGGGATCAGAATCAGGATCAGGATCAGCATCGCAAGTTTTGCGCGCATTCAGGCCCGACGGGCCGGGATAGGGTAGCCCAGGGCAAAGCGAGGAACGAGCGACGCCCTAGGGTCGCCCCCCGTCCGGCCCGAGCCCTGTAAGGGCGAGACAACGGTTGTCCCGCACCCACGGCGCGGATGTGTTCCGGACGCTTTCCCAGGGCGGCGGGCGCCTGCGGCTTCCTTCGCCCTGGGCTATCATGTCCCGGCCCGCTGGGCCTGGGAAAGTGAAGGAATGGCCCTCCCGACGAACTCGATCCAGTTTACGGGGTGGGAGCGAGGGGACCGAGCTGGGTGGAGTGGGAGTTTTGATGAACCGATTCAAACTCGATTACGAGCACGAGCACGAGCACGAGATTGAAAACGAACTTCGTCTCCTTCCACCGGATCTTCGTATCTTCCCTCGTGCTCAGCGAAGCGGTGCTCTTGCTCGTGCTCGTAATCGAAACACAGTTGAACCTCCAGGCTAACCTGCGGTCCCGGGAGCCGAAAAGTAGTTACTCTCCGTTCCACTTCCACACCCCGTGGATTGTGTTGAAGGAATCTTCGCGGCCGACGGAGGGATGCATGATTGTCCTTGAGGATTGTGGGGTTGACGATCCAATTTTGGCGGTGGATTCTTTCCCATACAGTGCGCAAGGCATTCCCCAAAACCAGGCTCTCCGAAACGCGGCGGCGCATGTTGCAAACGCAACCGACGGTCACCGAGGCATTGGTGCGCGCGCAAGTAGCGCGGAATTTTCCGCCTACATCGAAGCCCAACGCCAGACATTTGTCGACTGGGCCGTCCAAACAGGATTGATGCTTGATGCGGAGCGAACCAAGCAATGGTTTGCCCGAAAGCGGCTGCCCGTCCGCTCTTCCGAACATCAGGTCGCCCATCAGAAGGGGCGTGCCTTCAAGCTGGCGGACATCGTCGCCAATGGCACCACGGGCCCATATGAGTATCTGACGGATCTCTGGCTGCAAAACTTTGCGTTTGGAGACGACATCCGAATCGAAGGAGTGTTCGTCGATGGACCGAATGTGAAAGTCGTGATTTCACAGACCTGGATCGTAGGCGACCATCCAACTCTCGAGGAGCTGGAAGGCTATTTGCGTCAGGATGACCCGGATTACACCAACGTCACCGGCACCTTCACCCTCACTGCCCCGGTGGAATTGAACGGCGTTACGGTCTGGGACAACAAGCCCGCCAACTGGATCCGCCGCGCGGACGAAAGCATGGCGCCGATCGACCTCCACTTTCTGTTCGACGATGAGGCGCATCGCAGGTCGGTCATGAGCAAGCTTTTCGCGGACTATGATGACACCGTTTCAAACCTGTAGACGGAGTCCGTGAGCTCCCGTTGGCTGGAGATCGAAGGCCGCCGGATCTCGTTCCTTGAGCCGTGGCATTTTTCCGCGCGCGGGATGTCTGGATTGTTTGGTGCTGGAGGCCGATGGCCAACCACGGGCGGGCAAGCTGGCGAGCGAACAGTTGATCGATCTCTGTGACCGGGCAGTTCACGAGGGCTGGGTGGCGTGGCATTCCTTGCCGATGGTGACCTACTACTATCGCCGTCAGAACAGTGCCCACGATACCGCCGCAATGATCGATCTGTTGTTGTCCGTGTTTCAGGTGCCAACGGTGTCCCACCAAGATGCGCAAACGTGGCGAAACACGGCGGATTTCCGCGGGATTTTGATGCCGGTGATGACCCCTGAACAGTTTCTGGCCTCTTCTCCGTAACGGGTCGCCGCCCCGGCTGAACGTAGATCGGGAAGTCGTCAAACATCATCTGCGCCCATCTGCGTCATCTGCGGTTAACCTGGCTCGTGCTCGTGCTCGTGTTCAGCGCAGCGGTGCTCGTAATCGAAATCCGGAAGGGCCGGCTGTCCTCAGCCGACCGGTTGCAGCCCGCGCCGCTGGGCCCTCAAGCCGCCCTGAATGACGGAAATCGGCGATTGGAGGACACCGGACGACACGCCCATCTCGCAATCGCAATCGCAATCGAGCACGAGCACGAGTTGGGACTCGCGCGAACGCAGAGGACTGGGAAAAGCAAGCCCAGCTATCCGCAGATGGCGCAGATTTCCGCAGATGAATGGTAGGTGGGACGAGCTCCGATTGACGATTGTTGAGGTTTGATCGGGGCGGACTTCGTCACAGTCTCCGCCACTCCATTCCATCTCCGCCAGAGGGCTCCGCAGCCCTCGTTTTTCCCATTTCCTCTTCCCCAAACCTAGCTAAGATCCCACCATGGCCTCGCCTAAGCGTGTCTTTATCAGTGCGACTTCCGCTGACTTGCGCTCTTACCGGATCAAAGTGGCGGAGCTGCTTCGGGCGCAAGGGATGGAGCCGGTGCATCAGGATACCTGGCCGCCCACGTTCCAAGGACTGCGCGACCTGCTGGCGGAGAAGATCGGGCGGTGCGATGCCGTGATTTGCCTGATCGGCAACGTCTTTGGCGCGGAGCCCAGCGACCGGCCGCCGCACACTCTGCGACGGTCTTACACGCAGTTCGAATACGATTTCGCACGGGAGAAGGACAAGCCGGTTTATGTCTTCCTGGCGAACAAGCAGACCAAGTTTGACTACAATCGCTGGTTCCCCTGGCGCCAAGTCCGGGAGGGTGACGTCGAGCGGGCGCTGCAGACGCAATACCGGGAGGACATCCGGAAGGAGAAGTTCCTCTATCTCCACTTCCAGGATCACGCCTCGCTGCTGGATCAGGTGCGCCGGATCGATTGGACGGCGATCCGCAGCGGGTCGGGGATTTCCGTGGCCGCCGTGGGTGCGAATCAGCCGCGCCGCTTGCCCTACCCATCCTTGCGCAACTTGTTCAAGGGACGGACTCATGCGCTGGAGAAACTGAAGCGCCATCTAATGGCGCAGGCGGCGCATCCAGAGACCTTGGGCACCGTGGTCCGCCAAACCATCCGGGGATTGGGCGGGATCGGCAAGACGCGCTTGGCGGTGGAATACGCCTGGCGGAATTTCCAGGAATACAGTGCGCTGCTCTTCGTGGAGGCTTCCTCCCCGGAAACGCTGCGCCGGGAGTTGGCCGCCCTGGCCCCGTTGTTGCGGCCGGACGTGGAGGGGATCGCCACGGCGGAGGTGGAGCAACAGGCCGCCGTGACCCGGCACTGGCTGGGGACGAATCCGGGCTGGCTCCTCATCCTGGACAATGCGGACACCGAAGACGCGGTGGGGGCGGTGAAGGAATTGCTCGGCCAACTCTCCAGCGCCGGCGGCCAAGTCCTCATCACCTCCCGCATGACGCATTGGTTCCGCGGGGTGGACGAGATGGAGCTGGAGACCTTGTCCCCGGAGGATGCCCGGGAGTATCTCCTGGAAGCCACGGAACAGACCCGGGTGAAGACCAATCGGGATCCGGAAGAGGCCCTTACCCTGGCGGGGGAACTGGAAGGCTTGGCCCTGGCCTTGCAGCAGGCCGCCGATTACATCGAATACCAACGGATCAGCCTGGCGGAATACCGGGCCCGTTGGGCTGCCGGTCAGCAAGAGGTCCTGGAGTATTACCAGGGGACGCACGAAGACCATTTCTCCCGGAGCGTGGCCACGACGTGGCAGACGACCCTGGACGTCCTTGGGCCGGGACCGCGGGCGGCGTTGCGGCTTATCGCTTGGCTGGCTCCCGCGCCCTTGCCGCGCGCGCTCTTCCACGGGCCGCAGGCGGAGGAGATTTTCGCGGAATGCCTGGCGGCAGCTGCAATGGATGGGAACGACGCCGGATCTGGATCGCCCTCGCTCTCCCGGGCCTTGGCGGACCTGGCGGCGTACTCCATGATCCAGTTCGATCCCGAGACCGGCGCCCGCTTCACGGTGCATCGCCTGGTGCAAACCATCACCCGCCGCCGCATCCCGGACGCGGAACGGAAACGCTGGGTGGAAACCGCCTTGCGGCTGGTGGACGCCTACGTACCGGCGGAGCCGCCGCCGAACGACGTTCGCTCGTGGGGACTTTGGGAGCTGCTGCAAGCCCACGTGGAAGCCATCGTGGGATATGCCGATGCCGAGGGTCTCACCGATCCCACGACCCGATTGATGAATGAGGTGGCGAATTACCTCCAAACCCGAGGTCTTTTCGAGCTCCCCGAGCACTTCTACCGCCGGGCCCTAGAGATTGATGAAGCTCGCCTTGGCCCATCGCATTTTAAGATTGCCCTCCGCCTCAACAACCTGGCCCTGCTGCTCCAAGACACCAATCGTCTGGCCGAGTCCGAACCGCTGATGCGCCGGGCCCTGGAGATCGCTGAGGCGAGCTTTGGCCCCGCCCATCCCAACGTTGCGATCCACCTCAACAATCTGGCCCAGTTGATCCAAGACACCAATCGTCTGGCCGAGGCCGAGCCGCTGATGCGCCGGGCGCTGGAAATCGATGAAGCGAGCTTTGGCCCCGCCCATCCCAGCGTCGCCCGCGACCTCAACAACCTGGCCCAGTTGCTCAATGCCACCAACCGCAGGGCCGAGGCCGAGCCGCTAATGCGCCGGGCCTTGGAGATGGACGAAGAGAGCTTTGGCCTCGCCCATCCCAATGTCGCGATACGCCTCAACAATCTAGCCCGTCTGCTCCAGGACACCAAGCGGCTGGCCGAGGCGGAGCCGCTGATGCGCCGGGCCCTGGAGATCGATCAAGCGAGCTTTGGCCCTACCCATCCAAACGTTGCCATCCACCTCAACAACCTAGCCCGTCTGCTCCAGGACACCAAGCGGCTGGCCGAGGCGGAGCCGCTGATGCGCCGGGCCCTG
>CAMCXS010000074.1 GCA_945883495.1 Akkermansia muciniphila
GGCGGCTTGCCGGCGACCGCGACCGAGAGCCGGCGGGTGACGCAGGATTTGGCGTCCAGCTTGCATCTGCTCCGGGCCAGGATTCGTTTGGAGCGCAAAGGGCTGTTCACCAAAGAGAAGCTCAAGTATGACCGGCTCCGGGACAGCTACGTGGCCGCCATCCGCCGCGGGCTGAAGACCACCTCGGCGGATCCCTTGCTCCCCCCAGCCAAGAAGGATGCGGCGGATCTCCTCGCCGCCTTGCTGGCGAAGCGGCCCAAGAGGTTTGAGTTCAGCAGCCATGCGGAGAACAGCACCGAGCTGGACCTCCTCATCGCGGACTATGACCAGCCCGCCTCCATCTCCGCTTTGCAGCTGACGGGTCTCGATTCCCATTACGCCGCCTTGAAGGAAGCGCATCACGCCTTCCTGGAGTTTGTCCGCAAATCCCAACTCGCTGACGCCGGACTGGAGGAAACCGGCCCGGCAAAAGCCGCCGCCGCTACCTCCGCCGCTACCGACGAGGACATCGATCCTCGTTCCTTGCCGATCCTCCGGGAGCTTCTTCCGGCACTCTCCGCCCGTCTCCGTTTGCTGATGGATCTCGTGGCCTACTTCGCCTCCCAGGGCTCCGCTCCTTACGTCGCCCTGGCGGATCAGTGCGTCACCATTTTGTCCGAGGTCGGCGAGGTCGTCCAATCCCGCGAGACCCGCGCCGAAAAGGCGGCCACCCGCAAGAAGGCGGGTTCAGGATTGTCGAGCTGATAAACCTCCCGACTAACTCGATCCAGTTTACGGGGCGGGAGCGAGGGGACCAAGCTGGGTGGAGTGGGAGTTTTGATGAACCGATTCAAACTCGATTACGAGCACGAGCACGAGCACGAGATTGAAAACGAACTTCGTCTCCTTCCATCGGCCCTTCGTTTCTTCCCTCGTGCTCGTAATCGAAACACCGTTGAACCTCCAGGCTAATTGCGGCCCCGGAGCCGAAAAGTTACTCTCCGTTCCACATCCGCGCCCCGTGGATTGTCTGCTAGAAACGGAAATGGAGTCATCTCGCGCAGAGGCGGTAGAGACGCAGAGAATGAGGGTGGACAACCGTTTTGGTTGAAAGATTGCCTTCACCATCCAGATGACGCATCCATCCCCAAAAGCTGCAATTTAAGATCGCAATCGATTTGACTGCCAGATGGATCGGTTCTTGCAAGCCTCGGTCTTGACGATTACCCATGGCACCACCCACATGCAATCCTACCACATCGCGCGCAACGGTCAGCAAGTTGGAGTCTTTCCAGAGTCTGAGATTGAGGCTGGCCTGGCATCCGGGCAGTTCTTCCCTAGTGACCTGTATTGGGGCGATGGGATGGCGGAATGGCAACCCGTGAGCAGCAAGTTCCGCAGTGCGGCACCAGTTCCGGCAGAACCTCCCAGCGTGGCGCCTCTGCCCGCTCCCGAACCGGCCGCCGTTCTCAATCCTTACGCCACCCCGGGTAGTCTGATCGCCAAGCTGTCCCTGGCGCCCGAATTCAAGCTGGCCTCTCTCGGGGCTCGGCTTTCGGCGTCGTTGCTCGATTCCCTCGTCTTCTTTCTCGCCTTGGTTCCAGCCCTGATCGGAGCGGCCTTGATGGGTGAGGCCACGGGGCCAGACGGGAACTTGGAAGAATTTCCCGCCGCCGCCGGCGGTGCCATTTTGGTCACCGTCATCCTGTGCATCGGCCTGATAATCTACAACATCATCCTCCTTTCCAAGCACGGGCAGACGCTTGGGAAAAAGTGGATGCACATCCGGATCGTCTCGTATCCGGCGGGCGAGAACCCGGGCTTTGTCAAAGCGGCGCTCGTCCGCGGGTTCGTGAACGGCTTGATCGGGCAATTCGTGCCGTTTTACGCGATCGTGGATGCCTGCTTTATCTTCCGCGAAGATCGTCGCTGCCTTCATGACCTGATGGCGGAAACCACCGTCATCGGAGGCGATCCCCCGGACGCCTGATTTTGGTTCCGCTCCGCGGCTTTCGGCCTACGGTTCCGCAGAGGCCGCTGGCCCCCAGCGACGTGTTTTCGGCTGCGGTATCGAAATCCGGCGGGCAAGCCAAGTCTTGGCCAACTCAAACAGGACGGCCAGGGTCAACACCTTGACGAACCAGTCGCCGTGCCGCGCGTAGATCGTGGACGCAGGTGACGAGTCGAGACGCAAGGTCACCGGAAGCGCTCCGGCGACAAACGGGCTGCCCTCCTTGTCGCGCAAGAGGAGAGGTTGCCCATTCTTCTTTGGATCCATTAGCGCGCCAAACTCGTCGATGGCGCAGGTGATGCCGGTGTTCGCACAACGAACCATCGGCCGTTTTAGCTCCACGCAGCGGAACTTGGCGTTCGCCAAGTGTTGGGTGTTGGCCTCGCTCTTCTCGAACCAGCCATCGTTGGTCAGGTTTACGATGAGTTGCGGCCCGGACGGTTCATCCCGCACAAACTGGCGGGTCAAGGAGCCGATCGTGTCTTCGAAGCAAATGGTGGGAATCAATTCGACTCTGGGATCCGCCAACGTGAGGCGTTGCGTCGAGCGGCCCGCCTGATAATCCCCGGGGATCAACCTTCCCAACACCCAGCGGAAAAGCGGAAAGCTTTCCCGGAACGGAATGAACTCTCCAAACGGCACTCGGTGGATCTTCTGATAAGCTTGATGCTCATCGAAGGATCCATTCATGAGAAACATCGAGTTGAAGACTTCGTAAGTGCCGTCCTGAAGGAAATCGACCTCCTCGATGCCGGCCAGCAGGTGGAAATCACCGGCGCCGAGGATCTCATCAACAAAGTTCACCGTCCGCTCATCAAATGAGGCATACGGAAGCGGCGTTTCCGGCCAAATCACCAAGTCCATTCCGCTAGTCGCAGACGGTGTGGTCAGTCCTTCATAAAGCGGCAAGATCGCGGGCGATCGGCCCTGATCGTTGCGGATCGACATCGGCACGTTGCCCTGAACAAGCAGCGCGTTCAGCTCGACCGGGGAATCCACCGTATGCCGGTAGCGAGCCTGGATGCCATACATCAGCACGAGCACGATCAGGCACATCGCGCTCACGAAATCGAGCCTGGGCCGCAGGGCGCCTTTTCCGAATTCCAAGGAGAGACGAACCACCGTCCCCACCGTGGCGCAAGTGACATAGACCGGCAGAAACGCCAGGCCGGTGACGCCGACGACATCCGCGATTTGAATGAGGTGCGGGGAATTGTGCAGCGCCACGCCGAGTCCGTTCCAGCCGAACCCGGTGAACATCCAACCGCGCACCCATTCCAGGGCCACCCAACAAGCCGCGTTCATCGCCGCGACCCAGATGGTGTGGAACGATGGCTGCCACACGTCAGGACCCGTTATGGCCGTGGCCCAGCTTGGTTGTGACGCGGAGGGTTGAGGGATGGGAACCTCCAGCTTCTGGCGATCGATCCGCCCCACGGTGGCGGCGAACGCGCCCCAGAAGCCGAAGTAAATCGCCAGGTAGGCGGCCAGCAAGATCCACCCCGGCCAGGCTACGAAGCGCAGCCAGTTCAGGTTGACCACAAAGAAGGCGAACCCGGCGAGATAACCGACTTTGAAACCCCACTCGCCCCGGCTTTGGCTCTCGCCTCCATCGAGAATCCAATCCATCCCCCGGACCGGCAGACTGAGGATCCGACCCCATCGCGTCTCGCGGAGCTTGACGGGAAGACGGGGCCCCAAGCGCCAGCGAAAAAGGGGAGTGCCCGGCCGCTCGTAAAACCACAGCACGAGCAGCACCGGAGCCTGCCAGATCCAAACCAGCTGGCTCCGGTCCCAATTCGGATAACAGAGCGCGAGAAGAATCCCGCTCAGGATGGCGGCGATCCAGGGTCGATACGGAGAATTCCAAGCCATGAATCCGCGCGGACGGTCTCTTCAGGCCACCCGCCGCTCAATGTCCGCCTGCAACGCGGTCCAAAGCGAGGTCAGCCCGGCAGCGACGTCGGCTTTGACCTGCGCCAAACTGCCGCTGCCGCTCGCTTTGCTGCCGAACAGGTAGTATTTGATTTTCGGTTCCGTTCCGCTTGGACGCACCGCGAAGCTACGGCCATCGGCCAAATCGATGATCAGCATTTTCTCCGCCGGGATCACGTCGCCTTCTTCATCGATCACGCCGCCGTTGAAGAAGTTCCGCACTTGGGCGACGGCCACGCCATCGACTTCCGTGGGCGGTTGATCGCGATACGAATTCGCCAATTTCTGGATCTGGGCCGCTCCGGAAGCGCCCTCCATATAAATCGATTCTCCGCGCTCCAGGAAGTAGCCGAAGCGCTCGTAGATTTCGTCGAGCAGGTCGATCAAGGTCAGTCCGCGCGACTTCGCATACGCCGCTACTTCGGCAAACATGACCACGGCGCCGTTGCCGTCCTTGTCGCGAAGGAAATCGTCGCCGAGATAGCCGTAACTTTCTTCCCCGCCAAAGACGAAGAAACGGGAATGCTGCAACCGGGCGACACGCGATTCCGCCAGCGAAATCTTCCGATAACTGGCCTGAACTTCGGCCGGGAGCTGTTGTTCGTATTTGCGCAGCTTCTCCCCAATGTATTTGAAGCCCGTCAGCGTATTGACGCAGTGGATCCCAAAGCCCTTGGCGATGGCGTCTTGCAGCGGCGAAGTGACGAGGGTTTTCACCCAAACCGCGTGGTCCCGATTGCCCTCATTGAGGATCCCGAGATTGAAGAACGTCTGGATCCGGTAATATCCCATCAAGCAGCCGATCATGTTTCCGGTGAGCAGCTGGAGCTTGCCTTCCCGATTGCGCACCGCCACGCCCATGCGATCGCAATCCGGATCCGTGGCCAGGACGAGATCGGCGCCCTCGGCATCGGCCTGTTCCATGGCCATTTTCAGGGCCGGACCGTTTTCGGGATTCGGCGAGTCGACGGTGGGGAAGCGGCCATCCGGCACATCTTGGGCGGCCACGGTGGAGCATTGGAATTTCAAGCGGCGCAGCATCGCCGGAGAGATCGCGCCCCCTACGCCGTGGAGATTGGAGAAGACGATCTTGAGGTCGTTCTGAGCGGCGACCAACTCGGGCTGGAGGAGGAGCGACTCCAGTCGGTCCATGTAGAGCGCGTCGTTCTCGGCGCCGATCTCATACACGGTGCCCTGTTCGGACTTGGGCAACGCGGTGTAAGCCTCGCTGGGGATGTTCCCAAATTCCGTGATGATGCCGTTGGCGTGGGGCTGGACGACTTGGGCGCCGTCGTTAAAATAGACCTTGAAGCCGTTGTCGTGCGGCGGGTTGTGGCTCGCGGTGAGGACCACGCCGGCGGTGGTGCCGAGTTGGCGGACGGCGAACGACAATTGCGGAGTGGAGCGCGGCGCGGAGAAAAGATGGACGTCGCACCCATTTTCCGCAGCCACCTGGGCGCAAAAGACGGCGAACTCCCGGCTGAAGTGGCGGGTGTCATGCGCAATGGCCAATGAAGGCTTCCCGGGCAAACCTTCACGGCTGTAGTAGGCGCGAAGGTAACGAACCAAACCTTGGGTGGCGCGGCTCAAGTTGTAGTAATTCAAATTGTTCGTCCCCACCGCCGGGAACTCCGGGCGTCCTAGAGCGGTCGGCGTCCCTTGTTCCGCCGCCGTGACCACTTTGCCGATGGTCCGGGCGCGCATCCCCCCGGTGCCAAAGGCGAGCTTTTGGAAAAAGCGGTCGTTCAACTCCGCCCATTGCCCCGCCTCCGCCAGCTGGCCGATGCTCTGCGCGTAAAGCGGGTTCGAGCTGGATTGCAACAGTCCGAGAATGTTGTCGCGGCTGGCGGACAAGAGGTCGCCGGCGGCAACGGCGGCATCGAGGCGGTCGGTCAGGGTGTTCATGAGCACGGCTACACTGCATGACAACCCGGGCTTTTCAACGCAAGGGTGAGGCGAATTTACGATTCGCGCCCCTCGGTTTCCGCCTCACCCGTTTCGACACTCCCGTTGCAAGCCGTCACAACGCCCAGCCTTGGCGATACGCCCGGCTCAGCAAGCGATTCGCTTCCGGCTTGCTCGGGAAAGTCATGGCGGCGGCATCCCAGACCAAAGTCTCCCCCGCGAAAAAGGATGCGACGTTGCCAAGAAGCACGGCTTCCGTCAGCGGTCCCGCGAAGTCGAAGTTGCTCTTTGGGGATTTCCCCGCCGTGCGCCCCAAGATGGCGTCGATGAATTCGAACCAATGCGTTTCCGCCAGCCCTGGAACGTCTTTGAAGCGGTGGACGGCCTGCTCCACGAGCTTGCCATCGCGGAAAATGCGAACCCACCCGCCGTGCGGAGCGAGAAGGATCCCCTCCTCCCCCACATACACGGAGCCCTCGCGCGGGAAGGTTTCGCCCAGCAAAGCGACGATCTCCGCGGGCGGACGTTTCGCGCCATCGGACCAGATCACTTCGATGGTTTTCTCCGCGGTAAACTGGGTGCCGGGGAAGAGGTAGTGAATCTCTCCATCAATCGCCCAGTTCCCATGCTGCGGGGCGGGTCCGGTGCTTTTGATGGACAGCGGCGCGCTGAGCCCAAGGGAGCGGAACCAGCCATTGAACATGTGGCAGCCCATATCGCCCAAGGTGCCGGTGCCGAAAGCTTGGCGCTTGCGCCAATTCCCCGGGTGATACGCCCCTTGCACAAACCGCGCAGCCGGGTCAGCCACGCCGTTCCATTGATCCCAGTTCAAGGTCTCCGGAACCGGATCCTCGCGGTCCGGAAGCGGGTTGGGATCGCCCCAGGTTTTGCCGCTGAAGGTGTAGACCTTGCGCACTTTGCCGATGGCGCCGGCTTGGATCCAGGCTTGGGTGGAGAGATCCGAGGTGTAGGAGGCGAGCTGGGTCCCCATTTGGGTCACCAGTCTGGTGGACGCCGCTTTTTCCCGGAGCCGACGGGTTTCGCTGATGTTGTGGGCCAGCGGCTTCTGGCAGTAGACATGTTTGCCCCGCTCCAGGGCTTGCAGCGCGATGATGGCGTGCATGTGGTCCGGCGTGGAGACGTTGCAGGAATCGATTTGATCCCCTTCCTCTTCCAGCAGCTCTCGCCAATCCTGATATATCCGCACGCCGGGAAATTCGGCCTGAACTTGCGCGGTCCGGGCGAGATCGACATCGGCGACCGCCACGAGTTGCACGTCCGGGTGCGCGGCGAGTTTGCGGAGATCAGTGCCCGCCATCCCACTCGCGCCAAAGCTGGCGTGCTGAACCTTGCCGTTCGGCGAACCGGAACTGCGCTGGATAAAGGGACCGGTGCCCAAAGCGCTGGCGGCGACTTGCAGGAAACGGCGACGGCTAGAGAGCGACTTCGAGGCCGGATTCGATTTCGACGGAGGAAGGAGCATCGTCCATCTTGAACCGAGGTGCGTCTCTTGGGACACTTTTTTCATCTCCCCATGAAAATCCTTGCCTTTGCTGCCGGTCCGGCTGCTGCGCACATGTTTGTTCTGGCCGGGCGTGGTGGCGTTGGTACCGCATCTGGCGATGACCCGGGAGTTCCGCCTGGGAGAAGCAGAGACCGCAAACGCTTTGGGTCACTTCTTCCCAGAGCGGATAAACTCGTCACGGGTGACGAATTGATCTTTGTCCGCATCCAATTTCGTGAAGCGCTCCTTGGCCGCTGCTGGATCGCCGCCCTGACCGGCTAGGTATTCGTCCACGGTCAGGCGCTCCTTGCCCGGGTAGAGGCGATCGTAACGCTTGTCCCGGGGCTCGTTGGGATCATGACCTTTCACCACGGGTGCGGCTCCCGGGGCGGAAATTCGCTGAGCGGTCTTGCCACTCTTTGGAGGGCGGGAATCGCTCCCGACCGGAGGAAGATGGGCCTGCAGGGAGGCGATCAGGCTGGCGTGTTCCGGGAGAGCTGAGAGGTTCGCCGTTTCGGCCGGATCCTTTTCCTCATCGTAGAGTTCGACTAGCCCGATTTCGGCCGCATTGCGTTGGCGCCAAAACGTCCCGCGCCAGCGCTCCGTGCGGACGCTGTAACCCATGAGAGCGCCCCCGTGTTCCGGCGAGGAGCGGGGATAAATGCTGATGGCGGGTTTCTGCATCGGGGCATCGGGATTCTCCAAGTACGATTTCAGGCTGCGCCCATCCAAGCCATCGGTGATGGGCAGCCCGCAAACCTCCGCCAAGGTCGGATAGACATCGACGAACTCGACCGGGGCGGGGCATTTCCTGCCGGCGGTGGCACTCTTCGGCACGGAAATCAGCAGAGGGGAGCGAGCCGCCAACTCGAAATTCGTATGCTTGTGCCAAAGGCCGTGATCTCCCAGTTGCCAGCCATGATCTCCCCATAGGGCAATCACCGTCTCGTCCGCCAACCCCTGCTGCTCCAAGGCATCAAGAAGGCGGCCGACCTGGGCATCCATGAAACTGATGCAGGCGTTATAGCCGTGGCGCAACGTTTTCGCGAAGTCATCCGGGATCGGATTTTCTGTGGGCACTCCTAAATAGGCGTGCAACTCGGAGTTGTTATGTCCCACGAAGGACGGGGTCCCTTTCGGGAGTGTGGCGGTGGCGGGGCCGGGGATCGCACCGGGATCATGCAAATCCCAATACTTCTGGGGTGCGACGAAGGGCAGGTGAGGCTTGATGAATCCCACCGCGAGGAAAAACGGTTCCCCTTTGGCCTTGAGTGCGGCGATTCGTTTCACCGCCTCAGCTGCGGTGGCGCCGTCGGGCAGTTCGTCATCCGTCTTCGCGCTGACCTCATAGGCAGGCCCCTGTTTTGGCCCCTTGCCCTTGCCACCTGGGGCCAAGCTTGGGGTCGTGACCGGATTCATGTATTCGTTGGCCACGCCTGGAAAGCGAGTCACCGTCTGTTTGGTCCAATCCCGAGGATCGACGCTCACCATGCTTCCGCTGGCATACCAACGCGGCTCGCTCCACGAGGGACCGTCCTCAAATCCGTGATGCTCGATTTTGCCGAGTCCAACGGTGTGATAGCCATTCTCGCGGAAATGCTGGGGAAGGGTCACGCAGTCCGGGAGGGCGTCGCGGAAATGGGTCTCCAGGTCCCAAACCTTGGTCGCATCTGGCCGTTTGCCGGTGAGGATGGACGAGCGGGAAGGGCTGCAGACTGCTTGGGCGCAGTAGGCCTTCTCAAAGACGATTCCCCGCGCCGCCAGGCGGTCGATGTGGGGCGTTTTGGCGTGCGCCACTCCGTAGCAACCGAGATCCGGACGGAGATCGTCCACGGCGATGAAGAGAACGTTGGGCTTGGCCACCGCTGAAGAAATCAGGCCGGAGAGGAGCATGAGCACGGCAACGAGACGGGCAGCATTGGCTTGCATGGACGTGATGAAACTCCGGACAACGCGAGTTGGCGCAACAAAATCCGCACGAGCCATCTGGACAGCGCAATGTTCGGTTCACGGCCTGGGGCCGGATCGAAAAAATCTCGCCGAGATTGCTTGCAGAGATCGGCAGCGATCGCGGCCAAGGCATTTTGTAGCGGACCACAGCCGGAGCCCGTGTGCTGGGCTGCCCCCTACCATGCGGCCTTGCGGAAACGAGGCAGAACCCACGTCCAATTCTTACGTTGCTCAGGTCAAACATGGCTAAAGATCAGCTGAAGCATCAGAGGAGCTTTCAGGTGAGCTCTCCAGCGGTCACGGTGGAAGTCCGAAGCGAAGCGATTGGCGATTTTGATTGAATCGCTAGAGCCGTGGTCTTCAATGGTCATTAGCTGGCGCGGCTAGGCCCCTCCCAATTGGGGAGCTTGTCCGCGCCCACCACTACCCATGGCGTCGGACCTTAAAGATCACGTGGTCGTCCTCGGAAAGCAACATCTTCCGGAAACGGGAGTTATCCTCATTCCGAACTACCTGAGTTTTCACGACATGCTCCTGCTGGAACGCGAGTTTCAGGGACGAACGCTCACCTTCCTTCTGGAGCAAGGCTCCCAGGTTGATCCATTGCTCCTGGCGCATCTTGAGAAAGAGGGCATTTCCGCGCTGGAGTTTTCCATCGATTCAGCACAGCGCGACTCCTTCCGCCGCCAATTGCAAACTGACCTGGACGAAAAACAGCTCGTCATTCTCGTGCCAGGCCTCACGACGACCCGGCCGGGCTCCCCGACGAGCGTGCCGGTGGAGATCTTGCGATTCCTCATCGAAGCTGGCGGACCGGTGATGCCGTTGCACGTGGCGCACCCGGACGATACGGCGCTCTCCGTGGAGCCGAGACCGCGCCGCCACACTGTGATTTTCTCATTTGGCCAAGTCATGAGTGGCGCGGAGGTCACGTTGGCCAATTACTGGCAGCATCTCTTGACAGCGGGGGAAGCAGCCTACCAAAAGCGGGCAACGCTCGAACTCAGCCTCGGATATGCTCTGATCTGCGGGTTGAAGAAGCATGGCACCACGAACCGCGTCATCACCGGAGAGGACGGGGCGGATCAACGGTTCGATCGAATCCTTGCGATCGCGATCGCCCTGGCGCAGCACATCAAAAAAGAAACAACCCAGCCAAGGGTAGGCATCGTCTTGCCACCGGGCACAGGCGGATTGATCGCAAACGTCGCGGTCGTTCTCGCCGGGAAAGTTCCGGTGAACCTCAACTTCACCGCCAGCGAGGAGGGCATCCGTTCCGCCATCGCACAGGCGGGAATCGACCGCTTCATCACCGCGGATCCGTTTGTGCGTCGCACGCAACGCTTTCCGTGGCCGCCAAACCGGCAGATCATCTTCCTCGAACGGCTGCTTCCCGCGATGAAGCCAGCGATTGCGGGCTGGTTGATTGCAAGCAAAGCAATGCCGCCCCGGGCATTGGCGCGGGCATTGCGGATTTCCCCCAAGGGAGGCGACCGCGAGGCGGTGCTGCTCTTCACGAGCGGCAGTTCGGGCGAACCAAAGGGAGTGGCGCTCAGCCACCGCAACGTCATCGCCAATGTCCATCAATTCGCCTCGCGCCTGCAAATGCGTTCGCACGATTGCGCGCTGGGTTGCTTGCCGCTCTTCCACAGTTTTGGCTGCACCGTGACGCTTTGGTTCCCGATCATTGAGGGCATCAATATCATTACCCATCCGAATCCAATCGAGACGAACAAGCTCGCGCAATTCATCCAGCAATATCACATTTCCTTGCTGATCGCGACGCCAACATTCCTGCGTGGGTATCTGCGCAAGGCGGAGCCCGAGCAGCTCGCCTCTCTGCGTTATGTGATCACCGGCGCGGAAAAGCTGCCGCGTTCCGTGGCGGAACAGTTCGAAGCACGGTTCGGCAAAGCAGTTCACGAAGGCTACGGACTGACCGAGACTTCACCCGTCACCAACGTCAATTTGCCCGATCCGGTGCCAGATGGCGAGCGCCACAAGGTGATTTCCAGCCAACGCCCCGGATCCGTGGGTCACTTGATTCCGGGCATCGCCATCCGCATCACCGATCCGGAAACGGACGAACCGCTTCCGCTGGACAAACCGGGGATGATTTGGCTCAAGGGACCGAACATCTTCAACGGTTATTTGCACAATCCGGAGCAAACCGCCAAGGTGCTTCACGACGGCTGGTTGCGCACCGGAGATATAGGCCGGGTGGATCACGAAGGGTTCCTGTTTATCGAAGGACGCATGGCGCGCTTCTCCAAAATCGCTGGAGAAATGGTCCCGCATGAGACAGTGGAGGAAGCCATCGCCCGCGAGCTGCATATTGAAAATGAGGGTGACCGCAAGATCGTGGTCGTAGGAATCCCGGACGAGGCCAAAGGCGAACAACTGGTTCTGCTTTCCGCGATCCACGGATTGGACCCGACGGATCTTCGTTACCGCCTGCTGGAAAGAGGCATTCCGAGCCTATGGATCCCCAAAGTCATCATTGATGTGCTGGAAATCCCGCACTTGGCCTCTGGAAAAATGAACCTCAAGGCTTGTCAAACAATCGCGACTCGTGGCGAAGATGACGCACTCTGAAGTGCGGGTACGCGGCAGTCGGCTGTAGATATTTAGCTTATATCAATAAAAACCATTGTCTTTGTATTGACAAAACAGTGGTTTCCGGCTCGTGATATAGGCATGCTCCGGCTTCACCCCCTTCGCCTTGCCCTGCTGGGCTCGGTCCTCCTCTCCGTGGCTTTGAGCCACGCCGCTAATCCGCCTAAGGGATTCGTTTCCCTGTTCAACGGCAAAGACTTCGCCGGTTGGTACGGCTGGAGCACCAAGAACCCACAAGATTTGTGGAAGATGACCCCTGCGGAACAAGCGGCTTACAAGAAGACCTCGGTGCAGGGTGACCCCGCCGCCAAAATCGATCCGAAGAAGGGTCCCGAGCATATCCTCGCGCACTGGTCGGTCAAGGGGGACGAGATCGTGAACGATGGGAAGGGACTTTATCTCACCACCGAAAAAGACTACGGCGACTTCGAATTAATGGTCGAATATAAGGCTTTGCCGGATGGCGACAGCGGTATTTACCTGCGCGGAATTCCCCAGGTGCAGATCTGGGATGCCACAAAGGGCGACCCGCGCAATCTCGGCCAGGACAAAGGATCCGGCGGCCTCTGGAACAACAGCGCGGGCTCACCGGGCAAGAATCCGTCCAAGAAGATGGATAAGCCGTTCGGCCAATGGAACCAGTTCAACATCCGCATGGTCGGCGACCGCGTTCGGGTGATTTTCAACGGCGAAACGGTGGTTGATAACGCCCCGTTGGAGAACTACTTCGCCAAGAAGATGTTCGAGGAAGCCAAGAAAGCGGGGCAGCTCACCGACCCGAATGCCTTCCCCGACCCGGCGTTTCTAAAGGGACCAATTCAACTACAAACACACGGCAGCGAGATCCGCTGGCGCAATCTCTTCATTCGCGAAATTCCGGCGGATGAGGCGAATCGCATTTTGGCCGGAAGCGAACAGGGATTCACCCGCCTGGATAGCGGCAAGGATCTCGCCGGCTGGCAAGGCGCCGTGGAGAATTATGAAGTCGTGGATGGCGCGATCGTCTGCAAAAAGGGCAAGGGCGGCAACTTGCTCTCCAAGGAAGAATATGGCGACATGGTCCTCCGATTTGAATTCAAGCTACCCTCCGGAGGGAACAACGGAATCGCCTTGCGCACCCCGCTGAATGGCCATCCGGCGGCGGACGGCTTGGAGATCCAAGTGATTGATAACGATGGGTATAACGCCGCTCATCCCAAGTCCCCGCTCAAGGATTACCAACGCCACGGTTCCATTTATCATTGCGCCGGCGCCAAGCCCGGCTATCTCCGCCCCGTCGGTCAGTGGAACTATGAAGAAATCCGCGTCGAAGGCCAGCGCATCACCGTCGCGGTCAACGGTTTTAAGATTCTCGACGCCGATCTCACTAAAATCGACCGTTCCAAGTTGGAGAGAGTACCGGGGGGACTGGATCGCACTAGCGGACACATCGGATTCGCCGGGCACAATGATCCTGTCGCGTTCCGCAACGTCCGGGTGAAACGCCTTGCCGCAGCCCCGGCCGCCGTGGCCAAGACGGAAGCCCCCGCGAAGAAGCCCGAAGCGCCGGCTGCCACCAAGTCCCCCTCCCCCACTCCAGCAGCACCAGCGTCTGCTCCCGCTACAGCCCCAGTGATGGTCGCGGCGAACGGCCCCTCCACCGAAACACCAGCCGCCGAGCCGAAGGTAGAGGAACCGGTCGTGGCCGATGAAGTGATTCTGGAGCCGGTGATTGACGAAAACCCGGCTTACCTGCAAGAAGCGCCGGAGGAGAAACCCGCGGACGAAAAGAAAGCAAAGCGCAGCAAGAAAACCCGCGTCCGGAGCGATGACCGGCCAGGCTCCATCTTTGGCCGCAATGCCTTCCTTTCGCGTCCGCGTCACGGTTGATCCGCACCGGACCAACCAGCGGCCTTGAGCACCTCGGCCACGGAAACCGGAGTGCCGCCGCGGCGTTTGCTTTCGTCGGCGGCCTCCATGAATCCATAAATCTCCAAGGTGGTTTCCGGGCTCACGGGAGGCTTCCCGGTTTGGAAGAAGCGCATGACCTCGACCAACATGGGGGTGTAATCTCCCCCACTGGTTTGTTCCACGATCTTTTCAGTACCGAACTTGATGACTTTGTACGCGGTCTTCTGGTTGCGCAGCCCGTAAAGAACTCCCGTCCGGCCGCCGCTCCAGATGCCGGTGACGATATCGGTGTCCGGAGTATGGGTTCGGGTGACGGTCTCGCATCCGGTGCCGAGCACGGTGAACAGCGCTTCGGTGGGATGAATGCCGTACCAGAACAGATCCGGATGGGTGGGGTGAATGGTGGCCGGCCCGTAGGATATCGCCCCCCGCACTTCCCCGGCGGCGGCTTCGGCGACTTCCATCACGCCGGGATAGAAACGCAGGGAAGAGGCGCTCCAACACGGCACCCCCGTCTCTTTGGAAAGCTTGTAGATCTCCACGGCGTCCTTGAGTGTGCCAGCCACCGGCTTATCGATGAAGACGCGTTTCCCGGCGGCAAACACGGGACGGACTTGCTCCAGATGGGGACGGCCATCCAAGCTTTCGATGAGCACGGCGTCCACGTTTTGGCAGAGCTCCTCAATGGTGTCGTAGAGCTTCACCCCGTGCCCCTCCACCAGAGTCTTGGTGAAGCCCTCGATGCGGTTGGCGCTCTCTGGGAGGTCGGGGCTGCCTCCCTTGAAGGCGGCCACCACCCGGCCCCCGGGCACGTGATTCTTGTTCGCCGGATCATTAAGGCGCACCGTGAAGGCGGGAACGTGGGAGGTATCGAGCCCGATCATTCCGATCCGGAGCGTCTGGGATTGCGGTTCTTGGGCGTGGAGGGGCATGAGGGCAAGACTGGCGGCGACGGCGCCGAGGTTCAAGACGGGGTTGCTCATGGCGGCAGCCTAGCGTTCACGAAGGCGCGGCGGCAAGAACGGAGCGAAAAACGGGATTCGCCAAAGGAAAGCCGAACCGCCTCCGTCCAATTGAGTGCTTATGAAAAAGGCACCCAATCCCCCATCCATGTGCCTTCTGCTCGGGCACCGGAAACCGAAGTGGACGGTCTATGAGGTCAGCAACGCCGACCTTCGCGAAATCTACTTTGGCATCGCGATGAATCCCACGCACGCCTTGCGGCAACACCGGCAACACCGGGTTCCCGAGACGGCGCACTGGGATTTCGCGCGACACCGGATCCGGCTCGTGGTGCTCCGGGCGGGCCTCGACCGCACAACCGCTGGCGGCACCGCTGCGGGGTTGCAACAAGTGCGCTATCCCGGCTTCCGGGTGCGTCGATCGTGTCCGCTCGACCGGCGCATGACGGCCGGACCTTAGGCCCATAGATTGACGTTTTTTGCCTCCATGCGCGCGCTCGCCGGCGATCGGCACAGTCATGGCCGACGGGCGCGCCGAAGCGATCTCAAGAATTCTCTTTCACCCTTTCCAGCAATCGCGATAAGCTGGGGGCGTCGAATGAACCCCCAAGCGAAGCGACGTTTTGAGCGAACTACCTGAAGAACCAATCGCGGACGCGAGCGCGCCGGAAGCCCCTGCGGAGGAGGAAGCGGCCACCACTCGATCGTCCGGGGCATTCAATTATCCGGCGACCCGCAAAACGCTGATCCAACGCCTCAAGGACTGGGGTGATCAGGCCAGTTGGGACGAGTTTTTCCGGATTTACTCGGGGTTCGTCTTCAAAGTGGCGTGCAAGGCAGGCCTGAGCGAGACCGAGGCGAACGAAGTGGTCCAAGAGACCTTCATCCGCGTGGCCAAAAACATGCGGAAGAACAATTTCACCCGAGACGGTGGCTCCTTCAAAGCGTGGCTCATGAATCAGACCCGCTGGAGGATCGCCGACCAATTCCGCACCCGCAAGCAACAGGATGTCTACAAAGGCCGGCCGCCCGAGGCATTTGACGACCGCCGCACCGCGACGATGGACACCATCCCGGATGATTCAAATCACGGGTTCGACGCCATCTGGGAACGGGAGTGGAAGTCAAACCTGACGCAGATGGCCCTGAGCCGGGTCAAAGCCAAGGTCTCTCCACAGCAGTATCAGATTTTTTACTGCTACGTGGTCAAGGGTTGGGAAGTCGATGAGGTCCGCCAAGAACTCGGTGTCAGCTCCGCCCAAGTCTACCTGGCCAAGCACCGCGTCGGCCGGGTGATGCGAAAAGAATTGGAATACCTGAGTGCCGAGGAGTAGGTCTCCGGACCATGTCCACGCGCTCGTCCTTGCCAGGGAGCCTCTGCACCCTGCTGCTTTCCTGGCTTGTGCTCGTCCCCGCTTCCGCCCGGGAAGGCTGGCACGATACCTTTGCCTCCGCGCAAACAGCCGCCGCCAAGTCCGGCCATCACGTGTTTCTGTGTTTTACCGGCAAGGAATGGTCCGCCGTCTGCCGGCAGTTTGAGGAACATTTTTTTTCCGATCCAGCGTTCACAAACATTTTGCGCGCCCATTTCGAGCCGGTGCAACTCGACGTCTCCGCCTTCCGCAACGTCAGCGGGAAAGAGGACGAGCCCCTGCCCGAAGCCGCCCAGCTCAAGCTGCAATTTGAGGTGGCCACCTTTCCCACGGTGTTTCTCCTTGGTCCCAATGGCCGACCCTACGCGGTGACCGGCTTCCGTCCGGGCGGCCCAGAATCCTACGGCAAACATCTCGACAAACTTCGCGAGAAGCACGCGCAGCAAGAGGCACTCCTGGCGCGGGCAAAACAGTCCACCGGCGTCCGGCGGGCCGAACTCTTGGCCCAGGCCATCCCGGACATTGGTTCGATGCGGATGGCGCAGTTCTACGGGGATTTGATGCGCGAGGTGGTGAAGCTCGACCCCGAAAACGCAACCGGGTTCGCCCGGGATTTCGAGCTCAAACTCGGGGACCACGATTACGTGAAGGCGATGCGGGAAATGGAGCGCGACGTGCGCTGGTCAGACATGCTCAAACTGACGGACGAATACATCGCGAAATACGAGCTGACCGGGTCCGAGCTTCAAGCGGCGTTGATGAACCGCTTCGACATCGTGAGGCGTCAACGCGACCTCTCGGAGATGGTGTTGACCCTGGATCAAGTGTTTCGCATCAATCCCTACAATCCCCATGGCCGCCAGGCGCAGCAATTTTTGGCAACGATGGCAAAACAAATGGAGGAGCAGAGCTTACTTGAGTCTTTGCAGATTCAAGAGTAACATTCAATAAAGGCGAAGCAATTGGAACCAGCGTCGCCTTTACGCCCCTGGACATGCACTCGTCATCTGCAAAAGCCGTTTGCCAAGCCGCCCTTCCGCTGATCTGCACCTCGCTCCTGTGTCAGTGCAGCAGCCTGGGGCCAAGCGTCGCGGTGGAGGGAGACCTTTCCTCCCCGGAAACGTCCCTGCCCCGATACGAGTACCCGTTCGACGAATCTGGGCGCTATCGGGAAGACTGGGTCAGTCCGCCCTCGAGCAGCCAGCGGTCCGCCTCGCGGACCCGGAACTCCACTTCCGCCTCGACCCGGAATCCGGTCAAGCCAGTGTTGACGCCCAGCTCGTTGCCAACCTCCGCTCCGGTGGTGGTCCCAGCCGTGCAAACCGGCGTCGCCCGATCTCAGATCGAGGGCAAAAGCCCATCGGAGGCGCCACTTCGAGTTCAAGGACGTGGATCGCACAAAGTGAGCAACGGAGACACGCTTTGGTCAATCAGCCGCCGTTACGGGCTCAGCGTGACGGACATGAAAACGGTGAATGGCTTCAAGGCGGATACGATCCTGCCCGGGCAAGTCATTTTGATTCCCTGATTTAGGCTCTTCCGGCAGAAAAAAGCCCGCGGTCCGTCAGAGACGAACGGCGGGCTGAAGAAAACAGCCAACAAATCTGACAGGAGATTCAACCTGATCAGATCATGTCCTTGAGGCCCTTGAGGGCGCGGACACGAACCACGCGCATCTTCGGCTTGGCCGAGATTTCCATCGGCTCACCCGTGCGGGGATTGACGCCCATCCGCTTTTTGGTCGCGGGCTTGACCTTGACTTCGATCTTGAGCAGCCCAGGCAGGGTAAACACACCGGGTCCCTTCTTGCCGACGCTTTTGCCGATGAGGTTGCCGAGTTCACCGAGCACGGTGTTGATGTCCGTCTTGGTCATTTGGGTGGCTTCCGCGAGCGCCGAGACGATCTCCGCCTTGGTCATCTCCTTCTTCGCTTCCTTCTTTTCAGTTGCTGCCGCCATCGTGTTACTTGGGTATTTAGTTCAAGAGTGTGCTGACCGGGTCATCCGGCGCGCCTGGCACCACATACACGCAGTCGTAACTGATTGGCAATGCGATCTTTAGGAAATTTCATGAGCTTGTTAGAACGGAGTTCGCTTTGAGGATGCGCCAGCCAAGCTCTCTGTAATCGTTTGCCCCGAAAATCCGCTAGGAAAACCCGGAAAAGCAAGCCGCCGCCAAGCGATCTTCCAGCCAACTTCATTTGCTTTCGCGCCGAAATCGCGGACCATCCCACCTTCCCATGGAGGCCAGTCCCACCCAATTCTCTGATCTCGGCCTTTCGCCGCAAATCCTCGCCGCCGTCAATGCCCTCGGGTTCCGCAACCCATCGGCCATCCAGGCAGCCGCCATTCCGCTCGTCCTTCAAGGGATGGACATCGTCGGTCTCTCCCAAACCGGCTCCGGCAAAACCGCCGCGTTTGGCTTGCCAGCTTTGCAAAAGGTCCGGCTCTCCGAATACTCGACCCAGGCGCTCATCCTCTGCCCCACCCGGGAACTTTCCATCCAGGTTTGCGAACAACTTCTCCTCCTCGGCGCGAATCAGGGCGGCCTCAGCGTGGTCCCCATCTACGGCGGCGCCCCCATGGATCGCCAATGCCGTCTTCTCCAAAAAGGCGCCCACATCGTCACCGCCACCCCGGGCCGTCTCCTCGACCACGTCCGCCGCGGCAGCATCGATCTTTCCAACGTCCGTATGGTCATCCTCGACGAAGCGGACCGCATGCTCGACATGGGCTTCCGCGATGAAGTCGAAGCCGTGCTAGGCGCCCTTCCCGAAGAACGGCAAACCCTCTTCTTCTCCGCGACGATGAGCCCCGGGGTGGATGCCTTGATCCGCCGCTTCGGCCGTTCCCCCAAGACAATCAAAATTCAACAGGACGCCGCCACCGTTCAGGGCGTGGACCAGCGTTCCTACGTTCTGCGCGAGTCCTCCAAAGTCGAGATCCTCTGCCGCATCCTGGAAATCGACTCGCCCCGTCTCGCCCTGGTTTTCTGCAACACGAAGCGCACCGCGGACGATTGCACCGAAAGCTTGCTGGCCCGCGGCTACCAAGTGGACCGGCTCCACGGCGATATCTCCCAGATCCAACGGGAACGGACATTGAACCGCTTCCGCGAAGGCGTCATCGACGTCCTCGTGGCCACCGACGTCGCCGCTCGCGGGATTGACATCGATGAAGTGGACGCCGTCTTCAATTTCGATATCCCCTTTGAGGCGGAGGATTACGTCCACCGGATCGGCCGCACCGCGCGCGCCGGTCGGACCGGCAAGGCTCACACCTTCGTGGCCGGACGTGGCTTTGGGAAGATCCGCCAAATCGAGCAGTACACCGGCTGCCGCATTGTCGAGACCCCATTGCCAACGCGGGAAGCGGTCGAAGCCAAGCGGATGGATCTCATCCGCGACGCCGTGCGAGAGAATTTGGCCCTTCCGGAGCGGCCGAAGTTTCAAGCCCAACTGGAAAGCCTGGTGGCGGAAGGCTACACGCTCGAGGAAATCGCCAACACGCTTTTCTCATTGGTCCGGGTGGCGGCTTGCCGGGAAACGCAGGAGATTCCAGAAGATCGTCCCCGGAAGCACGAAAAGCCGGATCGCCCCGAGCGCCCCGTGCGACGTTCCCAAGCCCAAAACGAGGAAGAAGAAGCCTTCCGCGATGCCCGCCTGGCTGGCGGCCCCGAGAAAAACGGCGCATTCACCGAGCTGTTCCTCAACATCGGCCGGGCCTCCGGCGCCCAGCCCGGTGACATCGCCGGCATGATTTACAGCGAGGCGCAATTGCCCAAAGGCACGCTCGGCCGCATCCAACTCCTGCACAAACATAGCTTGGTGGACGTGAAAACAGAGTTCGCGCAAAAGGTCATCGACTCGACCCGCGAAGCGACCCTCAAAGGAATCCGCGTCCGCCTCGATTACCCAAGATTTCAAGAGGCCCCGCGTCCCGAGCCCAAGGGCCGTTACCGCCCCCGGGAAAGCCGGGCGCCCCGCAAGCGCCGGGACTAGTCAAGGGCTAGGTTCTTCCTAGGAAAGGACTAGGTTCAGGACAATTCTCCATTCCCGTCTACCCTTTCGTCCTTGACGCGAAAGGCAAAACGCCCGCATGATGCCGCGTCTCTGCGACTCCTCCCGGAATGAACTTAGGTCTGTTCGGTGGCACATTCGATCCCATCCACCTGGGTCACACCACCATCGCCGCCGCCGCCCGCGATGCCGTCCCTCTGCATGAGGTGCACTTCATCCCTTGCCGCCGCAATCCAGCCAAGGCCAAAGCCGCCGTGGCGGGCATCGATCACCGGTGCGCCATGATCGAGCTCGCCACCAAGGATCTGCCCTGGGCCAAGCTCAACCGCATCGAATTGGAGCGTCCCGGGCATCTACCGGGCTATTCGTGGCAGACCATCGCGAATTACCGGAACTCCCGCCCGGGCGACCAGCTCTTTTGGATTTTGGGGAACGACCAGTGGAGCGTCATCGATACCTGGGCGCGCCCCGACTACTTGGCCCGCGCCGTCACGTTCGTGGTCTTCCCGCGAGACGGCAATCCGCTGCCCCGCCCGGGTTTCCGCATGATCCCGATCCGGGTCCGGCATCCAGCCAGCGCCACGGCCATCCGGGAAAACGGCGCCCTGGAGTTTCTCGATCCCGCGGTGAGGCGCTACGTCGAGGAGCGGAACCTCTACCACGGGAATCACTGACGCGGTTCTGTTCACGCCACCGGCACGCGTGGCGCGGCCGAGCGGTTCGCAGCGGTCTGCGTTCCGGGAATAAACGACTGGTCATAGTGGAGCTTATCGGGCGCAATCGCCCCTCCGGAGACCACCATGCTCATGGCGTCGTCCATGCTGAGACTCGTGTAGGTCACTTTCTCGATGGGGACGATTTCCAAAAATCCGTTGGTCGGGTTTGGAGTCGTCGGAACGTAAACGGCGGCGAGTTGCCTTCCAGTGACGGCATCGGTGAACGTGCGGGTGATGATGCCCACGGTTTTCATCTCCGGGCTGGGGAAATCGATGAGGACCACTCGCTGCGCATTGGTCTCGGCATCGTGCCGCATCATCGTGACGAGCTTCTTCACGGCGCCGTAAACGGTTTTCACCAGAGGGATGCGGTGCAGGACGGCTTCAAAGAGCTCGATGATCTTCCTCCCCAGAAAGTTACTCGTCATCACTCCCAAAGAGTAAACGCCAAGAAGAACCAGGACGACGGAGAGCAAATCCGTGAACCACTGGGCGTCGAGGAACCCGGCATCGATATCTGTCCATCGCCCCAACACACTCTTAAGCTGCAAGATCGGCCCACGCCCGATTTCCGACAGCAAGCGGACCAGCCAGACGAAGATGAACAGAGTCACCGCCAAGGGGATAGCTGTGAGCAAACCCGTCACGAAGTAACGAGCCCGGGGAAGATTGGATTCGGATTCCACGCTGACCAACTTCCCGCTGGAGACCGCACGGCGCAATCTCCGGCGCAGGATTTTGCTTCGATCACCCCGTCAGCAACCGCAAAAGGCGGGCCTGCACCTCGCCCTGCCACTTTTGCAAAATCCGCAGACGCCCCAACGTCGCTTCCAGCGACTCCACGTCATCCGGCCGGATTCGCGGCACCTCAGCAAGCTCGGTGTCCCACTTCCCCGTGAGCTTTCCAAGAACGTTCTGCAGCGCGAGCTGCACTTCCGCCTCTTCCCCCGCCAGCAAGGCCCGGCCCAACGCCGAAGCGGTTTGGCTCAGCCGCGAGATCAGTCCGTCCGCCCGGTTCAACACGCCGCCCACCTCAGAAAACAGTTCCACCAGCTCCCCAGACAGCCCCGCTCCCGCGGCTTTCCGTTCTGGAGCGAGCAGGTGGAGCAAATGACGCAACCGTTGTACCGGGTCCGCCAGAATTTCGTGCGCCCGATGCAAAGCCCGGCCTGCCTCGCCGCCGCCAGTCGCCGGATCCACGAGTTCGCGGACCCGTTCATGGTAACGATCCCGCAGCAAGGTCTGATCGAGCTGGGCCGTCCGGGGGAGATTGAAGAGGGCAAAGCAGTCGGAGGGGTCCATCGCTCGGGGAATGGACACGTGATTGGCTGCTTCAGCAAGCCAGTGCTCGCGCCAGCACGCCCAGGCTGACGTTTCCCCCGCTCATCACACAGGCCACCTTGGCCTCTGCCAACGCGGCGCGCTGCTTGTGGAAGGCCGCATACGCCAACGCGCCCGCGCCTTCCGCTAGGTTGTGGGTGGCTTCGAGCAGCTCGCGCATCGCCGCTAGCGACTCTTCATCGCTCACCTCGATCACGTCGTGAGCGTGCTGAAGAATCCATTCCAACGCCTCCGGATGCGGCGTGCTGCAGGCGACGCCCTCGGCCACAACGGTAGCGCTGGACTGAGTGAGCAACCGCCTTTGCCGAAAGGACCTCGCGTAAGCGGGCGCATGCGAGGAAACAACGCCGATCAGCTTGGCACCCACCCCAAGCGCCTCCCGGGCCGCCGCCAAGCCACAAAACCCCGATCCAAGTCCGATCGGCACGAAAACGACATCAAGATCAGGCACTTGGCGGAACAGCTCCAAACCGTAAGTCGCCACGCCACGCACCAGCCAGGGGTGAAATGACGGCACCGGATGGAGTCCCTCCCGCGCCGCGACTTCCCATGAGAATTCCAAAGCCTCCTGGAATTCCCGGCCATGTTCCATCAGCTCGGCGCCGAGGGAACGCATCGCGCGGTTCTTTTCGGGATTGTTCCCATGTGGCACCACGATGACGGCCCGGACGCCGTGTTTGCGGGCGGCATAGGCGATCGATTGGCCGTGATTGCCAGTGCTCGCGGCGATCACTCCCGGAAGCTTGGGGTGCTGGCGCCTCAGTTCGTCCAGGTACACGAGGCCACCACGGATCTTGAACGCCCCTACCGGCGTGTGATTCTCGTGCTTCAGCCAGAGTTCGCCCGTAAAATCTGCCTCCAGCAGCGGCCAGCGGTAGGCCGGGGTTTCTGGGATCACCGGGCGGATGAACGCTTCCGTCTGCCTCAGTTCTTCCAGGGTGGGGTTCATGGGTGCGCTCACCGCGCCCGCAGCAAATACGCCGGCAGCCAGCCCTCTTCCCCGCGCTCATTCCGGCACCAGTGCCAGCCTTTCACTTCCCGCAGAGACTCCACGGCTTCATCCCGCACCACACTGAGATCACGAGCCTGGAAGGAACGGAGCACCTCCGCGGTCCCGTCCTCGCGGGCGGCAAGAATCTCCTCCGGCACATGGCTGCCCCGGCCATCGATTCCCGATACCCAAACCCATCCCGGCCAGCCTGGGTCGGGACGTCCCACGCGAACCGCGTCCCCGGCGGCGAGGACGAGCGGGTTGCGATCGGTAACTTGGTAATCGGAGGTGGCTTGAAACTTCATCAGGGATTGCGGTGAAACCGGGCTTTCTGCTATGAACCATCTTGGTCCCTTTCTCAACCCCAATGCGCGCCTTGATCCTCGCCGTTTTGCTCTGCCTTCCCGGGAGTCTCCACGCGGAGGACCTTCGCAAGAACGCCTTCTTCCTTGCCCTCCAGGGGAGTTGGACCGGCGACGGCGAGTTCCTCTCCCTGGACAAACCACCGTCCCCGGTGCGGAATCACATCGAGTGTGCCTTCAACGACGACGGCACCGAATTCACGATCAAAGGAAACCTCGTCATCAATGAGAGCCCCACCGAGTACGTCTGGAAATACACCGCCCACGAGATCGAGGGCATTTACCGGGCCCGGTGGACGAACAGCGCGCAGCCCGACTTCGTCATGGAGTATTCCGTGAACATCGATCAGGAAAACCTCATCGCCACCCTGGAACCCGCCGTCGGCGCCGCCGGTTCCTCGATCATTCGCATGGTAAAAACGGTCAAAGGTGACCAATACCAAGTCGAAGTGCACATCACCGATTCCGGCGGCAACACCACCCTTCAAGGGACGGTGAAATTCGCCAAGGATTAGCGTTTGCATTTCCGCTAGGCTCCCCGTGTAGTGGATTGACGGTGAAGTCGCTCTTCGTCTCCCTCCTCCTCGCTTGCGCCGGGACCGTGACCGGCCAGGAACCAGCCGCTACGCTGAAGCCCAAGTTTTCGGACGAACTCCTGCGACTCCAGATCTTCCTGGATCGTGAACTCTTTGGCCCCGGCAAATTGGACGGCCTCCCCGGCGAGTTCACCGCGAAAGCCCTCGACCGCTACTGCTCCGCCCACGGCTTGGCGCCGGGCTCGATCGAGGCTCCAGGCTTCGACGTGGCCACGGAGGTGCCAGAAATCTACACGACCTACACCATCCGCGAGGAAGACCGCAAATTCGTCGGTTCCGTCCCCAGCAAACCAGAACAACAGAGCCTCAAGAAGTATCTTCCGTATGGCTCGCTCCTCGAATTCTTGGCGGAACGTTTCCACTGTTCCGAAGGTTTGTTGCGCTTCCTCAATGCCCCGCTCCCCGGTCTTGATCTCGATTCCGCCAAGCCGGGAGACGTCGTCAAAGTGCCCAATGTGGAACCGTTCCGGATCGAAGACCTCGCTCCCGTGCCCAGCCTGCCTGAGGTCCCAGAGTTCCGGTCCCGCATCATTTTCATCGATACCCGCGAACGCATGCTGGAGCTCTATGAAAGCGAGTGCGGCCCGCTCCTGGCTAGTTTCCCCATCACCCCCGGCAGCGGACGGCTCGCAACTCCCCCCGGTCACTGGAAAATCGTTGGCATCGCCGTTATGCCGACGTTCCGCTGGGACGAAAGCGTGCTCGAATACGGAGTCCGCAGTGATCAATTTTATCAGCTCCCCATCGGTCCGAACAACCCGGTGGGCATCCTTTGGGCCGGCCTGAGCAAGCCGGGAATCGGGATTCACGGGACGAATAACCCGGAAACCATCGGCCGCGCCTCCAGCCACGGGTGCATGCGCACCGCGAACTGGGACGCCATCCGGCTCTCCAAATTAATGACCAAAGGGATACGCGTCATCATCGAGGGTCCAAGTCCACCGCCCAAGGCGAAGCCCAAACCCGCCGCCCCAGCCCCGCCAGCTCGCAAGCCATGGTTCTGGTGGCTCCAGTAGCGGCGATCCTCCTGCGCATCCCATTCCGGCGACGCTCGATCCTTCGGCACCGCTCGCCTCGACCGTTTGTCCCCGGCTCCCCTTTTCGGATGTGAATGATTGTCATGGACGCTGGAACGGAATTCTTGGGAATTCCGCTACTCAGAATTCATTCTCGTAGCGGAATCGCCCACGCATTCCGCCCTTTCTGACCATCAGTTCCATCCACACCCCTTTTCCTTTGCAGGTCAGCTTGCGCTCTGGTAGGGGACATTCCTGACCTCATGGATCGACGCCCCATCGCCGCCCGCCAAGCTACTTGGGCCATTCGGCTCGCGGATGCGTTGGCGGCGGGCGGGGTCTCCGCCAATGCCATTTCGGTTTGGGGAATGATCGCCGGGATTGCCTCGGGTTTGGCGCTTGCCGGGACGAGCCAGTCGGCCGGGCTGCTTTTGCCACTCGCTTGGCTTGGCGGCGCTGCGTTGGTGGGGTTGCGGCTCTTGGCGAACATGCTCGATGGCATGGTAGCGGAGCGCCGCGGCATCTGTTCCCCCGTTGGTTCACTTTACAATGAGATCCCGGACCGGGTTTCCGACGTGGCCACGCTCCTCGGCCTGGGCTACGCGCACGGTTCGGACCCCGTTTTGGGATGGGCCGCCGCGTTGCTCGCCGTGCTCACCGCGTACGTACGCGCCCAAGTCGCCGTTTCCGGAGCGCCGCAGGACTTTCGTGGGCCGATGGCGAAGCCGCATCGCATGGCCGTGGTGATCATCGCCGCCGTCGTGGCCGCCGCCGGATTCCCGGATTTCATTTGCCGCCCCGCGCTCGGCATAATCGCGATTGGTTCGGCATTCACCGCGTGGCGCCGGTTGGCGGCCGGTGCCCGCTTTCTCACCCGATGACCCACCCCGCCCTGACCCGCCTCTTCGATCCGCGTGGCGCCTTTGCGGATCCGTTCGTCGGCTGGTTCGTCGCTGGCGTGTTGGCGTTGTTGGGCATTGGCTATGCCGTCACCTTTGCGCTGCACGCCGCTGGGAAAACGGGACCGGCGCGACACCAGGAATTGCGGCTTCGGCTTCATTCCTGGGCAGTGATTATCCCGATCCTCCTCGTGCCGCTCCTGCTCGGCGCATTCTGGATCATCCTGGGCCTGTTCGTCCTCAGTCTGTTTTGCTATCGGGAGTTCGCCCGGCTCACCGGTCAGTTTCGCAATTTCCGGCTCAGCCTCTGGACCGTGGGCGCCATGGCTCTGGTCTACTTTGCCGTGCTGGATAAGTGGTTCGGCCTCTTCGCCGCGTCCCAAGTGCTCGGTGTGGTCCTGATCGCCGCTGGCGGGCTCTATGTCGATCAACCCAAAGGCTATTTGCAACGCGTCGCGCTCGGCGTCGTCTCGTTCCTGTTTTTCGGAGTCAGCTTCGGCCATGTCGCCTATTTGGGGAATGATCCGGCTTTCCGGCCCCTGCTCTTGCTCTTCTTCCTGGCGGTGGAGCTGAACGATGTGTTTGGCTATGTCTTTGGCAATCTCTTCGGCAAGCGCAAACTTTGTCCCAATACGAGCCCTGGCAAAACCTGGGCAGGATCGATCGGCGCCGTGGCGGCCACCAGCCTGCTCGTCTTGGCGTTGGGCCCCTTCGTCTTCTCCGGTCCCCTCGCCTCCCCTCTTTCCCTTCTCACTCTCGGCTTGATGCTGAGCGTATCGGGGCAACTTGGCGACCTGGTGATGTCATCCGTGAAACGCGATATTGGCGTCAAGGACACCGGCCACGTCATCCCGGGACATGGCGGCTTGCTCGACCGCTTTGATAGCATCCTCCTGGCCGGCCCTGCCTATTTTCATTACGTGAACTATTTCCACGGCATCGGCGTGACGGAACCGGAGCAGTGGCTGACCGGACTGAGCGCGGCGCCATGAAGGACCCGGAGAACTGGCACTACGAACCAGCGGCGGACCTCAACGTCCCCTGGCGCAAACGTCCCGCCAGCGAACTGCGCGAGTCGGGGCTCACGGGCGGAGTGGGAAACTGGGCAGTGCGCCAACTGATCCGGACATATCTCCACGCGAGGCATCCGCTGACTCTCACCGGCGCGGAACACATCCCCCAGCAAACGCCGTTCGTGTTGGTGGCCAATCACACCAGCCACCTCGACGCCATGGTGCTGGAGTCCATCTTTCCCGAGCACCTCGCCACCCGCGTGTTTGCCCTGGCCGCCGGAGATTACTTTTTCGATACCGCAGGAAAGCGTCTCGCCGCCGCCCAACTCGTCAACGCGCTCCCCGTCTGGCGCGGCAAGGCAACCCGGCATGCGCTGGCGAATCTTCGGGAACGTCTCGAACGCGGCACCTGCGGCTTCATTGTCTTTCCCGAAGGCACCCGGAGCCGCACCGGGGAACTCCAGCCCTTCAAACCCGGCATCGGCATGCTCATCGCGGGATCGTCCATTCCGGTTGTCCCCTGCACTCTGAACGGCTGCTTCGAGTCCTGGCCCTCGAGCGCGCCTCGGCCTCGCCCCGGCGCCATCCGTCTCAAAATTCATCCGCCGTGCACCTTCCCGGAGGTCCCGAACGGCCGGGAAGGCTGGGAGCGAATCGCCGCGGAACTCCAAGCCGCCGTGAACCATCAAACTCCGTCCAGATTGTGAAGACGGAAATTGTCACCCTTGAGAAGCCGGTTTTGCCTTTTGACTTTGTCGGATCACAATTGAGAAGATCCATTCGCGCACGGCCGTTTTTTCGCCGGATTTGGCGCGAGCCGGAATGGGACGGAGACTTTGCGCACCGGTTTCGTCTCAATCCCCGCCGCCCACGAGCGTTTGCGCACCGGTTTCATCTCAATCCCCGCCGCCACGAGCGTTTGCGCTTCGCAAAAGAGACAAGCCCGTTTCGCCCGTTGCGTTTTTGCTTCGCAAATCCAACGATCCGTTTCCGTCCGGAGAGTGATCGATGCCGCCAAGTCCCATGCCACGTCCGATCCAAGCCGAAAACATCTCACGAATGCGAAGGGAAATTCCGGCTCGACCTGTTGCACGATGATTCAGTCTCGAGCCGGATTTGGCTCGGCGAAATGTTTCGCGGAAATGGGTCGGCTGAGTTGGGACGGACGGGATGCGGCCTTGCCATCCCTTAGCCTAGATCCGGGAATGACTTGGCCTCGCGCAGCGACGCAGAGCCGCAGAGGACTGGGGATTTTGATTGCTGGAAGGCTTGTCCGCCGACGCCCACTTGGTGAGTGAGCGCCTCAAGTTCACCAAAACCAATATCCTCTCTGATTCTCCGCGCCTCTGCGCCGCTGCGTGCGATGACTCCCTCTCCGCATTTAGCAGACAATCCACGGCGCGCCGAAGTGGAACGGAGAGTAACTTTTCGGCTCCGGGGCCCGCAAGTTAGCCTGGAGGTTCAACGGTGTTTCGATTACGAGCACGAGCACGAAGAGATCGCATTGCTCAGCCTAACTCTTCCCCGACCAATCCTCACCTCATTATGTAGGACGGGCATTCCTGCCTGTCCATCGTCCATCGTCCATCGTCCATCGTCCATCGTCCATCGTCCATCGTCCATCGTCCATCGTGCTCGTGCTCGTGCTCGTGCTCAGCTCAGCTCAGCTCAGCGCAGCGCAGCGCAGCGCAGCGCAGCGGTGCTTGTCATCGCTATCGGGATCACCACAAGCACGAAGATATAAAATCCGAAAAACGGAAATGGTCTGGGCTCACGCGGAGAAGCGGAGACGCGGAGGACTGGGGATTTTGACTGCTGGAAGG
>CAMCXS010000075.1 GCA_945883495.1 Akkermansia muciniphila
CGCTCCGTGCCGAGAACGATATTTGAAACCGGCGTAAACTTCCCAGCGTGCGCGGCCACGATCTGATCCATGGTGGTGCCGACCTCGACATCCGTGGTGGTCTTCTTCACCCGGAGCCCGGAGAGCACGTTCATCTTCGGATAATGCCCCCCCTCACCATCCATGGTGGTCGGGTTCCAAAGGCCGCGGAAGACGTTCACCTGCGCCTTGAGCGGCTCCAACGGCGTGAGGGATTTCTGAAACTGCAACCCATCGGTCCCCTGGGCGGCGCCCCAATGATGCGGATTCACGCCGTTCCCCGTGAAGCAAACCGCCAATCGGCGCGGGGCCACGTTCGCAGCAGCTTTGGTCGATTCCGCGCCAAATGCGGTGATGGACTCCATCCAGGGCAAGCCAAGCGCGACACCAGTGCCACGGAGAAATTTGCGTCGATTCATGTTCATGGTTGAGGCGAATTTGGGTTCGGGTTGGAGGTGGCCGTGGATGCCACGGTGGTTGGCTCGCGACGGGCGTTGAGAAACTGCCGACTCTGCACTGCCTTTACGACGGCGGCGGAGACTTTGCCGCCATTGGCGCGCAACGCGGCCTGCATTTCCGCAAGAAGTGGTTTGTCCGTGGGCATCACCTGACGGCCCAAGGCGTAACCGAGAAGTTTGCGGCAGAACTGCGTGTCGATATCGCTCTGGCGGGTTTGCAAATAGCCGCGCAACCCATCAATCCCGGCAAACTTGGTCCCGTTTTTGAGCAGACCGGTGTCGTCGATCTTCCCGCCAATCTCGTCCGCGGCGCGGAAGCGGCCGATCGGATCGAATGCCTCCAGGGCAAAGCCGAGCGGGTCGATCCGGTCGTGGCACACGGAACACGCTTGATCGGCACGATGAAGCTCCAGGGCCTGGCGCAATGAAGCCGGTTTCTCGGCAGTGGCGGGCAGCTCGGGCACGTTGGGCGGCGGTGGCGGCGCGGATTGGCCGAGCACCACCTTATAGAGATAGTCGCCACGCAACACCGGGCTGGTGCGATGCGGACGCGAGGTCTTCGTCAAAATACATCCCATTCCCAACACCCCACCGCGATGATGCTGAGACACCTTTACCTGCCGGAAATCCGCTCCGGCGACGCCCGGGACGCCGTAGTGCTTGGCGAGACGCTCGTTGAGGAAGGTGTAATCGCCACCCACGATGTCCCCCACCGGCCGGTCCTCCCGGAAGAGCTTGGAGAAGAACACCAAGGGCTCTTTGTAGAGATCCGCTCGCAATTCGGGCGTGAACTCGGGAAACTTCTTCTGATCCACCGTATTCGCCCCATCAAAACCGCTAAACCCGAGCCATTGCCCGGCAAACTCCTTGGCCAGGGAGTCAGCCCGGGAATCGCGCAACATCCTCTTCGTCTGCGCTGCGAGAACCTCGGGTTTCAGCAGGCTTCCGTCGCTCGCCGCCTTGCGCAGTTCCCCATCTGGCATCGAAGACCAAAGGAAGTAACTGAGACGCGCCGCCGCTTCCCAGGCCGAAAGCGGCCCATCAATTCCCCCCGCGGCCACTGCGTTTTCCGGACGCGGTTCTGGTTTGAACAGGAAATTCGGCGAAACGAGCACCCGCACGACGACCTCCCGGGCCGCCGATTCCCGGTCCAAACCAGCGGCGATACCTTTCTGATACAGGGAATTGAGGTTGTCGACCTCCTCCCTCTTCAGCGGACGACGCCAAGCGCGCCAAGCCAGGACTTCAAGATGCTTCTGGACCGCCTCGTCCCACTCCTTCTTCTGCTTGTCGTTCAGCTGTCGCGGCGCGGTATATGCCCAATCCTTCTTCATCGCCTCCAGCTCCTTGCGCTCCGCTTCTGGCATCAAGGACGCCAGCTGTTCGTCGCTTAAGTAGTAAACCGTGTAGTTCGGCTTCGACCGGTAAAGATTGCCCGCCACCTGTTCCAAGCGGCGCTCGAACATATCTGGGAACGCCGTCTTCATGACGTTGAAATCATTCATCGTCTGACGCGCGGTATCGGTTTGAATCTTCCACACCGTCAGCACGCCCGGAATGATCTTGGTAACGTCTCGGGGCGCATCGGTGGTCAGCGTCCATTGGATCGTTGCCTTATCCACGTCCGGATTCTGCATGTCCAGCTTGGTCTCCGCCCGCACTTGCCAGGTCCCGTCCGGCAGGGGCAAGGTCAATACCTGCGGCGCGGCCAACCCGAGCACCTGAGGCTCAATCGTCCGCCCCGATTGCGGATGTTTGCCATAGGCGGCGCGCACTTTCTCCAACTCCGTGAGACGCTTCTGCATAGCGTCCGCATCCGCCGGTGGAGGCGTCACGGCCAACGCCTTGCGGCTCTGATCAATCTGTTGGTTGAGCCAATTGAAATAGTTCAATCCCTGCTTGCCCGCCTTGATATCGATATAGGTGATCAGGGCAATATCTCCGGCGTTGCCATCCCCGGTGTCTCCAATGCAGATGTGGACATTCTTCTGCCCTTTGACCTGGATCTGCATCGGATACGGACGAATCCCGTCCGAGTCCTGCTGCCGCCGTTGCACCCCGCTTCCCGGCTTCTTCGCATCGTTCCAAGACAACAGATCCGCCTGAATCGCCTTCGCTTTCTCGATCACCGCCGTGGGCACTTGCTTCGGCTGAGCCAGATCGGGTCCCGGCAAGTCCCGCCACGCCACCCGGGTCAAGTCGAGAAACCGGGATTTCGGCTCGGTGCTGTTCACCAAGTTCCACCAGTTGGACAAAAACGCCAGGCGCAACCCGGACTCCTTGGCGAGCTGCTCCAGCGGCGTTTGGAAGTGCTTGTGCTTCCAACAAGCCACCATGTAGTCCGCTTCCCGCATGTCCTCAAAATCCTTTGGCAGATGGGGAGCCGATTTCTCCTGATACCACACATACAAGCCCTGTTGCGCCTGCGCCTTCCACTGCTCCGGCCCGCGCAAACCGATCCGCTGCCCGTGAAAGCGAATCCCCGTGCCCGGCAGGATCGTCGCCCGGTCTGCGATCTGGCGGGCGGCGGCGAAATACTGATCAAGCTGGCGAGGACTAAGGAACAACACGTCCCCGGTATTCGAAAATCCTTCGCCTCCTCCGCCGTCCGATTGGAACTCCTTACCAAAATCGTAGTTCTGCCCGGTCAAATCGCGAATCGTGTAATCATATTCCGCGTTGGTGAGACGGCGCATCGTCACCTGCCCTGGATCGCCGGGTTCGCCGATGGCATCGAGCGCATGCGTCACCCAGCCGACGATCGCCTCGGAATCCCTGGCCGGGAGCGGCTTGGACTTGGGCGGCGGCATGTCCCCGCTCTCGACGGTATCGAGGACCTTCTCCCAGATTTCGAACTCCGTGGCCACCTTCGGATCCTTGGCCAGTTCCTTAAGATTGACCCCACCTTTGGTCTTGGCACCGCCGTGGCAATCGTAGCAGTATTGACTGAGCGCAGGTTCGACGCTCTTCCAATCCGGCGCGGCCGAGGCCACGGCGATTCCGGCGAGGACAAAAACGAGTAAGGAGGAGGCAATCGGCTGCAAGGGAAGGGCGCTCAATCGGTTGAAACGGTGTTCTTGGATTCGATTTTCACGGTTACGGACGCTCTGCCCTTTCGCAACCCAGACTTTATCTAGGGCCCCAAGTGCGACTTTCTGAGATTTTGAAAGAACCTAGATGTCGCGAAATCGACGGTGACGGCCGATTGAAGACAACCTGCCGGCCTTCGTGGAGTTGACAATCCGAAGTTCCAAAGGAACTATCGTACTCCTGTCAGGATCAAGCCCCCTATGCAAAACAGTCATCGTCTCCTCTCCTTCCAAGTCCTCGCCGCCGCGATCTTGCTCCCATTCTCCGGTTTCGGGGAACAGCCGGACACCAAGTCGGTCTCTGCCGCTCCTGGCACCGCGAAGCCGATTGGGATGTACACCAAGGTTGATTCGATCGACCCAGCCGGTAATCTTTTTACGCACAAGAACAAGGACGGGAGAGAAGTGAAGTTCATCGTCACCGCCAAGACCACGGTCAAGAACGGTGACAAGCCAGCGACGCTCGCGGACATCAAGGTGGGCGACACGGTGAGCGGCTCCCGGATCAAGAAAAGCGACACCGAATATGAAGTGGTGAAAATCACGAAATTCGCTGTCGTGCCCCCGAAAGTGAAGAGCTGATTGCTTTTCTGGCGTGATCGCCAGAACCACTCTCCCCGACCGGCAGAATCACTGAGGGAACGACGCGGACGACACTGAAGTTTTGGTTGAAGTTTGCAGCCGTTAGGGCCAGAGATGAATCTCGGCAAACCTCCTCCCTTGAACTTGTTCCGCCTAGCCACCATTCTTCTCGGGCTGGTCGCCTCCGCGTCCGCGCAGGTCACAACCGCGGGATTTCTCAATCAAGCCCGGACCGAGGCCGCGGGGACGTTGCTGAGCCATCCAATCAGCAACGGCTCTGAACCAATTGGGCGCACGACGTCGATCAATTACTTGAATGGCTGGATCATCGTGGGCGGAGAAGCCCCGGGGTCCAGGGGTGGTTCGGACCTTCTGGTGCGCGTTTATGACATCAGCAGTCCAGCAGCTCCGGTGCGGCGCTTTCCCGCAGATTTCGGGCTGAGCTATCCGAACAACTCCTGGTACTTTAACAACTTCGGCTGGAATGCCCACGGGACGGCGCAGACTGGGACGATGCTGGTGCCCAATGTCATCGGGGTGAGCAGTTTTGGCGGCGTGGTCCAACGTGGCGGCCAGGCGGGAAGCACGTATCCTGGCGATGCGGCGCATGGGCTTGGGTTCAACCGGTCCGCGCAGGCTGGGCCCTGGCTGGCGAGTTTTCCCTGGTATGGTTCCCCGGACAGTGAATTCACGATCCAGCAAACTTGGGCCCAACCCGGAGCGAACACAGGATATCGCACCTTGGCCACGTTCGATCATGTTGGGCCGTTCGGCGGCGGGGATTGGCACCCGATGTTTTTCGGGGATCTCCTCATCTATGCCCGGAGCGGGGGCGCGGGTCGGGACGGAGTGGTAGTCTACCGATTGCATTACAACGACTTCGACAACCCGGCCACCCGCACGGTCACGCCTCAGTTCGTGGCCTCTCTGAGCTCGGGATTTACCGCTTATTGGCCGGTTTTTTATAGCGATGGCACGGCGCTCTACGTCGTTGGCGCCGGCACGGATGTCGTCATGGCGGCGGACATTACCAGTGCCACTATCCCCGGTGGAGCCGACGACGTCACGCTCGCTGCGAACGTCACCGTGCCGGGCTTGACAAACGCCCCTTATCCGGTGTTTCAGGACCACTTTGGATTCATTCACAACCGCAAGATCGACATGAACCGGTTGGTGGCCGGGGATGCCAATCCGGTTGTCCTCAGCCTGAATGAATCCGTTCCACCCGTGCCAGCTGGCCAACCTGCGGCGCCCTCTGGAGTCGATACGTCCCAGATGTCCCTAGCGCTGGGGAACTTATGGATAACGGGCGGTTATCCGGGCGGCACCTTGGGACAGCCTTCCTACCAAGCGCAAGGCATGGCCGTATGGGTGCATCAGCAGGCGCCCGATACCACGCCTCCCCGGGTGAGTTATCATATCCCACAAAGCGGACGAACCAGTTACCCCCGATATGCGCCGTTGAGTTTTCTAATGTTTGAACATGGCTCGCGTGGCGCTCCTCGCAATGGGATTGATTTTATGGTCCGGCCGGTGTTGCCAAGCGATACCCTCGGCCCGGCGGTGGACGGTTATCTACTTCACGATTTCTCCGGAGTGCTCACCTTTACTCCTACCAACGGTTTGGCGGCCGACACGACGTATCAAGTGGATTTCCTCAGCAATCCGGCTACCCAGACGGGGTGGCGCGACGCGGCGGAGAACTACATCGAGCCCTATTCGTTCCGATTCTCCACCGGCGGTGGGATCGACGCCATCGCCCCCCCGATCTGGACCAGTTTCACGGCCTCCGATTATCAGCCGGCGCCAGGGGAGCAGGTGACCGTGTCCGCCGCCGCGACTGGGACTGGAGCTTTGGAGTATCGCTTTAACTTCGAGGGCACCTGGAGCGCCTGGACTTCCACGGCGACGGCGAATGTGACCTACACCAGCGTTGGCCGTCCGCGCATCCTGGCGCAAGTGCGCGACAGCGCGGGGAACATAGTGACGAGTTCCCTGACCTTACTCGTCATCACCGCACCGCCGGCGGGTCCGCGCCCCACGCAAAGCTCCACCTTAGCCGTGGGCGATGATGGCGGCCAACGCCGGATCTGGAGCGTCAATCCCGACGCAAACACGGTGACCGTGCTCGACGCCGCCACGGGGGAGAAGATCGCGGAGCACTCCGTGGGCGGAAATCCTCGTGGGATTGCCCGGGATGCGAACGGTCGATATTGGGTCACCTGCTTCGCCACTGATGAAATCCGGATACTGAACGCCGGAGGTTCAACGCACCAGACAATCTCGTTGGAGTATGGGGACGGGCCGTTCGGGATCGCACCTTCGCCTGACGGCACGTCGATGTATGTGACCCTGACCAGTGCGGGCCGGGTGCACCGGTATGCGGTAAACGCCCCGGTCAGTCCGACCCATACGGCGACAGGATTGATCACGCCACGGGCGATTGCCGTGAGTGCGGACGGGAATCGCGTCTTGGTAACCCGCTTCATCTCGCCGGAATTGGAGGGACATGTCGGAGAGTTCAACGGCAGCTTGGTTCCACAACGGACGTTTGCTTTGGCGTTGGCCAACAGCATCGATGGCGGTGATCGTGCTGCCGGTGTCCCTAACTATTTGACCGGGATTGCCATCTCTCCCGATGGAACGCGGGCGGCGGTGGTGGGCAAACAGGACAACACTTTGCGAGGCCTGGCATTCGGCGTCGGTAATCTCACCCACGAGACGACGGTGCGCAGTGTGATCACGTTTCTCGATCTGGTGAACAACATTGAGGTCCGGCATGCCAGGCGTGACTTCGATAACAGCGACAGCCCGACCTCCGTCGTCTACACGCCGACCGGCGATACTCTCCTAGTGACGTTGCAGGGCAACAATACCTTAGTCGGTCTGGACGCTCTGAATCTCGCTCCGCTGAACGCGCCGTCAGTCAATGGCTCGATGGTCACGCAACCCGCCGTGCTCACCTTGGAAGTGGGTACAGGACTCGCGCCCCAGGGAGTCTTGGCGGATCCCGTCAGCCAGCGCATTCTGACCCAAAACTTCATGGGCCGCAGCGTCACGATCCTGGATGCCCAGCCGCTGCTTGGGGAAAACCGCACCAGTTTGCCCCTGCTCGCTACCACGGACACGGTGAGCACGGAGCTCCTTTCTCCCCAAGTGCTCCAGGGCAAGCTGATCTTCTACAATGCCGCCGATCCCCGGATGAGCGCCGACAGCTATATCTCCTGCGCCACGTGCCACGTCGATGGCGGGCATGACGGACGAGTCTGGGACTTTACGGGCCGCGGCGAGGGCTTGCGCCGGACCACGGACCTCCGGGGACGCAGCGGCATGGGCCATGGAGCGGTCCATTGGAGCGGCAATTTCGACGAGATTCAGGACTTCGAACACGACATCCGCGGCCCGTTCGGGGGCACTGGATTTCTCAACCTGTCCCCGCAACAGTTCGCGCAGTTGCACCCCGGTCCCGCCACCGGAAAAACTGGATTGAGCGAGGACCTGGATGCGCTTTCCGCGTATGTGGCCTCCCTACACCCGGTCCATACGCCGCGTAGCCCGAACCGCAACGCCAATGGGACATTCACCGCCGAAGCCACAGCTGGCGCGGCTGTGTTCACGGCCCAAAACTGCGCTTCCTGCCACAGTGGAGAGAGTTTGACCAATAGCGCCCTGGTCAACATAGGCAGCCAATCCGGGCTCAGCGGTTCGCGGCTCGGCCAAATCTTGCCAGGCATCGATACCCCGACCTTGCACGGACTGCACGCCACCCGGGTCTACCTGCATCACGGACAAGCGTCGTCTTTGACCGAGGTGTTCGCGTATGCAGGCGGAGAGCTGCGTCACGGTGCTCTGGCGCAAATGATTGGGACTTCGGGCGTGGACAGCGACGAACCACTGGAAGGAGGTGGCGGGTTTGAGCGCGGCTATTTTGGTGGACAGGCGGCGTATCTCAGCACGAACTCGACCGCCGGAGTGCGGTTCACCAACATTGATGGCGGGAGCGGGGGCAATGCCCGGATCGCGTTCCGTTATCTCCGCCAATACAACAGTGGCACCGCCACCTTGATCATCAATGAGGTTTCCCAGAGCTTCACGGCTCTCCAGCAATCCCCGAACAACGATTGGCAAGTGAGCGGCTGGCGTTGGCATGTCCTGGAAGCGCCCCTGAATCCTGGCACATCCAACACCATCGAGATCCAACGGGGCCCGACGAACGATCTCCGGGTCAACGTGCTCCTGGTGGCGAATGCGGAGCAACTGGCCTTGGCGCAACCGCATCGGACCGTGCAAAGCCTGAGCACCACGGATCGAACGAACCTCTTCGCGTATCTGACCCAGCTCGACGGCCGGGATTCCAGCGGCATGCCCCTTGCGCCACCATCGCCGGCATCCCCGCAAGCTCCCGGCATCGTCACGGAACCGCAGAGTCTCACCTTGGCGATTGGAAACATGCTCACTTTCAACGTGACTGTTAGCGGCACAGGCCCCTTCGATTACCAATGGCGCCGAGGCACGACGGAGGTCGGGAGCAACAGTCCGGTGCTGGAGATCGCCACCGTGACAAGTGAAGATGCGGGCAGCTACACTTGCACCGTGACGAATTCGCAAGGCAGCGTCACGAGCAATCCTGCAGTGCTCACGGTGAATCCGCCGCTCAGCATCCCCCCGACGTCTCTGGCCGCCTCGGAGCTGGAACAGACCTACGAAGCCGTCTTGAACGCCACCGGTGGCGTCTCGGCCCGGATCTGGAGCCTCGCCAGCGGGATTCTGCCACCTGGGATCTCCTTGTCCAGCGATGGCGTGCTCCGCGGGACGCCGTTGGCTGCCGGCCGTGCCGAGTTCACGGTTCAGGTGTCGGATTCAAGCGGCACCGCCACCCGGATGCTCACCTTAGATGCGGTGCCAGTCGGCGGGTTTGTAACGGATCCCGATCTCGTGCTGCATTACACGTTTGACGAAGGCAGTGGAACCCAAATCTGGGACAGTGCCACGGGTGGCAACAACCACGCGACTTCCGTCCCCAACGCTCATTGGGTCAGCAACGGACGCCTCGGAGGAGCTTATGGTCCCAGTAGCCTCAGCGCGGCGCTCAATGATTTCACCCCCGCCAATCAGGGCGATTTGAACTTCCATCCTCGTGGCGACGCCTTCACGGTCAGCGTCTGGGTGCGAACCCTCTCGACGGGCGGGTACAACACGGTGCTGGGCAAAGATCAATCCGTCTCTCCCTTCGCGGCTCAGTATCGCCTTTGGATGGTGAACTCGCCAACGAGCTTCCAGAGTATCAGCGGCGGCAACTACAGCACCACGCTGACGACACCCGCGATTAACGATGGTCAGTGGCACCTCCTCACGTTGGTCCATTTCAATGACGCTGGAACCTGGCGCTCCCGCCTGTATTTCGACAACGGCACCGTTTTCAACTCGGTTCCAGCTGGCTCGCTCGCCCCGTTGCCGGATCTTTGGCGTATCGGAGACACCACCCGAGGCGGAAACGGTTGGGTGGGACAGATTGACGATCTGAGGTTCTACAAACGCGCCCTGACTCCAAGCGAGATCGCCGCCCTCCACACCGCTCCGCAAACCGAGACCTTCGGAGGATGGCGCACCGCGAATCTGACGCTTGGCCAGCTCGCGGATCCACTGCTCAGTGGCCCGAACGGTGACGCCAATGACAACGGCATTCCCAATCTGGTTGAGTTTGTGTCGCCGCAACCGCTTTCCTTCCAGGCCGTCGACGGCCAGACCACAATCGTCCTGAGCCGAAACAGCCTGGCCCGGGGGGTGACGCTGACCGTGGAGTTCAGCATGGATTTGGAAAACTGGACCGCCCTGGCGACCTCGGTTAACGGGGCCTCCCCCACCGGCCCAGCAACGATCACCGAAGGCAGCGGCACCGTGCGAACTTTAACCATCCAACACACGCCCGGCAGTTCCGCCGCGTTTTACCGGATCCGGGCAACGCAGCCTTGATCAGGATCATCGCCCCGTGCGCGCTCCGCTGCTGCCAATCTGGATCGGACGAACGGGTTTCAACCGATCACGATGCCAGAGACCTCGCCTTCGAAGACCATTCTGCCATCGACGAAACCCTGCGCCTCAAAAATCGCCATTCGCGATTTCAGGGCTTTGGCCCGGACTACCATGAGAAGATCTTGCCCAGGTTCCACCGTCCCGCGGAATTTGACATCGTTCACTCCGCCAAATCCGAAGAACTTTTTCCCTCCGGTCTCGAACTTCAGGTGGTAAATCACCGAGCTGATCTGCGCCGCCATCTCAATCATGAGTACGCCGGGCATGAGCGGCCGTCCGGGAATGTGCCCCCGCGTCCAGAACTCATCGGGTCGCTGTCTCTTGATGCCCACCGCTAGCCCCGACTCCAAGTCCAGCGAAATGAGCCGGTCCACCTGCTCAAATTCCTCTCGCTGCGCGTTCATCGCCAAGATCGCCTCTTTGGTCACGGCCGTTGCGGCGGTATCGATCGTTTTCGGGTCGAGAATCGGGGCGGAGGCCATAGGTTTCTGCGGTTCAGAAAGTGGGGCACTGCTTCGAACAGCAGAGGAAGGATGTCAATCGGCAATAGATCGGTTCCCCAGATGAAACGTCACATCGGAAACGGCGGGTTGATGGTTGATGGAACTCGGGCATTTTTTGGCGCCACTTCTCCTCCCCCCAAGATGACCGGGCTCGCACTCCCTATCCGCGCCGCTACCGAGACCGCCCTCGCCCACGGAGTCAAACCCGACCGGTGCGACATCCTTCAAAACGGGAGCACCCTCGTCCTCCGGCTTACGGAATCGCTCGTCGCCCGCGTCGTCCAAGATCTCGATGGCCCGCGCAGCGGCACCGCGTGGTTTGCCCGGGAAAACGCCATCGCGGCCCACCTCACCGACCACGACGCCCCCATCATCCCGCTCCATCCAGATCTCCCTCCAGGACCTCACCTTCACCTCGGCTATCCACTGAACTTCTGGCAATTCGTCACGCGGATCGATGTCGAGCCGGCCGCCAGCGAAATCGGCCGGACCCTGCACCGCTGCCACCAGATCCTGCGGGCCTTCCCCGAGCCGCTCCCGCCTCTCGCCATCCTTTCCGAAGGCCTCGAGATCGTCACTAGGCGAAATTTGTTCCCCAGCGACACCCAAATCCTCCTGCGCGATCACCTGGAGCGTTCCATCGAGATCCTCGGCCGCTTTCCCCACCAGCCGCTCCACGGAGATGCCCATCCCGGGAATCTCCTGCCGACAACTCGCGGGCTCCTCTGGACGGATTGGGAAGACGCCTTCTCCGGCCCCGTGGAATGGGATTTGGCCTCGATCATCTGGAACACCCGCGTCCTCGACGAAGACCACGCCACCGCCGACGCCATCCTCACTGCCTATCGCGACGCAGGCGGAACCATCCTAGACGACGCCCTCGATCAATCAATGATCGCCCGAGCGGCCGTAATGACCGCCTGGTATCCCATCCTCTACCCGAACCCCGACGCATCCCGGCGAGCCAAACTCCAGCGACGGCTCGATTGGCTGGCCACGGCCTAGCCTGCCTCAACGGGGCCAGTCAAACCACCGTCCAGAGCTCCAATCGAACGCCTCCAACCCGCGGAACTGCTTCTTATAGTCGTAGTGACTCGGGCCCACCGTTGCGTAACCGGGGTAGGCATAGCGCATTCCGGCGTTCCGGGCCCACTCCAGCTCTTGGAGCAGGGTGAAAATTCCGAGCCCTCTCGCGCTGTGCGCTGGTTCGAACATCCCGTAAACGCTGGAAATACTCCGGGCGCCGAGATCCAAAAAACTGATCGCCACCAACTCGCCTTCAAAGTGGCAACGCTGTTCCAAACAGCCGCAAGGCACCACGCCGGGCTCGGGCCCGAGAAAGATCTCCAAGGCGTCCGGAATGTTGTCAATGAATCGCGTTTTGTGCCGGGCAAACATCGCTTCCGCCTCGGGACTCAGAACCGCCGGCCGGAAGATCACCTCCACTCCGGCATTTTTGCGCAGGTTGCGCCGCTGACATTTGGTTGGCTCAAAGCGTTGTAGATCGATCCGCAGCGGCAAGATCACCTCCCAGCCGCCCCGATGTTCCATGATGCTGTAGCGGAAAAACTCGTCGCCAAAATGCCGCCAGCCCCTCGCCCAAAGTTCGTCCATGCCGTCAGGAGGAACCTGCGGCAGCCGGAAGGACTCCATGATGATCGGCGGTTGCTTCATCAAGGTAGAGACGAAAAACTCCAACCTACTCTGCACCAGACTCTCCCCCGCCGCAAAGCGGGAACTTTCGCGAGAAACGGCTTGCGAGCCGTACGGGAGAAACTACGGTTTAGTTGAATATTAGGGAGGTTGAAATTGAAAATTTTGTTCCAATCTGCGCCTCTGTCTCGGCAATTCTTGCCGTAATCTTCGTGCCCACGGTTGCTTCCCGTCCATGTCCCCACGCCTTTTTCTCATCGTTCTTGGTGTGTCTCTTGGGCCTATCGCCATCGCCATCGAGCCCCCCGCCCCGCAGCCGCATGAGGAGCCACGCACGCTGACGCTTGAGGCAGCCTACGATCTTGCCCTCGCGACGGATCAAACCTTGGCGATCGCCTACGCCGAAGCCCGCAAAGGAGCCCTCGAACCAGCCAGCGCGATGACCCGCCTTCTGCCGACGATCACCGGCAACGCCTCGTCCAACCGAAGTGACCGGACCGGCGCAAATCGCGGATTTACAAGCAACTTGGGAAATGTCTCAGGTGGCGCGCTGACCACGAACCAAACGAGCCTCAACCTCGCCTGGCCGTTCGTCGATTTCACCCTCCTCCCCGCCTACCGCCGCGGAAAGCTGATTTCAGAATCGAGCCGCCTCGAATATCAAGCCGCCATCCGGCAGACGTTGTATTCGGTGGCCGCCGCCTATTTTGAAGTGCTCTCCCAACAGCGGATCGTTCGGGTCAGCGAAGAAACCCTTCGCCTCGCCGAGGAAAATCTAACCATTGCCCGCAAACGCGCGGACGCCGGTGCGGTAACCCGGGTGGATGTCTTGCGCGCCCAGGCATCGGCGGAGGAAAATCGCCGTGCACTGATTCAAGCAGAGAACGACCTGATCGTCGGACGCAACGTGCTCGGCAACTTACTCGACCTGCGCAACCGCGACTTCACCCTGGTCGATCCCCAATCGAGCAAGGCCCACCCGGCCGAGGACGCGCTCGATGGCTTCCTCGTCACCGCGTTCACCGAGCGGGAAGACCTCAAGGCTCGCGAACTCGCGATCTTGCAGGAAACAGAGCGCCGCAAAGAAATCCGCGCCCAATACGCACCCGTCGTTAGCGGTCAGGCAAGCGCTTCCGGCACCCAGGCATCGGGAAATCTCAACCGCAGCGACTGGCAAGCCGTCCTGGCGATCCGCTTCCCCTTCGTCGATTCCGGACAACGGGCGATCGAGTTGAAACGGCAAGGACTTCAAGTGGAACAATCCCAGGAAAATTACGCAAAATTTCGCGAGACCGTCCAAGAAGAGGTCACCAACGCCTTCGTCGCGGTGCGCGGCCTGCGGGAAACGGTCGACGCCCTCGAAGCCCAAGTGGACGCCGAGTCGCAAGCGTATCAAGACGTGCAAACGCAGTATCGCGCCGGAACCGCCCGGAGCATCGACGTGCTCGACGCCTTGCGGACCTTGAACAACGCGCGGAAGGATCTGGCCGTGCAAATCTACGGGTATGAGCTGGCTCTCAAGCGACTCGATCAAGTGACCGGGGTTTTGGAAGAAGAACGAGTGCGCAAAGTGGCCCCATGACTCCCGGTAAATTCCCTCTCCTGCAATGGCTCATCGGAGGCGCCGTGGTGGCCGCCGCCGTCTGGTTTGGCCGCCCCTTTATTTTCAAGGAAGAGGCCAAGCCGGAATACCAAACCATGGCGGTGAAGCGCCAGGATATTGAGCAAACAGTAACCGCCTCCGGCCAGCTCAGTGCCTTGGTGACCGTGGAAGTCGGCAGCCAAATTTCCGGCATTATCCAGAAGCTCTTGGCGGACTACAATACCCCGGTTAAGGCCGGGCAAGTCGTCGCCCAACTTGATCCCGCCACCTACCGCGCCACCAAGCACCAAGCTGAGGGAGAGCTCGCCAACGCCAAAGCCTCGCTCGAACTCGCCCGGCTCAACGAAAAACGCCAACGCGAATTGGTCGCGGGCAACGCCGGCACCCAAGCAGATCTCGACAAAGCCATCGCGGATCTGGATCAAGCCAAAGCCGTCGTCATGATGCGCCAAGCTCAACTCGATCGGGCTACGGTCGATCACGATCGTTGCACCATCACTGCGCCGGTCGATGGCGTGGTCATCTCCCGGGACGTCAACGAAGGCCAGACCGTGGCCGCCACGATGACTGCGCCCAAGCTTTTCACCATTGCCAACGATCTGTCCAAAATGCAGATTGAAGCCAACGTCTCCGAGGCCGACATCGGCGGCGTCAAAGAAGGTCAAGAGGTCGAGTTCACCGTGGATGCCTACGCCGGCCGGACCTTCGAAGGAAAAGTCAAGATGGTGCGCTTTGCCCCGGTCACGGTGGAGAACGTGGTGACCTACGTGACGGTGATTAATGTCTCAAATCCAAAACTGGAATTGCGTCCAGGAATGACCGCGAACGTCTCGATCGTGCTCGACAAGCGCGAGGACGCCATCGCAGTGCCGAACTCCGCGTTGCGTTACAAACCCACTGAGTCGGGCGCCTCTGCCTCGTCGGCACCGCCTTCAGGCTTCCGGGGAGAAGGCCGCCGTGGAGCAAGCGGAGACGGAGCCGCACCCACCAAGCGCGTTTATGTGCTCCAAAACGGGAAGCCGGAACCGCTCGAGGTAAAGACCGGCCTGACGGATGGGATTTACACCGAAGTCACCGAAGGCCTCCCCGAGGGAACCGAAGTCGTCACCAACCAATTCATCCCCGGCGCTACGCCCACTCCGCCGCCCTCCTCCTCCAGCCCGTTTGGCAGCAGCGGCCGCATGCCGCGCCGCTGAACTTCCTCCGCTTGCTCGCCATGGCGCCGATTATCCAACTCGACGACTTGCGCAAGACCTACGCCTCCAGCGAGGAGCCGGTCCACGCAGTCCGCGGCGTTTCCCTTACCATCACCAAGGGTGAATTTGTCGCCGTCATGGGTACCAGCGGTTCCGGCAAGTCCACCCTCATGAACATCCTCGGCTGCCTCGATCGCCCCACGTCCGGCAGTTACCTGCTCGATGGGATTGAGGTCTCCAAATTGAGCCGAGATCAACTTTCCGATCTGCGGAACCACAAGATCGGCTTCGTCTTCCAGAACTTCAATCTCCTCGCCCGGACCTCGGCTCTGGAGAACGTGGAGCTGCCCATGCTCTATCGCCGCACCCCGCTTTCCCCAGCCAAGCAGCGCGAAAAAGCCATGGCCGCCTTGGAGATGGTAGGAATCGGCAAACGTGCGGACCACACGCCCAATCAGCTTTCCGGCGGCCAACAGCAACGCGTCGCCATCGCCCGCAGCCTCATCAATGATCCCGTTCTCCTCTTGGCCGACGAGCCGACCGGGAACCTCGATTCCCGCACCAGCATCGAAATTCTCGGGATCTTTCAACGCCTCAACGCCCAGGGCATCACCGTCCTCATGGTCACGCACGAACCCGACGTCGCGAATTATTCCAAACGGATCATCGTGATGCGGGACGGGAAAATCCGCAGCGATACCCAGGTCGCGAAGCGCTTCGACGCCGCGGAAGAATTGAGGAACTTGCCGGTGGAGACCACGCCATGAGGCTGCAAACCAGTTTTCACACTGCATTCCGCGCTCTGCTGCGCAACAAGCTGCGTTCGCTGCTCACCGCCTTGGGGATTATCATCGGCGTCGCCGCCGTCATCGCCATGGTTGGCATCGGCAACGGCGCCAAAAAGCAGGTCGAGGATCAAGTAGCCGCCTTGGGCGACAACGCCCTCATGATTTTCGCTGGGAGCAGCTCCCGGGGCGGGATGAGCGGCGGCTTTGGGTCGGCCGGGACATTGACCTTGGACGACGCCTTCGCCATCAAACGCGATATCCCCGGCGTCCAGGGCGTCACCCCAGAAGTCGAGGGCAGCACCCGGATCTCCTCCGGAAATCAGAACTGGTTCACCCGTCTCAACGGCGTCGCTGCGGATTATTTTTCCATCCGGATGTGGAATTTCAGCTTCGGCGGGCCCTTCGAAGAGCGGGACGTCAAGACTGCCGCCAAGGTCGCGGTGATTGGCAAAACCACTGCCGTGGAGATTTTCGGCACCGAAGAGGAAGCGCTCGGCAAAGTCGTCCGAATCCGCAATGTCCCCTTCACGATCATCGGCGTCCTCGCCCCGAAAGGCGCCTCCTTCTTTGGCCGAGACCAGGACGATACCATCGTCATCCCCTACACCAGCGCGATGAAGCGGGTACTCGGCACCAAAACCATTCCGCGGATCACCGTCAGCGTGGAGCGCGGCAAGTCCGTGGCCATGGTGGTGGAGCAAATCACCAGCCTCCTGTTGCAACGCCACCGGCTCCCCGGCGACCGCGAACCCGATTTCACGATCCGGACGCAGGAAGAACTCACCACGATGGCCACCGCGACTTCCAAAACCATGACCACGCTGCTTGGCTTCGTGGCCAGTATCTCCCTGATCGTGGGCGGGATCGGGATCATGAATATTATGCTGGTCAGCGTCACGGAGCGCACCCGGGAGATCGGGATCCGTTTGGCCATCGGCGCGCGCGGCAGCGATATCCTCATGCAATTCCTCATTGAGGCGGTCACCTTGAGTTTGCTCGGCGGATTGATCGGAATCGGCTTGGCCTTCCTCGCCGCCGCCCTGATCATGCATTTCTCACCGATGCCGGTTTACATCACCGCCGGCCCGATCCTCTATTCGTTCGCCTTCAGTGCTGCCGTCGGAGTGCTCTTTGGCTTTTATCCGGCGCGCAAAGCGGCTTCACTCGATCCCATTGAAGCGTTGCGCTACGAATGACAAAGACCACGGCGACTCCCGGACATTGCATTGGTTGTGACTAGTAGAAAACACAGTTGACGACGCTGTGTGGGATTCTATCATCCGAGCCTTGCTTGGCTGCTGACGCAAACAGCCATTGACGCGAACCGCTTGACACGGGCTCGATCCGGCGTCAGCGGGCAATGAACAACTTCCATCCGTAACTCATGACCCGAATCTTCGTTCCCGCGGAAACCCATACTGAGGAGAGGCGCATCGCCGTTGTGCCCGCCACCGTGGCCAAACTCTCGAAGCTCGGCGCTCAAGTCGAGATTGAGGCGGGCTTGGGCCAATCCGTGTTCTTCAGTGATGACGAATACGCCGCCGCCGGAGCGACGATCATGAAAAGCCGACAACAGGGCCTCGGCCACGCGGACATCGTGTTGCGCTTGCGCAAACCTCCGGCTGATGAAATCAAGCAAACCAAAGCGGGTTGCCTGCATATCTCCCACCTCGATCCCTTCAACGATTTGGAGCTTCTCCAGCAACTGGCCGACGCCAAGCTCAGCTCCATATGCATGGAAATGATTCCCCGCTCCACGGTGGCGCAAAAAATGGACGCCCTCAGCTCCCAGGCAAACCTCGGCGGCTATGTGGCGGTGATGATTGGCGCCAATCGCCTGGACCGGATCTTCCCCATGATGAGCACGCCCTCGGGCACCATCGCTCCCGCCAAGGTCTTTGTGATTGGCGTCGGCGTGGCCGGTCTCCAAGCCATCGCCACCGCCAAACGGCTCGGCGCGGTCGTGGAAGCATTCGACACCCGGCCGGTCGTGGAAGAACAAGTCAAATCGCTCGGGGCCAAGTTCGTAAAGGTCGATCTCGGCGAAACCGGGCAAACCGCGCAAGGTTATGCCAAAGAGCTCACGCCGGAGCAGTTGGAGAAACAACGCGAGGTGATGGCACAACGCTGCGCCCAATCCGACTTGGTGATCACCACCGCCCAAGTCTTCGGCCGAAAAGCCCCGCGCATCGTCACCACCGCCATGGTACAAGGCATGAAGCCGGGCAGCGTGGTCGTCGATATGGCCGTGGAAACCGGCGGCAACGTGGAGTGCTCCGTCCTGGGCGAAGAAGTCATCGTCAACGACGTCCGCGTCCTCGGGTATCGCAACCTCCCTGGCCGCGTCCCTCGCGTCGCCAGTGAAATGTATAGCAACAACCTGGGCAACCTCATCGATCACTTCTGGGACAAAGAGTCCAAGTCCTTCAAGCTCGATCCCGCCAATGATATTTTGAAACACTGCCTGGTCACGCACCAAGGCTCCGTCACCAACGAAACGCTCCGCAATCTCATCGAAACCCAACTCGTTCCCACCGCATGAGTCCTGAAGAATTTATCCCAGCTCTGTATATCTTCGCCCTGGCCGCCTTCCTCGGCTATTTGGTGCTGACCCGCGTCCCTCCCCTGCTCCACACCCCGCTGATGTCGGCCACAAACGCCATCTCTGGCATCTCGCTGGTCGGCTCCATCGTGGCGGCAGGGGCGCAACACAACGCCGTGAGCACTTGGCTCGGCTTCATCGCCGTAACCTGCGCCACGATCAACGTGGTGGGCGGCTTCTGGATCACCGAACGCATGCTCAAGTTCTTCAAGAGCAAGGAAGAAATGAAGCAGAAACCCGAAGAGAAGCACTAAAACCGACGCCGCTACATCCCATGGAATACACCATCGCGTTCAGTTACCTCATCGCCTCGCTGCTCTTCATCTACGGCTTGCGCTGTTTGACGCATCCGGAGACCGCGCGCCGCGGGATGCACGCTGCCGAGCTCGGCATGCTTCTGGCCATCGTCGGCACTCTACTGCATCACGAGATCGTCAGTTACGAATATATCATCGCCGGCTTCATCATCGGCGGCGCCATCGGGGCGGCCATGTCCCATTGGGTGCCGATGACCGCGTTGCCACAACGAACCGCGCTTTCCCACGCCTTCGGTGCCTTGGCTGCCTCCTTGGTCGGGATCGCGGAATATTATACGCACCACGGCCACCTCGGCGGCTTCAAGATGACCGCCATCAGCTTGGAAGTGCTCCTCGGTTCCCTGACCACCACCGGTTCCTTGATCGCGGCGGCCAAGTTGCAAGGCATGCTCCCTGGAGCGCCCATGACCTTCAAGGGACAGAACCTCTTCAATATGTCCCTCATCGCGGTCACGGTGGGCCTTTTCTTCTATCTGATGGTCAGCCCCGCCACCGGCTGGGCCTTCTATCTCATGATGGTCTTGGCCTTCGTCTTCGGCGTCATGCTGGTCCTTCCCATCGGTTCCGCGGACATGCCCGTCGTCATGGCCCTCTTGAACTCCTACGCCGGTCTGGCCGCCGCCGCGACGGGCTTCGCCATCTCGAATAACGTCCTCATCATTGCGGGAACCTTGGATGGCTTCTCCGGCTTTATTCTCTCCATCGTGATGTGCAAGGCGATGAACCGTTCCATCACGAATGTTCTCTTTGGAGCCTTCGGCAGTGCGTCAAGCGATAGCGGCGCCGGTCAAGAAGGTGGAGAAATGCGCGAGGTCATCCTTGATGACGTGGCCACCCAGATGGCTTATGCCCGTCAGGTCGTCTTCGTCCCGGGCTACGGCATGGCCACCGCCCAAGCCCAGCACGTGGTGCGCGAGTTGTGCGATTCCCTGGAAGAACGCGGCGTCACCGTGAAGTTCGCGATTCACCCTGTGGCAGGCCGGATGCCGGGCCACATGAACGTGCTCCTTGCGGAAGCCAACGTCCCCTACTCCCAGCTCTATGAGTTGGAGCAGATCAATTCCGATTTCCCCAATACCGACGTCTCCGTCGTCATCGGCGCCAACGACGTCGTCAATCCCGACGCCCGCGACAACCCGGGCAGCCCGATCGCCGGCATGCCGATTCTAGAAGTCGACCGCTCCAAAAACGTCATCGTCCTCAAGCGGGGCAAGGGCAAAGGCTTCTCGGGCATCGAGAACCCGCTCTTCTTCAAGCCAAACACCGGCATGCTCTACGGCGACGCCAAGGACTCCCTGGCCAAGCTCGTGCACGCCGTGAAGGAAGCGTAGCGCGCTGCGCGCGAGTTGGTGGTTGATTGTTGAGGGTTGATGGGCGGGAAAGCGCTAGCCCTTTGGCGCCGCGGCCCAGTCACTCCGCATTCACCCACCCGCGCGCTCGCCGAACACAATCCGCGCCCCGCGCTTGTAGGTAAGGTACGAATAGGCCCATTGGAGGAGCACGGAAAGCTTGTTGCGGAATCCGATCAGGAACAACAAATGGACCGCCAGCCACGCCAACCAGGCGATGAAGCCGGAGAGGTGTTGGTTGCCCAAGATCGCCACCGCCGCTGATCGGCCGATCGTGGCCATTGTGCCCTTGTCGTGGTAACGGAACGGGGTCCGGCCGCCAGGAGTTCCCTGGAGTTCTCCGGAGATGATCTTCGCGGCGTGCTTGGCCATCTGCATCGCGGCGGGCGAGACTCCGGGAACCGGCTTGCCGTCTTCGCCGATCACCAGGGCCATGTCCCCGATTGCGAACACCTCGGGATGCCCCTGGAGACTGAGGTCTGGATTGACCTTGACCCGCCCCGCCCGGTCCAGCTCCACCCCGTTGCCCAGCTTCCGGGTCAGTGGATGCGCGGAAACTCCGGCGGCCCAAACAATGGTGGCGGCCTCGATCCGCTCGCCCGTCTCCAATTCTACGAGCTGTTCCCCAATCGACTTCACCTTCGTAGAGGTGAGCACTTCCACGCCGAGATTCCGCAGCTGGCGCTCCGCGCTCTCCGACAAATCCTCGGGCAGGTGCGACAAAATGCGGGGCCCCGCCTCGATTAGAACCACCCGCGCCTCCCGGGGATCGATGTTCCGGAAATCGTGCAGCAACACATGCCGCGCCAATTCAGAAAACGCTCCGGCCAGCTCCACTCCCGTGGGACCACCGCCCACCACGACCATGGTCATGAGTTTGCGATGTCGCTCCGCGCTTGGCTCCGCTTCGGCGTGCTCGAAAGCCAGAAGCACTTGATTCCTGATCCGCAACGCGTCCTCGAGGGTCTTGAGCCCCGGCGCGAACTGTTCCCATTCCGGATGACCAAAGTAGCTCGTCACCCCGCCGAACGCGAGCACCAAGTAATCGTAGCTCAGCGTGGTCTTCGCGGTCTGAACCTGGCGCGCCGCCAAATCGAAGCCGGTGACCTCATCGAGGAGCACGTTGAGGTTCGGGTCATTGGCAAGGATGGAGCGGATCGGCTGTGCAATATCCGGCGCCGAGAGACCGCCGGTCGCAACCTGATACAAAAGTGGTTGGAACAAATGGTGGTTGCGACGGTCCACCAACGTGATGCGTGCGCCCGGTTCCCGGAACGTTTGGCAAAACGTCAATCCCCCGAATCCCGCCCCGACCACCACCACCCGCGCACCCTGTTCCATGACCACATTCTCCGCTGAACGGTCCGGGACTGCAACCCTGACGAGAATCCCTCCGCTCCCCTCAAGTCCCACAAAACGTCGCCTGGACCACTTCGTGCGGTTCCGGCGCGGATTCGTAGATGGCGGATTCCGGCTGTTCCTCAAACGGGCGTTGCAACACTTCGTGCAGCCGGCGGAATGGCCCGAAATCCCCTTGCCGCCCGGCTTGGATCACCTCTTCAATCCGGTGATTGCGCGGAATGAACACCGGATTGGTCTTTCGCATAATCTCCGAAGCCGCTACCGCAGAGATTCCCCGCTCGCGCAAGTGCTTGCGCCAACCCTCGACCCAAGGCTTCACCGCCTGCGGCTGCGAAAACAGGCCCTGGAAAGCCTCCGCATCCGGCGTCACCGCCGAGGCAAGATGCCGAAACGCCAACGTGAAATCCACTCCATGGGTGCTCAACAAATCAAGAAAGGCGAGCACCTGATCCCGATCTTCCGCCACCGGCTCGGCAATCCCAATTTTGGCGGCGAAACGCTGGGTCCAAGCCTCTTGGAAGTGACCAGCAAACCCGCCCAACGCCGCTTCCGCCCGAGCCACGGCGGTTTCTTGATCCTCCGCCAGCAACGGCAAGAGCGACTCCGCGAGCCGGGCCAGGTTCCACAGCGCGATGTTCGCCTGATTGCCATACGCATAACGCCCCCGTTCATCAATAGAGCTGAACCGCTTCGCGGGATCATACACATCAAGGAACGCGCACGGACCGTAATCGATCGTCTCTCCAGAGATGCTCGTGTTGTCCGTGTTCATGACGCCGTGGATGAAGCCCAGGCTCATCCAATGCGCCACGAGACGCGCCTGCCGCCCAATCACTCCCTCCAGCAACGCCAAAGCGGGAATCTCCGCATCCGCCGCTTCGGGGTAATGCCGCGACACTGCGTATTTGGTGAGAATCTCCAAACTCGCCCGGTCTTCCCGAGCCGCGAAATACTCGAACGTTCCCACCCGCAGATGCGATTGGGCCACCCGCGTGAACACGCCGCCGGGTTCAACATTCTCCCGGTAAACCGGTTCACCGCTCCAAACGGCGGCCAGCGCCCGGGTCGTCGGCACGCCCAACGCCGCCATCGCCTCGGAAACCAGATACTCCCGGAGCACCGGACCGAGCGCGGAACGGCCATCACCCCGGCGCGAATACGGGGTCGGCCCCGAGCCCTTCAGCTGCACATCCCGCCGCACACCATCGCGGCCCACGACCTCGCCCAAGAGAATCGCCCGGCCATCCCCCAGCCTCGGCACGAACCCGCCAAACTGATGCCCAGCGTAGGCGGTCGCGATCGGTTCCGCACCTTCCGGAACCACGTTTCCCGCGAAAATTGCCAGGCCCTCCGCGGAATCGAGCGCCGCCGGATCAAACCCCAGCAGCTCCGCCACATCCCGATTCAGCGCGACCCATTTCGGCTCCGCCACGGGCCAAGGATCAAGCCGCTCGTAAAATCCCGAGGGTAGCCGGGCGTAGGTGTTATCGAAGGGAAGTCGCATTACCATCAAACCATACGCCCGAGACCGTCACTCGGCGCTCATCACGGAACAGCGATTCGATAGAGCCGCGAATCGTCGTGATGATAATGATGATAATACGGGTGGCAGCCATCCCAATCATTGCGCACGTGAATGTATGGCCGGCCAATGTAGCCGATGCGGCTCTTATAGTAATAGCGCGGAGTGGCTCCGCCGTAAGTCCGGATGGGACGATACCCGGCCGAGTAATACTCCGGGTAGCGCGGATAAATCCCGTAGGAAGAACGCACGTTGGTCTGATAAAACCGCGGATAGCGGGTGGCATACACCGGAGGGCGCGCTGAGACACCATGCACGGAATGCGAGTGTCCACCGGACACGACCTTGTACTGAGACGGAGCTTTGCCACGCGGATGAGCCAGCGTGGTCTCCACCAGAAGCGGAGCGCAGAGCAGAAGAGCAAAGGCAGCAAAACGAGTTTTCATAAGGAAATCAACCACAACCACTATACGCAACAACAGCTTCGTTGCTGAGTCAATAGGCTTTCGGCTGGAGGCTGGCGGCTGGACGCTTTCGTTCGTGCTTCCTGGTTCGTTCGCTTGCGGCTCTTCAGCTTGCTGAGGCTCACTAGGGAATTCGGGACCGCCTTCTCATTCTCAGCGTCTCCGCGCCTTGTGAGATGTTCCCATGTCCGGGCTAGGTTGATTGGCCGTTGGAGGGGCCGCCGCGGAGAACGTCGCTTTCAGGCTCAAGCAACCAAATGATCCACCTCACCCCGGACATCTGCCGATCCGAGGCGAGGTGGGTTGAGTCATTGCCTGAAAAACAGTTTCTTTAAGACACCAATCCCACCTGATGGGTAGCCGCGGGAGCGGGATCCGTCGTCGTCGTCGTCGCCACGCCTCGGACGGAAGCCGGAGCGGCAGTCTTGGACGCTTTGGCTGCCTTGGATGCCCTCGGTTTCCGTGGACGCGGAGCGCGCGGTTTCGGCGCGTCCAACCCGAACGAACTCCACAGCGCGGAATTCGCGGGCAGCTTGCGACGCACTTCCACGATGACATCCGCCACCAGCTTGCGCAGCGCCGTTCTTGCCTGGTCACGCGTAACGCGGATCTCTTTGCGCTGCGTGCCCGTGAAACCGAATCCCCGATCCGCCTTGCTCAATGCTTGGTGCAACTCCCGAGCCCGCTCGGCCGTGATCTTCTGGCCCGGCGCTTCGCACTCCGGATGATCGCCCAAATAAATGGCCATTCGGTCCAACAACGCGATCCGATCGACCACTTTTTTCGGGCAGGCAAGGCTATGGAGCAAGCCCACTTCCACCCACCCTTCGTTCCAAGTGTCCCCCAGCACGCAGCTGATCGGCTTCTTGGCGTTGATGATGAATCTCCCAGCTTCCCGGTTGACCGCTTTCAGATTGGGCGCCAACTCAGAGGAAAAGCTGACGCGGATCGCTTGGAACGCGGTCTCTGCACGGTTCAGCTCATCAGCCAGCACACGGATCTCAGGAGCGGTGGCGGATTTCAGAGAAATCGCCGCACCATGAACTTCGACGCCATCGGCGACTTCCCGGGCTTTCTCGACAACTTTGCCGACAGGGCCAGGGACGGTAGGTTGGGAACGTTTCTTTTTAGCTACTTCAGTCATCTCGTTTTTCTTGTTACTGTGGATTTCACGATACTGATATTAATTAAGAAAACTAAAGCATCAACTACTTTCGGTAAGATTCTCAGTGACGGGCAAAATGAGTAGCACTGTATGCGCGACTCATCGTGGTGGAAACCTCCTCGCACGCAGTCGAACGTCTCCGCAAACCCGGGGCTGGCGATGCGGAGACACGAACCCGAGGTAATTGTGGTCGAGCCCGCATTTCTCAAGCTCTCCCTGCTGGAGTTTGCGGGATGGCATTCCAGCGGCGCCTCGCGACGCGATCCTTGAAAAATGTGGACTCGACCTCCTCAAGATACTTTTTGTGACTAGGTCACAAAAAGGGACATTCAGCCTTGTGGATCGACTCTTCGGACGGCACTATTTGTGAAATTCTCACACCTGGTGACCTATGATCGCATCCTTCTCGGTTTCAAACTTCCGCTCTTTTCAGGGAGAGCAGACTCTAAGCTTGGTGGCAAGCAAGCGTCTGGGCACAGCTCATGAAGACCATCTGGTGGCCATCCCCGGGGTGGATGAATCGATTCTAAAGACAGCGGTACTCTATGGAGCGAACGGTGCGGGGAAGTCGAACCTATTCCGTGCCTTGGCCTACACCAGAAGCGTTGCGCTCCGAGCAAGGAAGAAGAACACCGGCACCAAACGGCAGCGTTTCCGTCTGGGAGATGCTCCTGCGGAAGCTTCAACCTTCGATCTACAGTTTGTGGTTGAGGAGAAAGTCTATCGCTTTGGATGCGAGCTGGATGATGATCGAATCCTCAAGGAGTGGCTGGCCGAGGTGAAGGGAGAAAAGCTTGTCTCAATTTACGAGCGCATCAGCCAAGCTGATGGAGAGGTGATCGTGGAATTAGGAACTGGTTTTCGGGCCAGTCCCAAGCTGAAGGCGTTGGCCACGGTGGGAGGTGCTCAGAACGTTTCATTCCTGGCCACGATCCGAGCCAACTTGAAGGCAGAAGACTGCGGCCCGGAACTTCAAGCGGTGACGAGATGGTTTGAGCGCGCTCTTCACCTAGTGAAGCCAGACGAAGGCCCCGGAGCTTTGGGGCCGATGCTTGCGGATGACGCTGACTTTGCCACGTTTGCAGGCGATTTTCTTCGGCATGCCTCGACTGGCGTTGAACATCTTCATGTAGACAAGAAAGAAATCACTGAGGAGCAGCTGAGGTCGATTCTCCCGGACGAACTCGTAAATCATGCGCTGAAAGAGCTGGAAGAGAATCAATCCAGTTGCATCAAGCTTCCAGACCACAGTGAGCTGCTGATCGAAAGGTCAAAAGAGGATCATTTCTACCAGATCTCGATCCACGCGGCCCACCAACGAGGAGATGGAAAAGTCATCTCGTTCAACTTGTCCGAAGAGTCTGATGGAACAAGGCGGCTGCTGGATTTGATGCCAGCACTCCACCGCCTTCAAAAGCAGGATGCGGTATTCGTCATTGATGAGATTGACCGCAGCATGCATCCGATGCTGGTCTGGAAGTTCATGGAGTTTTTCCTACGAGGTTGCAACCAACGAAGCCGGCAGGTCATTGTCACCACGCACGAGTCTAACCTGCTGGATTTGGACCTCCTACGCCGGGACGAGATCTGGTTTGTCGAAAAGGATCAGCATGGTGCGACCACCCTCTATCCTCTGACTGATTTCAAGGTGAGGCAGGACTTGGAGATTCGGAAGCACTATCTGCAGGGCCGCTTCGGCGCGGTTCCGTTTCTGGGTGATCTGGACCGGTTGGTGGAAGCAGGAAGCAAGTGAGCCTCTTCGCCCCACTCAAGGCCCGCCCTCTCGCCCGTGGCGAAGGAACGCAGAGGGACGACCGCTTGTTCCTGGTCGCCTGCGATGACACGTATGCTCCGAAGCAATACTTTTCCTTCCTGCGTCTCAGCCGCGTGCAGATCCATGTCGTGGCAACGGATGATACCAAGTCGGCGGCGGTGTACGTGCTGGAGCGCCTAAAACAGTTCAGCATCGAAGAAGACGACGAGCGTTGGATGGTTCTAGACACCGATCATTGCATTGAGCCGAATCACTACCCTGGTTTCATCAAAGCACTCGTCGAAGCGCGGCAGGCTGGAATCAAGATTGCCCTCAGCAGGCCCTGTTTTGAGCTCTGGCTGCTGCTCCATCATGTCGACGAAAGCGCGGTCACAGACCTGCGAAATGCCGCCGAAACCGAGTCGAGACTCCGCGAAGTCCTTGGGGAATATAACAAGTGCAACCTCAAGCCTGAGCACTACCCGCTGGCATCGATCGCCTCAGCCATCGCCCGTGCGGAACGACTGGATGCCGCCGTGCCAGGCGGTGATCGGCCAGAAGGGAACACAACTAGGGTTTATCAACTGCTGAAGGCAATCCTCGCAAGCATTCCCGTGGCGCAGCGACCTGACGAGTTGCGCTTGGTGGCGTAGACATCCGTTCGCGCTCGTCGCGCGAGTTGATGGTTGTGGGTTGATTGTTGAGGGGGCAAAACACCACTGCCCGCTACCGCAGGCTCCCCGAGTTACCCTTCGGCAGCCCAGATTTGCCGCTACCGCGGCGGGTGGTCAATCACTGCATCACTCCATCACTCCACCTTCCCCCGCAACCACTCCACCACCGCCGCCACATCGATCCTCCCCAAGCCAATCGCCGCCACCGTCCCCACCGCGGAAAGCACCGCCACCAGCAGGAGCAAGGCCGCGACTACAATCACCGGCATGCCTTTCCGCACCACCGTCACAGGAGGCAAATGCGACGTGCCTT
>CAMCXS010000076.1 GCA_945883495.1 Akkermansia muciniphila
GAGGCGGTTGTGGCCGCCTCTTGGCTGCCCGACGCCGCCACGGCGAAGAAGATCGTTGCCACCGCCTCCGCCCAGCCGCTCGATGAATGGAGCAAGGCCGCGGCGAAGACTGCGGCCGATCGCCTCGCCGGAATCGCGGAAAAGGAAACGGCGGATCACCCGGAGCTGGCGGCACCTGCTTACCTCAATTCCGAGGCCAAGAAGCAATACCTCGCGGGGCAAAAGGTTTACTTCCGGGAAGGCCATTGCGGCACCTGTCACCAGGCGAACGGGAAAGGACTGGATCCGGCGTTTCCGTCGTTGGAAAAGAGTCCCTGGGTGGCCGGGGATGCGAATCGCCTCATCAAGCTCGCCATGTATGGCCTGATGGGCCCCTTGGAAATCAACGGGAAGAAGTATGACGGGCAAGTGCCGATGACGCCCTTCGCCGGAATGCTGAACGACCAGGAAATGGCCGATGTGCTTACGTTCGTGCGCAACAGCTTTGGCAACCAAGCCGATCCAGTTTCCGCCGCGATGGTCAAGGCGATCCGGGACGAAAATCCAGGGCGTCTCCAGTTTTGCACCACCGAAGAGTTGTTGAAGGAACATCCCTTGAAGTGAGGGAGCGTGATCTCAGGGTTCAAACACCACGGGCAGCGAGGCCGGATGAAGGGCAAGATGGATTGCCTGCAAGGCGCGACGGGGCGAGGGAGTTGGCAAGTGGCAACTCGGTCAATCCAGCCGGCGAGGGATGGTTGGCAAATGGCAACGTGGTCAATCCGGCTGGCGCGGGGACGTTGGCAAATGGCAACGTGGTCAATCCGGCTGGCGCGGGGACATTGCCAAATGGCAACGTGGTCAATCCGGATGGCGCGGGGACGTTGGCAAATGGCAACGTGGTCAATCCGGCTGGCGCGGGGACGTTGCCAAATGGCAACGTGACGAATCCGGCACACTTCGCTGCCTTGCCATTTGGCAACGAGGTGTTCCCGCCGGAATCGACTGCCCGCCATTTGGCACGGCGACGGCGGGACATGATTTGGCCTTCAAAGGGAAGTGGAATGGCCGCAAACGGAGACGGGTGGTTTTCGCTCCCACTATGACCTAGAAGTGGAGCCACTTCCGCTCCGGTTTCGCCGGGTTCGGATGATACCCATCGTGCCTTGCCCTGATCGCTCGGAGGTGGAATCACCCCCGCCGATTCTCCTCTTCCTCTTCTTTATCCTCGGGAGCGCTGCCTCCTCCGTAGCCGATAACCTCGACCGAGATGATCGAGGGAGTCTCCACGGTTTCCGGCGGAGCGGTCTGCTGGCGGTTTGATTCGGCGTTGGTGGCGGCCGCGTTACTGGTCGCCGCGGACGCGTTGGCGGAGCTGGCCAGACCGCCCAGACTTGGAGCGGCCACGCTGGGCGCGGAGGGCGCTCCACTGGAGCTGCCTCCCACGGAAATGTTCGAGGCATTCACGACGGCCGTGGCAGCCAGGTTGATGTTTCCGGTCACCCGGATCCCTGCGTCGCCAGCATCAATGATCCCAGCAGGTGCGATGAGATCAACATCGCCTGGTTTTACATTGGCGACGGCGGCGAGAACGCCAATGCCGCCCCCGGTGGAAAGACCCGCCAAATCGGTTTCCACGGCGCCGGTTTGCGGATCAATGATGACCCGAGTTGGAGGGGCGGATGCGACGGTTTTGGATGCGGCACCGGCGGCAATGTCACCCTGCGATGACCAAATCATCAGGTCCCCGCCGCGCAAGGTGAAGATCCGGCCGACGCCGATGTCGACGCTCTGGTCCGCGAAGATGGAAACTTTGCCGCCGGCTTCTGTGACGATACCCGGAGGCACGGCGGCGTTGGCCAGCAAGGTGTTGGACAGGGTGATTCCGCCATTCGGGGCAAGCAGTGCGATGTCTCCCCCGGTCCTAGTGCGGAAGTTGCGAGTTTGGGCGGAGATGTTGCCTGCACCGGAGGAGATGGGGCCGAAAAGGCTTGAGATAGCGGCGAAACCTCGGTTGTAGTTACCGAAACCGGGATCGCCTGGGAGATTGTATGCCCGCCCTGTGTCGCGGAGGACAAGGTAGAAGACGTCAAGAGCCACGCGCGCCTGTTCCTCAGGGCTTAATGCTGCAAAGCTTTTGACTCCCAGCTCCGACAGATACGGGGCTCCGTCGGGGCCGAGCACAAACGTGTCGATGAAGCTAGTCATGTTCAGCTCGCTTTCGAGCAGGCTAGTGGCGGAGCCAACGCCGGCGGCTGCAATGATGTCGGCGCCCGCGAAGGGCAGGGCAAGGTTGCGGATGTTGCCAAGGGTGATCACGCCTGAGCCTGTGCCATCTGCATTGGTTGGGCCCGTTCCGAGATCAAGATTGCGTCCAGCAAGGATCTGAAGGCTGCCTGGACCGCCAAGATGAATATCCCCGCTGAGGGGAAGTTCGTTGGCCGCGATGAGATTGCCTGACTCTAGCGAAGACTTGCGCAGTGCACTGGCGGCGTTGTAGGGGATGATGTCCCTGCCAGCGGTGATAAAGGTGGAGTCTCCCTCCCGGGCGTTTTGAAGATAAAGGGAGATATCCGATATGTCATTCGACGCGTAAAGCCGTGAAAATTTAGGACTGAAAAGGGTGAGACCTGATATGTCTCCGTCCATCGCAAAGACGCGGAGCGGGTTGCTATCATTGCGGTGCAGCACTTCAGAGGAGTGCAGCGCCAGCTTCGTTTGGGTAATGCCAAAGACGCCGGTGGTAGAACCAGAATCATTGAATCGAGCATCGACTTCTTCAAAGAAGTTACTTCTGGTCGAGTTGTTGTCGTTCACTCGGGTCCCCACCCTGGCGTAGTAATTGAACGGAGAGAGCGGTCTGGGGAGGCTGCCGGGATCGGCATCGGAGACATTGACTCGGGCGGCAGACCAAGTGGTAGTGCTGCGGCCGGGGACCAAGACCTCAGAGACACCGGTAGCCTGAAGGCCATTGACGCTACCGCCCCCTGCGATGAGTTCGAGTTGGCCTTGCGGGGATGGATAAAGGGTAAACGATCCCGAAAGGTTGATTTCTCCATCCAATGACGTGACATTCATGACCGGGGGGCGCAATGGCAGGGTGGAGGCAAACGGGGCGATGCTCGATTCAGCGAGCCGGAGCCATGGTTGGGAGTTAGCCGCGCCCGTGGGACCTGTGCTGAGCAAGTTCTGGCGTTCGAGCCAAAGCCGGAGAATGTCCGCCGGCGTGGTGCGATCTCGTGTCGTGACGCTATTGCGTAGCGAAACGTCACCGCCCAGTGAGGTGATCTGGACCGAGCTGTCGTCCCCATAGGTGCTGAAATAGGTCTTGTACCAGAAACCATTGTTCTGTCCCTGAGGAAGAAGGAACGGGTTAGAAACAGGGCCCATTAGGACATCACCGCCTGCGAAGACATCAAAGCTGCTTTTCCCCATAAACAGGGCTGTGGGCATCCAGGTAGAGGGGGCGAGTGTGCCAACGCTTGGGTTGTTTAAACTCTGCAGCAATCCAAGAGAGGGGGATCGCGTCGAGTTCGTGGTGATCTCCGAGCCGGCTTGCAGACGGCCGACGCCGCGCTCCACGTAGTAGACGCCGCCGTCAATATTGCGCCCAGCCTTCACGAGGAGATCTCCTCCTCCCAATTCAAGCAAAGCGGAGGTTGCGGCAGCGCCCCGAGGCGCCCGGGCATTGGTGGGGATGACGGCGTCGAAATTGCGGACATCCACGCCAGCTTCAAGGGTGACGTGTCCGCCGCCCAGGGCGCCGGAGGTTTGGAAAAAGTTGGAGAAGTCGATCCACCAAGATGTCGAAGCTGCCGGATCGGTAACAGATAGCGAGCCGGAGCCCATGTTGACGGAGCCAAAGTTACCGTCGTCGCCCACGAAACCACGGCGATAGAGCCAGTTATTGGGGAGTTGTCTGGATGAGTCGTCAATTAAGCCAGAATTGTTTCTTGTCTTGCGCTCCAAATTTTGACCGGCAAAGATGTTCACGTTGCCACCCGCCATGCTGTAGTAGGCTCCGTATGCCTGTTGCAGCGAGCCTAGGTTTCCCTGACCCACTCGGGAAGACTGGACCGGGGTGACGAAGTCATTTGCAGTGGCGACGGTTGATGGGTCCGCAACCTGTGTGCCTGCCGTGTAGATGGCTGCGAAGGGATTGAGCAGTCGGAGGCTTCTCGCCGTGTTGATATCGATATCTCCCGACCCTGTGCGGATGACCTGAAAGTTGGAAGTGACCAGGGTTGAGGTCTGGGCAGCGGACCCGCCCGTGATGTTGGCGGCGCCCAGATTCTTGCCCAGATCAAGGAAGCCTTGTGCTTCTCCGATCGCCCCTGGGCCGGTTATCGGCAATACATCGCGGAAGTTTGCGGACTGGAGATCGGCCCCAGCAGTCAAGCGGTAGGACCACGATTGGCGGTTGACTGGAAGGTTCGGATTGGCGGTGGAGATGGGCGCTAGCCACAAAGAGTTGCCAGGGGAGGAAGCGGACGTATCCACGGTGAACCCGTCACTCAGGGCGTTGAAGAAAACGATATCCTGAGCAGCCCGCATCGTCAGGACCCCGGGAGCGGAGCGGGGTCCGAAGCGGAACGCAGCCAAATCCCAGTCTTGAGTTGAGGGAGAAGAGGAGCTCCCCATGGTGAGACTACCACCCGGATTAATGATTTCCGCACCGGGAGCCAAGAGGAGGTCGAACTGCCCAGACGGGTCAAGCTTATTGATCATGGCGGCATAGGCGGCGGTGGTGGCGCCGGAGCTACCGAAAAGGGCGTTGGCGTCACTTCGGATGGTGTCGCGCAAAGAATTGTCCAGTAAACCACTGGCTTGGTTGTAGAGGCGGTATGCCTCAACGAGAATCGAAGACGCTCCTTGGACAGTGCTTCCGATCTGCTTCATCTGAACCGTGCTGTAGGTAGCCTGGTCTTGAGGAGCCCTCAGGTGGAGGGTCCCGCTAAACTGGCCGCGAGAGGCGCTGTCGGCAGTTAGATCATCCACTCGAAGGTCAATGGTTCCGCCAGCCATATTGAGCTCTGCCAAGGGAGATATCGTTCCATTTCGCGAAGTGCCTGCCGCCAGGGAGATGGCGCCTCCCTTGCCGGCGGCGTCGAATGTCTCAGCTGAGGCATCCAAGAGTGCCCCTGATTGCAGGGTGAGGTTTCCGTTCGCCGCGAGGTCAATAGTACCACCCGTACGGCCAGATGCATTGATCGCTCCCGAGATGCTTAGATCCCCAGAATCAACGGAGACGCGGTAAGTCTTAGCCGTGGCGGACCCACTGATGGCGAGACTCCCGGTCCGGATGCGGTAGTCGCGCAACTCGCCGAAAGAACCAGCGTTCAAGAGATCATCGATCACCGATAGATCATTTCCGGTCACGCTGGAGGTGTCGAGCTGCAGCGAGCCAGTGCGGCGGCCAGAGTCAGCGGTGCCGATAATGGCTCCTGACAGCGTGAGCAGCCCGTTCGGGGATTGGATGTTTAGCAATCCAGCGTCAGCCAAGCCGGTTGCCGAGACATTCAAACTGGCTAGATTGCCGACGTTAACGGAACCATTATCTGAGATCAGGTTGATGCGGCCGCCATTCGTGTAGCGGGTGACGTCGAGGAATGAGCGGGTGACGCCTCCGACATTGATGAGTGTCGAGGCGCCAGTGCCGACTGAGAGATCTCCAGAGTCTGCGCGCAGCGTGAGCGTGCCACTCCGCAGCGTGATGGCGGTGTCAACGACAACCCGGGCGCCCGACAGCGTCAGATTCGCTCCGATCCCAGAGGCTGCCCCCGGGGTCGCACTCCCTCCGTCAAGCAAGGTTAAGTCCCCTGTTGCTCCGATAGAGGTGAGAGCTCCGCCCTGGCCGGTGACCAACGGGGTGGCGATCGTCGCATTCCCCGAAATGACAATGCTTCCATTCGATGCGGCCAGCAGGCGCGAATCCGCGATCAAGTCAACGTTCGCGAAGTTTTCGATTCTCACTGTGTTGGAACCGGTGGAGATTTGGTTGGCATCGAAGATGAGTCTGCCGTTGGCCGGGCTTGCGGACGGGGCCAGTGGTGATAGGCCGGCCGCGTTGCCCACTTCGATTTTCTCCGCTGTAAAGGTGCTGCCGATGGCCCCGGAGTTATACCCCCGGATTGAACTTGCCTGGAGCGAAAGAAACTCGGTTGCGGCGGTGCCGAAGGTCCCGGTGCCGTAGATATCGATCGAACTGTAGCTACGCAACACGATGGAGCGGGCCGAATCTTCCAGGGAACGCAGCGCCGGACCAGACAGGACCAACCCTTGGGTCGGGTTGAGCGCCCCAGGGTTGTCCAGCAGTAGACTGATCTGCCCACTACTCAGCAGCGTTTTTTGACCTATGATCCGGGCAGTGGCAGATAGGTCGGTTGCAGCGGTCGAATCCAGAGTTATCGACGCTCCAGTTACCGTCGCACCGTCAGCAAGATTGAGATAGGGGGCGATAGAGTTGGACACCCCGCGGCGCTCGACTGAACCAGCCGAGCCACCACTGACTCGGACCAGAGCACCATCGCCACTGCCGGGAGTGGCTGAGCTACCCAAAATCAAATTTGCTGGACTTGCCTCACCTTTTCCTTCCACCGTGGAGCCCGCGGACAGGGTGATGCCTTGTTTGGCGGTGAGGATAATCTCCGCTCCCGAAAGGGGCGAGCCTTGGTTGTTTACCGTGATCGATCCCGTGGCGACCGAAATCGATGTGCCTTCGGTAGAGGAAGAGCGCGAGCCGCCAATGAGAAGGCTTTCTGCTCCGATTCGGCTTAGAAGGCCACTGCTGAGTGCCAAGATCCCAGGGCCACCTCCACTGGCGTCGCGATTGATGACAATGTCAAGAGGGGTGCTGATATCCACCAAGCTTCCTTGTCCCCCACGGCTCGACCGACCGAGAATGTCCCCCGCGATGGCTAAGGTTCCAATTGATGCGAAGGTGAGCTGGCCTGCATCGACGGGGAGGCGCGGGGGCGGCAAACTCCGTGAAAGTGAGGCATTTCGCAGGAAGGAGTTCGCCGAAAGAAGGCGGTAGTCGGCACGTTCTTGGATCACTGAGTTTGGGGCTACCTCGAAGCGCCCCATATTGGTGATGCCGCGACGAGTCGAGTTAAGCGTATTGACACGATAGCCGTTGGTGAGGCTGGAGCCGTCGGGTTGCTTGAGGGAACCGACGGGATTGCCTTCCTGGGGCGTGACGAGAAATGCACCCGGCATGAGAGCGTAGCGGGCTGGCAGCAGCGTGTAGTAACCAGCTTGCAGACCCTCCGCTTTGCCCAAGGCAACTTTGTCACCCACTTTCAAAGTATCGTTGACGTAGCCTTCAGCTCCCTGAAGATTCACGGCGCTGGAGCGGCTGTTGAACGGCGCTACTGGAGCGTAGTCGAACTGGTAGCCTGGCAGAATGGCAAAGGCAGCCGACGAGTCAAGGATGTCCGTGGGGCCGCCATTGCCTTCCACCCAGCGGTAGGCAAAGTAATCCCCTCCTCCCCGCAGGTCGATGGTCGCTCCTTTGGCCGTGGCAATCGATTCGGCGGCTAGCCGAATGCTTTTCTGCGGACTACCGGAGATCGTGATATCGTTACCAGCGGGGTCAATCCATGCGAGACCGTCAAAACTGATTCCGTAAGGAATCGTCGCGTCCCGGCCTGATTTTGGGTCCAGCGCCGCGACGGAAGTCACGCTGCCAGCTTGGAGGCTGATGGAACGGGTCACAGGAGTTCCGATGGCATTTACGCTGACAGGATTGGTTGGTTGCGCGCCCTGGCCGTCCCAACCCAAAACGATCGAACCTAGCGGGGCCCGCAGCGTCCCAGAATGCCGTATGTTGGAAGCCTGAATGGAGAGAGTTCCCCCAGCGGACAGTGGGAGGGGGCGCGAATTGCCGCCCGAAATAGTCACGGATCCCTGTTTGGTGCTGCCACCGGATAGATAGTCGTAAGCAAAGATATTAAATCGGCTAGCGGTGACGGGGTAAATCTGCCCTGCATCCAATACGATGTCCCCTGCGATTAGGAGATTGCCGGCTCCACGGATATCCCCGCGCCGAGCGGAAATCGTGGCAGCTCCAATTTGTTTGAGGACTAGGTTACCCGACTCCACGAGATCGGCACGCACCGTTAAGCGACCTGTGCCGTTGGTCGGAACAACGAAATCTTGGCTTACCACTTCAGTGATGTCGGTTTTGAGGAATGGCAAGATTGGATCGCTTGCAAGGAATGGGGTGGGCAAGTTCTGCCCAAGTTTCACGAACGGAGCTGACAGCTGTGTGTGGCCGGTGGACTCAAGAATGCCGCGGCTCGCAACGCGGAGGGACTGCGCCATGGATACGGATACGTTCCCATCGAAACGCACGTTGCCACCTAGGGTGAGCGTCTCTACTCCGCTTCCACGGAGGCGGTCCATCGAGAAAGTGCCCAGTCCGGGAAGTGGGACTCCTCCAGCACTCAGCGGACGGCCAATTCCGCGAGATGCGGCACTCCCGTTCAGTGTATAGCCACTCTGCTTTACGGCCAGATTGATGTCGGCGTCGCTGAATCCGGTGTTCGGGGCAACGAAGCGAGATGAAGAGATCTCCAGTGCCCCCCCGGCTGCGGATTTGCCTCCAGGAGTGGCACGCAGGGTGGAGTCCACATACAGCATGTCCGCCCCATTCAGGGAGATGAGACCGCCATCGGTGTCGAATCTCGTCTCCTCTAGAACCAAGCCCCGCAGGCTGCCGACCGTTCCGGCGCCAAGATCCGAGTAGCCGCTGACGAGGTCAAGAACCCCAGAGGTGCCTGAAACATCAAAGATCGAGCCACGCTCCGCCACAATGTTACCACTGATTGAAATCCGTCCGCCGCTCGCGATGGTGCCAACGCGAGCACCGCGAGCTCCGAGCCGGGTCGCAGACTGGCCGACCGCGGACAGACTGGCTTGGGGGCCGATGTAGACAGTAGGAAGGCCGACAACTGGAATCGATGTCGCCGTAGGGAAGGAGGTCGCTGCTTCAATCGATACTTCACCCCCGGGTGCAGCTACCTTACCCAGCATGGTTACGGTCTGGGCGGAGAAGGAGACACTGCCCAAAACATCGGTTTCGATTGAGGCTCCTTTTCCCATGATGATGTCGCCGCGAGTAATCAAAAAGCCATTGTTATAGGGATCGGCCACGCCGGGCGCCTCGAATTCCAAGTGGGCGGGAGAGCGCAAACCCTCTGGACGCACGAAGCGGCGCAATTGGTAAGATCTAGTTGCGCCCACTTGATGTGGCATCGCCAGCAAGCCCTCCACGATCGGCCGAATCTTCGTGCCTGGTGCGATGGTGATACCCGCTGGGTAAACCTCGACGCCGTTGCTGTCGAGTTGTCCGGTTGTGCTCGGCTTTATGCCCATGGCGGTGAGGTGGAAATGGCTGAAACCACCTTGGCTGAAAAAGCCGGGATCGAGCCTTACTGTCGATGGGGCGGTAATCGGTCCCGGTCCGATCCGGAATCCCGGCGCGGCTAGGCTCAATGATCCGCCCGTAGCACCGGAATATCCCCGCAGCGAGGCACCCAAGGTCAAACTCCCGCCCAAAACTGACGGAATCCGTTGATCGGTGCCGCTGTGGATTTCCACGAGCCCTCCATCCCCGTAGGTTACCTCGTTTCGATTCCGCACCAAGGCTCCTCCCGACACATCAATGACGCCGCCGTCCGCGAGATTCACGTTGAAGCCCCGGATGTCGATCGTACCTCCGTGAATGAAATCGGTCGGCATGACTTCAAAACCGCTTGGGGTTTGATCGATCAGGAGCCCTGAGGTGCTCAAACGAGCGGAAGATCCCAAGGCAAAGCGACCGCGTCCCGGTATCGCAGTTGGATTGGCTCGGGTGACCAATTCGACCCGATTAAACTCAGAGAGCGGAAGGTTGTGGGCCGTGAAGCTCAGACTTCCCCCGGGAGCGGCGACTGAGCCATCGATGGTGATGGTAGAAGCGGAAAAGCTGAAGCCCCCGCCCGGCGCCGCCGCCAACGAAACGCCCCTAGGGACGGAAATGTTACCATCGGGATTGTTGATTGACAGAAACCCGAAACCGCCACCGGTCTTGTGTGTTAACTCCGGATCTAACACAACGTTGGATTTTCTTGCCGTCGGCAGATCGACCGGCGTGCCGTCTGGGTTCGTGCGGAATGCCCCCACCCGCGGCAAGGAGCCATTTCCGAAATAGATGTTTGGAGGGGTTGGAGAAATGGCCGGGAATGTGGCGAAGTTGGTATCGTCGTTGAGAAATGAGAGAAGGAGCGAGCTGAGAGGCGCGGGACTGGCTTGCTGGAGTTGCCCATCGATGGTGCGGCCGAGGATTTCTCCGTCGAGGGCAACGGACGCTCCGTTGATATTCACTGTTCCGCCGCCTGCCCCATGGGCATAGGACGGTTGAAATCGTTCGCCCGTCAGCGCTAGAGGTTGCTGAAAGGTGCGAGTTATCCCCCATTTGGGATTGGAAACAGTGGAGACACCCTCGTAGACGGAGTCGTAAACCCGGCTGGGTACGGCATCTGAAATATCGAACAGCTGCCCAGAGGAGCGGAGGCGAGTGGTCCGCACGACCGCCCCTTCGTAGGTAATCAAGCCGCCCGAGACATCAATCGTGGAGCCAGGCTGCGCGACCACCGAGCTGCCAGCGATCAGACTGATATTGCCGCCCTTTGACGTGAGTTCAGCCGCATCGCGCTGAATCAGGTTGGCGAACCCTCGGGCGTCTCCTAACGGAGTGCCGATCCAGTCCGATCCTCCATAGGTGCCGCTCTCACGCAAGTCAATCGTGATTGGTACTCCGCGGAGCAAGCCAGAGCGCTGGAGCGGGGATCGAGCGAGTTCCGCGCCCCGGAGCTCTAGTTCAAGCAGCTCCCGGCTGAGTGGCACACTCCCCGAGACGGAGCCCGATGCGTCGATCATGGACTCAGACTCAAGATAAATCTGACCTCCAGAGCGCACGAAAGGGGAAATCGGCAACGATCCGGCAACGAAATTGTAACGGCCTGCCCGAAGTGAGATATCTCCGCCGTTTGCTTGAATTGCGGCTCCACGATTGAGGTGAATGGTTTTCCCCAGAACTTGAATCTGGGATTTGAGGGCAAGTTCAGTTCCGATGACGGTTTCGTCGCTGAACGTTTCTGGAACAATTCGGGTAACGCTGCCGGGACCGAATTCCACCGAGCCTGCCTCAAGGAAGAGAAAAGGACGGCCGGTTGTTGCGTTGGTCGGGACGTAAGCGGTGTTTGAGATGGCTCCATAGGAAGCCTGAATATCAATCCGCCCATTAAAGGACACGGATGTCGAACTCGCGATCACTCCATTCTGCCGGATCGCACTGCCGGCCATCGTCACATTGCCGCGTGGTGCTTCGACGATACCGTTATGGAGAACCTGGCCCGCATACGGAGTTCCACCCGTCGGCGCAATCGCGCCGACGAAGACGTCCAAGCCACGGAGACTGGCATCGGAGGAGGGGTGTCCGTCGACGCCGACTTGGAGTCCCGCCGCAAGGATGGTTTGTCCGTCAGGTGTCTTGATCGTTCCCCGGTTGGTGACATTGGCGCCGACGAGCATGATGCGTCCGCCCGCTTTGGCGGAGTCTGTCGGGCTCGAGAGAACAGCGCCGGGCTGAACGGTCACGTTGCCGTAGCGTCCCGACGCGATAAAGGGTTTGCCGGGGGTGAACGGCGGTGTTCCTGACTTGCCCTGCGGGATGTCGAGGCCGCTGAAAAGAAACTGGGCGTCAGGGTTGTTGAGGAGCCCGGAATTGATCAGATTGGTGTTAATCGGCAACGAGGAAGCAACGAAGGTGGGCATTCTTACCTGACTGGTGGGTCCGAAGATAATCCCGTTGCGGTTGATGACGTAGACCTGACCGTCCGCCTTGATCGAACCCAAGATCTGGCTGGGAACTCCCGAGGGGTCGGTGATCTGATTGAATGCGACCCACTTCTTCGCATCGGTGCCTCCGGCTCGCTGATCGAAATACAAGCTCGTTTTGCGACCGATATTGAACGTTTTCCAGCTCAGAAGAGCCGTTTGGGCGGTTTGGCGGATGCGAATATTGCTAACGCCACCAGATTTTTGCTCCAAAGGTTGGCCTGCTCCAGTCCAGGGAGCAGTTCCGCCCACAACGCCCGGATCAATCTCTAGCCCGCCTGTTCCCAGCCCGTTTGGAACGGTAGGGAGCGGGGTGTTTGTACCGGGCAAATTTGGATTGATTCCAAGAGAATCACGCGGAGCGGCTGCTGCCGCCGCGCGGGCGGATTGCTGAAAGCGTTGCGCTTCTAGAACGGCCCGGGTGGTTCGGGCCAAGTTGTCCTTGGCGTTCGCGCGAGCTGCGGCCGCTGCCGCGTTAATCGACTGGCTCTGGGTGGCCGCACGCTGCGGCTGGTTGGTGTAGGGCACGCCGCCACGGAGCACGTCACCGGCCCATGAACGTGGCAAGATGGCGAGTGCGGTTAGGAGAACGATCCGCACGATCGTTGGAGGAGAGGGGTGCGGGCGAGCGATTGGCATAGGGAGCGCAGCGGATGATTGCCGCTCGACCCTATCTGCAAAGCTTGCGCAATCAAGCGCGCGTTCCGTCCCTGACTGCAAACTTTGTGAGAGTTTTGTTACATTTTTTTGCTTGAAGAATGGGCTGGATCCCTTCTTCCCGCCAGTTAATCAGGTCTAGCCGTCGCATCCGCAGGTTTTGACCTTCCAGTCGTTGACGATTCTAAAATCGGAGCTTCTGATAGAGCAAAATTATGAAACACCCTTTCCTCCCGATCGCTGTTGCCGCCTGTTTGGCTGGGGTCGGCTGCGACCAGAGCAAAACTCCCGCGCCGGCCGATCAAGCTCCGTCCGCTGATGCCCCGGCCGACAAGGCTCCAGAGAAAACCGGCATGTCCAGTGCCTTAGGAGGCGGCGCTCCCAAAACGGAAGCTCCCGTAACCAAGGCTGCCGCGGACGCGCCTCCAGCGGAACCCTCCCCTGAGGAGGTCGCTAAGGCCGTCGAAGCCCTGCAAAAGATTGATACCGTCCTTCGGGATTCCTCGCTGCCGCCTGCAAAAGCGGGGCTGCAACTGGCGGAGCTGGCCTCGGATGCTTCCGTGCCGCTTCAGAATCGCACTGAGGCGCTGCAACACGCTATGAATTTGCTGCCGGACGATTCCTTCGGCGCGCTTGATGGCCTTCTGGCATCCAAAGACGCGCCGGTGTCCCTCCAGGACTTGGTCTTCAACGAGGTGCACAATCGTCCGGTGACGACGCAGCTTCCAGTGGCGTTGACGTTGCTGAAGAGTCCTGATCCCGACGTATCGAGCCGCGCTCGGAGCCTGCTTGCCTTTCACTTGGAGCGTGACTACGGTGACGATCTGGACGCTTGGACTCAGCCTGTCCAAGAGGCAATCGCCAAGGCCAAGGGAGCTGCTCCCGCCGGCCAGCCTGCACAATAATGCGGTGAGGTTCGAGGAGAGAGGGGAACTCCCCCTCCTTCTCGCGATCGGTTGTCCGCTCCTTCCTCAGCGAATGGGCGGGATCGGAGCCATTTGAGCGGCGCCAGATTGGAAGTTGCGTGTGACTTCCTTGGCGCTGAGCGCTCGGCGGTAAATCGCGGCGAGGCGGAAGTGTCCGCGCCAGAGGCGATCCTGGGCGGGATCGCCGCCGAGCGCGAGCTTGAGGTCGTCGCCGTGCCAATTACCGAGGGAGCCCGGCTGAGACTCGGAGGCGACTCGCCGCCCATTGATGTAAAGCATCGAAGCGCCTTCGGACGTATGGGTGAAGACAAGATGGGTCAGCTTGGTGACGGCCTGGCGGCTAGGAGTGCGCAGGTCATCGCCATCCGCGTCTTTGCTGGTGCGCAGGCGGCTCAGGTAGGTGTCCTGCCGCTTGTCGTCGGGGCCGTGGGCGAGCATGACGTTCAGTCTTGACCCGGGGCCCGAAAGGGTCAGGATGCGGGCGGGGCCGGTTTGGGTGGCGTCGGTGGGCTCAATCCAGACTTCAAGAGTCAAGGCGCCCGACTTGCGGATGGCTTCGGTGAGCTTGGTGGCGGATCCGTAGGAGAGGAATAGGCCTGGTTTGCGGAGAGAAAGGTCGAGTGGAGCGCCGCTGCCGGAGCGATCTTGGATGAGGAGGGAGCCGTCGCCTTCTTCGAACGTGTAAAAGGCCAAGAGGCCATCGCGGACCCGTTGCGGGCGGACGATGAGTTTTCCTTTCTCCGAGGTGATGGCGAAGCTTTCTTTGCCGACGGAAACGGAGGCTCCATCGCGGGAGCGCCGGAAATCGACCCGCCCTTCTTCGACTTCGAGCCGGGTTTGCGAAGGGGTCTGAGTCAGAGTGAACTTGGTCCCGCGCACGGTGGCCCGAGCATGGGAGGTTTTGAGGATGAACGGAGCGCCATCCGGTTGCTTGGGGACGTCCGCCGCGAGCCTGCCCTCGAGAAGCTCCAAGCATTTGGAACCGGAAGGCACCTTTTCGATTGCGGGTTGGTAGATCAATCGGGTGCCTTCGCTGAGGCGGACCTGGGTTTTGTCCTCATAGGTGAGGCGGCTGATGTGCCCGGACTCCGCGAGTAGGTGATCTTTGGGAATCAGTTGGGAAGTCGCCGCCAACTTTCCGGCGCGGAGAACCTTGGCTCCTTGGACCACGGACCGCTGCGGGGGCGGAACGGCGCTGGGCTGGGAGGCTTGTTGGAAGAGGACAAAGGCGATGACCAAGCCAGCCGCGGCGGCCACGGGAACCCCAAGCTTGAGGAACCAGCGGTCGAACCAAGTTTCCAGAATGAGCTTGGAACGCCGCGCGGGGAGTTCCGGGACGGTGGCGGTGGCGTCCGCTCGAATCTGGGCCATGACGGCGTCGGCGACGTCGAACTTCTCGTCGAGATTGCGCAAGGCTACCTCCACTTGCAGCAGGGCGCGGTATTCGGCTGCGGCGGAGGGATCGCGTTCGAGGAGCCGGTTGAGTTCCAACATCTCCGCCGTAGAGAGTTGGCCATCGAGCCGCTTCTGGGTGAGTTCTTCGAGACGTTTCATCCCAGCACTCCCTTGGCTTCAAGACACTTGCGGAGGTGACCCCGAGCCCGGCAGAGCAACGTCCGGACCGATCCTCCGGTGCGTCCCAATTCCTTGGCGATTTGGTCCGTCTGACGGCCTTCGACGTAGTGCAACCGAATCACTTCGTTGGTTCCGCGTTCGAGACCCTCCAGGCATTCCTCGAGCGCGCGGCGCCGTTCCCACTCACGTTCCAGTTCCAGAAGTTCCTCGTCGGCTTCGAGTTGATCCATCAGCTCCTGGGCATACGCCTCAAGGCGGCCTTGATAGCGATACCGTTTGCGCAACTCTTCGCGGACCTGATTCCTGGCGATTGCTCTGAGCCATTTCCCAAAGCCGCGGCCGAGTTCATACTGATCGATGCGCTGGAAGGCGCGGACGAAGATCTGTTGGACTAAGTCTTCCCGGGAAGAGGTGTCTAGAAGCATGGCGTTGACAATCCTTAACACATCCCCCTGGTAACGCACGACGATCTGACGAAATGCTTCGATTTCGCCTCGCCGGATCTCACGGATGACTTCATCCGTGGAGAGGTCGGCGGGATCGGCGGGGTTGTGCATACTCAGGGGGACGCGTTCGCTCCTCAATCAAGCCAACGCCTTGTGCAGGATCTGACCTTCGCGGAATAAGGTCATGGGCCGGCCCGTGGGCGTGGTGAGCTCCTGGCGCGGATCGATCCCGAGATTTTGGAGGATGGTGGCACAAATGTCCGCCGGAACGCAAGCATCCGTCGAGGGCGTCATCCCCTCCGGATCGGTGGAGCCATACACAAGTCCGCGTTGAAAACCGCCGCCGGCCAGGAGCACGGCCATCGATTTGGCCCAGTGGTCGCGCCCGCCCTTGCCGTTGATCTTCGGTGTGCGGCCGAATTCACCGGCGCAGTAGACGATGGTGTGATCGAGGAGACCTTGGCGATCGAGATCCTCAATGAGCGCGGCGAGCGCTTGGTCGAGCTCGGGAAGATGCGTTTCCTTGAGCTTTTTGAAGTTGTTGTCGTGCGTGTCCCATCCTCCTTTACCGATGCTGACAAAGCGGACACCGGCTTCGACGAGACGGCGAGCGACCAGGGCGCCCGTGCCGAGTTCTCCGCGGCCGTAAAGATCCCGCGTGGCGGCGTCTTCTTGATTGAGGTCGAAGGCGTTCTTGGTGCCTTCAGCGCGCAGCATGGCCAAGGCTTGTTCCTGGAACGAGTCGAGACTGCCGCTGACTTCTCCTTCGCGGGCCACGGCATCGAAGCGTGCGTCGAAGGTATCCAGGAGCTTTTTGCGATTCTCGAGCTGATCGAGCGTAAAGCCGTTGGGCAGGCTCAAGCCGCGAACCCGCAAGTCGCCTTTGCCGGCGTTTCCTTCCACTTCGAATGGGTTATACGCGGAGCCTAGATACCCACCGGTGGCGGCCTCGTCACGCGAACGCCCGAAGGTAACATAGGGCGGAACTCCGAGAGGAGACGTGAGCATCTTGGCGGTGATCGACCCGAGCGAAGGATAATTGAGCGCAGGGGTCGGTTTGTAGCCGCTGTGCATATAGACGGTGCCGGGGCCGTGGGATGGGATGGTGTGATACAGGGAGCGGACGAGCGTCACATTGTGCATGACTTTGGCAAGTCGCGGCATGTGTTCGCAAATTTGCAGGCCATCGAGTGACGTGGGAATGGGATTGAACTCGCCGCGGATATCGGAAGGCGCACTGGGTTTGAGATCCCACATATCAATGGTGGACGGTCCGCCGGAGAGCCAGACCATGATGACGCTTTTGGCTTTGGCCTGGGCGTGGGTGGGGGAAACGGCTGCCTGAGCTTCGAGCCGGAGCAAGTCCGTGAGGGTGAGGCCCATCAGGCCCGAGAATCCCATTCTCAGGAAATCCCGGCGGCGGTTGCCTTCGCAATCTGTCCAAACGTTTGTCTTCATAGCTTTAGTGATTGAGGATGAATTCGCGGGTGTTGATGAGCGCCCAAACCACGTCGCGGAACCCAGCTTCGGGATTCTCTTGGGAGCGCACGTTGGTGATCGCGGCGAGGCGCTCGGTTTCGGTAGGTTGGCGGACCAGGGCACCGAGGAACAGTTCATCGACGATCTCCCCGATTTCGGAGTCGTTGAGGTTGCCTTCGCGCAACCGGTCGCGGCGGCCGTTTTGCGCGAGAAGATCGTTGAGGCGGCCGGATTCGATCTTCTTGAGAACAGCGTCGTCCGTCATGAGATAGAGCGTTTGGGGAAGGGCCAGATCCGTGGAGCGCTCGCAATCGCAAACGGCGGTGCGTTGAGGGCGTCCAAAGATGCGGAAGGCGTAACTTAGTTCTCCGTCTTGCACCTTGGTTGACGCCACTTCGATGGCTTGGCTGCCTTGGGGCGCGTCCTTCTCGAACCGCCCGTTGACGCCAAGCGCGGAATGGATGACGTCGATCATGACCTCGGCCATCATCCGTCTTGGATACTTGCGCGCATAGTTGCGGGTATCACCTTCATTGCTCTTGTTCGGAAGTGAACTGAGCTGATAGGCACGGGAGCGGAGGATCTCGCGTTCCAGGCGGCGAATATCAAATTTGTGGGTGATGAAATCCTGGGCCAGCGCTTCCAGAAGCCGCTCGTTGGACGGTGGATTGCCGGCGGCGAAGGAATCGACCGGATCCACGATGCCGGTTCCCATATAGTGTGCCCAAACCCGGTTGACGAAGGCACGGGCGAAGTAGGGATTGTCTTCTTGGCGAAGCCAGTCGTAGAGGGCCGCCCGGAAATCTCCATCGGTAGGAAGCGTGGGACCGCCTAATGCTTGCGCCGGTGGTACCTTTTTGGTTGCCGGATCCGTGAGCGAATCGGGATCGTTGAGATCGAGGTAAACTTCACGAAGTTCGGGAAGGCGTTTCTTTTTATCCTTTTCTCCTTTGCGCGCCTTGTTCTCTTGGTCGATTGCCTTTCGTGCCTCCTTAGGTGCTCCGGCCTTTACTTGGCTAAAGACATTGGCAAAGGCGATGTAGTCGGCTTGGCTCCACTGATCATAGGGATGTTTGTGACACTGAGCGCACTGCAACTGGACGCCAAGGAAAGCCGCGGCGAATTGTTCTGCTTTCTCTTCGACTCCCACGTTTCGCCGGGCCCAGAATAAGTCGAGGGTTTCACGCTCGGCATATGGAGTGTCAAAGCCCGCCATCGCCGCTTGATCTACTTGGCGCGAGGTTTGCATCCAGTCGTTCAGCTCAGCGCCTTCGCGACTCGTAGCCATGAGCAGGCCGCCAACGATTTGATCATAGGGCATGTTCTTGGCGATCCGCGCCCGGAACCAGTCATGCCACATCCAACTGCGCTTCTCGCCCATGGCATCCAGCGCCGCGGTGTTGTTTCCGGTCATGTCACTGAGTTTCGTGGCCCAAAGCGCGGCGTGGAGGGGGGCCGCGAGCAGGTCATCGATTTTCTCTTCACGCTTGTTCCGCGACGGGTTCGCGAAGAAGGCACGCGACTCTTCGGGTGAGGGAAGCCGGCCAATTGTATCGATGTAAACCCGGCGGAGGAATTCCTCGTCGTTGGCCAGGTCCGAAGGCTGGAGATTCAGGGCGCTGAGCTTGGCAAAGACTTCACGGTCAATGTAGTTCACCAGCACGGCGGATGAGGCGGGCGCCGGCTGAATCAGGCGCAGGGCGGAGGCGAGAAGATTTCCGCTATCTTGGGACGAAACCAAGGCTCGGGAGGAGGTCACCCGGTCGCGGTAGGAGACCACGATGGCGGTGTCCCCGGGGCGGAGTGCTTTGATTTGTCCTTCGTCGCTGACGGTGGCGATGAAATCGTCGCGAGTTTCGAACTTGGAAAAGGCGGTGACGTCCTCTTTGCTGCCGTCGGAGAACACCGCTTCGACACGGAGAGGAATCGTCTCTCCGGCGCGAGTAAAGCGATACTGATTCGGGGTGACGAGCAGATCGGTGACCTTGCCGTAATTCTCCACGCGCTCTGCACCCGATTGGATCCAAGCGAGCAGCACTTGGTATTGCCAAGATACTTTGACCAGGCGTTGCCCGCCCTTGTGTTTGATCTCCTCGGTGGGCTTGCGCAGGATGGCGCTGTTGGCTGCGGCGCCGGGAGTCACCATGGGGCCCAGGTCTTCGGCGGTCAGGGAATCGAAATCCAGCGTCGGGTCATAGCTGAAGAGGCTTAGCTGGAGATCGCTCTCGCCTTGCAGCGCGCCGTGGCAGGCTCCGGTGTTGCAACCTTGGCGGCTGAGGATGCCCATCACGTGGCGCTCGAAGTCTACTTCCGTGAGGTTGCGTCCACCGGGCAGCGGAATGGGTTGGGCGAGTTTTGCCGGTTTCTTGAGCGGGACCGGAACGGGAGCCGGCTCGGGAGCGGGAGCGGGAGCGGGCGCTGGTTTCGGAGCAGCTTTGGCGGGTTCGGGCTTCTTCGGATTCGGAGCTGGTTTGCTGGGGGCGGCGGCCAGGGTGCCGGGGGGCGAGCAGCCGGCTTGGAAGTTGCGGGTGATTTCGTCCGGCGAGAGATCCCGGCTGTAGATCGCGACGAGATGGAACTCACCAAGCCAGGGGCGATTGTTGCTGGCCTCGTTGGCCAACTGCAATTTGAAGCGGGCATCCCAGTTCTCCAGCTTGCCGCCGATCTTGCGTGCGGCGCGTTGCTTGCCGTCGATATAGATTTTCGCGTTGCCGTTGTTGTCCCGGGTGCAGACGACATGAGTGAGCGCCTCGTGGACGGAGTTGTCCGGTGCATCCAGGGACGGTTCCCCGTTGGAGTCCGTGGAGGTGCTGCGGAGACGGAAGAGATATTGCTCGTCTTCTTGTCCCAGGGTGAAGTTCCGGTGGCTGGTGGATCCGGAGAGCGACAAGATGCGTCCGGGGCCGTCGCCGTCGAGATCTTCGTCTGCCGGTTTGATCCAGGCCTCGACCGTGAGTTCGCCGGATTTGGTGATTGCCTGACGCAGCCCGGTGGCGGGCTGGTTGGAATTGATGAGGGTGGGGGATTTCACCACCAGGGCGCCGTTCTTCCACTCGGTCGCGGAAAGCTTGCGGATGCGCAGATCCAGCGGTTTGTCGGAGCCGGAGCCGGCGCGGTCGTGAACGGTATCGCCGCTGGATTCCTCGAAGTCGTAGAGGGCGAGCAAGCCTTCCCGGACCCGATCCTGGGCGGAGCTGAGCGGGGCCAGGAGAAGCGTGGAGGCGGCGAGAGTGGAGAGAGCGAGGGCTTTCATGGCGGGTTCAATGGCCGCTATGCCGCCCGCCGCTGGATGTTACATGAGCCCGGAAAAATGTTTCGCCATAGGGCCTGGAGTACGGGCCTGCCAGGGGGATCCGCGATGCCGAAGTACGCGGAACTTCGAATTGCCGGCTACTCGGATGTGGCCCTAAGGTGGCACGTGATGTTGAGGACGTTGGCCTGTCGCCAGCGGAGCAAAGGACAAGCCGCCGGAGTGCGTGGCGGTTGGCCTCACCGTCGAAGCGATTGTGTGCGGAGACGGTGAGGCCCATTCCGCGAAGTTACGAGATACGATTTCCGGTTTTTGATCTGTGAGATTCAAAATCGGAAATCAAAACTCGTCAGTCGTCTCTCGTAAATCTGAGGCTCCGCCCCGGCGGATCCTTGGACCGCGGAGACTCGTCTCCGCCTTCTGGGCCGAAGCTTGCTAAGGGTGAGACGCTGGTTCGCACCGCGGCGGTGAAAGGAACACCGTTGCGGTTGTCAATCTTGGGACCTGACGGCATACTGCCACGATGACCAAGGCGTTCGAAGAAATCGTTGGCTTTGTGGCGGCTGGGGCCACTCGTGAGGAGGTGCTGCGATTTCAGGCTAGTGCCGAAACCAAGGCTCGGGTGGAGTTTCTGATCCATAAGGAGAAGACCGAGGGACTGTTGCCGGAAGAATCGAGTGAACTGGACGACTACCTGCGGCTGGAGCACCTCATGAGGATGGCCAAGGCACGTGCCCGCTCCTTAGGCGCAAATGAGTGACTCCTGGGTGAGTGGTCGGCTCCGCTCGATCGTCGAGAATCGTGCCGGCCATCGCTGTGAATACTGTGGCATTCAGGAAGAGGACTCTTTCCTCGGATGTCAGGTGGATCACATCATCAGCGAGAAGCATGGGGGACCAACCTCGGAGGACAATCTGGCTTTGGCTTGCGCGCCGTGTAACCGGGCCAAGGGCAGTGACATCGCTGGGGTGGATGAGACCGGAAGGATCGTGCCCCTTTACCATCCGCGGCGCGATGTCTGGGCCGCACACTTCCGGAGGGACGGCCGGCAGATTCTCGGCCTGACTCCTCAAGGACGCGCCACCGCGCGATTGTTGAGGTTCAACGCTCCCGAACGTTTGGATGAGCGTGGCGGATAGTTTCGCATCCGCAATTCGCCCAGCGCTCCGAAGTCCAGGTGACATTCATCAAATACATTTGAGGCTCTGATACGAGTCCGACAAGTCCGACAAGTCCGACAAGTCCGACAAGTCCGACAAGTCCGACAAGTCCGACAAGTCCGACAAGTCCGACAAGTCCGACAAGTCCGACAAGTCCGACAGGTCCGACCCGTCCGACCCGTCCGACCCGTCCGACCCGTCCGACCCGTCCGACCCGTCCGACAGGTCCCCCCTCACCGACCAAAAAATCCAAACCTGGCGTCTCAACCGCCTGCCCGCGATCCGCTTTGATGAAATCATCACCGGTCCTGCCGCCGCCGCGAACCGGGCGGGCTGGCCCCTGGAAATCGGGTCCGGCCTCGTCGAAGCCCTGGGCGCCGCCGCCGGAGCGGGAGCCACCGGAGAGAGCGGTGACGCCCTGCCCATCCTGGCGCTGGCCTTGCAACGGATGGTCGCCAAGCGCCGGTCCCCGGACGGGAAGATCGATCTCGCCCCGGCCGAAGCCGCCGCGTTCCTCGAAAGCGCGGTGACCGACGCCACCCACGACGGCCTCAAAGCCGCGCGGTCCAATGCGGACGACCTCCGCCAGCTCGTCATCCCGCGCCTCGCCACCTGGGACCCCAAAGCCGGGGCGGAAGGTGCGGCCAAGCGGCAGGTCACCAGCGCGGAGGATCTCTTCGCCGGGGACCGGGTCCGCCTCAAACCGCTCGCGGATGCCCTCGTGGATCAGCACCTCCTGGTCCGCAGCCAAACCGAGTCCGGCCCGGCCTACGAAGTGGCCCACGAAGCCCTCCTCCGCGTCCCGCCCCTGGGGAAACTGATCTACGATTGCCGGGAAAAGTTCGAGCAAGCCCGGATCCTGGAAGTGGAAGCCCGGGACTGGTCCGCCACCCAATCCCCGGAAAACCTCGTCCGCTCCGGCCAACGCCTCCAGGATGCCTTGGCGCTCTTGCAGGATCCCGACTTCGGCACCGATCTCCAGCGTCGCGGCGGCGTGTCGGATTATCTGGAAGCGTGCCGCATCCACGAGATTCGGCTGAAGCGGAACGCGGAGCAGACCCGGGGATTGGTCGTATCCGTCCTATCGGTCCTATCCATTATCGCCACGGCCGGCGCCGTCTACGGTCTCCGCCAAGCCACCACCGCCATCAGCCAGCGCGACGCCGCCTACCTCCAGGAAGGCAAAGCCTGGCTCCTGCGCGCGAATGTGGCCGAGGAACGCCAAAAGCGCTATCCCGACACCCTCCTCTACGCCGCCCAAGCGATCGGATTCGATGGCGTCGGCCGCAAAGACGACGCTGAGGAACCACGCCGCTTCATCCGGCCGAAGGACCCGGAGTACAAAGAGGCTCGGGAATGGATCGCCAATCACCCGGCCTATTTGCCGGTGTGGAGTTCTCCGGTGGACGAACCCGTCACGGCGATGGCCGTGGACCCGGCGGGAAAACAACTCGCGCTCGGGAGCGCCAAAGGCGTGCGCCTCATTGATGTGGCCGCCGGCACGGAAACCATCCTCCCCGGCCTGACCGGCATCACCGATCTCGACTTTATCAACGTAGGCCGGACATTCCTGTCTGGCCTCCATCATGGAACCATGGAAGGGACAGACAAGAATGTCCGTCCTACGGAGGAAAGCGAACTCGCCATCGCCGCCACCGAAGGCGTGTGTCTCCACAAAGTGGCGACGACTTCAGTCGTCGATAAAACACCAGTCACCTCCCTATCCTGGAGCCCAGCAGGCGACCTCCTTGCCGGTTCCGCCCCGAACGGAACCATCCAACTCTTCCGTAGGTTGGACCTGTGGTCCGACCGCCAAAAATCCCAAACGGTCGGATCACAGATCCAACCTACGGCCAAAGTAACCCATCTTACCTTCAGCCCCGAAAACAGTTTCCTCGCCGCCATCGCCCCCGGCGCCGGTCCACGTCTCTTCTTCCCGGACTACACCGCCTCCGCCTCCTCGTGGGAATCTCTCACCGCCGCATCCGCCGAAGGCATGGATGGCCTGGAGAAAACGGAATTCCTCCGCCGGGTTGCCCTCGCCGGAACCGCCACTTGCATCGCGGTTTCCCCGGACGGGAAACTCCTCGCCACCGGAACGACGGATGGAAATGTCGTCCTCTGGGACGCCGAAGGACTTCAAGACGTGGCTCAAGTTTCCCCGGAGCAGCGCCACCCGGACGGGGCGGTGCGGGCGGTGGCCTATCGGCCGGACGGGGCGCAGATCGCTAGCGGCGGTGAGGATGGGACGATCAAACTCTGGGAAATCCGCGGCTCTTCCCTGCGCATCACCGCTACCTTGACCGGTCATTCCGGCGCGGTCACCGCTGTGACCTACGCGCTCGGCGGTCAACTTTTGGCCAGTGCAGGCGCCGATGGCACCGCCAAACTCTGGGACGTGCGCGGCACGAAGCAAAAGCATCCCGATCTCTTCGCGTATCGGGAGTGGTATGCCTTGGAACGAGACGCCGCTTGGGCGGGAGGCAGGGGATTCGCCAATCTCACGCCGGAGCAGCTACCCAGCCGCTGGACCGCGGCCCGAACCGATGATTTGGCGCCGGTTTGGGAGGCGATTCTCCAGGACAAGCGCTGGCGCCGAGCCTCACTGCTCCAGGCTCAAGGTGCCGCCGTGCCGGGTCCCGTCCGCGCCGCTTTGGCCTCCGCCGTGTTGCCGGTGCATCCCAAAGCAAACCAAAGCTTTACCAATGGCACCGGGATCATCCTCCAAGGCTGTCCGGCGGGGACGTTTGTCATGGGGAGCCCAGATTCCGAAACGGACCGTCGCGCGAATGAAGACCAACACCAGGTCACGCTGACCGGCTTTTGGCTTGGCAAAAATGAAGTCACTCAAGCGCAATGGACGGCGGTGATGGGGCGCAATCCCTCCTCCTACAAAGACCCGGCCAAACCGGTCGAACAGATCAACTGGCTGGAGGCCATGGAATTTTGCCGCCGCCTCACCGACCGGGAACGGGCCCGGGGCACCTTGCCGCCGGGATGGATGTACACCCTGCCCACGGACGCCCAATGGGAATACGCCTGTCGCGCCGGAACCTCCACCGCCTGGAGCTTTGGGGATGATCCAGGAAAGCTCTTTGAGTTCGGGAACTACAACGACCTCACCGGAAACTTCGTCGGGAACGACACCGAACACGATGACAAACACCAATACACCGCTCCCGCCGGGCAGTTCCAAGCGAACGCCTGGGGCCTCCACGACATGCACGGGAATGTTTGGGAGTGGTGCGCGGATTGGTATGAACAGAATCTCGGGACCGACGCAGTTACGGATCCCACCGGTCCGCCGTCCGGGGCCGACCGCGTGTTCCGAGGCGGGGGCTTCAACTACTCGGCTTCGATGTGCCGGTCCGCTTACCGCAACGGGAGCACGCCGTCGCGCCGCGACAGCACGCTCGGATTCCGTGTCGCCGCAGTTTCCATCCCCTCTTCACCCGAAGGCAAATCAGCGAACGGAGTTGCTGACTGACGAAGAAGGCGGGGAGGTGAGGCACGAACCCCCGCCGATGAGGAAGGAAGCAACGCAGTGAGCCGCGCGATTTTATGGCGTACACGCATTTTTTAGTTCCAGCGGAAGGAGGCGAGGCGGAGAAACGCCTAGATGTTTTTCTGCGCTCCCACGCGATTCTGAAGATTGAACAGCGGTTCGTGGATCGGGCGGAGGGCGTCTTTTGGGCTTACGCGATCCATTACGATGCATTGCCCGCTTCGCCAGCGGCGGCGATGCCCAAGCGGGAGTTGGGCAAAGACCGGGTGGATTACGAAAAGGTACTGAGCGAAGCGGACTTTGCGGTCTACGTGAAACTACGAGACTGGCGGAGCAGCAGAGTGTGCTGGCGTTTTCCACGCCACATTGGCCGCCATCGTAGCTTGGACATTCTTGTCCGAGCATTCATGATTGTTCCGGTCGGACAGGAGTGTCCAACCTACGCACAAATGATTTGCTGGTCGGACAGGAATGTCCAACCTACCAACGATGAGCTGGATGTTGCCGGCACCGGAGGGATTTCAGGGGTTTGATCCATTCAAACCCGTGACCGTGACCCATCGCCACCTGCCGCATTGGCGCCAGGATGGGGCCACCTACGCGGTCACCTTCCGGCAGGCCGATTCCCTTCCGCAAAGCCGTCTTGAGGAACTCCGGATTTTGCGCCGGAACTGGGAAGACCGCCACCCGGAACCTCGTGGCGAGGCAGATTGGGAGGAATATGCGCGCACCTTCACCCGGCACGTGGACGGCTGGCTGGATGAAGGATCTGGAAGTTGCGTGTTTCGCGACCGAGCCAACGTGGAAATCCTCGCCGCGGCGTTACTCAAGTTTCACGGGAGCCGATATCACACCGGAGCCTACGCGATCATGCCCAATCACTGCCACGTTGTCATCAGGCCCTACCCCAATGAGGATTTGGGAAGGTTGCTCAAAGGCATCAAGGGATCCGCGTCCCGGGAAATCCAGCGCCGCGCCGGAGCGACTGGAGAGCACCTGTGGGAACAGGAAAGCTACGACCGGATCATTCGCGACGAGGAACATCTCGCCCATGTCATTGCCTATACCGGAGCAAACCCCAAGAAGGCCGGATTGGAAAAGGACGTGGGGTGGCGTTGCTGGGTCGCGGAGGATTGGGTCCAAGCCGGGTGGCACTTTGATGCCTTCCATGAGCGGTGGTAGGTTAGGCATTCTTGCCTGACCATAGATCATGGATCCGGTCGGCCAAGAATGTCCAACCTACGTACAACCGTGGCGGGAGCTTCAACAACTCGGCATCGAAGTGCCGGTCCGCTTACCGCAACAGGAACACGCCGTCGAACCGCAACAACACGCTCGGCTTATCCTGCGCTGCGCGACAGGCTCTCCCAAAGTGGCTTCGCATCATTTTGTCCCGCTGCCGCGGAGGGTAGTCCGTGTCGCCGCAGCTCCAAACCACAAACAGAGAAGAGGGGATTGGAACCGGCCGCGTCCCGTCCCTGAGGCACCGGGGAGGCCAGACAGAAATGTCCGGCCTACGAAGGGGCGCCAGGGCAAAGCGAAAGGAACCCGCCGGGGCTGGTAGGCTGAACGGGAAAGGCTGAACGTCCCGGCGGGTGCGGTTGAAAAGACGGTTGGAACAGTGTAAACGCCTAACTCCAAACGCTTAACGCCAAACGCTTAACGCCAAGCTCCTAACGGAGGGAATGAACGAAGAACGCGAAGTCTGACCTGGAAGAGCGATTGCTTGAATTTGCGGCTCGCGCGATCCGGTTTACGGAGGGGCGTCCGGACTCCATCGCCGGCAGATGCGGAGATCCGCACGTGCTCATTCCGGCCTGCGAAGGCAGGTGCGGATGTCCGCACATGCCCATTTGTGACAGACTCGTCACGTGCGGGTGTCCGCACTTGCCGTTTTGGCTCTGAATGACCACGTGCGGATGCCCGCACGGGGCATTTTGCGTCTGAGTGAGCACGTGCGGGAATCCGCATTCTCAAATTTGCTCCGGAATCGCACGTGCGGACATCCGCACTCGCAATTCTGCAGCTGCGAAGCCAAGTGCGGATCTCCGCACGTGACGGAATTGTCACACGAAGGCGGTTGTTTGGGGTTGCCTGTTAGGATTTATGGTTTGCTTACCATGATCAAGTTTCACTACGAAGGCTTCACCAATGAACAGATCGTCGACCTGACCGGACGGGTGGTTCAATTGTTGACTGATCCCAAGAGCGGGTTGCCGGAGGGGGATTTGGTGACGCGGAGCGTGGTCAGCAGCGTCGAGACGGAATTGGCGACGATTGAGTTTCGTTTGGGCTTGGAACGCAAAGGGGCCTGGACGGGGGAAAAGAAGAGAGCGGAGAGACAACGCGATGAGTATCTGCGGGCGCTGCGCAAAGGCGCCAAGGAGATCCAGAAAGATCCCGATCCAGCTATCACGGAAGCGGCGCGGGCCGGGGGCAAGGTGCTCCACGAGCTCTTCGCCAAACATCCCGCCGGCTTCGAACGCAAGGGTGGCGCGGACAATAGCGGCGCGTTGAAACTCTTCTTCGCGGACTTCGATCGCCCCGAGGCGCAACAGGCGTTGCGGGACAGTGA
>CAMCXS010000077.1 GCA_945883495.1 Akkermansia muciniphila
CCCATTCCGGCAGGAGAAGTCTTCGCCAGACTGCGGCAGATCGCTCCCGATCGATGAGTTTTGTGCTGACTTTTCTGCCGGAAGCTTTTGCCGAACTCGAGTGTGCCACGGGCGATTACGAGGCTCGCTCGGCCGGTCTCGGGGTTCGGTTTCGCTGTGAAATCGAAAGTGCCTGCGCAGCGATTGTCCAACATCCGTTCCTCTGGAGGCAGCGTCCGCCTGGATATCGCCGGGTCAATTTGCCCGGATTTCCCTATTACATTGCATTCGTAACCGATGGAGAACAGGTGCTGATCATCGCCGTCGCTCATTCCGGGCGCCATCCTGACCATCTTCGGACTCGGATGCCCTGAGTCGAGGACCCGGCGCGTCGGCCGGACCGAAGGCGGCGAAGCCAACACGGTCGTCTTCCCGGGCGGGTTGAGCGTGCAGGAATACGGGCGGGAAGCGAACGGCGCCCGGAAGGCGCAACCAGGTCGAGCACATCCGGGATCTGGGATGGCTGGGGCGTTGGTGGTTTGGTTTCTTCCGTTCGAGACGCGAAACCTGGTTACAACCCTTACAACAGCCGTGGAGACGTGGGACGTGGTCGCGCAAACCATCAATCAAGCAGATCCAGAAATTGCTCCTGAGTGAGTCCTGCGGCTTTGATGAGGCTGCGCAGCGTTCCCCGCGCAACTTCCTTATGATCGGGCACGGAAAGGGTGGCCATACTATTGGCCCTAGTCAGAATCATGTGACTGCCCTTCTGACGGACGCATAGCCATCCATCCCTCTCGAACGCGCGGCGCACCTCCTGTCCGCTTAGCACTGGAAGGGGGGGGGCCATCCCTTCTCCTGCACTCCTCAGGCCGAAATGGGGACCTCGATCATTCTGCTTTCAACCGTCAGTGGAATGCCTTGCTCGGCACGTACTTCTAAACAGGCGACGATGGCGTCCTTTATGTTGGCTGCCGCCTCGTCGCGAGTGGATCCTTGGCTGACGCAACCCGGGATGCTTGGGCATTCGGCGATCCAAATCCCGTCTTCGTCCCGATCCAAGGTGATCATAAGCTTCACGGTGGCAGTCTAACCCGATGCTTGCGGGATTTCGAGAATAGATTCACGGCATTTCCGACGATTTCAACCGCAGTAGAAGCGCTCCAACGGGCACAGTGACTCAACATCGCCTCACCGGCCTGAGTCAAACCCGGGACGCCACCGTCCAGATCACGGTCAGCCCGCAGCAAGCCGGCGGCGTGACCTTGAGTCCGGCGGCGGCGGCCCGGGCGGAGGCCCGCTTCAAGGCTCGCTTGTAGAGCTTCTACGATGGAGCAATGGCGGCCTTCCAAGTCGTGGCCAAGAATTGGCTCTCCCCAGAACCCCACGCTCACCAGGCAAACGGCGTATGAGGCATTTGGCACGACGACCAGAGAGTCCGCCCTGAACCGCGAGCGTTACGGAGGCGGCGGGAAAGCTTGAAAGCCTAAGAACTGGGCCGCGTCTCGAAGCCGCCGGTCGGTGGCCACGATTTCGGCGACATTTTCAAGCCGCGCGGCTGCAAGGTGCAGCGCGTCGTTGGTTCGAAGCCAGATCGGACAAGCTCTGGCGTAGCATCGATCGACGGTTCTGTTAAACTGGAGGTGCAGAGCGCCGCTGCTCTGCACCACCTCAATGAGTCCAGCGGAAACATCGCCTTCGAAAGCCGACTGAACCTTTGCCGCTTCGCCAATTTCCAGTACCCCCGCCGCTTCTTTTCGCCGTACCGTCGCCCAGAACTCCAGCAGCGCCACTTCTGTGGTTACGCATCGGATGGGCTGCCGCAGTTTATTGCGAAAGAGAAGTGAATCTGGTTCCGGGGTGTAAAGCTTTACAAGGCAGGAAGTATCCCAGTAGCTCACTCTCTGCCCTCTCCGCGAAGCTCGTCAAGAATCTGCTCCGTCGTCGGGCCGGTCTTTCCGGTTCCGATCGAATCTCTCAGTTGGTCCAGACGCCGAACCCACTGCTCCCGGTCAACGCTCGGTTGCGCCCCAACTTCCGGCACGGATGGCCGGACCAGTTCGATGGCATCACGCACCAGTGTCTCCAGTCGCGATGCGGTATCGGAATCCAGCGATTGCAGGGTGCGATCCAGTTCAACGGCCAGCGTGGTCACGACGATCACTGTATTCCCCGGAGAAGGGATTGTCCCGCGCTCCTCAGGGCTAGAATCAGCGAAACATCCAGGTTCTCATCAGCGACAACTCTCATGCCGCATGTTCCGGGGCCGGATAAACGACGTCGGCGCGAAGGGCCTTCGCGGCAAAGTCGATGGCCGCGAGAACCGACTCGCGAGTCAAGCGTGGCTGCTCGGCGAGAATCTGATCGATGGATTCCCCAGCGGCGAGCCGTTCCAGGATCGATTCGACGGTGATTCGGGTGCCGGAGATCACCGGTTTCCCCATCATTACATTGGGCTTGGATTCGATGAAACTCACGATTCCAGGTTCGCTGAGCGAAGCAAAACGGTCAAGTCCCTGCGTCCACTCGTTCCCCCCAGAGAAGCCGCCGATCGGGGCGTCCCTCGCACCGCTTCGGTGTTCTGCTCCGCTGACCGGCGGCGGCGGCCCGGGCGGAGGCGACGTTCAGCCGCCGACGAGATTCCAGCTACGCCTACGTCTACGTCTACCGGAACCGGCGAGTCGGCCGGATTGAAGGCGGGGAAGCCAGTACCGTCGTCTTCCTGGGCGGCTTGAGCGTGCAGGAAGACGGGCGGGAAGACAACGGCGCCCGCAAAGGGCAACCGGAGGTCGAGCACATCCGGGGATCCGGGATGGCCGGAGGCGTGGGTGGCCTCGTTTACTCGGTCCGGGGCGCGGACGCAGCGCCGAGCTACAATCTCTACAACAGCCGGGGCGACGTGGACGCCCAAACCACGGCACCGGCGCCTTTACGGGGCAAGCGAGATGGCCGGAGAGTCGCGGGCGGCTACCACGGCAAGGGCTGCCCGTAATAGCGGAGGAAAAAAGCGCGGCGGCGCTCTGCTTCGGGGAGGTTTGCCGGGATCGAACTCCAAATCATAGCGCGGGCGGTGGCGCTCAAATCGAAGCCCATGAGAAGACGCTCCCCGGGCGTTTTGCGCATCATGGCGGCGAACAGCATCGCGTTCACCTCCGGCGGGGTGTCGCTCACGGCAAAACCCGTGTCAGCATATCTGTCAGGTTCAATTTTGCTGACCATGCTTTCACATACTCAAGGTCACAGCCGGTGGCAATCAGGTTTTCCACGTCAGCGATTTGCCGCGTGGAAAGTGAATCCCTGGCCCAGTCCAGTTTTGAGAGAATCAAGTCCTCCTTGCTCACCACCCAAACTTCAAACCCTTCCAGCTGGAAGCGCACCCGGCGGGTGAACTCAAGGAGGCGGAATTCCTCTCTCTTCCGAATCATGAAGTCCAGCTTGAGCAAGGTAGCCTGATGAATCGCGTTGAAACTCGACTGATGCATCACCGCCTCCTGGGCTGCGTCCGCGGAGACATAGTATTCCGGCCCAAGGACATCCTCAATCCGGGCCACGTCCTTGAGATGAAAAGCGACCACCAAATCAATGTCGCGGGTCATTCTCGGTTGAGCGTAGCAATTGAGCGCGACCGAACCGGTCAGCATATAGTCAATGCTTGCTGTTTCCAACCGGTTTGCGATGTCTCGCAGGACTTGCAATTCTTCGGTCATCGGAACACCGGAGCAATAAGCCCTCGGGGAAGCCTGAGTCAATCGCTGATTCGCTGCGGCTGGAGGCGAGAGCTCCCCGCAGGCAGGTCCGCAGCGGGCCCAAGGCCGCCACCACCGTCTCCCTCTACAACAGCCTCAACCAGCTCACCGGCTTTACCGAGACCCCGGCGCACGGGCCATTACGTAAGGATTCTTACGGATACGATGACGCAGGGAACCGGATCACGCGGACGGAGGCGGGTGGGTTGAATTTGTATGGGTATGGACCGAACTCTCCAGTCGCCGGATGGGATTCCTTCGGAGCGGATTGGAGTCACTTGATTCCGTTTGCCAGCGGCCTTGATGCAGGGCTGTCTCTACAATTCATCAACGGAGAACGGCGTGCCTCAGCATCAATACACTAGGCTGATCCCTACGTTACTCAATGGGCGAGACCTCTTCGAGATTACAATCGAGGAGCCGCTTCAATGGTGTATAAATCGCATTTCGATACCGATTCCGCCTGCGGTCGCCAGTTTCGGGCCGTTGATCCGATTGCCGACTAAGGGATACTTGATGAACAATTCGCTGTTTGAGGTTCTATTGCCTGACTTGGACCTACCTTACTGGTTTGCATACGATATCCAATCATCAAAGATCCTGCTGTGACGGCAGAGTGCACCGGTGATAAGCCACCGCGTGCGCCCAGCGGCGCGACCCGGTTCGACCAATGGGACAGCCTGAACCGCCTCATCGCGATCCAAAGCGACAAAGTCCCCGTGGAGGGCAGCTGGAGAACGGAGTTTGCTTACGACGGCCACTCCCGTAGAGTCCTGATCGTGCCCGAGTTGGATCAAACCGCTCAGGAGAAGGACGAAAGAAAGTGGCAGTGGTTCATGGGGGGGGAATTGAGGTTTGCGGAATCCGGGTTCGAAATTATGCTGCGTCACGATGGACGCCCTCATCCAGCCTCTGGCCGACGCGATTTATGCCGAGCGCGTCAAGCGCGCTCGGAACGCCCCCTCTTCGCAAAAGATGGGCTGGGGACCTGAATTGTTCGAAGAAGCGTGCGTACGGATGCGCATGGGCATTCGCCATCAGTTTCCCGAGGCCGGTCCCGCCGACGTAGAGCGCATACTTCTTGAGCGGCTGGACAGGCTTCGCCGGGTTCACGAGCACTCAATCTACTCTTCTGCTACCCGGCAATGATCGCCAACGGCAACCAAGCAGCAGCAAGGATGATTGAGGCCATGGAGCGGGTGGGAGTGGAGTATCTTCTTGCCGGATCATTCTCTTCAAATTTTTACGGGATTCCGCGATCGACCAAGGATGCCGACTTCGTGGCCGTCATTGGCACGCAAATCGGAGCTTTGGAGCGGGAGTTGGCCGGATTTCATTTTCGACCCGAAACCTTCATTTGAGACGGTCACCGGCACCTTTCGCGACAAGGCGCGTGCCGCCGGTCTTCCGTTCGAAATCGAGATTTTTCACCTGAGCGGGGACGCCCACGACCAATCGCGCTTTTCGCGACGCGTTCGCGTGTTGGACGAACTCATCGGGCGGGAGGTGTGGCTGCCGTCTGCCGAAGATGTCATCGTCACCAAGCTCCGGTGGGCGGAGCGGGCCAAACGCGGAAAGGACTACGAGGATGTACGGGATGTAACCGCCGTGCAGGGCGATGCCGCGCTGGACTGGAACTACATCCACCGCTGGACCGCCGAGCACGGAACCCGGACGCTGCTTGACCAGATCCGGGCCTCGATCCCGCCGATTGACTGAAGATCCCGCGCGCACCTCAATCGAGGTAGGTGAAGGTGTAGAGGTAGAAGATTGCGGAACCCCGCTGACCCTGCCTGGCCACCGGACGATCAAAGGATCCACGTTGCGGCCAGCGCTGACTCAGTGCGGGGTTCCGCGAGACGACTGCGTATGAGGTCTTCGGGACAAGAATCGGCAAATTCGGCCTGAATCGCGAGCACGAGCACGAAGGCCCCCAACCGATCCTCAACGCCAGAGCGGAGGGATCATCTCTCCGTTCAGCTCCGTCCAGCGGGCGGCGAGGCGGGAGACGGTTTCGGGTTCTTCGGGGGCCAGGTCGCTGGCTTCGCCGGGGTCTTGATCCAAGCGATAGAGCTGCCAGGGAACCTCTCCGGACGATTTGGCGCCGGGCGGGCGGAGGAGTTTCCAGGGACCGGATCGCAACGCGGCTTGGTGGCCGACTCTCCAGTAGAGCTCCGGGTGCGGGGCGGCGGAGTTCGCTCCGCTGAGGTAGGGAAGGAGATCGATCCCGTCTCCTTTCGGCGTCAGGCCGTTGGCGGCGGAAGCGGTGGCGAAGATGTCCAGGGAGGAGACGGGCTGGCGGTAGACCGATCCGGCGGGGAGTTTGGCGGGCCAGCGGACGAAGAAGGGAACGCGGATGCCACCCTCCCAAAGACTCCCTTTCTCCCCGCGCAACGGACCGTTCCGGCTGGTCAGTTCCTTCGTTGGTCCCCCGTTGTCGCTGAGGACGAAGAGCAAGGTGTTCTCCTCCAAGCGGCGTTCCCGCAAGGCCTGATGGAGCTGACCGATGGCATCGTCCAGCTGCGCCAGCATGGCGGCGAAGAGGCGTCGATGCGGATCTTCGATGGCAGAAAAGCGCTCCCAGTAGGCTTCGGCGCCTTGCATCGGGCTGTGGACGGCGTTGTAGGCGAGGAAGAGAAAGAACGGCCGGTCTTGGTTGCGTTCGACGAACGCGATCGCTTCCCGGGTGAAGGCGCCGGTGAGATTGGCGGTCTCAGCGACCGGCTGACTGGAACGGAGGATGGGATTGTCGGCATCGTAGTCCGGTTCGTTGCGGCCCAGATGGGAGCTGTAGAAGAGCCGTCCATCGGGAGAGACCCAGCGGCCTTGGCCACCGTTCGGCAGGGTTTTGCGGCGCAGCCAGGTGATGGCGCCGGGACTGCCGTAGGGCGGGGGATCGGAGAAGAAGAAGTGTCCTTCATGCAGAAAGCCGAAGAACTCATCGAAGCCGCGGCGTTGCGGATGAAACGGGGCCGTCCCACCGAGGTGCCATTTGCCGATCAAGGCCGTGGTGTAGCCGCGTTCGTCGCGCAGGACATCCGCTAACGTCCGTTCCGCCACCGGCAGGCCGATCCCGGGTTCCTCATTGACGGCGCCGATGGGATTGAACTCAAAGCCAAAGCGGGTTTGGTAGCGCCCGGTGAGCAGGCCGGCCCGGGAAGCGGCGCAGAAGGGCGCGGTCACGTATCCGTCCGTAAAGCGAACTCCGGCGGCGGCGATGGCATCCAAGTTTGGCGTGGGCGCATCGGTATCTGGACTTTGGCAGGAGAGTTCGCCGGCGCCGAGATCATCGATGACGATCACGATGACATTGGGCGGGACGGACGCAGGTTGCGCCACCGCCAGCGCGCCACTGCACCCGAGGAAGGCTAGACCGAGGAACAAGGGGAAACGACGGCGGATCATGAGACGTGGAGCTAGCGGACGCCAAACTGGGCACCGGGTCAAATCGCGGAATCAGGCTGGCCGCAGAATCTCAAAGAGCTCGTGCGTCCGGCAGTACCAATTCGGCACCGCCATCCGACCGAGCGGGTGCAAGCGGCTGGACTGAACCCGCAGCGTCGTGGCGTCCCAATACTCTTCCCGGATTTGGACCCGATGGACGATCCCGAGCACGAGGCGGTTGCCGCCGATGCGTTGGATCTCATGGACCCGGCACTCCAAGGCGGCTGGCGCGGCGGCGATTCTTGGGGGCGCGATGGAGGCCGAAGCGGCGGTCTCGAGTGCTTCGCGTTCCGTTTCACTGATGCCGTAGGGGAGGGACGCCGAGGTGCGCACCATGACTTCGGCCAGGGCGTCATCGACGACATTGACGACGAATTCGCCGGTGCGGGCGCAGTTGCGCGCCGTGTCCTTGGCGGTGCCGTCGTCGCGATCTCCAGGGGCGAAAATCACCAGCGGTGGATCGTCGCCGAAGACGTTGAAAAAGGAGAAGGGGGCGGCATTGACGGTTCCGTCCTCGTTCAGCGTGGTCACCCAAGCGATCGGGCGCGGAGTGACCAGGCTGGCCAAAACCGGATAGGCGCGATCGGCGTGGGTGGTGAGGAGATCGAGTTCGATCATGTGAGGGTGTTTCCGGGCTGCTGCCGTTGCGCTGGCGCCTGCGGGGCTGAAGGTCCAAACGCCACGAACGTTGGCGGGGCGGATGGTCAATTGGACCTGTGGTCCGAATTGCTTCAATTACAATTTACGGTCCGCTCAAAGCTCCAACCTATCGGGTCGCGAACCGCTGCCTGGCTCCGCCGCGGATCAGTCAGGCAAGCGGTGCCCCTTGCGCAGCGCCCTTTCAAGCAGGCGTTGTTCCGCCAATACTCTCCCCGTTTTCCCGGCCCCGTTGGCCATCACAAAAAAAGAGCGTGCTTGCTCGAATGAGCACATGCAGACACGGCTTTGAAACTTTTTTTGGGAGAGTGTTACTTTTTTCTTCCCTCAAGCACTAGCTGCCCTCTAGGAGTCGTGGTGCCAGAGAGATTTCCACTTCCATGAACACTTCCTTCTTGATGTTGTTGCGGCCATTTGGCCGATGCCGTCACCCAGAATTGATCTCACCCGAGTGTGCCTCGCCAGGCCACCGACTCGTCGAGAGACGGAGAGACGGAGAGACGGAGAGACGGAGAGACGGAGGGCTTGCGCATGGGTGGTCGGCACCGCTGATTGCATGCATTCTAGTTGTGAGTTGTCTAGGGCTGCGAGCCGACGGTGCTGAGTTTCAGTTTAGCCACGAGGAAGCAGACCCTGTGTCGAGAATGGTTTTCCGCGCCGTGGGAGGGCAGACGGCGCTTTCTCCCGGCACGACCTGTGAGGTAGAATGCCTCGTAAGCCAGCGACGTTGGGAGGTATGGACCGATGGCGATGGGGGCGTGGAGCTGCGCAATGAAAACTTAGTCCCCGTTCCGGAGGTTTACGTAACCTTCAGTCGAACCCCAAATACGGGGGCAACCTTCAGCCTGGAGAACGGAGCTTATACCGACCAGACTGGGCGCGTTGTTGGGGAGTTCACCGCCGGAAATAGTTACTCGACGCTTACCGCGTCCGCTTCAGTGAATGGACAGAATCTCTCCGAATCATTGTCTTTCACAAACCCATATGAGTTTTCGTTTGATCGTGTGGAAAGCGTCCGGGAAGTCACTCTTGGGACGATCCAGGGACCCACGCCAATGCTGCCAGGGGAAACGCGTAATGTGGAGGCCGTTGTCACCGAGCGGCGTTGGGAGGTCTGGACGAATGCCGTAGGCGACTCCGAACACCGCATGCATTCAGCCGTTCCGGTTGCGGGTGCTTCCGTTACGTTTCAGGTGACGGGAAACGGTTTTCTCTCCACGGGTGAGACAGCCTATACGAATGAGGCCGGGATCGTGAGGGCAACCTTTACGGCGCAGGCTCCTGGAACCTCGGAAATCATTGCTAGCATTCAAGCCTCCACGGATACCGTCGCCACCTCCCAACTCACCCTTACGATTCAATCAGACACGCCGGAGGAAATCTGGACGTATGATCGGACGGAAGGAACCTTGTCGGCCTTCCTTTCCGGAGATGCGTCTCCAATTCCGGCAGCGAATTCCCGGACACTGCGCCTTGCCGTGGTTTCAGCGTCGTGGGAGGTCTGGACCAGTAATCTGGGAAATGTGAGGATCGAAGGCTATTCCGAAGCGGGGGCTTCGGAAGCCTCTGTAAGTTGGAGCGTTGATGCCGGAGATGGATCGATCACCGGCGCCTCAACCACAGATAGCTTGGGATACGTGGACGCGTGGTTCACCGGAGGCTATCACCAATCCCTGGTGACGGCCTCGGTGACCTTCGGGGGCGCCACTGCCACTGCTACATTTCAGGCGGAGTCCGCCGAGAGTTCGTACGCTGGGACAACAGATCCTTCGTGGAATTCAGGGACAACGGACTCTTCGTGGAATTCAGGGACAACGGATTCCTCGTGGAACTCAGGAACAACGGATTCCTCGTGGAACTCAGGAACAACGGATTCTTCGTGGAACTCAGGAACAACGGATTCTTCGTGGAATTCAGGAACAACGGATTCCTCGTGGAATACAGGGACAACGGATTCCTCGTGGAATACAGGGACAACGGATTCCTCATCGAACACAGTGGCAGAGGAGACCTGGTCTTACGCGGGAATGCAAGAGAAAGTCACTCTTTCCGGCGTTACCGTCAGTGGTGGTGGACTGGACGGACTTCTGACTTCAGAAGCTCGCACGATCAGTGGCAATGCCCAGGTGGATCGATGGGATGTTTTTACGGGATCGTACGGCAACACCGATTATCGATACGTGGGATCACATCCGTATGGCGGCGCAGTTTCGGCGGCCATTGTGGAAGGTGATGGTTCGGTGAGTTCCGGAATCTGGGCGTCAAATGGGTACTTCTCCTTCCAGTTTAACATGGGCTCGGTTGCCACTAGGTTGCGGGTTGGCGAGCAGGGATCCGGTGAGGAGTTCTACTTCGACTTCACTCCAGCTGAAGTGGGCGGCGCTGAAGCCGCTGAAGCACCTGTCTGGGAACTTTTGAGAACCGAAAGTGCATACCGTGTAATTGTATCCGAAACCGGCGGATCGCTCTCAGATGTGTCCCACGGAGAGCACCGGATGATTAGCGGGTCCGTAGTATTGGACAGCTGGGAAGTTTGGTCGCCGGATGGGGGGATGACCTTGGAGAACCGGAATGCAGCGTCCCAACCTGCTTCCTGGCGTCCGCTGCGGCTGAGCGTGGAATACGGATCGGGCGTGTTTCGCTCTGGCCCGGAAAACGCATTGGGCGGTCGAGACTTTCCGTTGGCGGTTGACGCCACGTTCTCGGTTTTGTTTGAGATGGGATCTGACGTGACTCGGGTGCGGCTCTGGGTGGAAGATTTTGAGGCTGGGATGCCGCTGACCTTCACGCCACCGGTAGAACCACCGGTGGAAACCTGGACTTGGCATCGGAATGAAGCCGAGATTCTCGTGAATGTCGTCCCAGAGTCCATCAATTGGCGCTACCCCGGGGGTGTTTTTGAGATGCCGTATTCAGAAATCCCTGTTTCCGTGGACATTACCTACAATTCTTGGGAGATCTGGCGGAGTAACTTCCACACGGAGGACAACCCGCGTGAAGAACTTCGCTCCTACGCGTCCGGTCCGGCGATCAATGCTCAGGTTGACTTATCCGTGGAGGGCCCGGGCGGCGGAAGTGCCGACGTGAATTTTCACTATACGGGAAGTTGGAGCCGTGTGACGAATTCCACTGGTCATTTGCCTGTGATCTTTCGGAGTGGCACAGGAGCGAACCGGCTCACCGCCAGCGTTTCCTACCTCGGGACCACCTCTTCTGGAGCGGCCGATTTTTCCAGAGCGCCCGGCATGAGCGATGATCCAGCTTCTGGGCAAACAAGTGACCAGGGAAGTGACCAAGGGGCGGGTCAAACAAATGATTCAGGGACGAGCCAGGGAGGGGAAGCGAGTCCCACCAATCCTCCAGATGAAGATCCAAACGCAGGTTGGGCCTATCAGTACGAAGAGAGATCGCTCGGAATCAACGTCGAGCCCGACCCGCATCAGGCTGATACATTCGTGTTGAGCGTGCATCGGTCCGTCTGGGAAGTTTGGACGCGCGGGGCGGAGCGGCAAACCCGGAATGAAAGCGCCACCCCCGCGATTGGCGCCGCCGTGACGGTGGCCCTTGCGGGCGGGAATGGCTCCCTGACGCCATTGGCGACTCAGGCTGACAGCGAAGGAAAGGTGCGGGTTAGCTACGCGGCCGATGCTGCCTTCGGGGTGAGCGTGACGGTAAATTACGAGGGCCTGTCTACCACGACCACCGCCCCGGTGGAGCCAACGCCGGAACAGGCTCCAGCTCCAGAGCAGACCGAAAATCCAGGGCCAGGTCCAGGACCCAGCGACCCACCACCCCAGGAGGCGCCGAATGACGGAAACACCGATTTTGACCGGGATGGCCTCACCCGCGAGGAGGAAGAGAACTTCGGAAGCGATCCCAGTAATCCCGACACGGATGGCGGTGGAAGGGACGATGGATATGAATTTACACATGGGACGGATCCCAAAGACTGGACGGATGACGAACCCGAGGGCGGCGGGCGTGAGGAGGAGGAAGAACCGGAACAGCCGGAGGAACCGGAACCTTATCGGATTACTTCCGTGGAAGCCACGCAAACCGGTGGGACTGCTGGAGTCCGCAAGAGTTCTACGGTTTTGAAGATTGTTCGCCCAACCACCGGCAATGCAGCCGCTTCCTTGCAAGCCAAGGCGCAGGGCACTAGACAAGAGGGCGAACCCACATGGACGGGCAACGGGGTGAATGGTACGGCAGGTTCTCTTTCGGGGAATTGGACCGGCAGCTCAACGGCCACGGCCACGGCGACGGCAAGCGGCGGAGCGGGCTCGGTGCAGATTGTAATTGTAGAACCTGACAAAGGGCACTTCGGACTGGAAGCCGACACGGCTTCGTTTAAAGAAGTCAAAGACAAACTAAACGGGCTCATTAGTAAGGTGAGCAGAACGGGGGGATTTGCCCTTGAGGGAACTGTGGATATAGACTTTGATACGGTTGATCTGTATAACGACGGATCAAGGGTTGGCTCGAAGGTCGAGGTGGAGGGTTCGATAAGTGGTTCTATAGGGAATCTTGAAGTTGAGACGACCATTCCTACGAATGTACCAGGTGTGTTTATCGAAGTAGGAGGTGGCATTGACTTGAAGAAAGCGTCAATTACGGGCACTGGCACATGTGATGAATCAAAGGCGCAGCCGGGTGATCTCACTGTTACTGGAGCTGTTGAAGCGGGTTTTAGTGTGCATTTGGGAGGATATCTTGGATTGCCGGATGGCGCCAAAGTGATTGGCATCGAGGGAGAGGCCGCCACGACTGCCACCGGTTCTTGGGCTGCCTCGTGGGAGCAACCTGGTCTATTCGTGACGCCAAGCTTCAGTGCGAAGCCTCTGACTGGAACCTTTGAGATATATTACGAGTTAGGACCGTTTAAATCTGAAGTCGCCAAAGGCGAGAAAGAGTGGTTTGGGGTTGCAAACTTCACATTTGCAAAGCGGTTGGTCTGGCCTAAGCCGCTTCGATAACAACAAATGATTTCATGACGACAATGACTCGACGCAAGATTGTCTTAACGGTTCTCTCGGTCTTGGTGTTCGTCGCGCTGTGCGCCATAACCCAGTCCGCGCGAGGTCAATGGGTGGAGGTCAACGGGAACCGCTACTGGGTGCGGCTGACCGAGTTTCACCCTCCAGTACACGTCGGCATGAAGGCGCCCCCGGTTCCCTGGCGACACAAGGCGTTGCTCAGGGATGTGCAGAAGGCGCTTAACTTTATTGATTTGGATGTAGAGGAGGCGCGATTGCTAACCGATCGCCCCGAACGCATCGCGGAGGAGATTGTGGCCTGGCGGGAGAGATTGAAATCTAGTCCTGAATCTTTGACCTTCTTTCAGTGTACCGTCGAATACGTGATTGAGGTGAAAGTTGCTCAGAACCCAACGAGGTATCTCTTGGTATGTGGGCAGAACGGTCTCAATGCTGGACCATCCGATAGTCCTCACGGACTGCCATGTTCCTTCTGGGAGCGACATGATGGACGTTGGAGATCGTGCGCCAAAGATCCCGTGCCGCGGCAAGTCGCTCGGGACTTACCGATCGCAAAGATCGAAGAACTACGGCAGCTTGTCCGGTAAAACGAAATGCTTCGTCACTCAATCAATTGGTTGCCTTCTCTGGCGGTGAGATAGCTTTAGATCGAGAATCCCATGCGGAACAAACGAGCCATCGGAATCTCCCTCGTAGGGATTGCGCTCGCGGTGGCAATTTTGCTCCAGGATCGTTGGCAATGGTTGGAAGTGGATGGGCAACGCTTTTGGGTTCGTTTGACCGAATACGATCCGCCCGTGCAGATTGGGATGCAGGCGCCACCGCTGCCTTGGCGCCATCGACGTTTGCTGGCGTCTGTCGACAAAGCTCTCGATTGGACGGAATTGAGCTTGGAAGAAGCCCGTGCGTTGGCCAGCGTAGACGACATCGACAACCTTGCGCAGGAGTTGATCTAGTGGAAAGCAAAGCTCGCCGCCAACCCGGAACTCATCACATACAACCAAAAAACCATTGAATATGCTCTGGAGGTCCGCCAGAAAAGCAACCCGAGGACATATCTTTTGGTCTGTGGCGCATATGGGCTAAATTCCGGACGTTCCACATGGCCCCACGGGGTTCCATGCAGTGTCTACGTTCGAGACGGGAAGCATTGGAGGGCCTGTGGCCGGGACCCTGTGAAAGACGTGATTCTTCGGAGCATTCCCCACGCGAAGATCGGTGAATTGCGATCATTTCTCTCGAGAACGTGAGTCCGTGCGTCTGATCTGGACGAGGTGTTCGAAACGATGAGTCGACTCCCAACCATCCTGCTCCTTTGCGCCTTGCTGCTGTCCAGCGCAGGCCTCGCCTTTCTCGCCCAGCCTCGTGGAACGCGGGTGCAGGTCGGCGGAAACACCTTCGTCGTCCGTCTCACGGAGTTTGATCCGCCGGTCCAACTTGGATACAAGGCGCCGCCGTTGGCGAAGGAGCACGAGGAATTGTTCGGTCGCAAATATCGAGTGATGCGTCTTGCCACAGACTGGTCGGACACGAAGTCGTCCGAGGAAGGTGCGCAGATCGCGCAACTTCTTCATGCACTGCCGAAGCGCAGAACGGACGAAGAGTACGCCGATCTGCGGAAACGGCTCGACTCCGATCCCGACTACCGGCGGTGGTACCAAGATTCGGTGGAATACGTCGTCGAAGTCCTCTGGAAGGAACAGGGAGAGCGCTACCTCTTCTATGTGTTCTCCTTGGGGTTGACCACGCAACGCACCGATCCGGGCCAGCGATTACCTTACAGTCCGTGGGTCTGGTTCGGCGGCGGATGGGTTCCGTGCCCGAGTCACGACATGCTTGGCGTCACCGTGATTCGGAAAGCCTTGCCGGTTGATCAATTGGATCTGATGCGACAGGTGGTGAAGACGGGAAAAGTGCCTGATGGGGATTCTGGTGTGAAGAAGCAGTCCGCCAGTGACCAAGCTGAACCGTGAACCAGATGCGGGCTGGCTCAGGTTGAACCTGGAAGCGGACCTGGGCTTTCAAGCGTGGTTCTGCAGGGGGAAATTCGACAACCCTCTGGACCAGTGAAGTCCAACACTACCGTGCTCCGCTAGACTTGGGTTGGCATCTCATGGGACCGGAATCTCGGCGTGCTCTTCCGGTCCTTCGTGGTCGTCCCAGGCGCCAATCTTGGGGCATGGTGGCGCTGACGCGCAGTTGATCGTTGAGGGTTGATGGTTGCGTGGCCAAAATGGGGTAACCGGGTGCTTCAAGTTCCGAGCTCCCAGTTGAAGCAATCACCGCCAACTACCCCCGCTTCAACGGGATGGCGATCTTTCGCGCTTCTTCGATGAGGAGGAGGTGATCTGGATCGACGAGGCGGAGGCGGGAGACGTTGCCGCTGTCTTCCTCGGTAAAAAGGAGATCTTCGCCGTCCCGCCGGATCGTGATGGGCTTGCGCACGGCTTCGCCAGTGGTTTTATCCGTCCGGATGAGGTGCGGGCCACGGGCATCGACGCCGAACGTGAAGGTGGTGTTTTCAAATTTTGCCAAGCCCATTTGGATCGCGATCTCCGGCATGCTTCCGCCGCGTTGGCCCGCTTTGACGGAGTCGATGTAGGATTGACGGCGGGCGTCGTCGAATTCCCAGGAACCAAGGGCCGAGGGCTGGGTCTGGGTCTGGGTCTGGGTCTGGGTCTGGGTCTGGGCGGGCGCGGACAATAGGCCTAGAAACAGGAGAAGGGCTCCGCAGATGGTATTAGAGTGGGCTTGGAAGATCATGGCGATCGTTTGGACGAAGACGGGACGGGAACCGCACATGGCGAAATGCTGACGGAACCATCGTTGCATCCTGCGCTGGATCTGCCAAGTGTGGGGGAATGCTGGGCTCGACGGAGCATTTGGTGGACTCTCTGAAGGCAAGACTTCGGCGGCGTTACCGCATCAATCAGTTGCAAATCGTGGTTTATCCAGGATTTCGCAACGAGTCGCAGGTATTTGTCCGGGGGCGGGTGCTGGTGGGCAAAGACATTGAGGGCGGCTGCCGGAATCACGGCTGGATGCGGAATTTCGGGAATATGCTCAAGCGATTTCTGAGCGCGGAAATTCCCCATGCGCGGCTGGAGCTCGAGTGGGAGGGCCAAATCAAGGCGGTGACGACCGATCACGAGGGGTTCTTCTTTGAGCGGCTCCCCTGTGGTGCGGACGATCCGTTGGAAGTGATCATCCGTACGGCGGAACCGCGGATGCGCCAACCATTTGAGACCAAGGCTCGAATCTTCGGCCGCAGCGCGCGCAGCCGGTTCGTCGTGGTCAGCGATATCGACGACACGGTGCTGTTGACGATGGCGAACAAGGCGATGCGAATGACGGCTTTGACCTTGTTTGGCAACGCGCACACGCGCAAGCCGTTTGCCGGGGTGAACGATTGGTATCATCAGCTCCGGATCGGGAGATCCGGGCACGAAGAGAATCCTTTGTTTTACGTCTCCAGCAGCCCTTGGAATCTCTACGACTTCCTGGAGGAGTTTCTCGTCGTCAACGGCATCCCGTTGGGGCCGATGTTTTTGCGAGATCACGGGTTTGAGCGGGGCCGTCTGACGTTCCGGGACCATCGCAGCCACAAGCTGGAATCGATCGAGCAGCTGTTGCAGGCTTTTCCGGCGCAGAAGTTTTTACTGATTGGCGACAGCGGTCAGAAGGATCCGGAGATTTACCGTGAGGTGGCGCAGCGGCATCCGGACCGGGTCGTGGGGGTGATGATTCGCAACGTGACTCCCTTTTTGCGGCTTCGGCTGATGGATGTGGAGCGGATCGGGCGCGAGATTGCGGCGGAGGGGCTTCACTTTCTACTGTTTGAGCGGACCGAGCAAGCGGTGTTGGCCACCCAGGAGTGGGGCTTGACGGCGGAGTTCCCTGGGGATTCCGTTCCGGACGGGGCCTTTGCGGAAGCCTGACGCATCCTTTGCCCGTTGCATCGGCGGGCATCGTGTCCAGATTGTGACCGATGACCCCAACAACCCCGATGTCCAACCGCCGCCGCTTCCTCCAGGCAGGCGTCGCTGCGGTGGCGGCCCCCTTGATTTTGCCCTCCGGCCTTCGATCCGCCGTCTCCGCTCCCTCACGCCGTATCTCCATGGCTTTTATTGGGATGGGCAAACAGAGCCGGGGATTGCTCGATAAATTCCTCGCCGATCCGGGCGTGCAGGTGGTCGCGGTGTGCGACGTGGATGCGCAACGGCGCGAAGCCGAGAAAGCGCGGGTGGATTTTCATTACGGGAACCGGAATTGCGCGGCGGTCACCGACTTTCGCGATGTGACATCCCGGGATGACATCGACGCGGTGTGCATCGCGACGCCGGATCACTGGCACGCAATTCAAACCGTAGCGGCGCTCGATGCCGGGAAGGACGTCTACTGCGAGAAGCCGCTGACGCACAACATCCGGGAAGCCGTGGCGGTCATGGAGGCGGTGGAGCGGAACCGGGCGATCCTGCAAACCGGATCGATGCAACGGTCCTCGCGGGAATTTTGGACGGCGGCCATGCTGGTGCGCAACGGGGTGATCGGCAAGGTGAAGCGGGTGGCGGTGAACTTTGGTCCTCCGGGGCGTCCGTGCGATCTGCCGGCGGAATCGATGGAGCCGGGGCTCGATTGGGATCTCTGGCTGGGCCCGGCGCCGGAGCGGCCTTACCACTCGATTCTGAGCCCGCGTGGGGTGCATCAGCACTTCCCGGCGTGGCGCAACTATCAGGAGTTTGGCGGAGGCATGGTGACCGATTGGGGCGCGCATCAACTCGACATCGTCCAGTGGGGCTTGGACAAGGACGAGAGCGGTCCAGTGGCGGTGATTCCGCCCAAGACAGGCGACGGCACCTCCGGCGGCACGTTGGTTTATGAGGGGAACATCCCTGTGGTGCACGGTGAGGGAGTCGGCGTCCACTTCGTCGGGACGGATGGGGAGGTCCAGGTGAATCGTGGAGTCTTTCAGCTCACGATCGCGGGCAAGCCCTTTGCGGGACGGCTCGATCGGAACGACAAGACCAAGAGCCTCGAAGCCGAGCTCGACAAAGCAGCGGATGCGTTCCTGAAAAACGCTTCGGTCCGGTTGTATCAGAGTGCCGGGCACGTGCCGGACTTTCTCGGCGCGGTGCGGAGCCGCAAGAAGCCGATCACGCACGAGCGGGTGGGCGGGCATACCGCGATCGCCTGTCATCTGCTGAATCTCGGGTATTACCACCGCCAGAACATCCAGTGGGATCCGGCGCGACACGACTTCGCCGGTGGAACCGGCCGCCCGGAGTGGAAAACACGGATCTACCGGGGGGCGTGGCGGGTTTGAGTCATTTTCGATTTCGATTTTGAAGCCGAGCCGCTAGGCTTTCAGAATGCGAGTTTTCCTCCGCGCCCTTGCCGGGCTCAGCGCCGCTCTTTTTGCTGGACCGTTGAGCGCTTCCACCACCGTCTATTTTGGCAACTACACCAAGGGCGAGGGAGCGGGCATTTACCGGGCGGAGCTCAACGAAGAGACGGGGGAGCTGAGTGCTCCGGTTTTAGCGGGTCCGGCGCAGAGCCCGTCCTTTTTGGCGATTCATCCGATGATGCCCCGGGTTTACGCCGTCTCCGAAGTGAACGACGGGCTGGTGACGTCGTTCGCGATCGAAGCGGATGGTTCGCTCCGGCCGCTGGGGACGCAATCGACCCGCGGCGCCGCGCCTTGCCACGTTTGCGTAGATCCTTCCGGCGGCGTGGCCGTGGTGGCAAACTACAGCGGCGGAAGCAGCGCTTCGTTTCCGATTTTGCCCGATGGATCGTTGGGGGCGGCGGCCAGCTTCGTGCCGCATAGCGGTTCCAGCGTGAATCCGGAACGGCAGAAGGGGCCTCATGCTCACTGTGCCATGACGGATCCTTCCGGGCATCGGGCCTTCGTCGCGGACCTGGGCGTGGACCGGATCTTTATCTTCCGGCTCGATTCCGGAAGCGGCGAGATGGTGCCGAACGATCCCGCCGCCGTGCTGACCCCGGCGGGCGGAGGGCCCCGGCATCTCGCGTTTCATCCCAAGGGAAAGTTCGCCTACGTCAACCTGGAGATCACTTCGGAGCTTACTCAGCTCAGCTACAATGCCGAAACGGGAGAACTGCAAGTCCTCGAGACGCTGTCGACCTTGCCCGCCGGCTTTGAGAAGCCCAACAGCACGGCGGAAACGTTGGTGCATCCGAGCGGTAACTTTGTCTACGTCTCCAACCGGGGGCACAACAGCATCGCCGCCTTCCGGATCGGGCAGAATGGAAAGCTCAGCGTCGCCGGTCATTTCTTCACCCAGGGCGAGGTGCCGCGTGGGTTTGGCATCACACCGGACGGACGATTCCTCATCGCGGGGAACCAGAAGTCGGACAACGTCGCGGTGTTCAAGATCAACGCGGAGAGCGGTGCATTGGAACCAACGGGATTTGGAGCCAAGACACCCAGCCCAGTGTGCGTGAGATTTCACCGGAAGTAAGTGATTCCGTTGTTCGATCGGGACAGAATGGCGGCTGCGGCATCGGCCTTGGCCCGGCAAAACCTGTACATCGGCACCTCCTCGTGGAAGTATCCGGGATGGATCGGGAGCGTTTACGATGAGCAGCGTTACCTTTGGAGGGGCAAGGTCGCGCAATCGCGCTTCGATGAGCATTGTCTGGAGGAATACGCCACGGTCTTCAAGTCGGTCGGGGTGGACGCGGGCTATTACCGGTTTCCGGACCCGCGATTCTTGCAGCGATTGGCGGCACAGGTGCCCGATGATTTCCGTTTCAGCTTCAAAGTGACCGAGGATATCACGATCCGCCGGTTCCCAAACATGAGCCGGCACGGGAGCCGTGCGGGGCAGGACAACCCCGACTTCCTCAACGCGGATCTCTTCGTGAACGCCTTTCTCGCTCCCTGCGCGGAAATCCGGGAGAAAATCGGAGTGCTCATGTTCGAGTTTTCCCGGTTCCATCCCGGACAGTTCTCCAGGGGCGCGGAATTCGTGGAACGGCTCGACGCCTTTTTTGAAGCGATTCCGAAGCAGGGATGGCAATACGGAGTGGAAATTCGCAACCCGAACTTGCTGCATCCCACTTATTTCGAGACGCTTCGCAAGCATGGGGTGACCCACGTATTCAACAATTGGGAGCGCATGCCGTCCGTGGCGGAGCAAAGGCAGATCCCCGGGAGTGCGACCACGGACTTCTTCGCGGCGCGTTTTTTGCTCAAACCGGGGCGGCGCTACGCCGAAGCGGTGGGGTCGTTCGAGCCCTATGATCGCGTGGTGGAGACAAATCCCGAAGCTCGCGAGGCGGGGGCAGGGCTGTTGCGGGAAGGGCCAAGGAAGCGGCGGTCGTTCCTTTATGTGAACAATCGGCTGGAGGGAAACGCTCCGGCGACGTTGCAGGCGATGCTGGAGCTGGCGGGCTGGCTGCCGGGACGCGGATAGTTGCCGGTCGGCCGGGCTAGCTAGGCGGGACTCGGGCTAGGAGCGGGGCTCGGGGAAGTGCCGGGATAGGGCGAGTCCGTGGAGCGTTGCTCGCGCAGATTGGGCCGGGTCTTGCGTGGCCGGATCGGCTGAAGCGGGAGCAGATCGGGAATCGGCGCCGGAGGGGGCGTGACCTTGGGCACTGGGGCGGAGCCGCCGAGACGGAGGTGGAATCGGCTGATGAGCGAGGGCTGCAGGAGGCGGGAGCGCTGGCAATGCTCCAGTTTGTTCGCGTCCAGCACGAGAAGGACACAGGTGGCCTGGAGGTTGGCGATCGTGGTCAGCTGGTGAATGAAGAGGGTGCGTTCCTGTTCGCAGACGACGGGGTCCCAAAGTTCATCGAGCGGATCCACCACCGCTACGCGACGAATCGGCGGTTCCTCGTTCATGAGAGCCTTTTGGATGGCGCCGGGCCAGCCACTCACCGGGGTTTGCCGGAGACGGCGGCGAGTCAAAGCAGGGTAAAGTGCTTCGATCGCTTCGGCCAAACCGGCCAAAACGCCTTCCGGGTGGCTTGGGGAGAAGACGACAAACCGGGTGGAAGGTTGCTGCCGGTGAAGAATCCCAATGGCGCGTTCCACGGTATCGGATAGGCGGAGCGACCGGGAGCCGGAGAAGAGGCGAGGGACCCGTGCGGGACTCTCTGGGTCGAGCAATTTCGCGAGGAGGACCTCAGCGGGCTCCACCATGGCGGGATTTGGGAGTGAGTCCTTCGTTTCCAAACCGATTCGAACTTACTAGATTCAGGATAATGAATCAAGAACTTGATTTTTAAGCCTCACGAAAATCGATCACGAATGCTTTCAATGTTTTGGCTTCTCGTTTCGACCAAGGAGGGGTAATGTTTTTCCCTATGCGCGAGTTTGCTTACATTCACGAAGAGGGCGCGGTGCCCCAAGGGCTGAAGGGCATTCCGTTCCTCGCCCATTTCGAGCGGGCTCACCTGGACGACATCCTCTATTCCAGCTCGATCCTAGAGTGCGAGCCGGGCGATGCAGTGATCGAAGAAGGCGGAACCGGTTCCCGTATTTACATTCTGACTTCGGGGGAGGTGGAGATTTCCAAAAAGGGCGAGCGATTGGCGGTGCTCAACAACGTCGGGGACATTTTCGGCGAGTTGGCCGCGTTGGGGGACGAGATGCGTTCCGCGACGGTGCGCGCGATCAAGCCGACCCTGTTGCTGGCGGTGGACCAGAAATTCCTCCAGGACATTAAGCCGAAGCACGAGCATCCGGCCTTTTACGCCGCCTTCTACGAGTTCCTAGGCCGTCTGACGGCGCAGCGGCTACGGGCCACGTCGGATCTTCTGAGCCGGATGGAGGCACGAGTGGCGGATCTAGAGGAGGAAGTGCAAGAGCTCCGGGCTCAGCAACTGACCTCCGTCTGATTGTTTCGAGAAGAAAACATAGCCGACAGGGCTTTCCTCATGCTATCGGGTGGTGGTGGCCCCGCTGCCATCCTCGGTAGACTGGAGTCGCGAGTGCTGCAGGGGCCTTGAAGATCGCAACGAGAACTAGGCTGCCTTTTCGGCGAATCGGTCGAGCCTGTTCGAGAGAGCGAAGAACGTTGGTGCCCACAGTCCGGTAAAGATGCCAAAACGCTCCGCATGAGCCTGGGTCTCTGGTTCCTGACCTCCGGCCAGAAACCAGATGGCGATTGATCCGATGATGGACGCAAAGCCAAGGATGAAGCAGAGATAACTGAGCTGTTTCAATTGCGCTGGTTTCATTTGTTAGCTCTGGGCTGCGCACGAAGCGTGCCAGTCTTCTGTCGGGGAAAGTGCAGGGTCTTTCTGCATAGCGCATAGCTCTTGGGGGGCACGCCCCTTGGCATTCTGCATGAGCCGGGTTGACGCAGGTCGCAACTTGCCACGTGCTGAGATCCAAGCCGCTCCCATGGTGCGGAACTTTCGTAAGGATGCATGAGATCTTTGGCTGAGCCATCGCACATAAGTGATATTGCGCTTGAGTTTTGACCCTGGGCGGCGTGGTTTTCAAGGTCGGGGCGGTGGGGGCGCTTCAACATTGGGGCCGGGTGACCGACGATGTCCTATAAACTGATACTCAGGCGACATGAGCTTCCGCATTCCGTTTTATCGCGTTAACTGGACCACCAGCTGCTTTCTTATCAGTACCTTTCTTATCGCGATCATCGGCGTGCCGCTGTATATAGGAAAGGTGGGCTTGGATCGCTTCCAAGTGGCTTTGTTCTTTTGCTGTCTAATCATAACGATGATGAGCATTACGCTCGGCTATCACAGGCTCCTTTCTCATCGTGCCTTCACGGCCAAGAATCCGGTCAAGCTATTCACCTTGATCTTTGGTGCCTGCGCTTTCGAGGGAGCCGCTCTCGAGTGGTGTTCGGACCACCGCCGTCACCACAAGCACGTCGACCACCTCGCCCGTCCGAACCACCTGCACAGCGTACCGCCCGGCATCAGGAATCAAGCGACCCCTGGGCCGCCTGCGCCGGGCTTGTGAGGAGGAGGCGAAAGATTGTTCCTCCACCTGACCCGCTTTCCACCGTGAGTTCGCCTCCATTCAGCTCTGCGTAGCGGCGAGCAATGGGCAGCCCCAATCCAATGCCCGTGTTTTTTGTGGAGAACAGCGGTTCAAAAACCTTCTGCAAGTTTTCCTCGGGAATTCCGCACCCGGTGTCGCAAACGCGGATCGCTATGCTCCGATCCTCTTGGCGGCAAATCTCGATCTTTAGTTCTCCGCCGTTCGGCATGGCTTGCACCGCATTCTGAAGAAGGTTGATGAAAATGCGTGTCACTTGATCCCGGTTCGCGTGAACTTCGATTGCGGCAGCTTCGCTGCTGAGCCCATCGAAGCAGATTTCCTTCGTGAGGGGAACGAACTTCAGGGCGCTGGAGATGGCATCGCCAACCCGAAACGGAGACCGGGCCGGAGACGGCTCCCTTACATAGTCAAGCATCTCGGTGATGATGCGATTCGAGTTTCCTATCGCGCGTTTCAACTCGTCCAGGACGTCGCGCGTGGTTTCGTTGGCCGACGGCAAAGTGCTTTCGAGGAAATAGACCGAATTCTGCATGACGGTCAGCGGCGTCCTGATCTCGTGGGCGACGGTTGCAGCCATCAGGCCGAGAACCGCCATCCGCTCTTTTCTGAGCAATTCTTGCTGGCTTCGACGTAGCTCCTCGAGGGTGGCGACAAGCTGAATCTCTGCCTCTCTGCGCTGAGTGTCATCATACACGTAGCCCTGGAACTGAACGAAGGTCCCGTGTTCGCCGAAACTTGCCACCGCATTCTCGACCACACGGATCAAGGCGCCATCACACCGGCGCCGGTCGCACTCGTGCCGTTCCAGAATTCGGCATTCCCTGAGGAGATGCATGAAATGAGCAAAGTCCCCGGGGTCGGGGTACAAGGTCGCGACGTTGCTCCCCATGGCATCTTCCCGGCTGGGAAACCCAAAGATTCGAACGAAAGCTGGATTGCAAAGGAGAATCTGCCCGTCCGGCGTCGCAATGAAGTCCCCAGTCAGGTCATCTTCAAACATCCGGTGCAACCGATCCTTGCTCTCCTGCAGTTCTTGCGCGATTCGCTTCCGCTCGGTGATGTCGAACGCGGTGACACGGAGAAATTGATGATTGTCTGAGCTGATGGCTTCGAGGACCACATCGATCACCTGCCCGGCCCGGCGGAGTTCCACCTCACAAGATTGCTTGCGATCGGTGGTGAGTGCTTGGTCAGCAAAGTTCGCGAACCGTGCGCGGGCGGAAGGCTCGACAAAATTCCCGAAGTGCTGGTGGATGACTTGAGTCCGGTTCAGCCCCAGAAGCGCCGCCCCGCTGAGGTTCGCCTCAAGAATGCGGTGGTGTTCGTCCAATCGGAAGTAACCGACCGGCGCGAAGTCGAAAAGGTCGCGGTAGTTGTCCGAGAGTTCTTGTAGGGAAGCCTGAGCACGGAACAGTTCCTCATTCTGCATTTCCAGTTCGATCTGGTGAACTTGGAGTTCGTGGAGCACGGCGCGGGCGTCCACTTCCCCAAGTTCTTCGGCCGGAACTCCGCCCATCTCACGTAAACGCTGCTTCGCCAGGCTTCGAAGGTCGTCGGCTCGCGAGCGTTCCGGTTCTGGGGGCGCATTCTCGTTCATTCCTGGGCTGGCTGTCGTCCTTTACCCGACGCCGTCACGTCCTCGATCGCGAGCATAATCATGCCACCACGTGCGGATTCCGACTCGATCCGCCGGGCGTTCAACAAAAGAACCTTGTGACCGCAGACCGGGAAATCGTGCTCCACCCGGAAGTCTCGCAACTGACCCTGATGCGGTAACACATCCTCCAAAAGCCGGCGCAAGGCCGGAATATCCCAAAGCCGCTCGCTAATCTCGTAAAAATATTGGCCCTGCGTATTGGCGGCGTTAACCTGAAATGTATCGAAGAAGCATTGATTGGCGAAAATGACTCGCAAAGCTTCATCCAGCACAATCAGAGGCTCCCGGATGGTGGCCACAATGTTTTCGGCATAGGTGCGCGCATCTTGAGCCTCTTCTTTCTGCAACAGCAGGGATTGTTCTAGCTTCTTGAGGACCGTAATATCGGCAAACGTAATCACGACGCCATCAATGACATTCTCCGTCGTGCGGTACGGCAGGATACGCATATTGTACCAACAACCGTCCGCCGCTTCGACTTGTAGCTCCCTGGGCACGAGAGTGTCCAACACGTTTCGCGCGTCCTCGATCAGTCCCGAATACTTCAGCTTGGTGGCAAAGTCGCTGATGGTCCGGCCGATATCGCTCGGCACGAGATTCACGATTCTCGAACATTGCGGAGTGAAGCGCTTGATGCCGAGATCGACATTCAAAAAGATCGTGGCCATCTCAATTCCGTTGAGAAGGTTCTTCATGTCGTTGTTGGCGGTCGACAACTCCTCGATCTTCGTCTGCAGCTCAGCGTTGACCGTTTGCATTTCCTCGTTGATCGACTGCAGCTCTTCCTTGGAGCTATTCAGTTCTTCATTCGTGCTCTGCAATTCCTCGTTGTTGGACTGAAGCTCCTCGTTGGCGGCCCTGAGCTCCTCTTGGGTCGACTCCATCTGCTGGGTGAGTGCCTGCAAGCGCTCTCGGGTGCGGCGAAGCTCGGTGTGCGCTTCGGAGGCTGCGACCGGGAGCGCCGCTTCTGCATCCAGCGGGAGGTCCATCTCGCCGCAGAGTGTCTTCCTCTCCTCAAACACGATGAGAAACAAGCTACGCGGAGACTTTCTGAACGAGAGTGGCTTGACGGTGAGGTTGATCGTCGTGACCCCGCCATTGGATTTCACCTGAACTACGCGGTTCGTAATCGGCGTCATGTGCCGTCCTGCGCCGTGCAGGGCGACTCCGAGTTCTTCGCGCAAACCCTCGCGAGCCATCGCGAAGACATTGTGATTCACTTTGCCGGAGGCAGGTTCCAGGTAACTTCCTGTTCGACCATTGATGTAGACAATGTCGCCCTCAGCGGTGACGACCACGGCCGGCGGCCCGTAGTCATCCAACAGCGCCCTCTGGGCTGCATACGTAAGGTCCGACTCAGCTTCTTCGGGTTCTGGTTCCGGGGGGCCTGCAGGCCGGTAGGGCATCATGGGTGATAGAAATTCAAGGCGAGGCCGATCGGCCACTTCCTTTCGTTGGAAGACTTTCCACTTCTTATCGACTGTCGAAAAGAGATGGTCAAATCCCCCCGCGCTTTCGGCTGTTCCGAGGATCAGGAGTCCACGCGGATTGAGCGCGAAATGCATCAACGGGATCAGCTGCCGTTGCGCATTGGGTTTTAGATAAATCAGGACGTTCCGGCAGCACAGAATATCAATCTTTGTAAATGGGGGGTCTGTAAGAAGGTTGTGCGGGGCGAAGACAAGAAAGTCGCGAATTTCCTTCTTCACTTGATACCCGTTGCCATCAGGAACGAAAAAACGCGCCAAGCGATCGGGGGAAACGTCGGCTTTGATTCGATCACTAAATGAGCCTCGCCGCGCTTGAGCAATCGCGTCCTGATCGAGATCAGTGGCGAAAATCTGGATGACCTGTTTGCGGTGGTGCAGGTTGTGGGCCTCGAAGAATTCCTGGAGCACGATGGCCAGAGAATAGCTTTCCTCGCCGGTGGAGCATCCCGGAGTCCACACTCGCAAGGCAAGATCCGTAGCGTGCTCCGCCAAGATGCGAGGAAAAATCTTCTCTTGGAGTGACTGGAAGAGGCCCGGATCACGAAAGAATTGCGTCACCCCGATCAAAAGCTCTTTTTGAAGCAATTCCACTTCATGGGGATTCTCCTGGAGAAATCTCACATACTGGGGCAGTCTGACAAATTGGTGGACGGCCATGCGGCGCTCGATCCTTCGGTGAATCGTGCTGCTCTTGTAGTAGGAAAAGTCATTTCCGGTATGCTCGCGCAACAGGACGAAGACCTTTTCGATTCCCGCCCATGGCTCCTCGTCATTGGCGACTTGCTCCTCGTCCCCTAGCGCGGGGTTCGCAAGATACTGGAGCAATTTGGAGGGCAAGTCCTCCGCGGCGGCGATGAAATCGACCAAGCCCGTGTTGATCGCGCTGCGCGGCATGCTGTCGAACTTCGACGAGGCGGGATCTTGGGCCATCACCATCCCACCGTGTTCTTTGATGGCCTTCAACCCCAAGGTGCCATCGCTGCCCATACCCGAAAGAATGATAGCGATGGCCTGTTCCCTCTGGTCGGAGGCCAGGTGTCGAAAGAACCCATCGATGGGCATGCGCTGTCCGCGGGGGGCCACCGGCTCAAGCACGAGGAGCCGGCCGTGTAAAATAGATAGCTCCGCGTTTGGCGGGATGACGTAGACCCAATTGGGACGCACTTTCATCCGGTCTTGTGCTTGAACCACATGAAGCGCGGTAAAACGTCCCAGGATCTCGGCCATCATGTCCTTTTGGGTCGGCTCCAGGTGCTGGATCAGGACAAAGGCCACCCCGGTATCGGCGGGCATGTTCGAAAAGAATTGCTCAAGTGCCGGCAATCCACCAGCGGACGCACCGATGCCAACGATG
>CAMCXS010000078.1 GCA_945883495.1 Akkermansia muciniphila
AAGGTCAAACCTATGCCTGCCTTGCGCTGGAAGGGAATCAGGTCATGCCGCTGCACTATTCCCCGATCGCCGCGTGACGACAAGTGACCAACCATGACAGAACAAGGCGGAGCACGCCGAACGCTGATCGCGTCGCGTGTCCGCTAACGCTGTTTAGCGCCGCGCCTCCATCTTGGCGCTGCAGGGGCTGAGAAATCGGTCGCAAGTTGGGATGCCGGAAGTATCCTTGATCATGAGTATCGCGGATTTACAGAATCTTTCGAAAAGAGAGAAATTCCAGTTATTTGAGTATCTCTGGGAGACGCTTGTGCCCTCGGCTGAGGGATCAGAAGTTTCTGAGTTTGAGAAGAGTCTTCTCAATGAGCGCTTAGCCCGGCTGCAGTCCGGAGAGTCCAGGGTTCACGAATGGGACGATGTCAAGATGAACATAGGAAGCGGGAATACGTGATCAGAATACGGATCTCCGGTGATGCCCTGCTCGATCTTGAGGTTGGTTACGAATTCTACGAAAGGCAGGAGCCTGGACTGGGTGAATACTTCGCCACTCACATTCGGGCGGACATCGAGGGACTCAAGATCACCGCGGGGATTCACAGAAAGCTCTATCGAGATCTGCATAGGTTGATGAGTAAGAAGTTCCCCTTTGCGATCTTTTACCAACTGGAAGGGGAAGTCGCTACGGTGGTTGCGATTGTTGATTGCAGGATGGATCCGGAATGGATTGATTTGCACCTCGACCCTGGAGACGATTAATAACCAGCAGAACCAGGCGGCGCACGCCGAATGCTGATCGCATCGGGTGTCCGCTAACGTTCGCTACAAATTCGAACCATGCTACATCGCCTCTTGATCGCTGGCACGATTTGGGGACTCGGACTTCTGACGATGGTTGTCTATTCTAAAGACCTTGAAGAATTGTTTTGGCTTTTATATGATCCTCTTCTCATTGGTTTTGTTTGGATTGCAGGTGTCGCGATCTTCGTGTTGGCCGCCATCCGGATCAGAAAGCAGCACAGGGCTGCGATTACGTGCCTTTTTGTAATTGTGTTTGGATCGCTCGCGATTGCGTGTGAGGACTACTTGGCCGTGAACGTCAGATTCCGGATTTCGCAGTCGCACTTCGAGGAGAGACTTCAATCCGTATTGGCCTCTGACAGCGCAGCAAAGGCCGACGATGTCGCGGGTGTGGAGGGGACGACCTCGAAGCGGGTCGCGTTTTACTGGTTTCGTGGTGTGACTGATAATTGGGTGGGCCTTGTCTTCGATCCTACGGATTCACTCGCCGAGCCAAGATTCAGCCGAGGGCAGGCACAGTATTTCGGAGGAGACTTGGTTTCCGCCCGTCATCTCAACGGTCACTGGTATCTTTGCACATTCACTTGAATTACCCCGACCAAAGACCACCACAAAGCGAACAATTCGTGGATGCCCCCCCCAACAGTACCTCGATCTCATTTCAAAGAATCAAGATGCAGCTCAAGCGATACCTAGAGCACGAGATTCCGATAGATTTGCACTCCTCAATCCAGAATCTCCGGAACTCAAGCTTCCCCGAAGACCAGTGCCCTCGTTCCTACGGAAAGCAGTTTCCCCATTTCCGCATTCTCGCGTTTGCAGAGGAACGGCTTGTTGGGCATTTAGGCGTTGATCATCGAGCCATGAGGTTTGGTGATCAGGTATACTCGATATTTGGCGTGGTCGATTTGTGTGTTGCTGGCGACAAGCAAGGTTGCGGTATTGGGGGGACGCTCTTATCGAAGCTTGAAGAGTTCGCCAAAAATGGGGGGATCGATGCGATTGTATTGTTGGCCAAGAGGACTGAGTTGTATCTGAAGAATGGGTTTCGCGTGATTGATGCCGAATGTAGCTGGCTTGGATTGGACGAGCACAAGAATCTTGGGGTGCTTAAGGAGAATATTTCAGGAGAGATTATGATGAAATTGATACGCATCAAAGAATGGCCGGCCGGACCCATTGACTTTCTCGGTTACATGTTCTGAAATCCAACTCGGTCGAACCAGGCGCAGCAGGACCGCGGCGCTGATCGCGGCGGCTACGAGAATTCGTTTGCTTTGAAAAAAGGCTGACTTATGTGATTCATCCTTCATCTGGCTTCCCAGCTGAAGCTGGAAACTGTTGCACGGAATCCGGATGACCAGCACGTGGGGGTTGGCGCACCCCATGGGGACCCAAAATTCGTGAAATCACACTTTTCCTTGCCTGAAGTCGCATAGATCAGAAGCGATCGGCTGATCGAACCAAATTTCTGGTTTCGACAGCGAGGACTCTATATGATCCAACCAGCGAACCGTAGCGTCCACTGGACACCACTCTAAATAAGTATCGAAGAGATCGAAGCCGGTGCGTTGGCTTTGCGCCAAGACCAACGTGCCCATCTGGCAGCTAGCCTTTTGACGATCGCGCTACTCTTTGGCGACTTTCTTCACGAAGCAGGCTTTGAGGCCAATCGTGATACCATCCATCTTGCAATGGATCTCGTGATCGCCCTCGACCAAGCGAATTGGTTTCGATTTGGTGCCGGACTTGAGGACTTGGGATCCGTTCTGGAGCTTGAGGTCCTTGATCATGGCGACGAGATCGCCGTCCGCGAGAACATTGCCAAAGGCGTCCTTGACGGTCCGAGGGCCTTCCTGAACCTCCTCCCGGCTCCACTCGTGCCCGCAGGTGAGGCACTCGTAATGGTCTTCGAGACCGAGCACGTCATTCATCTCGCACATGGGGCAGGCCGGGGCGCTCATGGCGAAGCAAAGTCGAAAGTGGGAGAGCGGTCAACCGCAGGCTTCCTTTACGAACCGGATCCAAAGGGAGCCCTCCGTTCCATTCACAGCCCGGACAAGAGGGTGTGAATGACGCTGGAACGGAATTCTTGGGAATTCCGCTACTCAGAATTCATTCTCGTAGCGGAATCGCCCACGCATTCCGCCCTTTCTGACCATCAGTCACGGAATTCTTGGGAATTCCGCTACTCAGATTTCATTCTCGTAGCGGAATCGCCCACGCATTCCGCCCTTTCTGACCCTCCGTTCCATTCACAGCCCGGAGAAGACTCCTTCTTGACGCAACGCAAAAAGTCCTCCATAATCCCCCTCCTTCGTCGATGCGTCGGCTGTGGGATGCCGCAATCTAAGTAGTTTTAACATTTAAGTTGTTGAAATTACTTTCGAGCATTTGCATGGTGTCCGTAGCCGTGATTTCGCGGGTATAGCTTAATGGTAAAGCTCCAGCCTTCCAAGCTGGCCATGTCGGTTCGATTCCGTCTACCCGCTCCATCTCCGGCAGCTCACCCGGAACCCTCGCATCGCCGTTTTGCACTCTCCCTTTCAGCCTCCCTCGCTCTTGGCTCACCTTGCCGTGGTCGCGGCCGTCGTGGTGGGCCCATTCGGAACTCCAGCCAAAGGAGCCGATTGCGCTACGGTGGTCTTGGAGCTTTTGGAAACGTACCGCGCCTTGGCGGAGGGCGAAACGGCGCCAGGGGATCTCATCTCCACGCTGGAGGATGCCATTATCGTGACCCCAAGCTGCGCTCCGGCCTTGATCGGTGCCGCCGTGGGAGTGCTCGATGGAGATCACGATCTCATCCAGCAAGTCGTCCAGTCCGCCCTCGAAATCGCTCCCGAACAGACGGACCAAATCATTGCAGTGGCGCAACAGGCGTCCCACGAGTCGGATGACGCCGTCGCCGTCGCCGCCGCGAAATGCACCCGTCCGGGCAGTCCCACTCCGCCCACGGACCTCATCCCGACGAGCGGAGGGGAACGAGTGACAGTGACCACGGACGAAGCCCCTCCCGCGATTGCTTGGGTCCAATTCCCTGCCCGCCAAATCGAGGAGATTGGTTCGCCGGACTTGATTTGGGAGCCCGTGAACGAACCGATTGAAGTGGCGCTGCGCCTGGGCGCTGGGTTTGATGGCAACTCATCGACCTCACCGGAGTCGGTGAATTCGAGCTACCTTCGGGGAGGGCTTGGCGCCAAAATCCAGAGAACACTATCGAACGCTCAATGGGAGCTGACGGCGGATTACACGTACTTGGAGTACCTCAACAACGCTCCGGGCCTGCGGGAAGGGAACCACCTGGCGGGTTTGGGCTTTCAGTATCGCCAAGCACTCGGGGACCGTTGGACCCTCTTCGAAGAGCTGGAGGTGCACCGGGACACGAATCCGGACCTCCATGGCGGCTTGACCACCGCACTGCGTCAACCAGCGTATCACACGATATTCAACCGGGTCGCCGCCGCCTTCGATGTCTCCCCGCTCTGGCAGCTTGAGGGCGGCTATGCCTTTACCGGGATCGATTACTCGGGAAACAGCTTGGCCGAGATCGAAGAACGCAACGCCCAGGCTATTGGAATCGAGAGCCGCCGGGAAATCTTCGGCTCCGCCGCCCTTCTCGGGAGTTACGAGGTGGAATTTGTCGATTTCGAGAGGGCACCACTCGATTACACCCGCCACGAGACGCTGGCTGGGATGAGCACGGGCCTGGGAGATCATGGGCAGGCGTCGGTCGCCGCCGGAGCCCAATTCCGCCGGGGCGGAAGCGGCCGGTCCAGCACGACCCCGGCCGCGGAGGCCTCTCTGGAATGGGGAGAGCCGACGACCCACGTGCGGTGGTTGAACCGGTATGGACAATTCGATCACGAACTGGCGCTCTTGGGGTTTGATCAGCGCGAAGGCTACCAATCGCTCCTCGAAGCCAACCATGCGCTGGACGGGACCACAACCTTGCATGCCTCCGCGGGCGTCCTGGCCAGCCAATTTGAATCCCGGACGGCGGCGCTCGATGAAACCGCTTGGACCGCCCATTTGGGAGCCAGTTGGCAGCTCCTTGGCGACCTGGATTTGAACGCGGGCTACCACTTTGTCCGGTTGGATTCCCCACTGGCCAATCGCGACTACACCCGGCAACAAGTCGATATCGGCGTGATCCGGACCTTCTAAACAACCCTCAACCCGATTCCTTGCCCAGCTCATGGATCCACTCATTCCGAACGTCCCTCTCCGTCCGCGCCGTTTCCGGGGCGGGCATTTGCTGGTGTGTGGCTTGGCGACGACCGCGCTGGCGCTCGCGGTGTCTTGCATTTCTCCGCCGCTCTACCGGAGCTCAGCCAAGTTCACCATCCTGCGCGACCCCGCCAGCGAGGGACCGAAGTGGCTTCGTGACCCGAATACGTTGCGGAGGGCCGGTCTCAATGCCTCCCGTCTCACGGTGCAACCGGTTCCAGGGACGCCGGACGTCGAAATCTCCGTGCTGGACGAAGATCCACACCGCGCCGCCCAACTCGCGAATGCCCTGGCGGCGGCTTACCAGGAAACCCGATCTCAACTGGACGCCGCCTCTCATCCTGAACGGCTGGCGGCGTTGGAAGCGACGATGGCTTCCGTATCCGCCGCGTACGAAACGGCCAAGCATGAACACGAAGCGGTCTCCCGCAGTCTGGAAGCGGCGCGCGCCCGCTTCGGCGAGAGTCCCGAGGGCCCCTGGCGGCGACAAGGCGAGGTCGATGCGTCCATAGAGGATCAGAAGCTGCTGACAACCCAGCTCGACGAACTGCGCAACAGTCCTTTTCCGGATTTCCTCCAAGTGGCAAACCGTCACAAGTTGATCAATTCCGACCGCATGGTGTGGGTCGCGGAATACTTTGGCACGATCTCGACGCTGCAAGCGCAGCAGCAAGCGGGCCTGCCGGCCACTCATCCGGAGGTGCTCCGCACGAAAACGCAAGCCAACGCCCTGCGGGTGCAATTGGAGAAGGACGCGGAGGATCTGACGGCGAGCATGGCGCTGAAGATTGATGCCTTGAAGCAGAGGATGGAATCCTTGGAAGCGCAGAAAACGGCCGAGCGCGCGGTTCTTGCGGAAGCCTTGGCTGCCTTCCAGGTGGCGGATGGCGTGTATCGCACGGCGCTGGGCAAGCTCCGGGAAGCCCGCATCCACGTGGAAGCGGAACGAGCCGCGGCCGCCGCCAAACCGGCGTATATTGCGATCGCACAGCCAGCGGAACCGCAACGCAGGGCAGCTCAACCTGCGTTCTGGTTGCCGTTGCTCCTGAGTCCGGTGGCCGGTTTGGCCGGAGGACTCCTCTTGCAATGGCTGCGGGCACCTCGCCACCGCCAGGGCGATCCGGTGATTGCCTGACCCTCAATGGAACTCCAGCTTCAAGGACAGACCGTCGCGATTCTCGGCGCCGCCAGTGGCATTGGCCGAGCCATCGCGGAAGCGTTCGCGGCGGAAGGCTGCCACCTCGGTCTCTTTGACCGGCAAGCCCCTGCGTCCCCGTTCCCCGGCAACGCGCTCTTTCGCGAGGGCGACGTCACGAACTTGGCAGCGGTCCAGACCTTCGCGGCGGACTTGGGAGCGATCGACCACCTGGTGTATGCCGCCGGAGCTGGCTCCGGGAAGTTCGGCTTTCCGTTTTGGAACGTGCCGCCCTCGGACTGGGCGCGTGTGCTCGACATCAATTTGATCGGCGCGGTGAATGCGGCCCACGCCTTTGCCCCGGTCTTGACCACACGGGGCGAGGGATCCGTGCTGTTTGTGGTTTCCGTGGCGGGACAGATCGGCTCCCAAACCGACCCGCCCTACAGCGCGGCGAAAGCGGGATTGATTAACTTCACCCATTGCGCCGCCAAAGACTTTGCGCCGTACCAAGTCCGGGTCAACGCGCTGGCGCCGGGCATGGTCAAGACCGCGCTCAACGAATCGGTCTGGGCCGCCGGTCAAGCGCGCTTGCCTGAGGAACAACGGCAGGACTACGAAACTTGGGCGCAACAGAAAATCCGCGGCATTTCCCCGTTGGGACGCTGGCAGACGGTGGAAGAGATGGCCGCCGTGGCGGTCTTCCTCGCCTCCCCTCTCGCGCGGAACATCACCGGGCAAACCATCAACGTCGACGGCGGGCAGGTGATGCATTGAGCCGGTGCGTGCCCGTGGCACCTTTGTGCCGAAATTGTCGCTGAACCAGAGTTGCCCAGGGTAGGCGACCACAGACCTGGGTGGAACAACCGCTGTCGCGCCCTGGCAGGCAGGGCTTTGGTCAGATCTAGGGGGGGCGAACCCAGGGCGCCCGCTCGTTCCTCGCGTTGCCCTGAGCTATCATGTCCCGGCCAGTGCGGGCCTTCAACGCGAACGGCGCCGCTCGCGAGTCCGGAAGAAAGTCACCAAATCCCGGACGTGATCGCGGTTGGTAATCACCTCCAACTGGTCGATGTCCATGGAGCGGAAGAGATCCCGCAGCTCCTTGCGCCGGGCCTCGCCCAATCCTTCGTACCGGGAGCGGAAGGCGGCGGAACTGGTATCGATTTGGATCCACTCACCGGTTTCGGCGTCCTCCAGTTCCACGAGGCCGACGTCGGGCATGCGGATCTCCAGCGGATCGGTGATGGAAATGGCCACGACGTCGTGTTTGGCGCCGATCGCACGGAGCGGCTGAGCGAAGCCGGCTTCGAGGAAGTCCGAGACGAGGAAGACGACGGAACGCTTCGTGGTGACGCGGCCGAGGAATTCGATGGCTTGGCGGATGTCGGTTTTGGTCTGCCGCGGTTTGAATTCGAGGAGATCCCGGATGACGCGGAGGACGTGGGAGGTGCCTTTGGCTGGCGGGACGAAGAGCTCGATCTCTCCGGTGAAAATGATGAGGCCGACCTTGTCGTTGTTCTTGATGGCGGAAAAGGCGAGGAGCGCGCAGATCTCCGCGGCGACTTCGTTTTTCAGCTTCGTGGTGCTTCCAAAGTCTCCCGACGCGGACAAATCGACGAGGAAGATCACGCTCAGCTCGCGTTCTTCCCGGTAACGCTTGATGAACGGCTCGCCGGTGCGGGCGGTGACGTTCCAATCGATGGCGCGGACGTCGTCGCCCGGCTGATACGGCCGGACTTCCTCGAACTCCATGCCCTGGCCTTTGAAGAGGCTATGATACTCTCCAGCGAGCACGTCGTTGACGGTCTTGCTGGAGTGGATTTGGATATAACGGATCTTCTTGGCCAGTTCCTCGGGGATCATGGCACGTCGACCGTGGCGAGGATTTGGGAAATGATGTCTTCGGAGGTCTTCTCTTCCGCCTCGGCCTCGTAGGTGAGGATGACGCGGTGGCGGAGCACATCCGGGGCGATGGTTTTCACGTCCTGCGGCGTGACATACCCGCGACCTTCGAGCAGGGCATTGGCCTTGGCGGCCATGGTCAGGAAGATGGTGGCCCGCGGGGAAGCTCCGTAGCGGATGAGCTGCTTCACCGGCAGCTTGTAGGCATCTGGATTGCGGGTCGCCTCAATGAGATCGACAATGTAATCCTCGATCTTCTCGTCCATGTAGATTTCGTCGGCCAACTGACGGAGGCGGAGCACATCCGAAGGCTGGATGATGGCCTTGATGTCCGTGACCGGCTTGGAGCGGGCCATGCGCTTGAGGATCTCCTTTTCCTGAGCCTTGGTGGGGTAACTGACCTTGAGCTTCATCATGAAGCGGTCCACCTGGGCTTCCGGAAGAGGATAGGTGCCTTCCTGTTCCACCGGGTTCTGAGTGGCGAGGACGAGGAAGGGATCGTCGAGCTGGAAGGTTTCATCGCCAATGGTGACTTGGCGCTCCTGCATCGCTTCCAGCAGGGCGCTTTGGACCTTGGCGGGGGCGCGGTTGATCTCATCCGCCAGGACGACGTTGGCGAAGACGGGGCCCTTGCGGATGGAGAAATCCCCGGACTTGGGATTATAGATCAGGGTGCCGATGACATCGGCGGGGAGGAGATCGGGAGTGAACTGGATCCGGCTGAAGGTGGCCTGGATCATCTTGGCCAGGGTGGTCACCGAGAGCGTTTTGGCGAGGCCCGGGACGCCCTCGATGAGGACGTGCTGGTTGCAGAGCAACGCCATGATGAGCCGGTCGATGAGTTCGGATTGACCGACGATGACCTTGCGAGCCTCGTTGCGGATGGATTCCAGGACCGCGCTCTCCTTGGCGACGCGGTCTCCGATTTGTTTGACGTCGACTGCCATGGTGTGGGTGGGTTGATGAACGGCAATTCGATTACGGAGAATTGAGAGAGTTGCAAGCGCGGATCCACGGATCGCGGAGTCCAAGCTTCCCCTCCCCTATCCAAAGACATCGCAGCCCCTTCCCGGAAAGGGGCACGCGCGGCGCTCCGGCCTACGCGACAGGCCGCTGACACGACGAAGCCGTCACCATTTACCCGTTTGCAACATCGCCCTGGCCTCCATTGGCACCGGGGCAGCCATGACGGAGCAAACCTACGGGTATGCCATTATGATTGCCGGGGCGGCTCTCCTCATCTGGTCCGTTGTCTTGCTCTTCCGATCCAATGGCTTACTTGCTGCCGGATACAAAAATGAAGAATTCACGATCCGCGGAATCCCGAAGACCGTGATTGGTCAATTCGCCCCAGGATCGAACTAAGGCGGGCCAGTTCTCCCGGCTAAATCAACCAGACGACGCCGCCTGCGGACGCAGCTGGGCGGGGAGGACCGCCAGCCGCAAGGAGGGCCTTACCGCCCCTGGTACCAAACCCAACAGAGCCTCCGGAACCGGGTGGCTGCGGGCAACAGGACGATGAGGAATTGGAAGAAGAGCTGCCAACTCCCGAACATGACCGCTTTGCGCGAAGACGTGCGAATGGGTGGATCCTCAATCAGGCGGAAACGCATCCCGCGCTCCTTGCCCCATTCCTTGAGCCGCAGGGCGAACCAGACTTCTTCCCCGGCATAGACGCTTTCATCGAATCCCCCCACCGCCTCAAACGCGTCGCGCCGGCAAAAGACGAAGGCTCCGGCAGCAAGTTGGCGCGTCCGCGATAGCCACGTCCAGAAGGCCACAAGGAAGACTGAGAACCCGGTGAACGGAGTTTCCCCACGCACCAACGCACCGCCCGCACAGACTTCGCCCGACTCCAGGGCATCAACCGCTTGGCGCAACGTGGCCGAGGGCACGAGCGTATCGGCGTCGATGAAAATCAGAAACTCGCCACCGGCCTGCGCAGCTCCAGCGTTTCTGGCCCGGGCGATTTGGTTGATCGGCTCAAAGACCACCTCGGCCCCGAAACGCTTCGCGACCTCAGCGGTGCCATCGGTGGAATTGTTGTCCGTCACGACGATTCGCGCACCGATCCCGGCTTCCCGCAGCGAAGCCTGAAGATGCGTCAAGGTGCGGGGCAACAACGCTTCCTCATTGAAGGCGGGGATGACAATGGAAACGGGGCGGGGCATCAAGAAGCGGACGCGCCGGCCAAGGCATCAACGGCGTCGCGGACTTCTTGAATACGCGTTTCAGGGAGAATTGGCACCATCGTTTCCCGCCAATCCGGGGAAAGCCCTTCATTCGCCGGCAAACCGAGCCAGGAACGGCAGCCACCGAACGAGGCGCGTTGGGTCAAATCCCAAGGCTGCGCCAAGCGGTAGGGCCTGATCAACGCGAGGCTGAGCCCTGGAGCATCGCCCCACTGAAACCGTTCCTCGACCACTTGGCGGTTCCAAACGTGGAGCGGTTCAAGCGCCAGGGCGGCGTCGAGATCCGTGAGGCGGCGCGTCTCCACGATCTCGGCAAACAGGCGAATCGAAACCACGTCCGGTTCCGTCTCGGGGAGCGGAGCGGCGTCCAACACGGCCCCGGGCCGGAGTTGCGCGGCCTGCTCATGAAAATACGTGGGGAACAAAAAGAAGGCATCGTGCAGCCACTGGAAGCCGAGCTTCCCCTCGGAAATGCCGCCTTTGCGCAAGATGATGATCTGCTCGCCACGTTCGATGACGTCGCAGACCATTTTCCATTCTTTGAAACCGAAGAGTGCCATGGGGTGGAGTGGTGGCGGAGACGAGGCGCCCCGCGCTTTCCGACCATCAACCATCAACGCGCAACCATCAACTGCGCCATCAGCGCACCCCCAAAGAGAGCCGCACCGCTTCTTGCTCCATGGGACTGGCGGAATAGCCGACGGTGAGGCATTCGCGGAGATATTGCACCAGATACGGCCGCATGCCGCCCATGCGTTCGAATTGGGCGGTGTGAACAAATTCGTGGGCGAGGAGTTCTTGCCGGGAACCGGCCCAACCGTTGCGAATGAAGACCGCGTAGCCGAGCGACATCCCCCAAGGATCGCTGCCGTGAAATCCCGCGATTCGGCTGGCGAGCCCGAGCACACCGACGCCGGGGAGCGGGATGCGGTCGGTTTCGATGACACGAATGCGTTGCGCCTCCCGCACCCCCATGCTGCGAGCTATGCGCATCTCCTCAGGTGAGAGCATCCGCCCCTGCCGGAGGCCTTTGCGCTGGCGGCGCTTCGCCCATTGCACGGCCAAGGGGAAAACAAGCGTTGAGACGAGGTTGAACCAAAACACGCCTGTACGACGATGCCCCAGCTGCGTCATTTCGCATCAATTTTTCTCTGGCATTCGTCGCATGATGGGCCTAAGGTGCTCGTCCGCTGCGGTCCTCGGGCTTCAGTGAAGATGGTGACCGTAGCTCAGTCGGTAGAGCCCCGGATTGTGGTTCCGGTTGTCGCGGGTTCGAGCCCCGTCGGTCACCCTTTCCTCCCATTCGCGTCTCCCACCCACGCGCTCTCCCGAATTTTCTTGTAAGGTTGGCTTCGGGCAGAGCGTGTGCATTCTATCTTATTTTCCGGATGGTTTCGTTGGAGGAAGCGATCGCCTACAAATTCCGCAACCCGCTGCTTCTCGCGGAGGCGCTCACCCATCCAAGTCTCGCCTACGAGACCCAAAGGCCGCACTTTGACAATCAACGGCTTGAGTTTCTTGGCGACGCCGTCATCCAAATCGTGGTGACCGAGGAATTATTCCGTCGATTCCCCAGCTTCAGCGAGGGTCGCCTCACGAAACTGCGTTCCCGGCTCGTCTCGCGCGCCGCCCTGCAAACCTATGCCGCGGCGATCGGTCTGGGCGGTTACCTCCTCATGGGCCGCGGGGAGGAAGCGAACGGCGGCCGCCAGCGGTCCTCTACCCTGGCGGACGGATTCGAAGCTTTGGTTGGGGCAATCTACCTCGACGCCGGCATGCCCGCCGCGCGGAAGTTCTTCTTGGAACGTGCCGAGGAGATGCTGCAGGCGCTCGACGAAGCTCCGATGGAGCAGAATCCCAAAGGAGAACTCCAAGAAATCCTCCAAGGCATTGCCAACGTGGGGCCCCGCTATCGCATCCTTTCCCAGGAAGGCCCTGATCACGCCAAGACGTTCGTCGCCGGCGTGGAATGGCAAGGTCTCATGCTGGGGCAAGGCACGGGCACGAGCAAAAAAGAGGCCGAAGCCGTCGCCGCCACCGATGCCCTGGCGTTACGGAAATGGGAAGAATCCGCCGTCGGGAACTTGATGCCAGTGGACGGATGATCGCGGGCCGATGGCCTCTCAAGGCGCAGCTCCCAAAATCATCTGGCCGGACAATTCTGGCGAAGTCGATGGGGTCGTCGGCGGAGGCCCTAGTTCAGGAAGTTGCGCGAGCTGGAAGTGACCCACTCCAATGCCAAGCACCGGGATCAGCACCCCACTGAAGGTAACGTCCCGGACCACGGTTTGCGTGGGTTGTAACGGATTGACATCTTGCAGCTGAAACGTTCCCCGCAACGCCCCCGTCGTTGGCGTGATGACCAGCGTCAAACGAGCCGGGTTGCTGAATCCGGTGTCGAACAACGCTTCATTGTCATCGGTAATCCGGAACGTGCGGTTGAGTTGAGGGGCAAAGCTCGACTGTTCGACTCGGGCACCGGCGAAGGCGATCTCGGCGTTCTCCGCTTGGCCAGATAGGCCGAGAATCACGTCGCCAACTCCGGGCGCAATGTATTTGCCGCCGATGACGTCGAGAGCATGCGCCGGAAAACCAGCTGCATAACTGCGTCCGGAGGAAGTCCCTGGCTTGAACCAGTCGACGGATCCGGTGATCGTATTGTCCACGTAAGCGGAGGGAGTTCCGGGGGAGATTTGTGCCCGCCCCTGCACGGAACCGGTGCCCCGGTAGGCAGGGAGATGGAAAGCCACCTCTCCCGAGGAGTTCAACCACCCCGCCTGTGAAACTCTGGCGCCGTCGGCCAACCTCGCGGAGACACGCACCCCTCCCCCTCGATGAACCGTCATCCAGCCGTACCCATTGCCCTGTGGATAGACCAAATCGTTGACCTGCGGCTCCCTGGGTTCCAGAGCATGCGTGTAGGAACCAGCGTATGCCAATGCCGGATTGGACCTGGAATTCCACGGGCACCGCATCGCCGTCACCGCGGTTGTTTCCGCCAAACCATCGCCGAGCGTGCCCGAGAGCTCTCCCGTGGCGCGGTTGATCGAGAAACTCAGCTGCAACCCGGGCGCGATGGGCACGACCGCCGATGGATCGTTGGCGATCAAGGCATCCAGGACCCCGCGGAACCGGTGCAACCTGGAGCCGTTGAGCCGCACTCTTCCGGTGAACGAAGCTGATGTGGACACGCTGATGGACACTGCCCCCCCGACGCGTCGGTTGATCACCTCGTTTCGCTCGATCAATCCAGAGAAAAGTCCGGAAGCCTGCGGTGGCAAAGGCAAGACAGTCACCGTCACGCCAATCGCTTCACTCGTTCCGGCTGGATTCCGTGCCGTGATGACCAAAGGAAAGCTACCGGCCACCTGAGGCTTGCCAGAAATGACACCCGTGCGAGGGTTGCAGGTAACCCCGCGCGGCAATCCATTGACCGCGAAAGTGACCGGACCATTGCTCGCGGACAGAGAATCCGAAACACTACCTCCAACGATCCAGGTTGCCGGCGTATACGAATTCATCACGGGCCTGCGGCGGATATTCAAAACGTAGTCCCCGCTTTCAATCAGCGTTGTCCCCAGAGTCACCTCGCAGAAATAGCTGTCCACATCGGCGGGACTGACATTGCTGAGGCGGAGCACCCGGGTATCCGCGCCAGTGACATTCCCTTCATCACTCAGCCGGTCATCCCCCCGGAACCACGCAAACGAGAGCCCCTTTCCGGCGGCGGACAGTGCAAAGATCGCGCTCGCCCCCTCATTGACCAGGATGTCCCTGGGAGCCACATCCACGACCCCGACCCGGGATGACGGAGTGAAAACGGTGCCCGCCGCATTGCGGATGCGAACGGAGTAGGCCCCGGCATGAGCAAGCCGGGCACTTGCAAACTCCAAAGTCGATTCGTTCGCTCCCGGGATAACCTCTCCATTCCGGAACCACTGATAGCTCAGTGGTTCTGAGCCGCCAGCGGCCACTTGCAGCAAGCCCGAAGAGCCAATCCCCATCAAAAGCGTGTCCGCGGGAGGCGACGCTACCGTCGGACGGAAACGGAGATCCAAGCTAAACTCCCCGCTAGCGAGCGTCTGCTCCGCCAAGGTCACTTGGCACACATAGCCGCCAATGTCCGGGGCGCTGGCGTTGGTGATCCGGAGCGTCGGCGTCAGCGACCCGGAAATGCGCCCGCCATCCACCAAGGGCTGCCCCTCTTTCAACCACTGGAACGAGAGGTGCTTGCCCGCGAATCGCAGCTCCAAGATCGCGGTGGAGCCTTCATTCACCAACAGACTTCGTGGCTCCAGACTCACCACCGCCAGGGGAGAGGCCGGAGTGGTCACGGAGTCCAAAGCGTTGCGCATCAGGACGCTGTAGCCGCCGGCACTGGCGAACGTCGTGGCGTTGATCGCAAACAGGTCCTCATTGCTCCCTGGAATCGCCACCCCGTTCCGTCGCCACGAATACGTGATCGGAGAGCCGCTCGTGACGGAAACGGAAAAGTCAGCCGGAGCGCCCAGGTCTACGAGCACAGGCCCGGGAGGCAGAATGCGAACGTACTTCGCGGTGAAAAAATCAGAATCAGTTCCCGACCACGTCTCTCCCGTGCTCACAATGCTGTCTTCCGCGTCGATACACACGGACGCCGCGCTGTCGTCCGCCCCAGAACCGGTAAACCGTTTTGACCACAACAGGTCACCGTTCTCCGCACCTAAGAGCAACGTGAGAGCGTCCGCGTTGCTTCCCCAAGAATAGCCAGCCACCGCGACATTGCCGCTCCCGTCCATCGCCACGCTCAACCCAGCGTCCGCCTGGTTTGCAGGTCCGTTGTAGCGGTGCCCCCAGAGCGGTTCGCCGTTGGCGTCATACTTCACCGTAAAAATATCCTGATTGCTCGGGTTCCACGAAATCCCCGTAACCACCACGCCCCCATCCTCGGATACGGCCAGTGCCGTTGGCGTGTCACTGTCGTTCGCGGAGCCATTGTACCCCGCTTCCCAAATGACCGCACCATCCTGTCCGCCCACCATCATGGTGTGGTAATCGTCGTTGCCACCCGCGCCCCGCGTGGTTCCGCTGATGGCCACATCTCCCGTCGGGGTCACCCCGATGTCCACAGCCCGGTCGCGCCCATTGGCCACCCCATCAAACTCAGCCTCCCAAACTTCGCCGCCTGTCCCCCCTGCCAGTTTCAGCGTCAGGAAATCATCGTTCCCACTTCCATTCCGCCGGTAGCCGGTTACGACCACGTCGCCCAGCTCATCACACGCCACCGCAGTCGCCCGGTCTTGGGGAGAACTCCCTTCTCCGTTCTTTTGGACCGCCCACAGGACCCCGCCACTCGCCCCGCTTAGCTTGGCCACATAAAAGTCGTCGTTCCCCGCCACGTTGCGCACCGCGCCACAGACCACGACGTCCCCAACCGTGTCGACCGCCAACGCCTTGGCCACGTCATCTCCGTTGCCCGCTCCATCGATGCGCGCATCCCACAGCACGTCGCCAGATGCCCCATCCAGCTTCAGTGCGACGACATCGGCGTTTCCAGACGGATTCATGGAAACGCCCACCACCACGGGATCCCCTGCCCCGTCCAGCGCGATCGCCACTGCCCGGTCCGCCCCTCCGCCGGTGCCGTCGTAGCGGCGCTCCCATTTCACCGCACCACTGCTTGCCTCCACCTTGAGGATCACCAAATCTTCATTGCCCGCGATGTTTCGGGAATTTCCCGCCACCAGCACATCGCCCGTTGCATCGACGGTTACGGCCTGAGAGCGATCGACCAAGCCGCTGGGGCCATCGTAGAGGGTCGTCCAGGAGTGGAACTGGGTTTGCGCAGGGAGACTCGGCGTCAAGGCGAGGAGTACGGCTAGCCTCCAAATGGTTGCGGGAAAGAGCGAGTGCATCGTTTCGAAGATCGACGGACATCCGCCCGGCTCACAGCCAAGCGGCGTCAATCTCAAGCAACTCTAGACTTTGGTGTAGGGTAAAGTGCCAATTTCGTCACTTCAGTCTGAGCACTTCGTCCCATGGCCCTAGCACTGGATCTGAACGCACCATTTTGCTTTGGGGTTGCGTCCAGACCGCCCTCCTAGCTGAGAACGCCGGAAGGTAGGTGCCACTGGGCTGCAGAGTCAGCACGGGGCAATCTCTCACCCAACTTGGCTCTCGATTCGAGCAGCAGCCCTGGCGCTTCGGACACTCACCCCTTCCAGGGACCGGATAACGGACCGCTCCGTGGAAATCTTACGTTCCTGGGTTCTCGACGAACCGGCACGCAGATATAATCCATTTGGGCACCATGATCCCTCACGTCGGCACCCCCAATCGCCCGCGCCGCACCTCCGGCGAACCGGACCGGGACCTCCGCCACCGTCACGACCGCACGGCCGGTGCCCCGCACGACCGCACGGCTGCCTCGCCAAGTCACCTTCCCGGCACGCCGGGCTGCTCGTCCAGTGAACTCCGCCGTCCGCACAGCCGTCCTCCCGGCGAACCGTGCGCCGCGGCCCGCTCCGGTGACCACGTCTCCAGCCGCTTGGCGGACAACTTGACCTGTCGCAGAATCCGGCAGGGAAAGCGCGATCGCCACACCAACGCACGCGGCGGCCCAACCGTTCTTTGTCATTCCATAGGGTTTTTGCATAGCACGGATGCGAGCAGTGGCCGTGCCACCAATCTGCTCCGGATCAGTCAATGAGGCTTGTTCGCGGAGAACTCGCGCCCGATTCCCTTCAAATGAAACCAAGCGTGATGCCAATTTCTCCACAAGCACGCCCAGTGGAGCTGAATTCTCTCCAGCTTGGATGGTGCGAACTGCATTGCGGGCTCTTTCTTTCAATATTTCGCAATTGCACATACCGTGCCATCCAGACAAGCCGGACGACCACCCAAAGACCGCAGCCACCGTCAGTATCCTGCAACAGAAGTAGATGCAATTTGCAACCAGAGCTCCTGCCTCCTTCACGAACCAACTATCCCCGTCGAAAGCGAGCTGCCCAACGATGCCTCCTGGAGGTGCCGCTGGTCGTGGCACGCGCACTGCTCCAGCAATCGGGGAGGAACGATTCGGAACAATTAAGCCTTCCATCCCATGAAACCCACACTCCCCCGGCTCGCCCTAATCTTCTCCACCATCGCATTCGCCACCATCGCATTCGCCACCGTCGCATTCGCCACCATCGCATTCGCCACCGTCGCATTCGCCACCGTCGCACTCCCAGCATCGGCACAACGAGACGAGAAAGTCATAATCAAGGAGGATAAGGTCAAAATCAAAATCAAGGGAGAAGGGGCCGGAGAAGCATTAACGGAGGATGGACCGGACATCTTCGCGGACCTTGCCGTGGGCTCCGTGATTCCGCGCGATCAACGCGGTTATCTCATTCGCGTTCCTGATGAATATATGGTCCGGATCCAACCACCAGCCGACGACGTAATTGCCCGGTTTTATCGCGGCCGGGTTTATGATCTCGACGAAGACACCTATCGAATCCTCGATATCGTGACCTTCTGACTTCAACAGAGACGTAGACAAGCGGCGATGCGGATTCATCCGCCCGCCGTCCCAATCCCGCGGCATCCATTGGCCTTGAGCCTCCCCCACCCCCTAGGGTTTGGGGCCATGGGTGCCGCGACTTCGTTTGCGTTTGGATATCCTCCCACGATGTACGTTTGTTCGCGCCGCCTCCGCAACGTAGCTTGCCGGTCATGCATGAGCACATCTACAAGAAACTGGAAGTCGTAGGCACCTCCCCCAACTCGATCGACGAGGCGATCCGCAACGCCATCCACCGCTCCAGTGCCAGCATTCGCGAACTACGCTGGTTTGAAGTTAGCGAGATTCGTGGCGATATCAATGGCTCTGAAGTCGCACACTACCAAGTCACACTCAAACTCGGTTTCCGCGTCGAAGAGTAGCCGGGCTCAGAGGCCTTCCGGGATGCTGCCGAGCCGGGAGGCGGCGAGTCCGTCCTTGCACAATCCCCAACTTCACCGTAGTTCTGCGCCTGATGGCGGAAACGGAGAAAGCGGACGAATCACAGTGGCAAGGACTCGGCGTTGAGGCCCGCGCCGGTTTGGAAGCGAGAAGCTATAAAAAGGCGTCGCTGCCGGAGCGATTGGCCGGAAGCGGCGTCGACGCCGGTGAACTGCTGTCGAGGCAAGGGCTTGAGGCGGTCTGGATCCCGGGCGTTGAAATCTTCCGGCGCACCGTTTATCAGCAACGGCATCGCGGCTACTTCGCCGAACTAGCCCGAGGAACCGAGGGGATTCTCCACGAGATCGGACTATGGCCACGGCAGTGGGCCACGGCCCTAATGTTCGCCGGCACCGCCAAGGGATTTCACATCCACCCGCCGCATATCCCGGAAGGGCAAGATGCCGTGGAATGGATGCAGCGCCTCTTTGTGAACGAGCCACGGCGCTATGATTTGCGCCCCTACGACAAAGAACAGTGGGACGTGATGTTCATGGTCCGTGGAATCAGTGAAATGTTCTTGATCGATGAACGCGCCGGGATGCCGCGCCGCAAGATGCGATTCTTCATTGAAGGCGATCAAATGCCAGGCGCCAACAACGTGGCGGTGGTCATCCCACCCGGCGTGGCCCACGCCCTGCGTCCTGCGACCTCCGAGGAACTGATCATGGTCTACGGCACCAGCACCGTCTTCCAACCCGAGTTTGAGGGGCGCATCCGCAGCGGAGTGGAACAGGCGTTTCCTCCCGAAGACTGGGAAGCATGGTGGGGAGGTACCCGCTAGTCGCGCGGGCTTGAGGTTGAGGAGCTGAAATGGCCGTCCCCTCGGGGCGCCGTATCGATTGCGGGGCTGGGCGTTTCGGGCTAGTCTGGACACCGGTGGCCGATGAATGATCCCGTTTCCAGCAAATCCCCGAGCTCCGGGACCAATCAGGCTACCTTTCGCCCTTGGCCAAATCGCTTGTTCGGATTGCCAGCGTGGGAGCAGTTGCGGGCGGCACAGCTTCCGTTTGCCCGGCTGGCCAGTTATCTCGGCCCTCAATGCTCTGCTTTTGCTCTCACTCTGTTGTTGGGGATTGCCGCCGGGCTGTCGATCTTGCCCTTGTTAAGCGCTTGGCGCTTCGTGATTTCGGCGATGCTCGGTGACTCCTGGGTGGCGGAGAATCTCTGGCCGGCTCGTCCCCGTCTTCTCGCCTATGCCGCCCTTTGCGCTCCCCTGCCGATCTTGATCCTGGCCCACGGCGGTTTGATCTATTTGCACGAGCAGGGAATGCTGCGTGCGGGCAACCGGATTCTTCATGGCTTGAGGGACGATTTCTTTGCCAATCTGATGCAACAGGGCGCTGGCTTCTATCAGCGCGCCAAAACGGGTGAGTTGATCCAGCTGCTCTTCAATCAGACCAGAATCGCGCAGGCCGGAGCGATCCGCGTTTGGAGCGATATTCTGGTCCATGGCAGCTCCATCCTTTGTCTCGCCGGGTTTTTGCTGGTCTACGACTGGCGATATGCGGTTGGTGGCTTTCTCGTCTACCCTGCCTGCTTGTTCCCGCTGTTGGCTCTCCGCGAGCGAGTCCGTCAGGCCGCGATCGGTGAAGAGGAGGACTCGGCGGCTCAAGTCATGGCCACCCAAGAGGTGCTCACCGGCATCCGCGTCGTGAAGACCTACGCCCAGGAAGAAGCCGAACGGGAACGCTTCTTGAAGGCGGATCTGCGCACCTTGGCCCACGCGGGGCAGTGGCATCGGGCCGCGGGCATGGCGGGGCCGCTACTCGTCGCCGTGGCCGCCTCAGGAGTCGCGACTGGTTTGGTGTACGCCAAGCTCACTGGAATGAGCCCGACCCAGTTTCTGATCCTGAACACGGCGCTGGCGGCGCTCTACCCGCATCTACGGGCGCTGAGCCAATTGAGCGCTCATCTGGACGCTTCACTCGGAGCTTGTGCCAAGGTTTTCGCCGGAATTGACCGGGTGCCCGAAATCCGCGATGCCGCCGGCGCGATCACCTTGTGCGAACCGCGTGGGGAGATCGTCCTTTCCCAAGTGTGTTTTGCCTACCCAGGAGCACCGGAAGATGCAATTCACATGGGCAACGTCACCTTCCACGCTGGCCGGGTTCATGCCTTGGTTGGATGGCCGGGAAGCGGCAAATCCACTTTGCTCGCGTTGCTCCTCCGGCTGCACGATCCACGGAGCGGGTCAATCACTCTCGATGGAATTGATCTGCGGCAGATCACCCAACGATCGTTGCGGGAACAGATCGGTGTGGTGAATCAGGACATCTTTCTCTTTCGGGATACGATCCACAACAACATCCTCTACGGCCGCCCCGGCGCTTCCCGGGAAGAAGTGATTGCCGCCGCGCAGCGCGCCTTCGCTCACGACTTTATCTTAGAAACTCCCGGAGGCTACGAGGCCATCGTTGGGGAACCCGGGGCGACGTTTTCCGGCGGACGGCAGCAACGAATCGCCCTGGCCCGGGCCTTCCTGCGCAACGCGCCGATCCTCTTGCTGGATGATACCTATTTCTCGCTAGATCCAGAGTCCGAGGAGAAGATCCAAGCGGCTCTTGACGATCTCTCGCGAGGCAAAACCGTGGTGGCCATCCCGCACCGAACCACCACACTGCGGCGGGCGGACGAAATCTTCGTGCTCGACGGTGGCCGGATCATCGATTCCGGACGCCACGACGACTTGATGGCCCGTTGCGATGTCTACCAACAACTCTTTGAGCGCCACTTTCGCGCCCGCGACCTTGCCACGCCCGCAACCATGGCTACTATGTGAGGATTTTCCCGAACCATGGACACCTTTGCATCTGGCACCTTATCGGGCGGCGACTCCGCGGAGGCCCACTACTCCCGTGAACTGATCGACGCGGTCTGGCAAGAAGCGGACGGGATCGAGGGCAACGACCCCGAGCTGTGGCGCAAAGATGAGTTCGGCGCCTGGATTTACCGGCTCGACTATGGCCGTTACGGTTCGAACTTCGGATGGCACATCGAGCCGCGGGGCCGGGACCTCCGCCCCCTTCACTGGCAAAACGCCGGAGCCACGGAAAAACCCGCTTCCGGCGGAGAGGAACAAGAGACGTTCGATCTCTTCAGCTGAGCGGCTGCTCGAGCTTACGGCTTCGCCGCCTTTGGGGCGGACGGTGTATTGCCAGCAGGTTTGCCGCCTGCTTTTTTATATTCAGCCATCGCGGTTGGCAGGTAAGCCTGGAGTTCTTCGATGCGCCTGGCATCGACGGGGTGGGTGCTCATGAACGCCGGCACATTCGGGCCGCCAGACTTGCTTTTGTATTCCGAGAAACGGACCCAGAGATTCACGGCTTCTTGGGGATCGTAGCCAGCCTTGGCCATGTAGGAAGCACCCAATTGGTCTGCCTGCAATTCCTGTCCGCGGGAGAACTTGAGCAGCCGCAAGGTGGCCGCTCCCTGGGTGATCCCCTGAGCCGCCGCTGGACTCATTCCCGTTTTCTTCTCCAGAACTTTTCCGGCCACGGCGCCGATGGCACTGCCGGCCACCCCTTGGGTGATCCGCTGTCCGGAATGCCGGGCCGTCACGTGGCCCAACTCATGCCCCAGCACCGCGGCGAGCTGCGCATCGTTCTGCACCACCTTGAACAAGCCGGTATGGACTCCCACTTTGCCGCCCGGTAGGGCAAAGGCGTTCGGCGAGGCATCCTCAAACAAGACAAATTCCCACTTGGCGTTCGGCACCTTCACGATCGGCGTGAGGCGACTGGCAACGCGTTGAACGGATTGGTAATTCGCGCCACTCTGGATAACTTTCTTGTCCTTCTTGTATTTCTCGAACTGTTCGGTGCCCATGGCCGCTTCCTTCTCGGGCGAAAGCGCGTTGAAGCTCAACAGGCCGGCGCCTTCCTGCGCCTTGACCGCAGAGGAAAGGCCCAAAACGAAAATCAGGGAAAGCAAATGGATCCGTTGCATCCAACCGGCGGTTCTCATGCCTCGCATTGTCGCCACGCAAAGCCGCGAGGCAAGACGTTTTCTTTTGCGTGACATCGGTGACGTTCCGGTCTTGAACCATTGCGATGTATCGATTTTTGAACTTGATCGTCTTTGCGGTGGCCCTGGTTCCCAGCTGGGCCGTGGAACGAATCTCGGGGTGGCAGGGACATGAGCGGGTCGACTTTCAGGTCAACGGCCGGGACTGCCTCCTCGTCCGCCCGGCTCACCCGGCGCCAGGGCGTCCTTGGATTTGGCGAACCGAGTTTTTTGGCCACGAGCCCCAGGCCGATCTCGCATTGCTGGCGCTCGGATATCACGTCGCCTACATCAACGTGCAGAACCTCTACGGAGCTCCGGTGGCCCTGGACCACATGGACGCGTTCTACGCTCACCTTACCCAGCAGCATCAGCTCGGCGCGAAAACCGTCCTGGAGGGCTTCAGCCGTGGCGGACTCTTCGCGCTTAACTGGGCCGCCCGGCATCCAGAACGCGTCGCCGCTCTCTATCTCGATGCCCCAGTCTGCGACTTCAAAAGCTGGCCCGCCGGACGAGGCCAGGGCAAAGGCTCGCCCGTGGATTGGGAGCGTTGCAAGACCGCCTATGGAATGACCGAAGAGCAAGCGCTGGCATACAAACTCAATCCGGTCGATCACCTGGAGCCTTTGGCCAAGGCCAAAATTCCAATCCTCACCGTCTGCGGTGACGCCGACACCGTGGTGCCGTATCCGGAAAACAGCGGCCTTTTGGCGGAGCGTTACCCGAAGCTAGGCGGAACCATCAAGGTCATCCTCAAGCCCGGAGTGGAACATCACCCGCACAGCCTGAAAGATCCGGCGCCGATCGTCTCGTTTCTCTTGGCGCACCAGTGAAGCCCCCACCCTACGCCACCAGCGGAACGCCATACGGCAAATCATCCGGCAGCGGCACGAACTCGCGGATCTTGTTCCAGAGAGCGCTGTAATCCCGGTTGAGATCGCCGGAGAGGCAGTCCGTGATATCCTCTCCCACTTCCGGATAGCGCATGATCACGTCTTTGAACGAGAATTCCGGATTGTAGAATGCGTAGACCAGTTTGCGCATATTCTCCACTCCCTCACGAATCTGGTCGCTATAATGACCGAACCGCGCCGGGGACAAATCGCCAGAGACCAGGCCCTTATGTACTTCTTCTCCCGCTAAAACGCCGCTTTTCAGGGCCAGCATCACCCCACTGCTGAATACCGGATCCAAGAAGGCGAACGCATCCCCCACCAACAACAATCCCGGCGCCGCCACATAGCGTGAGTGCCGGCTATATTCGCTGGTGATCCAGAACTCCCCGGTGCATTCCCCAGTCGCGAGGTGATCCTTGATCCACTGATTCTCTTCGACCTCGCGCTCGAACATTTCCTTCGGGTCCCGAACGCCACCACGGCTGAGGTATTTCCCTTCCGCCACGACGCCCACGCTGACCATGTCATTGTGTTGCGGGATGTGCCAGAACCAGCCTTTGTCTGGGACAAAGGCCACGGTGGTCGCGCCCTCATCTAGATCCGGTTCGCGTTTCGACCCCTTGTAATAGGTCCAGACGGCGACTTTGTTGAGATATGGGTCGCCAACCCGCCATCCACGACGGTTCGACGCAAACGCTTCTTTCCCGGTGCAATCCAGCGTGATCGGGGCGCGTAATTCGTAGGTGAAGCCGTCCTTGTTCGTGCATTCCACGCCGATCACGCGCTCCCCATCCATGAGCAAACGGTTGACTACCGTCTCCTCGCGGACCTCAGCCCCCTTCTCCCGGGCGTTCTCCACCATCATCTGATCAAACTCGGAACGCAGCACTTGCCACGTTTGGGCGACTGTCTCGCGGTCGTATCTCGTGAAGAAATAAAACGGCTGCGAGCGCTTTCCATCGGGCTGGACAAAGGAAACACTATATTTCTTGGTAAAATGAGATCGCTTCATTTTATCGATCATCCCGATCCGTTGCAGCGGATGAAACGTGAAGGGGATCAGCGACTCGCCAATGTGATACCGAGGGAATTTCTCGCGCTCCAAGACGAGCACCTTGTGGCCATATTCGGCGAGCACGGCGGCCGCGCTGGCACCGGCGGGGCCGGCTCCGATCAAGATGACGTCGTAATCGTTTTGCATACCTGTGGATCGTTCAATATGGGGCTTCTACTGTTACGTCACCCGACCCGCTTGCGGGTTCCGTCTCGGGCGTAGATTTTCGCATCACCCAATCGAAAACCGGTGACGCCATCAGCGTGGTGACGATGGCCATGATCACGAGCACCGCGAACAACTGCGGGGTGATAATGCCACGTTGCAGGCCAATGTTGATGATGATCAGCTCCATCAGCCCCCGGGCGTTCATGAGGGTGCCGATTCCCATTGCTTCGGCGTTGCTCAACCCCGAAGCCCGCGCCGCCAGCCAGCAAGCCCCTCCCTTGCCTGCGATGGCGGCCAGTAGCACCAACGCCGCCGCTCCCCAAAGCTCCCAGGTGTTGAGGAGACCGATCTGCGTGTTCAGGCCGGAATAGGTGAAGAAGAAGGGCAGCAGCACCGCAACTGAGAACGGCTGGATCCGCTCGACCAGCGCTTTGGCCACCACACCGCGGGGCATGGCCGCTCCCATAGTGAACGCACCGAAAACCGCGTGAAGCCCGATCAAATCCGTGAACCAGGCCCCCAGCGCCATGAAGATCAGGTAAACGCTGAACTCCGCGTCCGTCACGCTCCCACGCCGTTCCGAGCCTTGCGCCCAGCGCGCCACCAAGGGACGAATGACGGAGAACACCGTGGCGACATAGGCTGCGCCACCACCGATGCTCCGGAACGCGTGGCTGAAATCGCCATCGAACGCCGAAAGAACCAGCGCCAGCAAACACCAAGCTGCAACATCGTCCAGAGCTCCCGCCCCGAGAGAAACGGTTCCCATCGTGGTGCCGGTGAGCTTCTTGTGAACCAAAATGCGCGCCAACATGGGAAAGGCCGTGATGCACAGGGACGCGCCCGTGAAAACGCAGGCTTGAAGCAAGGTGGTGCGTTCATTGAAGAACGGAGCCCGCTCAAAAAACCACCAGGCCAACGTCGCCCCGAGCAGAAACGGAGCCACCATCCCAGCCAAGGAAACGATGGCCGCGGTGTGCATCCGCCGGCCCACGATATCCACCCGCAACTCCAACCCGACCACGAACATATAGGCGGCCAGCCCAAACTGCGAGAGCGGATAGAGCACCTTCATCGCGTCTGGCGGAAAGAACCGGGCGGACACTTCGGGAAAAAACAGCCCCAGCAGCGACGGCCCCAGCAGCACGCCGGTGATCATTTCCGCGACGACCTGAGGCTGCCCGAAATGCCGCGCCACCATGCCAACCAGCCGACACGCCGCCAAGATCAAGGCGACTTGGAAAAAGAGTTGCACCGCAAGCTGGTGGCCGGACATCGAATCAACTTATACCCGGCGGCCGTTCATAGCGAAAATCCCATTTTGTTATCGAATCCATGCCCGCTCGCGATAATGGCAACCGCGTCACCTCATGGTCTCGTCTTCAGACGGACACTCAACGGAACGCCGAGTTGCACCTTCCAGAAGTGAGGAAAAAAGCCCGTAGAGCGGATCACTTTTTACGGCGCCTTCCGACAATCTCGACTGGACGGAGACCAGTGGCTGCGGCCCGGAGTCAGCAAGAGCGCTCTGCACCACCCGCAGGCCCCGTTTTCCAGGCTCACCGCTCGGAAAAAATGTTCAAATGAATGCACGCGGTTGCCGATGGTATAAAAATTGTTCTTATGAACATTCATACCATCCATCTACCGCCCCCGCCGCCCGCGAGCCTCCCCGTTGCGGCAAGTCGTCCACCACGCCTGGGAGGCATTTCAACGGGACTACGAAACCCGCCACCGCAAAATCCACTTCGTCAGGCGGCAGGCTAGAGGCCGCAGGCTGGAGGGACCTAAAGTCTCCAGCCTAAAGCCTGGGAAACTCGCCTCCAGTGTCCGGACTGCGGCCACGAAAAGCTCCTCGCCTTCTCCTGCAAAACCCGCTGTGTCAGGCTGGAGACTGCAGACCGCAGGCTGGAGGTCCCTAAAGTCTCCAGCCTAAAGCCTGGGTAAGCTCCTCACCCTCCCACGAAGCCATCACCTGTTTGCGCGAATGGTTCCGCACACGGCTCGATCTACCCACCGGTGAACTCGCCGCCATCGCCGGAGTGCAAACCTTCGGTGACTACCTCGGCTTCCACCCGCACCTCCACGTTATCGCCCACACCGGCTTGATCGATAAGGACGGCGCCTTCCACGAAATGCCCGTGGAGAGTGTGAAACCCCTTGAGGAGCTCTTCCGCCACCGCTTCCTCAACGCCCTTCGACGCGAAAAGCTCATCAGCGAGAAACAGCTCCGCCAACTCCTCGCCTAGACCCACAGCGGCTTCAACCTCGACGCCGGAGAAGAACCGATCGCCGCCCACGATCCCGAGGGCCGCCGCCGCTTGGCCGAGTAAACAATAATCATCCCGCTAGTAAACAATAATCATCCCGCTAGTAAAAAATAATCATCCCGCTTAACTGTTGGAAGCAGCGCCTCGCAGCAGGCGAGCGGAAGGCAGGGAGTGCTGCAAGACCCGTTGGCGACGCTCAGCCTAGGCTAACTTGGCCGAGGGCGTTCATCATGGCTCAGAAAAGCGCTAGAAGACGGCCTAAGTGTCCACGCCCGTACGCTCCGAGCCCGAAGGAGGCCGGACGCGGTTGCGGATTGGATTGGCGGCTCGTTTGTTACCAGCTGGCTTCGAATCCAGCGATCAGCGGGACGCTCCGATCACCTTGCTGCGCAGATCGCGCAGCCCGCAGAGGCCGCCCCAGTTCCCGTGACGCAAGGGACGGGCGCCGGTTTGGCGCTTGGGCCCAAAGGCGTGGCGGTGGAGGCGGAAGTGCTCCTCGCAAAAGGCCCGGGAGCCGATCAC
>CAMCXS010000079.1 GCA_945883495.1 Akkermansia muciniphila
CTCGCATCGAAATTGCTTACGACGTTATGCTTGATCCGTCATTCACTGACACTCTTTCCAAATGACTGCACGACGTCTGCTCCTCGGTGTTTGCCTAGTGGGCCTACTGGTCCTCGGTTCCGCGATCAGGAATTACAGAAAGCCACTCACCACCCAGCTCCCCGCCCACGACGACCCGCCGCCCACTCACAGGCACCCCTCGGATGCCCCCCGATCTGCCGCTCGTTCGCTCGCCAGCGCTACTCCGCACAACGCCTCTGCCGCCGCTTCCTTCGCACTCCCGGATTTTACCCAGATCTTAGACCACAACCTGCTTGCGGTCGGCCCAAATCCGCCCACCGCCGCCGAGAGCGCCGCGCTCATTGCCCTCGCCACCGATTTCACCCGCATTGGCGGTCCGTTTGCCCCAGCCACCGCCGCACGCATCGGCGAGCACCTCGCCGCATTTCCAGGCTCCCCCTACGCTCTGAGCCTGCTCCAAGAAAAAGCCGCCATCGAGTGGCGCCACGGCTTCTTCACCGCCTCCCTCGCCTCCATCGCCGAGGCTGCTGCGCTCGCTTTGACCATCAAGAAAGCCGCTCCTTCTCCCGACACCATCGACGCCCACCGCTTGGCCGACACCGCTCTCTCCACGCACCTCCTTACCCTCTCCCGCGTCGGCGACCGCGAGGCCCTGCGTGCCGCCCTCGCCTCCCTGGGGGACCACACTCTTGGCGGACTCGCCACCGAGGCCGTTTACAAGGCCAAGGAGCAGCTCTGGTTCTTTGATCACCAGGCTGAGCAAAACGTCTTCTGCGGGTTCACCGCCGCCAACTCCATCTGTGTGCCCGTCGGCTATAAACCCATCCACCCCGATGTCCACGACGAGGCGGAGCGCCAAGCCTTTATCCGCGACGGCCTGTCTCTTCTCGATCTCCGCGCCCACAGTCACGAGGCCGACGGCGATCTGCAAATCATCAAAGCCTCCGCGTCTCCCCTCCCCGCCGATCTTCCGGTTCCCAGCATCATCCACTTTAAGTTTGGCCACTACTCCGCCATCACCGAGCGCGACGGCGATCTCTACCGAGTCAAGGACGTCCACCTGAAATACGACTCTTGGGTGCCCCTCGCCGCTTTGGTCACGGATGGCAGCGGCTACTTTCTCGCCAGCGCAAGCACCGCTATCCCCTCCGGTTTCTCCGCCATCCCGGACGAAGAAGCTCGCACCATTTATGGTCGCCACTGCGTGCATGGCCGAGATCCCGAGGGCGAGGATAAGAGCACCGCCGGGAATGGCTCCGTGAATCCCGAACACAAGACCGGTTGCCCAATGGCAGTCCACAGCTTCCGCCTCGTCAATCCGGGCCTCGAAATCCAAGACACCCCCATAAGCTACCAAGCTCCCTACGGCCCAGGCGTCGACTTTACGCTCAAATACGATCAGCGCAGCACCGTGATTCTCGATCTCGCCGCCCACGCGAACTTTGGCCCGCGTTGGACTTACGACTACCTGGGCTATGTCGACCTTGCCGGCACCGGCACGCCCAACACTTCCGTCTCCACCGTTTTTGGCAACGGTTCCTACTACCGCTACACCTACTCCACCGCCACCGCCTCTTATGTGGCCAAATATCAAAACCACCCCAAACTCGACTACCTCGCCCCCGCCGCTGGCGGCCCCGGTTATCGACTGCGTTTCCCCGACGGTCGCGAGTGGCTTTACACCCTGGCCAACTCTGCCACGCCCACCCGATTTTACCTTACCTCCATCCGCGATCCGCGCGGCAACGCCCTCACCTACAGTTACGACGCTGCCCTCCGCCTCACTTCCCTCACCGATGCCCTTGGGCAGGCCACTACCTTCTCTTACACCCCAGCCGCCGACGACCTCTTTACCGCCGATTCCAAACGCATCCGTGCCATCACCGATCCCTTCGGTCGCTCCGCCTCCTTCCGCTACACCGCCACCGGTTTGCTGCATAAAGTCATCGACCCCGTCGGCATTGTCTCCGAGTTCCGCTATGCGGCCACAGGCGACTTTATCGACCGCCTGACCACTCCTTACGGTTCGCACACCTACACTTGGGGCGACTTGCCAGGGATCAACCAGGAACCCGGACGATTCGTTGAGGCCACCGATCCGGCGGGCGACAAGGAGCGCGTGGAGGCCAACGATTTGACTAACTACCCGAACGCCGCCGGCACCGATCCCTACCCGGCACCGACCAGCATCACGGTCGCCAGCCAGGCCGTGCCTTTTCTTCCCAAGACCGACAATCTACACTACCGCAACACGTTTTACTGGGATAAGAAGCAGATGAAAGAGGGCTCGGGAGATTACTCAAAGGCCATGCTCTACAACTGGAAGGCCGAGAACAACATCATTACCGCCGTCATCGGCAGCGCCCAGATGCCCCTCCAGGGCCGTGTCTGGTATAGCTACCCCGGCCAGACCAGTGATGAAGGGATCGGCAACCACCAGAGCCCGGCCAAAATCGTCCGCGCCGTCGAGCAAAACGGCACGCTCGTCTGGACCATGGCCCAGGCCGAATACGACGCCACTTGGGGCCTGCCCAGCCGCACCGTCGATCCGCTCGGGCGCGAGACCCGCTACGAATACAACGATGCCAACAATGTCTCTGGCGCGATACGTGGTCTTGATCTTACCGCCATCAAGGTGAAAAACGGGGCCGCCTTCGAGACCATCGCCACCTTCTCCGACTTTGAGTTTCGCCAGCCCCGCACCGTCACCGATGCCGCCGGCCAGATCACCCGTTACACCTATAACAGCGCCGGCCAACCCCTCACCGTGACCAACCCCAAGGGCGAGATCACCACCTTTGCCTACTACGCCGCCGATGCCGTCGGCAAAAAGCGCAAGGGCCGCCTCGAACGGATCGACGGTGCCCTCGCGGGCACGGCCGACACCACCACCCTCGACTACGACTCCGCCGGGCGGGTCGCCCGCATCACCGGCCCCGATGGCTACGCCCTCGACTACGCCTACGACAACATCGACCGACTCACCCGCATCACTTATCCGGACACCACCTATACCGAGACCATTTACCAGAACCTGAATCCCGTTTCCTCGCGGGATCGTCTCGGCCGCCTCACCACCTATGTTTATAATAGCATCCTCCAGCTCTCCTCCGTGACCGATCCCGCCAATCGCACCATTCAATACAAATGGTGCAAATGCGGCGATCTCCAGCAGCTCATCGACGCCCTCGGCCGCGTCACCAAGTGGCGGCACGATGTCGCCGGTCGCGTCACCGCCAAGGAGTATGCCGACGGCTCCAGCATCGCCTACGCGTTTGAGCCCCTCTCCGGTCGCCTTGCCTCGGTGACCGACGAAAAAAACCAGGTCAAAACCCTCGCCTACCACCTTGACGGTGCTCTCGCCAAGGTAGGCTACCTCTACGAAACCCACGAGACGCCCGACGTCAGCTACACCTACGATCCCGTTTACGGTCGCCTCGCCAGCATGACCGATGGGCTGGGCACCACGATCTACGGCTACCACCCGGTTGCGCCCGGCACCCTGGGGGCTGGCCAACTGGCCTCGGTGGATGGACCTTGGGCCAACGACACCCTCACCTACCTCTACGATCCACTAGGCCGTCTCCTCACCCGTGCGGTCAATAGCGTGGCCGAGACCGCCGCCTTTGATGCCGCCGGCCGGTTGGAAACCATCACCAATGCCCTCGGCAGCTTCACCTACGCTTACGAAGGGGTGACCTCCCGCCTCTCCAGCACCACCCACTCGGGCGGGCAGAAAGCGGCCTTTAAGTATTTCCCCGCCGTCCAAGATTTTCGCTTGGAGCGCATCAGCAACCTCAAGGCCGACGGCACCACACCCCTCTCTATTTTTGACTACACCTATGACGCCCACGGCCGCATCCTGACCTGGAAACAGCAGCAAGACAGCGCCGCCGCCAGCGCCCAACTCTGGACCCTAAGCTATGACAACGCTGACCAATTGACGTCCCAAGTGGTCACCCAAGGCGCGACCACCGTCGACACCTACGAATGGGGCTACGATGCGGCGGCCAACCGCACCTCCGAGACGATCAACGGAGCGACCACCACCGCCACCCACAACGCGCTCAACGAATTGATCACCACCACCGCCGCGGTTCCGGAGATGACTTATGAGTGGGATGCGGAAGATCGGTTGCTGGCTATCAACCAAGGCGTGAACCGCAGCGAGTTCACCTACGACGGCCAAGGCCGCCGGGTGCGCATCACCGAAAAGACCAACGGCACCGTCACCTCAACCCATAGCTACCTGTGGGACGGCCTGCAAATCCGCGAACGCCGCGATGCCGGTGGCGCAACCGTGCAGCAACGCTATTTCGGGCAAGGGTTCCAAGGTGTGACCGGAACACCAACTGGAATTCATTTATACAGCCGAGATCACCTCGGAAGCATTCGTGAGGCGACCGATACCTCCGGCATTCTGAAAGAGAGAATCAACTACGGCGCTTGGGGGCAAATCCTATCCCCTGCCTCGACAGCTGTGTCCTCCTTTACCTATACGGGGCATTTGATACACCGGCCCAGCTCGCTTTATCTCGCTCCTTATCGAGCATATTCCCCATCAAATGCTCGCTGGCTCAGTAGGGATTTGATCGAGGAGAATGGAGGCATAAATCTGTATAGCTATACTCAGAATAATCCAATCTCAATAATCGACCTCTACGGATTATTTCCCATTGAAGGAGCAATCCTTAATGATGTCGTTACGCACACCGTGAATACCATTAAAGACACCGCCAATAGCATTAATCAGCTAATCAAAGCACATAGGCAGTCCTTCAAAGCCCGCCAAATGGAGAAGTCAAACACCTATTGCCCGAAGACTCTCGAAGCATTCAAAGAAAAGTGGGGCGGCGCAGCTTATCATCGAAAGGACTCTACAACTATCGACGCGACTCCTCCAGGTCCGTGCGGGCTAAAGGCAGAAATTTGGGAAGATGGTAGTGGCAGCGGAGAGGAGTGCGCCTACTCTGCCTCCGATGGAAGCTATGTGCCTGATTCCGCAACGTGGAACGACGTCAGCGCACTCTCAAAAAGCTCCTGGAGCATGCTCTATCTCTTACCAGGCTACGCGCCTCAGAACGGCTATGGCTACACTATCTGGGGCGTAATTGGACATAATGTGATCGATACCGCACAAAAGCCTTAGGGGACACAACGATCAACCCAAATACTATACTTCAAATGCAAGCAATCAATATATTGAAGTAGGACTCGGAGCGCGCCAGTCTACTATAGATATCACTAGTTTTAAGCTCACCCTCGGAAGTTTATGCACCGCTCCAAATCGGATCCATTTCTAGTCCCGCAACACGGCTTCTGAACTACACGCTACAGCATGAACGAAACCCGCCATTCTCTTAGTAACTTTTGTACATGTTTGCGGCTTGTTCACTGGCTGACGCCACGTCTTTTTCTTTCACTAATCGCTCCAGTCGAACTCCCCGCCGCAACCCTCACCTACGACCCCAGCGGCAACACCCTCACCCAGCAAGCCTCCGCCGCAACCGCGCCGGTCATCATCGGCCAACCGACTCCCCAAGTGGTCGAGCCAAACGGCGGAGCCGGCTTTTCCGTCGTCGTTTCCAGCGCCACACCCGTTTCCTATCAATGGCGGCTCAATAACGCCGACATCGCCGGAGCCACCCGGGATAGTTATTATATCACCGCCGCCACCGCCGCCAACGAGGGCAGCTACACCGTAGTCGTCACCAACGGAACGACGCCGGTCACCAGCGCCGCCGCAACGCTTTATCTCGATTCCAACATCAACGGTCTGCCCGACACCTGGGAACAGGCGACCTTCGGCAATTTCACTCAGAAAGCCCTAGCTGATTTTGATAACGACGGCGTGAGCAACCTCGACGAATACCTCGAAGGCACCAACGCCGCCAGCGCCACCTCCCTCAACCCCCGCTTGACCATTGCTTCCGTGACCGGTGGCGCAGTGCATCCTACTCCCTATCTCAAGAGATACGCTTATGGGCAGTCAGTTTCCCTCAATGCCACCACCAAGGTCGGCTACGGGTTCTATGGCTGGAATAGCCAGCCTTTCGGCGCCGAGAATCCGGCCGTCCTGCTGATGAACGGCAATCGAAACGTCATTCCGAATATAAACCGCCACGGCGTCTATGCCTGGGGCCAGAATTCGGATAATCAAAGCACCATTCCGGCCGATTTGACATCGGTCACCGCGCTGGCCGGCGGAGATTTTCACACCTTGGCTCTGCGCCAGAATGGCAGCGTGCTTGGCTGGGGTTATAATGGGAACAGCCAAATCGCGATCCCGGCGGGCCTTGCGACGGCGGTAGCGCTTGCGGCGGGCGAACGCCACAGCCTCGCGCTGCGGGCGGATAGAACCGTGGTCGCCTGGGGCAGCAATGGGAGCGGCCAGGCCACCGTGCCCGCAGGTTTAATAGGCGTCGTGGCGGTAGCGGCGTGCTCTTCCCACAGCCTGGCGCTCAAGTCGGATGGCACCGTGCTGGGCTGGGGCTCCAACACCTACGGTCAACTGACTCCTCCTGCGGGGCTCAACACCGCCGTCGCCATCGCCACGGGAAATCGGCACAGCCTGGCTCTACGAAGCGACGGCACCGTCCTCGCTTGGGGCGCGAACACTCTGGGGCAGCTCAACGTGCCCGCTGGTCTCAGCAACGTCGTGGCCATTGCATCCGGTTACAACCATAGTCTTGCGCTCAAGCGAGATGGCACGCTTGTCGCCTGGGGCGAGAACGCCAGCGGACAGACAACGATCCCCAGTGGGACCAGCAATATCGTCGCCATCACAGCCGGAGCTCATCACAATATCGCCTTACGGTCGGATGGCACCGCCCTGGTCTGGGGCTACAACAATGTAGGGCAAGGAACTCTGCCCAAGAGTTTGGCTCGTCTGGCCGCTGTGTCGGCCGGAGCTTATCACGGTCTAGCGATTGCCCGCCACGAACCCGGCACTCCGCCCCCAAGCATCATCGGTTCCCCCTTTGCGCTCGGAGTGCGTGGGCATGAGTTTTATTATCAAATCGTAACACGGAACGAACCTACCGTCTTTGCCGCCAGCGGACTGCCCGTCGGCTTGGTCGTGAATCCAGCTACAGGTGTTATCAGTGGAGTGCCCACCTCCGGCGGGAGCTATGAGGTGGCGCTTTCGGCGACCAACGCCTCGGGCACGAGCCAAAAAACCTTACCGATCACGATCAACCTGGCGGTGCCGGTGGTGACCAGCCCCTCCAGCCTAGTGGTCAATACGGGCAATGGCTTTACCCACCAAATCACTGTCAGCAATGGGGCGGCGAACTATAGCGCCAGCGGCTTGCCGAGCGGCTTGACGATCCACCCCACCACCGGCATCATCTCTGGCACCGCACGCGCCCAAGGTCTGTTTACCGTCACGATCCAGGCCACCAATAGCGAAGGCAGCGGCTCCCAAACCCTCACCCTCGACGTGAAAACGGTGATAGGCTGGGGAAGCAATTCCAGTGGACAAAGCACCGCTCCGACCGGCCTCGTCAATGTCGTTCAGGTGGCGGGAGGCGCTGACCACACGCTCGCCCTGCGTTCCGATGGCACCGTCTCGGGCTGGGGATCTAATGTCAGTGGGCAGATTACGATTCCGACCGACCTAAGCACGGCGGTCGCCATCACGGCGGGTGCGAACCACAGCGTCGCACTCCGGGCTGATGGCACCGTCGTCGCCTGGGGAACCAATTCGAGCAACGCTCGCACGGTGCCGAGCGGCTTGAGCGGCGTGGTAGCGATCTCCGCGCGAGAATTCAGCACGCTGGCGCTGAAGTCAGACGGGACCGTGGTCGGCTGGGGCTCGAACACCTATGGCCAACTAACGCCGCCTGCGGGTTTGAACTCGGCGATCGGCGTGGCTTGCGGCGCACGCCATGGATTCGCGCTCAAGAGCGATGGCACCGTCGTCGCTTGGGGAGACAACACGTATGGCCAGCTTAATATTCCCGCAGGATTGAACCAAGTCGTCGCAATCTCGGCGGGTGATTACCACATCTTAGCCTTAAAACGCGACGGGACCGTGGCGGCTTGGGGATACAACACCAACGGCGAGGCCACCATCCCTGCGGGCCTCACCGAAGTCACGGCCATCGCTGCGGGCGACTACCACAGCCTCGCGCTGAAGACCGATGGATCGCTGGTGACGTGGGGTTACAACAACTCAGGCCAGCGAGTGGTGCCACCCGGACTTAACCAAGTGATCGGCATCGGAGCGGGCGAGGCACATAGCGTGGCGATAGCGAGTTTGGAACCGGCTGATGGCCGTCCGGTCGTCCTAGGTGCCGCGCATGTCTTGGCCGTGCGCAACGATGCGTTTTTCCTCCGGTTCCCAGCGAAGAACACGCCTACCGTCTTTGCCGCGAGCGGCCTGCCCGCAGGGCTTACCCTCAATACGACAACGGGGGTGATCAGCGGCACGCCCACACAATCTGGAACCTACAGCGTCACGGTCTCGGCCAGCAATGCGTCTGGCACCACGCAGAAAACCTTTGCGATCACGGTCAACCTCGCTCCGCCTGTCGTCACCAGCGCGGCCACTGCGGTGGCAACGGTGGGCAACGGCTTCGCCTACCAAGTCACCGCAAGCAACACCCCGACCACCTTCAGCGCAATCGGCCTGCCGCCCGGACTTACGCTCGATACGGCCACGGGCTTGATCTCTGGAGCGGCGCTTGCCGAAGGCGTGTTCCCTGTGACGATAGGCGCGACCAACGCCCACGGCACAGGCACGCGGACGTTGACGCTTGAAACCAAGGTCGTCGTTGGCTGGGGCTACAATGTCGATGGTCAGATCAACGTGCCGACGGCTCTGAGCGGGGTAGCTGCGATCACTGGCGGATCGTCTCATTCTTTGGCCTTGCGGGCCGATGGCAGCGTAGTGGGCTGGGGAGCAAACACTTATGGTCAACTCACGATTCCGGCGGGTTTGAACTCAATCGCGGCTATCGCGGCTGGGGAAAATCACAGTCTGGCCATGCGCACGGATGGCACCGTCGCGGCTTGGGGCCGCAACTCGAGCGGACAAACGACAGTTCCTTCCGGGCTGGCCGGGGTGGTGTCCATCGCCAGCCGGGGTAGCCATAACCTGGCGCTAAAATCTGATGGAAGCATCGTCGCGTGGGGCTCAAATTCCTATGGCCAACTCACGATCCCAACGGGATTGGCTCCGGCCGTAGCGGTAGCCGCCGGAGACCGGCACAGCGTCGCCTTGCTGGCGGACGGACGTGTCAGTGTCTGGGGTAACAATTCTAACGGACAGCTCAATGTGCCCGCTGGGCTCGACAACGTCGTTGCGATCTCCGCGGGTTATTATCATACCCTCGCTCTCCGCCGCGACGGAACCGTAGTGGCGTGGGGCAGTAATTCAAATGGTGAAACCGCCACGCCCTCTGGTTTAACGGATGTAGTTGCCATCGCCGCTGCAGGTTATCACAACCTTGTCTTAAGATCCGATGGTTCGGTCGTCGCTTGGGGCAGCAATAGTGAAGGGCGGAGCACGGTGCCAACCGGCCTGACCAAGGGCGCGGCGCTGGGTGGCGGCGGCGGCCACAGCCTGGCCCTATCGAGCCTCGATCCGAGCGATATTACTCCTACCGTGATCAGTTCACCCTTCACGATGGGGGCGCGTGAGCAGCCGTTCCTTTATCAAATCTATGCCAAAAACACCCCGGCGAGTTATTCAGCCGTTGGCTTACCTTACGCACTTAGTCTAAACAAAACGACGGGCGTTATCTCGGGACGCCCGCTGGTAGCGGGTAGTTTCCCGGTTACGCTTTCGGCAACCAACGCGGCCGGCACCGCCCAGAAGAATATCGTCATCAACATCGTGCCGAACGCGCAATTGCCCACGCTCGTGTCGTCGCTGAGTCCGGCCACGGGTGCGATCGGCACGGCCTTTACGTATCAAATCGGCGTCAGCGGCGGGGCGACCAGCTTTGGCGCGTCCGACCTGCCACCAGGCTTAACGGTTGATACGGTGTCTGGTTTGATTTCCGGGTCGCCCACGACGAGCGGTAACTACCAGGCGGTGATTTGGGCGCAAAACATGAATGGTGCCAGCACCGCAATCCTGCCAATCAACGTCTATAACAACAGCAATAGCGGCTTAAACGATGCCTTCACGAATCGTTTTGTGCTCACCGGCGCAACCAACAACGCTGGCGGAGCGAACGCCACGGCGACGAAGGAGACCGGCGAACCGAGCCACGCGGGAAATTCCGGGGGTGGTTCTCTGTGGTGGAGCTGGACCGCCCCGGCTAGCGGGTCGGTCACAATCAATACCCTTCACAGCACCTTTAATACACTGTTGGCAGTTTACACCGGAAACGCGGTGAACGCTCTGACTTCGATTGCCTCAAATGACAATATATCGACTTCCGTGACGCAAAGCTCGGTCACGTTTAACGCTCCAACTGGGACAGTCTATCAAATCGCGGTAGATGGCAGAAGCAACGCGAGAGGTACGGTGAGTTTGCAAATCGTGCAAACCGTGCCCAGCGGCATCATCACCACTAGCGTCGCACCGGCCAGTTCCGGCACAACTGCGGGCGCGGGCACGTTTGCCAATGGTGCGAGTCGCACGCTCACTGCGTTTGCCAATGCGGGCTACGCCTTCTCCCATTGGAGCGAAGGAGGCTCAACCGTGAGCACGGCGTCAGCGCATACGTTTTCCGTGAGCGGTGATCGGAATTTGGTCGCGCACTTTACCGCAGTCACCCCGCCGACCATCATAACCCAACCAACAAACCAAACCGCGTCCGTTGGCGGTGCGATGACGATGTCGGTCGTCGCCAATTCCAGCCCGGCTCCCACCTTCCAATGGTATAGGGGCAATACGTTACTGAGTGGAGAAACCGCAGCGAGCCTGACTCTGAGCAACTTGCAGAGAAGCGACGCGGCCAGCTATTCCGTCGTGGTGCGAAATGCCGGTGGAATGGTGGCGTCAAATCCGGCCCTACTAACGATCGTCGGCATGAATTACGCGTCATGGAAGGCCGTTGTATTCACCACCTCGGAGCAATCGAACGCAGCCATCAGCGGCCCGACCGCCGATCCCGACGGGGATCGACGAGTTAACCTACTCGAGTTCGCCGTCGGTCTGAATCCAAAGCTGGCGGAGAGCATTGGCATCCCTGTCGTCGCGGTGATCGGTGGCAACCTGACGCTGCGTTACTTCAGAGCGCGCAGCGACATTATCTATACCGTGCAGACGAGCACCGACCTCGTTTCGCCCACATCTTGGACACCGAACAGCGTGAACCAAGGCATACCCGACGCTGACGGAAACGTAACCGCAAGCGTGCCCTTGGGCGGAACGCACCGCTTCCTGCGGCTGCAAGTTACCCTTTCACCATAGCTCGACGTTTAGTTATACTGGCGCGGAACGCCGTAGAGCCCGCATTGCGGCACATCGATTGAAGGTCAACTTTTGGACCGGCCGAGGGGTGCCGCAATAGATCTGCCGTGCAGGCGTCATAGCAGTTTGCGCATGAGTCAATTCCGAGCTTGATCGTGGCGCGTAATTCGGTAGTATTGAAGGGAGAGTAATTTCCGTTTGTCGGGATTGCGAATCCCACTGCTCCCTAAAACCTCGCGCCATCAGTCAATCGATGAGCTTCCGCCATGCGTGAGTACAAAACCTGCAGCTTCTGCCAAGGCTTCGGTTCGGTCAACGTCGGGGTGCCGCCTCTGGCCCGCTGCCCTCACTGTGGCGGAACCGGCAAGGTATTGGTGGACACACCAGGTCACGCCCCTAGGCCAAATCCGCCGGGTCGGCCGACGGGAGGCAAGAAACCGAACCCCCTGGGCTGCCTGATCGCCATGATCATTCTCGCTCTATTGATCTACTTCCTTTCAAAAAGCTAACATACCCACGGGATCAGGAGTATGGCCTTCCGTGAGTGATCAATCTAGGAAGTGTCTTCAACGGGCCGATGGCCTCTTGTCGGCCCCCGGCTCCCTGAGTGTGGATTCCAACTGACGCTTTTTCCACTGAGCCTCCTGGATAGCCGTGTTCAAGCGTAATTCTTCGCCGCGCAGAACCCGGATCTGTTCCCGATCAGCCTCCGAGGAAGAAGTCGGCAACAGCTCGCTGTTTGGAATGTCGCCCTGGCGCGTGCCCACGCCTGGCCCCTGCGCTGGGCGCCCCGGCCCGTATCGCCCCCTTTCTGCCAAGGGTCGGGATTCCTCGCCGGAGATCACTCGACCGCTGAAGTGCTTTTTCTCGATTTGCAAGATTTCAGTCCGTATTTGTTCCAGCCTTTTGGTCATGAAGGGAATACTGGCTTCCGACATTGGGTTCATCAGTTGAGCCAAAGCCGCCCGGGCCTTCTCCTCCTCCGCTCTCGTGCCGTCATCCGGAGAGCGCCCCACCTCCTTAACGGTTTGGGGGTTAGAGCTTTGAGAGGTGGCCGGAATCATGGTTTTCTGGGGGACCGAAGAAGGATCAAGAATCCGACTGAACAAATCGGTCAAACGGTAGCTCCTCCCCTCGTAGAGAATTTTCGCGTTTGGATGGAGATCCCCAAGGATCCGCTGCACTTCCGTTATGGCGTCGAGAACCTTTGCCTCTCCATATTGATCGCGAAGGGTCTCGTAGTGGGCGATAGCGTCCGCCCAATTGAAACCCGACTCCCAGAGCGCCAAAGTCGCCACGGCGTGGATCCTTCCCTGGCTGCGCGAGGCCATCAAATGATTGAAGGCACCATAGACCACGGTGTAATGCGGAGATCCTACAGCGGTCTTGGCATCCTTCAGGGACAAGGGATTTACCCAGTCGGCGGCGATCAGTTGTTCGCAAGCTTGCCGCACTGGTTCGACGCCGCTCTCTTTGACGATGCGATCAACAAGAGCCTGCGCTTCCACGTCGGTCAGCGTCTCGAACCTGCCCCATGAACCCGCCTTGCCGAAATACTTCACGCTTAGGAAAAAGAACTCTTCCCACGTTCGATAGAACTGACTGCCGGACTTCCCCGCCATCTGATATTCAGACCAGTCCCGATAATACTTGTAGCGATCATAGATCGGTGCGGTATTGGTCAAGATCCGTTCCACCTCGGTCGATGAAAACGCGACGATATCTGGTGTCCTTCCATCATGAACTTTTGCCCCAAGTTCTTCCCGGATAGCGATTACCCAACGGTTGTAGAGCTTGAGCGCGGGCTGCGGAATACCACCGTCGATTTTGCCCATCATCATCTCCAAAAGCTTGGTCCGCGGTCCATTCGGTCCCTCGGGGACCATCAACAGCATCAGCCCCAAGTCTTTATCCCGGAGCTCCTCGGCGAATTCCTGGGCGGCCGCTTGCAGCTCAGGGTGATCAGGGGTGGATTTCGCATGTTCGTCAAATGCACTCCAAAACGTTCGCCGCGCGGCAGTGATTTCCGCGGTGAGTTCAGCGTTGCTCTCCTTCATCGTCCGGGAAGCTTCCACGAATGAGTTCATGGCGTTGCCTATGTTCTGCCCCAGGTAGAAGGCCCCCAGTTGCCGATATGGCACGATGACTTGCTGCGCATGTGCAGCCGAGAAGGCTACCAGGGAGCCGGACAAGAACAGGAGATTCGGAATGCTCATCATGTTGAGGAAATCGCTTTGACAATGAGTAGCACCTTAATTGGGCGAAGCAGCGGACGCGCGCCGACGAATTCTAACTGTGATGAATCGTATCCAGGATCACTCCACAATCAAGAGCTCAGTCACTGGCAGGAAAGAAACAACAATGTTCCCGCATAACGGTTGGACGCTCGACTGTTGAACGCCTGGGCCGCGATCGCCGTAAGGGGAGGTGGATGCTCGGTTGAATCGAGAGCCCACTTGCGCAACCAGCCCGATCGTAGACCGATCCAGACGGCCAATGACGGAGGAGTTACACTTCATGCCCCAACAAACATCCCGCTTGACTGTTCGCGCAATACTGTTCATATTGACATACATTATGATCGAGACCGCCGACAGACCGTTCCCCAAGCACAAGCGCTTTTTGCCCGGCGGCACTTCGTCATGGGGAGTCATGCATGCCTTCAATCGCACGGCGGGCGGGCTGCATTTGTTTGGACCGGAAGAGAAGGAGCACTTCCGATTCTTGGTCTTCGGGGCGGCTCACTTTTGCGGGTTGGAGGTGTTGACCTGGACGTGCTTGGACAACCATTTTCACCTTGTCCTCAACGTCCCCAGCGAGGCCGAGGGGGCTCGACTGCGAGCGGAGATTTCCGAGGAAGAAATCCTCGAGCGGATGAAGAAATGTTATTCGCAAGCTTACCTGAAAGAAACAGCTCCGCCCCCCCGTCCTCCTCCTGGCCCAGATCACCGGCAAAGACTCAAAGGGCAATCTCCAGCCCTTCCTGGCCGATCCACTCCACAGCCAACTCGGCCCCAGCTGAGCGCGCCACCACAGCCACCTCTCGCTCTCCTCTTCACCGGACGTAGCCACTGCTTCCAACAGTCAAGCGGGATGATTGTTGGGAGCCTCACTCAGGTTGCGCAGGCGAGCTAATCATGAACAGGACCAACGCAATGGGTGAAACAATCCCCTCAGGTTGGCGGCCCGGATTGGTATTGTCATCCGCCGTTTCTGTCACGAGAAGCCGACACGCCCATCTGGCGCAATCCGCCCAACCAGCGCGCCCGGTTAGGGACGGCCAGCATCCCTCGTGCGTCCAGACGCTCCAAGGCTGCCACCGACCTCTGCAAAGCTTGGCCGTCGCGCAAAGCCGCAGCCCGTAAGCCTTGAACCCAAAAAGTCTCCGCTTGGAGTTCCACATCCGCAGGATTCGCACCGGCCTGCACGGCCAGTTTCCTCTCCGCATTCGTCAATAGCCGAGCCGCCTCTTCGGTTTTGCCTTCGCTGAGAAGGAATTTGGCTAGATCGGCCGCCACACGCGACTCCGCGAGATCGAGTTTTGCATTGTCCGAAGATTTGGCAGACTGGCGGATGCGGTCAAGAATCTCCCGAGCTTCCGTAAGCAACGGCCCAGCGGAACCATTGAGCCGCGACTGCATGCGCCACTCCGCGGATAAGCGCAACGTGGTGATCCAATCGACGGCAACCTTAATGTCCGGCTTCGTGCCCGTGGCGAGCTCGCGTTGCACCGTGAGGGCCTTTTCCAATTGGCGGCCGGCCTCGTCCATGCGTCCCACATTGGCAAGCACCCGGGCCATCGCCTGACGGCTGCGAGCGAGGTCCGCCACTATCTTATGATTGGAGGGATCATAGAGGGCCAGATCCACGCGAATCTTCAAGGCCTGTTCGTGAGCGGCGAGCGCCTCCTGGGAATTTCCGAGCGCCTCCTCCGCCAGACCCAAGCTGTCGTAACTGCGACTGACTTCATTGATCCAGATGGCGTTAAGGCCATGCTGTTCGAGAAGATTTCTCCGGACGTTCAGCCCCTCCTGATAAGCCGCTCGCGCCTCTGCGTAGCGCCCTTCCATCTTGAGAACGTCGCCGATGCGGCCGCAAGCCACGCCAAAATCACGCTCGAACCCTGGATCGTTCCGGCCAAACTCCGCGGCCAGTTTGCGGCGCAGGGTGCGGGAGATTTCAAAATGTTCTCGGGCGGCACGCAGATCCGCAGCACCGTCTTCGAGGATGTCCCCTTGGCGCTCGTGAGCCTGAGCGAGATCGCGGTCCAAGAGGGAACGGGAAAGAGTGGTGTTTTCAGCGATGAGTTGCTCGATCAGCGTTATTGCGTTTTGGGAAGAGCGGAGGGCGTCTTGAACCCTGCGATCCTCCATAACGTCCGCGATGCGTTCAAAAGATACGGCGTAGAGTCTGCGCGCTTCCGGGGCCGCGTTCGTCCCTTGAGCGCCCAGACTTTCCAACGTCTGTTGGGCGTTGTGGAAGCTTTGCAGCGCCAACTCCTCCTTGTTGCGCGCCTCCAGGACCTCGCCGTGAGCCATCCACATAACGGCGCACTGCAAGGTTACCTCCGCATCTTCTTTTCCTTCAGGCATCTCCGTGAAGTAGGTCTTCGCGGCGTCTGAAACCTCCGCAAGGAGGTCAAGTTTGCCAAGAGGCCGGAGTTTTTCACCCAAATCACCTAGCATTTCATTGATCAGGCGATTGGCCTGGCTGTTGGCGTGTTCCGCCGCCAATCGCTCCCGGTTGGCTCGGTGCTGAGCCCAGAACGCCCAGGTGGCGGCCAGAACCGCAACCAGCGCCAGAGAGCCCACCACAACTAGCGCCCTTCGCAGGCGTTGAATCCGAAACTGATTGGTCTCCCGCACCAATGTGCCGAGCGGGACGCCCAGCATCGCCGCAATGACTTTCATTTGCGCCTCTTCCAGCCGGGCCGCGAAGATGGCGGTCTGCTTCCGAATTTGTCCAGCATCCAGTTCCGGACAGGACCGCCGGAGCGCGGCCCGGAAGTCTGCTGCGGAAGAGAAGCCTTGCTCATCTTTTCCGCCAATTCGGGCATCCGCGCAAAGAGGTTCGGCCGCCGCGGACCAGTCGATCGCACCGTCTGGTCCAGAGACGCCGCGCAGAAGCGAAGGCGGCAGGCATTCTCGTTCTGGGTCTGCCCCGGAACGAACGGACGCAAACGGATCGCCATCCACGATGAGCGCGATGATGCGGGAGGCGCCTCCCTTTTGTTCCTTGAACGCGCGGATCTCAGCATCCACGTAGACCGATTTGGCAGCTCTCGGAGAGCAGATCACGATAAGAAATCGCGAGCGGTTCAAGGCCCCCTCGATCGCCTCCTTCAAATCGTGACTCGCGGCAAACTCTTTTTCGTCGCGAAAAATGGGGAACAGCTCTTTTGGAATCGACTGACCGTCCCCGCTCTGCGCGCCGACAAGTCGCTCCGGCACAGGATAGCTTTCGAGCCTTTCATGCAACCAGTTGGCCCAGCGCCGACCCTCTTCGCGGTTGTCCGCATGGCTATAACTGATGAAAGCAAGGTATTGACGTTCCATATTGCGACGATGTCCGCAGGATGCCCATCGTAAGGCTACGCTACTTACTCGATCCACCTTAGGCTGAAGGCATAGGAAAGCAAATTGGATGCACCTCATGCACCTCCGCTCCTGACAAACAGATCCAAGCCGTCTGCCGCTGCGGGTTCATTGAAGAAGGCACCGCATTTGTGACCGCGGTCCGCCATCGTGGAGAACGCCCTGGCAGTGAGATTTTGGTCGGTGAATATGGACTCAAGGACACCGATCTCGCCGATTTCGATACCTATCTCAGCAGTTTTCCCAAAGCCTGCGGACTGCCCCGGACCACCATCAGCCTGCGCAGCGCGGCAACCCAGACGCTGAACAAGCTATTCCTGGAAGCGGACGCCTACCTTGACCGGATGGACCGGCTCAGTTTGAACCTCGAGGTGGATCATCCGAAATTCGTCCTTGCCTACAACTCGTCCCGTCTGATCGGCGCCATTCCTTACCTCACCAAAAAGGCTCCAGCCAAAAAACAAGCGAAAGCCCGCTCGAAACCATCAACCACGCGGACCGAAGCTCCTGTTTCGCCCAATGGGGCAACAGCCAACACCATGGCCGAGGAGGTGATAGGTCTGCCTGGCTTTGGGCGGCGATGCTGGATCACTTACTGACCACTTTTCCTGGATAGATTTTCTCCGCGTAGAAGGCCCGACAGGAGGACAAATCCGCGGAGAACACAAACCAGAACTGCTCGCCCTCGCTCGTGCGAATGGACATCACACCTGGCGCCTCAATTTGAGTGCGAAAGGCGGCGCCAGCTTTCCCGGAGTCGCTCACCGGACGCAATTCCTTGCCATCGAAAGTGACTCTTTTGAGTTTAACGGTTCCCTGGAGCGTCCACGTCTTCCGGGTGGCCCGGCGGACGAAGGCTTCCGAAGGGGATTCACCGGGCCTCGTGGCGACATTTTGAAGCACGGCGATCTTCTTGGCGATCGCGCTCACGGCCTCAAGGTTGCCAGACCGTGTGGCTGCTTGCATTTCGGCATCCAAAAGCCTGGCGTACTCCTGATTGAGCTTGGCCGCCCGGCTTTCGTAATCCTTCATCACCGCAGCTGCCTTCGGAGGGAGGTCCTGGGCCCAGAGCACGGGAGATACACTGACAAGAACGGTGAATAGCAACAATCTAGGGTTCATTGAAAAGAGCCTTCTCCCTGTTCTCTTCCGCGATGCTTGCCCCTGCAAGATCTTTCAGCCTAGAAACACATAGTTTTCTGTGCGGCCGCGCACGGCGGCCAGGCCACGGCGAGCCGTTCGTCCACGTTCGTTAGGCATCGACGAGGGATCAAGCGACTTCAAATGCATGCACCTCAACGGCGTTTTTGCCCGCTTTCGGGATCGGGCGAGGCTCGGGCTGGGCAAAACCGTTGAGGTCCACGGCACGGGCGCGAAACTCGTAGGCTCCAGGCTTTAAGTTTCTCAGGGTGGCGGACCAGGAGATCATGCTGTAGCGCAGCGGCCAGGACAAAGGTTTGCCGGTGGTTTTGTCAAATCCGGCCACCTCGTTCGGTGCCACGCCATCGGGAAGGATGTCGCTCCAGTCCGCAGGCGGTTTTTCCAGCGAACAGGCCAGCCACTGCGCGGCTTGATACGTGGAGTCATCCTGCATCACGGGCGGGACTCCAGATTCCACCCGGTGCAACCAATATTCCACCCGCTCCAGGCCGGAGAGCCCCGAGATGACCTGACCAGTCATGATAACAGATTGGCCGGCGGGGAACTGGTTAGCCGCTTTGTCAATGTAGGCAGCGGTCTTCAGTGGGGCGTCTGGATCGTTGTTTTGCAGGGCGTAGGTGTCGTTGCACTGGTAATTGTTGGTCAGCGAAATGCGCTGCAACCATTTGATGGATTTGAACCCGTGCGCCCACGGCACCACCAGGCGCACGGGACCGCCGCGCTCCAACGACAGGGGCGCGCCGTTCAATCGATAGGCCAAGAACACCGGGGGATCACCCGGCGGGGTCTCCATGGCCTCCGTGTAGCTCAATGAAGACTGGAAGATTTGACTCGGATCGTCATTGTGAAAACCGTTGTAGTAGACGCGTCGCACGTTGCGCAACGTGCCGCAGAGCCGCAACACCTCCCGCAAGGGGACGCCTTCCCACAATCCCTGGCCGAGAGGTTCCGCGATGTTCAGGCACTGCATGGCTTTCACGTAGCGGACACTGTGTTTCCGGCCGAGTTCCATAAGGGCAGGCAGGTCCAGGGCAGTGCCATCGACCAGGGTGAGTTGCTTGGCCGCGCTTGCGGGCTCCTTCACCTCCTCACTGGTGAAGGAATCGGCCACCACCTCCAGCCTCCAGGTTTCCGGAGTAAGCCTTGCCCGGATCAATGCCTCTCCGTTGAGCGTGTGCGGCTTCGGTTTGCCTCGTGACACATCGTAAAACTCATCGTCAGGGGTGAGGAAGGGGTGGGGAGCCGGAGGCTGCCCCGCCGCACGAACTTGAGCCGAAGCGGCGGCACTGAGCGCTGTCGCGGCGGCGGCCAACGCGGCGTGGCCGGCGAACTGACGGCGGGATTGATGGGGCGGATGATGGCCGGAGGAGTTCATGGGATGAGACGGAAGCGGCGCTTAGATCACGTTGGGATCGATCCCCAGTTCCCGCAGTTTCGCGGCCAACCGGTCGCGTTCCGCTTCGGCGGCCACGCGGGCTGCCTCCGCTTCGAGCCGGGCTGAGTCCGCTTCAACTCGGGCTGATTCGGCGGCAACGCGTTGCGCATTGACCTCCGCGTAGGTGGCCATCGCCTTTCCATTCGGCAGTTCAATCGTCAGGCCGTCCGCGCGATGCAGCCAAAAGCGCATGCCCAGCTTTGGGCTCACCCACCCTTCCACCTCGGTTTCGGGGACCGGGGCCAGGCTCGCGGCTCCGTTGCGCAGCCAAACTTGGAGGTGATTGGAATCGCAGTCGTAGACGTAATACTCTTCCACGCCGTAGGCCGAAAAGAACGCCTGTTTCGTGAGCATCTCGACGACGGTGTTTCCCGGGGAAATGATCTCAAAAACCACCTGCGGAGGGATGCCGCTCTCTTTCCATTGCTGGTAGGAGCCGCGCCGCCCCTTCGGCACGCCAAAGATCACCATCACATCCGGCGCCACGCGGATCGATGGATTCCCTTCAACCGGGTACCACAACAGATCCGACACGACCAACACCTCGGGATCGTTCCGGTAGTACTCCTTGAGGCCATCGTGCAAATACACGATCCACTCCATGTGTTCGGTGTTGTTCGACAATGGTTTTCCGTCGCATTCGGGGTAAATGATGTTCCCCGCTACATCGTATTCGATCGGCACGTCCTCGAATGGAAACCCCGAGGGCTGCGGAATGGAATGTCCGGCTGGAGTCATTCGGGTCCCTTCATCCTAGCCGGTGATCCGAGAGATCGCAACCACTACTCCCCGCGCACCGGCCAAAGCGGATTCGGCTCGTGGGCTTCGTCGAGCATCCGGGCGGCTTCTTGCACCTTCTCCGGATTGGCCGACGCCAGATCGGTCCGTTCCCCGGGATCGTTGCTCAGGTCGTAAAGCCGGATCGGCCCGCTCAGCATCGGTTCGCGGATCGCTTTCCAGTTCCCAAAGCGCACCGCTTGCCGGGTGCCCTGCTCGTGAAACTCCCAATACAAATATCGATGACTCGCCTGTTCGCCTTGCCCGGTCAGCGTCGGCAGAAACGAAATCGAATCGGTATCCGGCGGCACGGTGACGCCAGCGAGGTCACAAGCAGTGGCCAGGAGATCCCCGAAATACGCCGGATGCGCCGAGCTTGAGCCCTCCGGGATTTTCCCCGGCCAGCGGGCAATCGTGGGAACTCGGATGCCGCCTTCGTGCATCGACCGTTTGGTTCCCTGGAACGGCCCCGAGGCCTGGAAGAAATCCGGCCGGTTTCCGCCCTCCTTGTGCGGCCCATTGTCGCTCGTAAACATCACCAACGTCCTTTCCTCGATTCCGTATTCATTGAGCTTAGCCAACAACGTCCCCACGTCCCGGTCCAAACGGCTCACCATGGCCGCTTGGCCTTTGTCGGGATTGGGCCAATCCTTGTCCGCGTAGGTCCCGTAATCCGGAATCTCCTGGCCATTGCCCGTGCCCCGAGTGGCCTCGTTGTTCGCATGTGGCAGGGTGAACGGTAGATAAAGAAAGAACGGCTTCTCCCGGTTCGCCTCCAGCCAGGCCATCGATTGGGCGAAGATCAGGTCGTGGCTGTAATCCACCCGATGCGCGGGATCGGCCCAACCGGCGCCAGTGGCCTCTTTGCCGGCGCGCACCTTGGCGAGAGATTCCGCGGCCAGCCGGTTGCGAAGCGGGACCACCTCATGATTCGAGATGAGAAATTCGGGGTAATAATTGTGAGCATGACTCTGGTTGAGATAGCCGTAAAACGCATCAAAACCCTGCTTCAACGGATGGCCGGGAGACTCAAGTTCCCCCAACCCCCACTTTCCGAACATCGCGGTCGTGTAACCAGCTTGCTTCAGAACCGAAGCCACCGTCACCGCGCCCGCTGGGAGCGTCTGCCGGATGGCGTCTGCCCCTCCCCCAGCATTGCCGCGCACCACCGCTCGTCCCATGTGCCGCCCCGTCATAAGGACACAACGCGATGGAGCGCAGACCGTGCAACCGGCATAAAAATCGGTCAGCTTCATCCCTTCCACCGCCATGCGATCGAGATTCGGCGTTTGGATGTGCGGACTCCCGAAGCAGCCCAGATCCCCATAGCCGAGGTCATCGGCGAGGATGAATACCAGGTTGGGCTTGGCCGGAGTTGCAGCCGGGAGCGGCCAAGCACCCACCAAAAGGGCGAGGAACGCAAAGCGAAGGGGCATGGCAAAGCTGTAAGTCAACGCAGTTCCCGCCGTCTAGCCTGGAGATGAAAATCACACACCTTCTTTGCATCGGGGCACTCGCTGGCTTGGGTCTGGTCTCTTGCGCCAAGAATCCCGCGGATGAAGTCGCCAAAGCTCAAGAAGTCAGCGGCGAGGTCAAGGCCAAGGAAGGTCAAGGCACCCGCTACCGCTTCACCCCGGATTCCAAAATCGGCTTCATCGGCTCGAAGATCACCGGCAGCCACGAAGGCGGCTTCAAGGTCTTCTCCGGCGAGTTCGAGACCGACGGCAAGGATCTCCTCGGGACGGCCAACCGCATCGAGATCGACATGGCCTCCACGTTCAGCGATGACGAGAAGCTCACCGGCCACCTCAAATCCCCCGACTTCTTCGACGTCGCCCAGTTCCCCAAATCGACCTTTGAGCTGATCCAGGTCACCAAGGCCGACGGTCCCGACATGTGGACCTTGGTGGGCAAATTCACCCTGCACGGAGTCACCAAGCAGATCAGCTTCCCGGCCCGCGTCTACAAAGGCGAGAACGGCGGCCCAGCGCTCGATGCCCAGTTCGCCATCAACCGCAAGGATTACAACATCGTCTACCCCGGCATGCCGGATGACTTGATTCGCGACGAGGTCGTCATCAAGCTGGCGATGCGGGCCGAGCCGGCCGCCTGATTACGCTTGGGAGGTCCCGAACGCTACCCGGTCGTTAAGCTCAGCCAGTGGCAACGTCACGTCGATGGCGGAGATCCGGATCGCAGCGTCGAGGCCACGGGCTTCGTGGAATTGCCAGACGGCGCCCTCGTCGCTTCGTTCCAAGACTTCCACGTGCGGGGCGTGTTGGGAGATGAGCACATGAGCGAGCAGGGACGGGATCTGCCGGTAAGCATCCGCCTTGAGCCCGCGATCATAGGCCTCCGTGGCTTCGGAAAGCACCTCGAACACCGCCGTTGGGTTGAGGGCGGTGTGGCGTTGCGCGTCGTTGGGATCGTATTCGATCGGCCCGCAGTAGACCGAAGCGTCGGGATAGGTCCGCAGGCCGGTGGGCGGGATAGAGAGGCGTTGATCGCTGTGGAGCGCTTCGAAGCGTTTACCCTTCAGCTGAGCGCCGAGTTCCCGCGCCAAGTTGATCTTGATGCGGCTATGATTCGTCGTCCCGCCAGACATGTTGAACATCTCGCCCCGATACCAATCGTGTCTCTCCTCGGATTGGCTCTCGAGGAGGTAGTATTCCTCCACGCTGATGTGGGTCCGGACGTGTGCGGGCAAGGCCATAAGGTGTTTTAATCACGTAGCGGAATTCCCAAGAATTCCGATTTCCGTCTGCGGAACGCCTTGGCGGTTCCGCTACGATCATTTCGATCTCCACCATTTTCCATTTAGACAATGATTCGCGCACTTCCCGCCAACGCCGCTTCCACGTCCATCCCGCCGCGCAACAGCGTGTTCCCCTGGAAAAGCGCCGCCGGATCGAGCCCCGACCGTTCCGCCCAATCCGCTTCGGCGATCTGGCCACTCTGGCCGTAAGCGTCCAACGGATTCTGGTAACTCACCGCCACGATCTTCTCCATCGAGATCCCGCTGTCTTTCATGAGCGCGGCCGTCTTCGGGACAGCCAGGGCGTCGCTGATCCCCCAATCGGCCGAGCTGTCGATGATGATCCGTTCCTCGCCGTATTGGCGGATGACTTCGACCATGCGTTCGTTCCCCAGTTTGGTGAACGGGTAGATCGTAAACGCCGCCCAATACCCACGGTCGAGCACCGCTTTCACGGTCTCTTCGTTGTTGTGGTCGATGATCACCTTGTGCGGCGGCACGCCCAAATCCTCAAGCACGTCCATGGTGCGGATCGTCCCCTGCTTCTTGTCCCGGTGCGGCGTGTGAATCTGGATCGGCAAATCCGCCTCCAACGCGAGTTGCGCCTGGAGCCGCAGGTACTTCTCCTCGGCCTTGGACTGGTCGTCGAACCCGATTTCGCCAATCCCGACCACCCCCTCCTTGCAGATGTAGAGTGGAAGCAACTCCATCACCTCGTCGGCGAGACGCTCGTTGTTCGCTTCCTTCGGGTTCAAGCCGATCGTGCAGTAGTGCCGGATCCCGAACTGGCTGGCGCGGAATCGTTCGAACCCGAGCAGGGTATTGAAGTAGTCCTTGAACGTCCCCGCATTGGTCCGGGGCTGTCCTTGCCAAAACGACGGCTCAATGATGGCCACGGTCCCCGCCGCCGCCATGCGCTGGTAATCGTCCGTGGTCCGGGAAACCATGTGGACGTGGGAGTCGAGGAACTTCATAGGCTGTAGGCTGTAGGCTGTAGGCTTGAGGTGCAACAGCCATTTTCTCGCCTGTCCACGGTGGCTCGTGCTCGCAATCGAATTCGCAATCGCGAATGTGACTCCATCTGGACGAAGGCCACCTTTCCACGCAAGGTAATCCCATGAGCCCCGCCGTCCGGAAACACGATTTCATCACCGTCGAAGAGTACCTTGAGGGGGAGTTGCTCAGCGATGTCCGGCACGAGTATTTCGACGGTTCCGTCTGGGCCATGGCGGGCGGTTCGGACCGGCATAACATCGCGGTAGGCTTTTCTTTACCGTAGAATCGATGAGCGGCTCGAAAACGGACCCTGCCAGGTCTTTGTGGCGGATATGAAAGTCCGCATGAAGGTCTCGCACGGGGACCTATTCTACTACCCCGACGTCATGGTCGCCTGCGAACCGGACGACCGGCATCGCTTCTACCGCGAACGCCCCAAATTCTGGATCGAAGTCTCGTCCGAAGACAAAAACAAAGACCGCGTCGAACAATACTTCGCCTGCCAGAGCATCCCCAGCATGGAGGAATACGTCGTCGTCAATCCCGATCCCGATGACCCCGGCGTCGAGGTCTTCCGGAAAGAGAACAATTGGGATGTCGAACTTATAAAAGGAGGCGACCTCACCTTCCGCTCCATCGGCGTGACCGTTTCGATTGACAGCCTCTACGCCAAGCTCCGGCTGATCTAGACTACCCACCAGCCCGCCAACGATCCCGAGATGCAAACACCCCAATTCGGCTTTGTCATCTTCGCTTGAGCCCGAATCATTTCCGGTTTTAGGTTTACCCTCGCAGCCCCATTTCCGTCAGCTTGGCGATGCCTTCGCTCCACGGCACTTCATGAGGCAGCCGTCCGCTTTTCGCGGCCAAGGCGGCGATGACTCCGGCTCCTTCTCCCATCCCCACCGCGTTCCCGGTGACTCGGTAGCTCGCATGCGCGATGAAATCTCCGCTGATGCAGCGCCCCGCCATCATGAGTCCATCCACGTCCCGGGCGATCAAGGCGCGCAGCGGGATGTCATACGGCTTCACTTTGACCCCGCCGTTGTGATACGCGGCGGTCTTGTTGTGATCCGCGGTGATCGCGTGGATATCCACTGGAAACGTTGCCTTCACCACCGCGTCATCCTGGATCGCGCCGCTTGCGACATCGTCCCGGTTCACCGTGTAACGTCCCGCGATCCGGCGGCCGTCGCGCACGCCGATTTGTTCCGCCGTCGCGGCGATTTGCAGCCCTTCCCAGCAACTGCCCAGTTTGCGCAAACCGTTGACGATCCGGTTGAGTTCGCTCCGAGCCCGCACAGTCGCCTCCGTGACCTTGTCCGCCTCAAACGGCTTGGTGCCATATTCGTGGTTCATCATGACCAGGAGCAAGTTGTCCCGAACCTGCCAAAGGGTCGGCTTCGAGTAGGACGGAAAAAAACCGGCCCGTTCGATCTCCGCCCGGAACGCATCTTTGGCCACGCCGTCCGCTTTGCTCGGATCCGATCCGTGGATAAAAGCCCGGAGCGCCTCCGCATCCTTGCAGACCAGGAGGGCATTCAAGGACATCGGTTGGCATGGACAATCAGCGCTCTCCCCAATTTCAAAGGAGCAACCCGCCAACGCCCCCAAATCGCCGTCGCCGGTGGTATCGATGAACACCGGGGCCCGCCACGCTTGGCGGCCAGACTTGGATTCCGTGGCGATCGTCGTGAGACGCCGCCCTTCCCGGTAAGCTGCCGCCACCCGGGTATGAAGTTGGAACTGCACGCCGGCCTCCACGCAGAGCTCCTCAAGCACCAACTTGAGCCCCTCTGGCTCGTAACAGATGCTCTTCATGCTGGTGCCACGGCGCAGCTCCCGCGCCTCGAGAAGTTTTAAAAGTTCCTTGGCGAATCCAGGCTTGTCGAAATCCAGAAAGTATCCGAGCAAGCCAGCGGTCCAAACGCCTCCTAGGCAACCACGCCACTCAAAGAGGCGCACCTTGGCTCCGGCGCGCGCGGCGGTGATCGCCGCCGTCACCCCAGCCGGCCCAGCTCCGCAAACGATGACGTCCGCATCCGCCACCAAGGGCAAATCCCGCGCTGGCTCGTGAAAACTGGAACCAGACGCGATGGCCCCTTCAACTTCCGCGGCGTTCAACGCGGCAGGCGTGACCAAAGCGCCAGAAAACGCGGCGCGCAGAAAGTGACGGCGATTCGGAGGCTCCGGGCTCATGCTTGAGGCTAGAAGAACGCTTTCAGCTTGGCAAGCGTCGGGTGGAACTTCGGAAAGGGCGCGCTGAGGGACGCCGCAACCTTGGACACTCCCCCATCACCGGCTCAGACAGGGTCGATCCCCAACTCCCGCAATCGGGCGGCGAGCGCGTCGGCGCGTTTCGCTTCGGCGTCGGCTCGCTTTGCTTCGAGTTTGGCGCTTTCAGCTCCGGTGGGAATCAGAGTGCCACACTGGTTCCTCCGTTTCAGTGATCAGATGCGAAGTGTCCGGCAATGGTGGCCGGTAGCTCTCCCACGATGGCTCAACGGGTTCGTCCATAGCGCTTTGGTCCGGGTCCATGGCTCTTGGTCAGAGTTTACCGGAATCACCCCGAATGCA
>CAMCXS010000080.1 GCA_945883495.1 Akkermansia muciniphila
TGCATTCGGGGTGATTCCGGTAAACTCTGACCAAGAGCCATGGACCCGGACCAAAGCGCTATGGACGAACCCGTTGAGCCATCGTGGGAGAGCTACCGGCCACCATTGCCGGACACTTCGCATCTGATCACTGAAACGGAGGAACCAGTATGGCACTCTGATTCCCACCGGAGCTGAAAGCGCCAAACTCGAAGCAAAGCGAGCCGACGCCGAAGCGAAACGCGCCGACGCGCTCGCCGCCCGATTGCGGGAGTTGGGGATCGACCCTGTCTGCTCAATCACCTTTCCCGAAAGAACTGGGTCGCAAAGCAGCATTTGAGTGCGCTCGTGGTGGATTGTGCTCACAGGTTTGGTTTTGTGCTGCACCCCGTAGGATGATGTTGCTCCCGTGGGCATTCTTACGGCTGGGCGGCCTCTCCCTTCGTGATCATGTATTCCGCGATGAGCCGGAGGTTGGCATCGCCCAAATGCGCGAAGGGTGGCATCGGCGGCAGATTTGCCCGCTTTTTGCCCGGGGCCCGCGCCCAAGCTACGATTCCTTCCGGATTCCCAGCGTAAATGGTCGCAATCTCCACCAGGGATGGGCCGACGAGTTGCACTGCGGGCGCGTGGCAGGCGGCGCAGGTCATGAACAACTCTTCGGGGCTCTGGGCGGCCGCCTTGGGCAACGCCGCGTGGGTCCGGTTGAATTCCGCCACGGCCGCCTGATAGGCCACCGTCCGCTCCCGGATCTCGGCTTTGTGGCTGGTCAAGGCCGCTTCCCGGTAGACGTGGCGCCCGCTTCCCATGCCCAGAACTACGATGGAGAACAGCGCCACGATGACTCCGTAGAGTCCGCCGATCCGTGAGTCATCCCGCTTCAGCTCGGCGAAGAGTAAGAGCAGAGTGAGCAAGCCGACCGCTGCTCCGCTGAGGATGATGACATAGAGCCGGGTCGTGATCCCCACGGCCGGGAGCGTGAAGAGGAGGAGCGGCCCGACGACGAACTGCGCGGCGGTGACATAGGCGCACACGCGGTAGAAGAAGCGGCGCAGTTCGGGCCGGGTGAATCCCGCGAGGTGGGTGAGATTCGCCTGCTTGCGACCGAACCATCCCGCGAGGAAGAGACCGGTCAGCGCCAAACTGGCCGCCAGGAAATGGAGATAGCGGGGAAACACGTTGCCAATGCGCAAGCTGGAGAAGAATCCGCGCACCTTCTCCCATTCCGAGGGAAAGAGCATGAGATTGACGTTGGCCAGGAAGATGAACGGGATGAATAAGAAAAAGAGCGCGGCGGCGATCCCTGTCGACTGGTGCAGTATCTTAAGGCGGCCCTGGCTCCAGGATTCCCAAGTATATTTGTGGACATAGGTCAGGAGAAACGCCACGATGACCAAGGGCACGATCAAGAGCCAGGCGTGCCCGGTGAGTGCATTCGCCGAATACCACTGCATCGTGTAGAGCAAATTGATGCAGAGCAGTGGTCCGATCCCCATGACCACGGCCAAGCTCTTGTTCACGGTGATCGTCTCCGCCACGGCGTGAGCCAGATCATCCCAACGCCGTTGCCGGCGTCCCATCCATTCCAACCAGACCACGAGGAGCGAGCCGCCCACCATGAGATTGACGAAAAGGATATGGATCAGGAAGAAGAGAATGAGACAAGCCACGAGCGTCCACTCCGGAATGGGCAGAGGCAGGGGCAGATCGTGGGGGACGGGTGTGGCGGCAAATAGAGGATGCATGACAACAAGGTTCGTTTAGGTTCGACTTCATCAGGGCTGGGTTGCGGCCACCGGAGAGAAGGGCGGCGGCACCACGGTGATCCCGGCGCTCTGGGCTCCGGGAAGAGTTCGCGGGCGTTCCCTGAGGTCTTGCAGATAGGCCACCAAGGCGGCGGCTTCTTCCGTGGTTCCGGGGAATGGAGGCATGAACGTCCGGCTCTGATGCATGCCCTTGATGAAGGTCTGCATGGCGCCGCTGTCCCATGCTTCGCCTTCGCCATACATCCTGGTGAATTTCTCCACGACCCCATTGAGGCCGGTGGTGCTATGACAACGGGAGCAGGCCAGGAGGAAGATATCTTCGCCGCATTCCACCCGGTTCACGTCCGTGATCTCCCGGTGACGGACATAGGTGGCGTGATTGAGCAATCCCTCGGTTTGGAGAAAGGCCAGTTCATCCTTGTGAATTCCGTTGGAGTACATGTACTCGCCGATGACCCAGGGTTTGCGCATGAACTCGCGGGCGCGTTCGAAGTGGCCCAAGAGCCAAATCCCCATGACAGTCGGGATGAGGAGAGCCCAGCGAGGCACGGTGAAGGTATTGCTGAGGCCGGCGAACCCGATGACGAGAAAGGCCACGATGGTCCAACCCAGCACGGAACGGAACTGACCATGCCAGTTCATGAACTGCTGGCTGAGCAGGGCCACGGAGCTATTTGCCCTCATGGTCTCGGGAATGCTATTCCAATACCAAGTGCCGAATAGGAAGGTGCCAATCAGGCTGAGCAAGACCACATGGGAGAGCCGGCACACGATCCACCGGCGCAAGCGGCTGCCTTCCCGCGCCACCTTGTCCTGGTCCTTGGTGAAGAAAAAGGAGGCGAACCAGACAAAGACCGCGCCAGTCATCAGGGCGAAGCAGGTCCGGAATCCCAACTGCGGCACGTAGAGCGGATTGGTCATGGCATCCCAGAAGGCGCGGGTCTGGTTCCATTCCCCGGGCTTCATCATGAAACCGAGTACCGCGACGATCAGCGCCATGGTGAGCCAAGACATGATGCTCAGGGCCACGCCGATTTGGATATGTTTGCGCTTCTTTTCCGGGGTGTCCGCCTGTTTCCAGGTGAGAAACCACCAGCAGATCAACCCCACTTCGGCGATGAACACGAGCCATTCCGCGAACCAGCCCCAGAAGAAGACCCGCAACAGCGAGCCGATGGCGAAGGGGGCGAAGAGCGAGGTCGAGAGCCAAATCCCCACCCCGGTCATGGCCCCCACCGTGGTGGTGACAATGAAGACGATGAAGGTGATGCGATAGGCCAGGCGATCGATCTCCGGACGGTTGGTCTTGAACGCCGTCCACTCCATCCAGGTCAGCAACGGATACGCGCCGACCGCCAGCGGGTGATTGATGAGAACGTGGAGGCTGGCTATGATCCCAATGATGAGTCGCCCCCCAGCCAGGTGGTCGATATAATAGAGCGGGAAGTCCATGACGGAGAAAGGTTCGCGCCGTCCCCCCATTTGGAAATGCGGCAAGATGCCGCACCTCCGTTCACCCGCAGGTTACTCCCCGGGCGGGAGCTTGCCCAGCTTGCGCTGCAGGGTGCGCCGGTCGATTCCCAAGGCCTCCGCCGCGTGGGAGATGTTGCCCCCGCTATCCTGAAGCACCCTCTGGATATGCTCCCACTCCAGCCGGGCCAGGCTGGGCACATCGGTTGCGGACGGCCGGGGAGAGGCCGCCGCCCGGCCTTGCAAGGCGGAGAGCAGCTGATCGGCTCCGGCGGGCTTGAGCAGGTAATCATCCGCCCCCAGCCGGACCGCTTCCAAGGCCCCGGGGATGCTGCCGTATCCGGTGAGGACAATGAGCCGGGCCTGAGGCAGCCGTTCGCGCAAACCAGGGATCAACTTCATGCCATCCTCCGCTCCGAGCCGCATATCCAGGACGATGCCATCGATCCCGCCCTGCTCCGCCAGAGCCAGCCCGGCCGGTGCGCTCCCCGCCTGCTGAATCTCGCACCCCCGCCTCCGCAAGGCCAAGGCCAGGGTGGCGCGGAAGCCATCGTCGTCTTCAATCAAGAGCACGTTCATGAGGAAGTGGGGAGCCGGGAGGCGTGGCGCGGCAACAAGAGGGTGACGCGGGCGCCTCCTTCGGCGCGGTTCTCTATGCTTACGCTCCCGTGCATCGATGCGGCGAGCCGCCGGACGAAAAACAACCCCAAGCCCAGCCCGCTCCCCGGTGGCCGGGTGGTGTGGAATGGCTCTCCCCAGTGCCGCAGCAGTTCCGGGCTGAACCCTGGGCCGCGGTCTTCCACCACGAAGCGCAACCTGCCTTCCCGCACCTCTGTCCGCAACTCGACATCCATGTCGTCCCCGGACGCCAGGAGGGCATTGCGCAGCAGGACCAGCAAGGCCTCGCGCAGTCCAGCGCAGGCGACCGGCTCCTCCGCGGCTTCCAAGACGATCTGGACCCGGCTGCGCTGTGCGGGAGGGAGTTCCCCGAGGGCGGCTTCCACCGTGCGCCCCACCACGCAGAGTTCCGCGGACAAGCCGGTGGCTTCCTGACCCAACTCACGCAGCCGCTGCAGCACGTTCTGGCATCGTTCGGCTTCCCGGACGATGATCGCGACGGTCTCGGCGTCTGGTTGGGTGCGCAGTTCTTCGGCGGCCAGGGCGATGGTGCCTAATGGCGTCCCCAATTCGTGGGCAAATCCGGTGGCTAGCGCGGCGACGGAAAGGAATCTCTCGCGGGAATCCAACTCGGAGCGCAGTCGCTCCCTTTCCTTCTGCAAGCGGTGCGAACGGCGCCGCAGGGAGAGGAGCAGGGAAAGCACAAAACCCCCGGCTAACACCAAGGCCACGAAGAAGCCCTGGTGGAGCAACTCCGCTGGGACGGGAGTGCCATCGGTCAGCCGCAACGGCAGGGCGCGCCGCCAGAGCCAGATGAACGCGGCGACCGTCCCCAAGCCGAGTCCGATCACCGCGGACGCGCGCAACGCCACCGCCGCCAGAGTGAGCTGCACGAGGTAAAACAGGGCGAAGGGATTCCCCAACCCACCTGTCCAGTGGAGCAAAAATGTCAGCGTCAGCACGTCCCAGAGGAGCACATGGAAGAACGCTTCGCCGATCTCCCAACGCACTTGCCGGGCCCACCACTCGAGAAGGGCGTTTGTGGCCAAGGTCACGGACAAGGCGCCCAGGCACTGGCTCCAAGCTACTTCCACGTCGACCCGGGAAACCGTCCAAAGCGTGATCCCCTGGCCTGCGGCCGCCAACCAGCGCAACAGCAGCAGCGCGCGGGCCGAAAGCGTGCCCCCGGCCCAGACTTCGCTGACACTCAACCACCGTTTCCATGGCGGAATCGCGGACTTGTGGTAGTGGGAGTGAGGCGTCATAAGTTCGGACTAGACCTCGGTTCAGTGCAGAATCGTGGCGAAGCCGAGGGCGTCAAGGGGCGACGCACGGTTTTGGACTGCGTAACGGATGACTGGGCTCCTGAATCTTCCGTTGAACCCCCTCCATCCCACGCCGACCGGTGACTCGTGGGCGGGCGGGCTCGAAAAGGAAATTCCTTTCAGTTCAGTTAACTTGGTCTCATCCGCCTCGGCTCCGGCCTTCAACTCGTGCCGGAGCCAAAGCCATTTCCGCTGCTCTTCGCGTTCAAAGTCGCGTCTCCATCCGTGCCGAAGTCGTGGCTAATGAATTGCCCCTTCCTCCGAAGGTATCTGGCTAGGTCGCCTGGTGCATCCGGGGCCGGAATGATTTGTGAACCCTTGGAGCTGGTCACGGATGAACCACGGATGGAAGGGACTGCACGGATGAAGAGGGGAGACTGATGCGACGGCAAGAAAGGTCCCGGATCCGTCTGGACATCGAGCGTTTTCTCGATGCATAGAAGTGAGGTCCATATCCTGGTCCCGCAAGCTTCCCGGCTGCTCAATCGCCGGAAGGCGACTTGGAGCCATCGCAGCAAGCCCATCGTTCACCTACTCACCATGCGCCTGATCGTTTCCCTTGTTTTTGCCCTGCTCGGCCTGGCCCCAGCGTTCGCCGCAAAACCCAACGTGCTGCTGATCGTGGCGGATGATCTCGGCTACAACGATGTCGGCTTTCAGGGCGGCAAGGAGATCCCGACGCCAAATCTCGACGAACTGGCCGCCCAAAGCCTGCGCTGCACCAACGGCTACGTTTCGCACCCCTTCTGCAGTCCGACCCGCGCCGGGATCTTGACCGGTCGCTATCAGCATCGCTTCGGACACGAGAACAATCCAGCTTGGCTTCCGGAAGACACGATCGCCGGCCTGCCCCTGACGGAAACGACCTTTCCGCAGCTCATGAAGCAGGCGGGCTACACCACCGGCGCGGTCGGCAAATGGCATCTCGGCGCTCATCCGCAGTTCCATCCGAACCGGCGCGGCTTCGACGAATACTTTGGCGCCCTCGGAGGCGGGCACCAGTATTTTCCTGGCGACAAAGGCGGGGTGGAATACACGATTCCGCTGAATCGCAACGGCCAGGACGAAGCGCAAACCAAATACCTGACGGAGCAGTTCGGTGACGAAGCCGCCGCGTTCGTCGGTCGTCATGCGGGCGAAGAGAAGCCGTGGATGCTGTATCTGGCCTTTAACGCCCCACACACGCCGCTGCAGGCGCCACCAAAGTGGCTCGACCAATTTGCCCACATTGCGGACAAGAATCGCCAGATCTATGCGGCCATGGTGGCGGCGCTGGACGAAGCGGTCGGCCAGGTGCTCAAGAAGCTGGAGGAAACCAAGCAGAGCGAGAATACCTTGATCTTTTTCGTCAGCGATAACGGCGGTCCCAACCTCGCGGCGAAGAGCGGTTCCAACTTCACCGACAACACCCCGCTGCGTGGGGCCAAAGGCGCGGTCTACGAAGGCGGCATGCGTGTGCCCTTTTTGGTGAGTTGGCCCGCCATGATTCAGCCCGGCGTTTATGAACCGCCCGTCATCGCGCTTGATTTCCTGCCCACCTCGCTCGCCGCGGCAAATGAGGCGGGCTTGACGCCGAAGAACCTCGACGGCGTCAACCTGCTCCCCTTTGTCTGCGGCGAACGCACCGGCACACCACATGACACGCTCTTCTGGCGTTCCGGTGGTCCCGGGGGAAACAACGCCGTACGTCGCGGACACTGGAAGCTCGTCCGCCTTGGCCAAGCGGAGCCGGAGCTCTACGAGCTTGGCACCGACATCGGTGAAACCAAGAACCTCGCCGCCGATCGTCCGGAGATCGTGCAGGACCTTGTCAGCGCCATCGCCGAGTGGGAGAAGGGAACCATCGCGCCCATCTTTCAAAGTCCCAAGCCGGGGCCGAAGAAGACAAAGAATTGAGCCCCCGTCACGCCGATCCTCATGCCCCTCGACACCACCCGTCGCACCTTCCTGCAAACCGGAGGAGCCGCCGCTTCGCTCTCCTTCCTCGACCTTGATCGCGTGCTCGCCGCCGAGGGCGGGCCGCAGTCCGTCACCGAGTTGTGGGCGGACTTTGATCCGTGCCAGGATCCGCTCGAAGTCGAGGTGATCCGCGAGTGGCAGGAAGAGGGCGGCGTGTTTCGTCATGTGCGCTTCTTGATCGGCACCTTCAAAGGCCAACCGGCGCGCATGGCGGCGATCTACGGCTTTCCCGCTGGCACGAAAGAAAAGCTTCCCGCGGTGATGCATATCCATGGGGGAGGGCAGCGGGGCTCGCTCAGCGAAGTGAAGCTGCTCGTCGCCAGAGGTTACGCAGCGCTTTCGGTGAACTGGGGCGGCAGCGGCACTGGGAAGGCCCCCTTCAACACCTGCGAGAAGTCCGAACCGGACGATCCAAATACCGAGTGGGGCGCGGTCGACCCCTCGCAGCTCAACGCGTCAGGCTACGGCTCCATCTTGCCGGGACCGAAGCAATTCTTCGAGGACCGCGAGCATCCCAAGAACAACAACTGGTATCTGCTGACGCTTGGGTGCCGTCGCGGGCTGACGTTTCTTGAACAGCAGCCGGAGGTCGATCCCCAGCGCCTCGGCGTGCACGGTTACTCCATGGGCGGAAACCTCACGATGTACGTCGCGGGCACCGACCGTCGTGTGAAGGCCGCCGTTCCCGCCGTGGGCGGCTCCGGCTGGCGCTGGCAGCCACATCCATTCATCGGCGGCACCGCAAAGCAGGACGACATCAAGGGCGACGTCGAGCTGTTTGCCCGCACGATGAGCTTCGAGAGCTACGCGCCGCTCATCCAGTGCCCCGTGCTGCATCGCAGCGGCACGAACGATTTCCACGGCTGGATGGACGACGTGTATCGCACCAACGCGCTCATCCAGAACCAGGCCACGCGCTTCAGTTGGTCGCCGCATCTGAACCATCGGCTCACCCCCGAGGTGGCGATTGCCATGCCGCTGTGGTTCGATCACTTCCTCAAAGGAGGCCCAGCGTTGCCCGAGACTCCGCGGAGCGAGCTGGTGCTCAAATCGGAGAAGGGCGTGCCCATCCTGCGGGTCCGGCCCGATCTCAGAACTCTTCCCGTGGCCCGTGTCGAGATCTACACCAGCGTCGATCCCGATCCCCGGGCCCGCTTCTGGCGCAGTGCCAACGTGGTGCACGATGGGGACAGCTTCTTCGCGGAGCTGCCGTTGCACACGCACGACTTGCCGCTCTTCGCGTTCGCGAACGTTTCCTACACCTTGCCCAAGCCCGAGTCCCTCGCGCAAATCCCCGGGAACAACAAGCCCGTCACCGAACTCTGCCTGAGCAGCCTCCTCCACGCGCACACCGCAGGCGAAGTCAGCCAAGCGAGTCCCCAGCTCACCGCGCAACCGTCCACGGTCATCGACGACTTCACCCATGGCCCGCGTGATTGGTATGTACTCAACGCGGGCAATCTCACGCATCAGCAGCTTTGGACGCGCAAAATCACCGATCCGCTCTGGCGTGGCCCGGCAGGCACCAAGCTTACGCTCACCCTGAGCATGCCGCAAACGAACCGCCTCAGCATCGTCCTGCAGCAAAACGAATGGCGCAGTTACCGCGGCCCGAGGAAGACCTTCGTCTGCCAGCGCGAAGTCCCCGGTTCTTCGGTGCCGCAAACCTTGAGGCTTGATCTGAAAGACTTCGCCTCTGCTGATGGCCAGCCGGCCTCGTGGGCCGAGATGGATCAACTCGGGCTCTGCGCCCACTTCGCCACCAAAGGCACCAACCCGAGCGAAGCTCCGCGCTGGAAGGGTTCCGCGCCGGAGTTTTTGCGCGTGGCGTGGGAGTAGCGGCGCGCGCAGGACGGCTACTGGAGCCACCAAAACCAAGGTTTTTTCGCGGGTGGGGCCGGTGTCGCAGGTTTGGGCTTGGACTTCGGAGGGGGGCTGGGACCTTCGATGATCACGGGTATCCCTTTGGTAATCATCTTGGAGAGCCGGATTGCGTCCCAGTTCGCCGTGCGCATGCAGCCGTGGCTGGAGGCCCGGCCGATGGTTTCGGGATTGTTGGTCCCGTGAATGCCAATTCCCGGTTTGCTCAGGCCGGCCCAGAGGATGCCCACCGGGTTGTTCGGACCAGTGGGGAGTTGGTAAAATTGATCGCTGCGGACGCCGTATTCGAGGACGCTTTCGTCCCAGCGGAAGGTCGGCATCAGGGTGATCCCGACGATTTTCCAGTGACCGGGCGGGGTGGCGAAGCGTCCACTGCCAGGCGTGATCGGGAAGCTGGCCAAGAGCGGACCGCACTCACTTTCGTAGAGTTCCAGCATGCGTTCCCGGGTATCGATGAAAATGAAGCGGGACTTGAACTCGGCCACCTCCGGAAGGCTGGGCTTCGCGAGTCTTCGTTCTATCAGACCTTTGAGTGGAAGCCTGCGGGCGGGCCGGTGTTCTTTTCGAGATCTTCGCGCGATCCGCAAATTCAGACCGTGCGGGTTTGATCGACGTGCAAGATCTGTCGCGCATTGGCTTGCTGTAGCGGCGAGCTTCCAGCCGCCGAAGTCCGCTACGGCACTCACGACGCGGATTCGAGCCATATTGGTATGAAACTGGCATCGCCAAGTGGAACGACAAGACTATGAACGAAACGACTTTTCCCTCGATAGCCCGGCACTTGGCGGTGATTCTGAGCAGAACGTGGTGGATACAGCTGATCCGCGGCCTCATGGCGATTGCATTTGGCATTCTCTGCTTCGTGCAACCGGCACTATCGCTCACCACGCTGGTGTTCCTGTTCGCGGCGTACACCTTGGCGGATGGCGTGCTGAACGTAGTCATGGCTCTTTCAGGGCGGAAGGAGATCGAAAACTGGGGATTGATGCTCTTGATTGGCCTAGCAGGGATCATCGTTGGGGTTCTCACCCTGTTCGCCCCCGGAATCACGGCGCTCGTCCTGCTGTTTTACATCGCCGCCTGGGCCCTAGTGACCGGCATCCTCGAAATCATTGTGGCGTTTCGGGTCCGCAAAGAGATCAAGGGAGAATGGTTCCTCATTCTGGGCGGGATTGTTTCCGTCGTGTTCGGGTTTGCCCTGATGGCCCGCCCCGGTCAAGGTGCGCTCGCGGTGATTTGGATCATCGGGGGCTATGCCGTCCTCATCGGGGCGATGTTCACGATGCTGTCCTTCCGGCTCCGTTCCTTCGGCCGCGAGTGGAAGAAGACGTCCTTGGCATGAGCAGTCCAGTTCTCACGGATCTCGCCCTGCAGGGTGGGGGAAGCCACGGCGCTTTTACCTGGGGCGTGCTCGATCGCCTCTTGGAAGAGGATTCGCTCATCATCGAAGGAATTTCCGGGACGTCCGCTGGGGCGATGAATGCCGCGGTTCTCATTGATGGCTTTTCCCGCGCCGGCGTTCAAGGGGCACGCGAGGGGTTGGAAAAATTCTGGAAGGACGTCTCGGAGGCGGCCCGTCTGAGTCCCCTGAAACGCGGCCCACTTGACGTCTTGCTGAATCGCTGGAGCCTCGACCACGCGCCGGGTTACCTCGCCATGGATTTCGTCACCCGTCTCTTTTCCCCGTATGACTTGCCCTTCGGTGGAACCAATCCCCTGGCCAGGATTCTGGCGGCTCACGTCGATTTTGAGCGCCTGAGCCGCGCCCGGATCAAGCTCTTCGTCACCGCCACCAACGTGCGCACCGGACGGGGACGGGTCTTCCGCAATGCGGAAATCTCGCCGCAAGTCTTACTGGCCTCGGCCTGCTTGCCGCAGATGTTCCAAGCGGTGGAGATCGGAGGTGAAGCGTATTGGGATGGTGGGTTCGCCGGAAATCCCACGATGACGCCGCTCATTCGGGAATGCGTCTCCAACGATACGATCCTCATCGGAATCAATCCGGTGGACCGGCCCGGAATCCCGCGTTCCGCGCGCGATATCATCAATCGGGTCAACGAAGTCTCCTTCAACTCGGTCTTGCTCAAAGAACTGGAAATGATGGCGCTGCTGCGTCGCGGCGCCACCAACCTGGAAGACCCGGAGGCGAAGCACTGGGCCGGCATGCGGCTCCACATGGTGCGCGGCGACGCCCTGATCAAACTCGGCGCCTCGTCCAAGCTGAATGCGGAGTGGGCTTTCCTTACCATGCTGCGCGACGAGGGCCGGAGGGCCGCCACAGCCTTCCTGACCACCAAGGGAGCGGAGCTTGGTAAGTCGTCCACGCTTGATATCGATCAGCTCTTGGCCTGCGGATAGGTGCCTCACGGCCGTGCCATCGCACTTCCGAGAACGGCAAGTTTCCGCCCAGTCACTACGAGCATAAGAATCCCAGGCGCTCTCCCATCCGCCCGAATAGTTCCTGACACCTGGTCCAGCAGGCGATCTTGACCGCTCATCTCTGGGGCAAGGCGCCTGATCGACGGATTGGGCTGGGGTGGGATCACATTGTCAGGCCGATCTGGGGGCAGAGGAGGCCGTTACTGCTCAGGATTTGCTTCCCTCTCTCTTTGCGCCGCAGCGTAACCGACGACGGAACCATCACCACGCAGGCCGTGGAGCCTTTAGCCGCTGACGTTCGGACTCACCTTCAACCGGGGGAGGAAGCGATGCCCTGGCCGACGGCGAAGTTGAAACTCATCGCTGGGATTCTCGGAATTCCCTACGATGAATTGCGGCAGCGCGAACGCGATCGGCAGCGGATGCGTAACGTCAAATCCGCTAATTCAAGCCGCAGCAACCCCAGCTTGACTCTGACTACCGTTGTGCTACGCCAAAGAATGTCAATGCGCCTGTGCCTTGCCTGCCTGAGGACAATGATTGAAGTGGCTTTGTGCGGAGTCTGTTGGGGCAGCGAATGGACCAATCTCGAGGGCAAGACGATCACCGCCTCCTTTGTCCGCTTGTCTGCTGATGGGAGCCTGGTGGTGATCCAGCAGGGGGACAGAACCTTCGAAGTGGCACTGGAACAGCTCTCGGAAGCCTCCAAAACCCAGGCCCAGACCCTTCAAAAACAGAAAGCGGCTTGGGCGCAACAAGAACTCCTCAAACCGATTTTTTCCGAGGACGTACTCCTGGAACTGGCCAACTTTAGTCCATCCGCCCTTTCGACGAAGCAACAACTAGTGAGAGGCCGCGTCGTCAAGATTCTCAGGCCGGAATCCATCTCCAGAACGCAGCCCCGGTTGGAGCTGGAATTTGGAACTGTGACCGCCACCGACCTCACCGCCCTCTACGGCGAAGGACAAAAGCTACAGGTCACTGAAGAGCGAGTGAGCATTTGGAGCGAGATCACGAGCTCGGGCCTGAAGCGCTATCGAGAGTCTGAAATTCTCGTTACCCTAGGTCAGATCGTGGTGATCCGATCAAGGGTCGAAGATGGCAAACTCATTGGACTAGGCTTGATCGATGCTACGGAGCTCCGCAAAGCCCCGCAGGGGCCAGCATCGCAGTCGTTCGTCGCATACTTAGCCGAACAAGCACAGTTACACCCAGCAGAAAAGCCATCCAACTCGTCCGCCAGTCCTACGCCCCCCTCGACCAATGACATCCTCCAGTGGCTGCTCAACTTGCTTGGTCAAAGCAAGTGAGAAAAAAGTTTATCGTGCCAGGCATTTTGCGCAATCATATCGTTGATCTACGCCGATGCTCAGAAGACCTGTCCGACGCCATCCGCCGCTAAGAAAGCAGTTCGCTTTGTGCCACGCAAAATGCCTCAAAACATTCGAGACCGGCTAATCTTCATCGCACGCTGAGCCTGGCACGAGCCTGGCACCAAAAACCACTTATGCAGTGCCTAGAGTGAGCCCTGCTTGGACTTGGGCCTTCAGCTTAACGAGAAGATGCCGCAGTGTGAGATTCGCTGATAGGTCGGTGAGTTTCCCTTCGTCCTCGGGATTCGTAGGAAGGGGGGGAACTCATTGCTGCGGCGCAGTCATAGATTCCTTCCTGAACCATCTTTTCGCCGGAAGAAGCCGGACTGTGATGTCCGCGATGTAGAGCTTGGGCTTGCCGACGAGGGCGAGATTCACCCGGTCGATCGTTTTGTGCCAATTCTCCGCCCGGTCCTTCTTCGCGGTGTGCCGGATACGTCGTCCCGGCGCCCGCTGAGAAGCGATAGGGCTGGAGGTGGACTGCCGTTTGGGGAGAAACCGCAGATTTCGCAGATGAGCGCAGATAGGGAAGTCCTCAAACCTTCATCTGCGGTGAACCACCTGGCTCGTGCTCGGACTCGAAACCATCGGTTTTCCAGATCGGCTACGATGCGAATTCGATTGCGATGACGAGCACCGCTTCGCACGAGCACGAGCACGATTCCAGAACGGGTTGTAAGTTGGGCCTATGGTCCGACCCGCAAGGTTGGTCTGACTGGCCAGATCGCTGAAGGCTCTACAGATCTGCCAACCCATCATACACATCCGGCAGTGGCAGAGTCACCGCCGGATTCACCAACGCCAATGGCCCGCTTCCCACGCCAATCCAGTCCCCGTGCAGCAACCAACGGTCATCGGCTTGGCGGACGTAATGTTCTACCCGGATCTCGTCCTGGGCGACGAGGATGACTTCCTGAAGCGAAGCCATTCGGCGGTAATGCGCCAACTTCGCGCCACGATCCCAGCGTTCGGTGCTTGACGAAAGGATCTCGAAAATGATCCGCGGATTGACCACGGTATCAGGACGAACGCCGGGCAAGAGGCGAGGTTTTTCGCAACAGATCGTTATGTCCGGATAGGCGAACAAGCCGGTTGCTTCGACGCAGATCCGGAGGTCGGAACCGTAGGCTCGGCACGGGCCGCCTTTGAGGGCGTTTCCGAGCAGGGTTGCCAGGTTGCCGGCGATCACGTTGTGGGGCACGCTCGCCCCGGCCATCGCGATGATCTCCCCGTTGACGAACTCTCGCTTGATCTCCGAGGCGAGCTCCGTGGCGAGGTAGTCCTCAAGGCTCATCCGGGTGACGTCGATCTGCTCCATCGCCCCTCATCATCGCCGACATCCCGCCTCACAGCAAGGCTCAGCTGAGCCGGTCTTCATCGCCCACGGCGGACACCAAGCCTTCCAGGGTCACTTGATCACAAACCCGCCACCGCACCCCACCAAAACCAGTCCGGAATGCCCAGAGCGTCGAACCAGAGTTCCAATCGCCCGATCCTTTTCCTGCACCAGCCCGATGTCCCAATTCTCCTTGGTCGCTCCCCATCGCATCTTTTGCAAAACTAGATCCCCCGCTGCGTGGGCGGCAAGCTTTGGGTTTACGGAGTCGAAGTACGGATAGGTAAGCTTGGTTTCAGGCTTGCAAAACCTACGTTGAACGATGGCACCGAGCAAGGCGGTCGGCCCAACAGGGTAGCCGTTGAATCCAGAGCCAACCGGTACCGAGGCCCTGAATCAGGCGATCCTTTTGGCAGAAGTCCGGGACCATTGGAGTCGCATCCCACAATTACCAACGTTTCGCACCCCTCCGTAATTGGGATGCTCAAGGGATCGAACCTATGCACATCGGAAATTTTATGAAAACAACTAAAAACCTAAGCGCTTCCGAACACACAATTCAAAAACTAGGCGAGTCCTTCGAATCGACCTTGGTAGATTGGGTTGCTTACTGGAATAAGCTTGCCAGTGCATCGCTCCATATGCCGCTTATGTGGTGGAACATGATACCGCGTCCGAAGCCCCCCGGAGAAGAAGATTCCATGCGTCAATCTGACAAGGAGCGGCAGATGCGATTGCCCGAGCAGCCCGACAGTGGAGAACTTGTTGAGAGCAAAGAGGTGAAAACGGAAGCGCAGCACCACCCTACGGAGGTAAGTAGCGAGATGGCAAAGCGCTCCCAGCGGATCGCGGACCTCCAGCGCAGGACCAAGGCTGAATTGTACGAATATGCGAGAGAGCGAGGAATCGAGCACAGGAGCCAAATGAGCAAGTCCGAACTCGTGGCGGCCTTGGTCGACGTATGCAAGTCGTGATCAGGGTGAGCGAACGGCATATAAACAGAAAAGGTGCTTTTTCCCCGGCGGACTGTGCCCGGATCACCTAGCTAGCCAAAGGAGCCGATTTGGTCACATAGGAGTTCCGAAGACGCGCCTGAGTGGGGCTACCGCAACCATGTAGGTATCACTTGCGACGCGAAGGCCGGGCTCGCCGGTGATCGCACGTTCATCTCCACCGTCCAAGAACAACCCATTACTCCACAATCTCAGAATCTTCACCTCCACCGCCGCTCCGGCTCGGTGGAGACAAAATCCGGTCCACGATAAGCGCGGTATTCCATTGTTACAGCGCCCGCGCCGTGGAATAAAGCTCGCCGGCACCTCCGGCTGGAGACATACGCCAATCGGTATCATGGCCGCGATCATGCGCAATGCTTAGGTGACGGTCAAGCCCTAGGAGTGGCGCACTGGAGCGACTGGTCCCTGCCAACTGGGTCTCCCACCCCCGTGTGCGGCCAAAGTCCGCCGGATTCCCAAACGACGAAAAGATCAGCTCGGATCAGATCCCCGCGCGATGTGGAGAACGGGATGGATGAGGTGGCGGTTCAGGCGGAGCCAGGATTAACATGCGGAAACCGTGGACGTTTTCCGCGATGCCCATTTTTGGCCGGGGCGGATCGCGGGAGGTTTTGGGGAGGCTCGCATTGGTTTTCGCGGAAACGAGCCGTTTTGGCGGATGTCACGTTTGGCTTTTGCAGAAACGAGCCGTTTTGGCGGATGTCACATTTGGCTTTTGCAGAAACGAGACGTTTTGGCGGATGTCACATTTGGCTTTTGCAGAAACGAGACGGTTTGGCGGATGTCACATTTGGCTTTTGCAGAAACGAGACGGTTTGGCGGATGTCACGTTTTGGCTTTTGCAGAAACGAGACGGTTTGGCGGATGTCACGTTTTGGCTTTTGCAGAAACGAGACGTTTTCGCAATTGCCACAATTGTATTCTCATGGCCGGGAGGAGTTTGCTGGTGGCCAAATCCGGTCTGTGAAAAATCTCCGTGAAACCAGTTGCATTGGTGTGATTTCGCAGAATTGACAATCAGGAGTATCAAAAGAATTGGCTCCCGACTAACTTGCGGGCCCGGGAGCTGAGAAGTTACTCTCCGTTCCCCATCCGCGCCCCGTGGATTGCCTGCTACAGACGGGAATGACCGACCACGGACAGTGAGCGAGATCGGAAGCACGAGAACGCGGTCCACCACCACCACTGAAGGACGTTTCTTTAAAAGCAGTGGCCAAGATTGCGCCGTCGCGGAAAAGCCTGGCGTGAGGATGGGGCTTTGCCGCAGGGTGGGGGAGGGAAGATGAAGAGCTCGAAACGATGTTGGGGGATCCCTTTGCTGATGGCGGCTTTGGGGATGGTCGCGCAAGCGGCGGAGAAGGGTGTGAACGACAATCCGAGACTGAATGTGCTGCTCCTGATGGCGGACGATCTGGCGGTGACCTTGGGGTGTTATGGGCACCCGCAGGCGCAAACGCCGCATCTGGATGCTTTGGCGAGGCGGGCGGTGCTCTTTGAACGGGCTTACTGCCAGTTTCCCCATTGCAATCCGTCTCGCGCGTCGCTGTTTAGCGGGTTGCGGCCGCGGGATACGGGTGTGTCCGATAACGACGACAATTTGTATGCCAATCTGCCGGGAGTGGTCACCCTGCCGCGTCACTTCCGTGATCACGGCTACGCGACGGCGCGGTGTGGAAAAATCTTCCACCTTGGAGTGCCCACGGGGTTGGAGAGCATGGACGATCCCTTGGCGTGGGAGGTCGGCACGCCATTTCGGGATGAGCGTCCTTACCCAAACTCCCGGGCCAGCACGGTGAGGGTTCCCACGGGCAAAGGGCAGGGATTGAAATGGCAGGAGATCGCCGGATCCGATGACGATCTGGTTGATGGTCAGTTTGCGAAAGCGGCGGTTGAGTGGTTGGAGCAGCGGGATCCAGCCCGGCCGTTTTTCTTGGCGGTGGGATTTCACCGGCCTCACCTGCCACTGGTGGCACCGGAGCAGTATTATGATCTCTACCCGCTGGAGAATATTTCCCTCCCGGCGGAGCCGGATCTCGCCGAAGATGAAGCTGATCTCCCCTGGCCGGCGCGAAATGGGGCGGTGCCGGGGTATGCGCTGAGCGCCACTCCGGATCAGCGGCGGGCGGCGATCCGTGCTTACCTAGCGACGGTGAGCTACATGGATGCGCAAGCCGGGCGGGTGCTATCCGCCCTGAAGCGGCTGGGTCTGGAGGAGCACACGATCGTGATTTTCACCAGTGACCATGGCTGGCATCTCGGGGAACACGGGTTGTGGCACAAGCGCAGTTTGTTCGAGGAGTCCGCTCGGGTACCGTTGCTGATTGCGATGCCGGGCGCAAAGGGAAGCGGAACTCGCAGTTCCAGCTTGGTGGAGCTGCTGGACTTGTATCCGACGCTGTGCGATGCGGCGGCGCTGCCATGGCCGGCGGGGGCTGGGCCGGACCAAGGCCTCCGCCTTCAAGGATTGAGTCTGCGTGCGGTATTAGAAGACCCGAAGACCGAGGTTCATCGGGGTGCATTCACTGCAGCCCGGCGCGGGATGAATGCGGAGCACTGGGGCCGCAGCGTGCGGACCTCGCGCTGGCGCTACACGGAATGGGATGAAGGCCGGAGCGGGATCGAGCTGTACGATCATGACACCGATCCCGGAGAGTTCACCAACTTGGCCAACGATCCTCGATTCGCGGACGAGCTCGACCACTTGCGGGGTATGCTGGCGCGCGAGTAAGGCCGAGGAGGTTTTGGGTAGCGACCCACCATTCACCCATGCAAGCCTGTGCCGTAGGTCCCCGCAAGCCGCAGGCAGAGCGTCGCCTCGGAGCTACCGGCGCTCGACGACGTCCTGGCGGAGTTCCACCTTCACCACGCGGTTGGAGGAGAGATGGCCGCGCCACTGCGAGCCGGGATAGAGGACGCACTTCCTTCCGATGAGGCTCCCCGGGCTGATGACGCTGTTGCAGCCGACTTCGGTGTAATCTCCAATGATGGCGCCGAACTTGCGGAGCTCCGAGGAGACGCGTTCCCCGGCGACTTCCACGGTGATCGTATCCCGGTCGAGCCGGACGTTGGAAAGGATGACCCCGGCGCCCAGGTGCGCTTTGTAACCGAGGATGGAATCGCCGACGTAATTGAAATGCGGCACTTCCGCATGGTCGAAGAGCAGGCAGTTCTTGAACTCGCAGGAATTCCCGAACATCACGCCATCGCCCGCGATGACGCCCTCACGGAGGTAGGCGCCGCTGCGAATGGTGCATTGATCCCCGATCCAAGCCGGCCCCTTGATGGTGGCGAACGGCTCAACGACGGTGCCTTCCCCAATCCGCACGAAATGGCCGATCTCGGCCCGAGGGCTGACACGGGCGGTGCTGGCGACGTCCCAACCTTCGACGTAACGTTCCAAGTAGGGAATGATGCGGGACAGAGCGGTCCAAACCGGTTCGCCCTCCGCGAACAAGCCGGCATGCTTGGTGTGAACCAAATCGAAGAATGCGTCCGGAGTGACCTGAGATTCGTCCATCCTGATCAGACGGTCATGATTTCGCCTTCCTTCTTCTCCAGCACCTGATCGATTTTGGCGATGCTGCCGTCGGTGAACTTCTGGACGTCCTTTTCGTAAAGCTTTTGATCGTCCTCGGTGATCGAACTGGTCTTCTGGGCGGCTTTGATCTTCTCCATGGCATCTCGCCGGACCCCGCGAACCCGGACACGGGCGTCCTCGGCCATGCCGCGGGCGACTTTCACCATGTCCCGGCGCCGTTCCTCGGAAAGTTCCGGGATAGGGAGGCGGATAACGCGGCCGTCGGAATTCGGATTGATGCCAAGCTTGCTCTCCCGGAGGGCGCGTTCGATGTCGGACGTGGTACTGGGATCGAAGGGTTGGATCACGATCAGCCGGGCTTCCGGCGTGGTAATCATGGCGAGCTGCTTGAGCTTGCTGCTGCTCCCGTAAGAATGCACGTGGACATCGATGTTCTCCACCAAAGCGGGAGAGGCTTTGCCGGTGCGCACCGCGGCGAATTCGTGCACGAGGTATTCGACGGCTTTGTCCATCGCTTCCTCGGTTTCCATCATCAATTCTTCAATGTCCATGGCGGGGTGTTTCTAATTGCGGGGTGCGGAGTGGTTACATCTCCGGTCCTACGGTCGTGCCGATCGGCTCGCCGCACAAGACACGGCGGATATTGTCGCCGTGAGTCATGTCGAAAATGATGATGGGCATGCCATTGTCCCGGCAAAGGCTGAAGGCCGTGGCGTCCATGACTTGGAGCCCTTTCGTCAGGCACTCGGTGAACGAGACGTAATCGTATCGCTTGGCGTCCGGATTCTTCTTAGGATCGCTGTCGTACACCCCATCGACTTTGGTGGCCTTGAAGACCACGTCTGCCCCGATTTCGTTGGCGCGCAAGGCAGCTGCGGTGTCGGTGGAGAAGAAGGGATTGCCTGTGCCGGCGCCGAAGATCACAACCCGGCCGCGTTCGAGGTGACGTTGGGCGACGCGGCGGATGAACGGTTCGGCGACATTGTTCATCTCAATCGCCGATTGGACACGGGTGGGGACGTCCAAATCTTCAAGCATGCTCTGCAGGGCGAGCGCGTTCATGACGGTGGCCAGCATCCCGACGTAATCGGCAGTGGCGCGTTCCATCCCGCGGCTGCTGGCGCTGGCCCCGCGCCAGAAATTCCCCCCGCCCACGACGACGGCGATTTCCAGCCCGGTTTGGTGGGCAAAGCGAATTTGCCGGGCCAGATCTTCGACGATCTCCGGAGAAATGTTGTCCTCGCTCCCCACCTCACGCAGGGCTTCCCCGCTGAGTTTGAGGACCACGCGCTTGAATTTTCTCCGTTCCGTTGCCGCTCCCATTTCGGGGCGGACCAAAGCAGAACTCTCTCACAGATGCAAAAACCTTTTCAGCCCAACTGATGGCCCGGCTGAAGAGCGTCCCGTTGGCCGGCGAGGAAGGCGCGGACGTCGAGGCGCTTGCGTCCTTCGATTTGCAACTCCCGCAAGGCGATCGCGCCCGTGCCGCACGCCACCACGAGATCATCGCCTTCCGCCTGAAGGATTTCTCCGGGGCGGCCGGACGCTTCCAGCAGCCCGACGGGCGGAAAGAGCTTCAGTTTTTGCCCCTGCCATTCTGTATAAGTCCCGGGCCAGGGATCGAAGGCGCGGATCCAGCGCTCAATGTCAGTGGCGGGGCGGGTCCAATCCAGCGCGCCGTCCTCGCGGGAGAGTTTGCCGAGGTAAGTGGCCAAATTGGCGTCCTGCGGAGTGCGTGGGGCGGTTCCGCTCAAGAGGCCGGGAAGGGCTTCCGCAAGAGCTTCTGGCGCCAGCTCCGCGAGCCGGTCATGCAGGCTGCCGCCGGTTTCTCCGGGCAGGATCGGGATCGATTTCGCGTGGATGACGTCGCCGCTGTCGAGAGCTGGGGCCACGTGCATGACGGTGATCCCCGTTTCGCTGTCGCCCTCACGAATGGCGGCCTGGATGGGCGAAGCGCCGCGATGGCGGGGGAGCAGGGAGGCGTGGAGATTGATGCAGCCCAGAGGAGGCAGCTTCAATACGGCGCGGCGGAGGATTTGGCCATACGCCATGACGACGATGAGGTCCGGTTGGAGGCCACGCAATGCTTCCAATGCTTCGGGATCGCTGAGCCGTTCCGGCTGGAAGACCGGGAGGCCGGCGGCTTGCGCGTGCGTTTTGATCTCCGGCGGATGGAGTTCCAGCTTGCGACCAAATGGCCGGTCCGGCTGGGTGTAGACGGCGACGAGCTCGATCCCGGGAAAGCCGATCAAGCGGTGGAGGGAAGGGATCGCGATATCCCCGGTGGCCATGTAAACGACGCGCATCTGGCTGGCAGCCTAGCTGGGCGCGGGCGATGGGCAACTCTCGATCGCGCTGAGGCGTCCGCGAAAATCCGGACATCGCCCTCCTCGAGACGCAGTAGACCGGTGAAAATCGTGCCATCCGCCCGCTTCACCACGTGCAGGCGAAACGCGAGATCGACCGCCCGGTTGGGATCGAGAATGTCCTCAAGCAGACGTTCAGGACCGCGCTCGCCGATGCCATCCAGTTGGGGACCGACCAAGTTTCCCCGCACACCGATGCGATGGCAGACGGAGCAGGCGGCGGTGAAAACCTCCTGCCCGGCCCAGGCGGACGACGGCGAGCAACTGGAGTTGGGTGTCGGGCTCCTCCTTAAAATGCCGTCGGATCAAACGGACGAGTTCGCCATCCCGATCCGGCGGCAGGTGGGAGGCGATGTGCGCGCACCACTTTGTGAGCCAGGTGTCGGCAGCCGGTGGATTCGTGGGATCGGATAGATAGTGTAGCAGCTAGACCGCCGATTCTGAGGACTTCACGGCCAGAGCCGTCTCAGCGATCAACCGGGCGGTACTGGCAGGTCCGGCAGTCTCTCGGATTGGCCATGAGGGAAAGGCTCCAGGCCGTCGCAAAAGATCCGCCAGCGTCAAGCGCAGGGCGTGCTTGAGGGTGGGTGTCCGCTTCCGGCGCCTCGGCCAGACGGCGGGTGCAGGAAAGCACGGTATCATCCGGCATGATTTGGCGGGCAGAGGCAGGAGGGGGTCCGGATGATTGGTTTGGCCGGCGCGATTCGGCCCATCCCAGCAGAGCCCGAATGGATTGACTTGGCCGCTGCTCCAAAGCTCGATCGCAGAGCCATCCGGCCGGAACCGGAAAACGGAACCACTGGTCAGGTCCAGTGTGGAGGCATTGCGATCCGCCACCGTTCCGGGGGAGGGGAGGTTCTCGGGGCGCACTTGGAAATGGCTGGTGTTGCTGAAGCCATGCGTCGCGTAAATCCAATCCTCCGGGCCGAGGCGCAGACTGCTTACCATCCCGTGAGTATCGCGTTCCCACCCAAGCGGGCCGAAGAGAATTTTGCGCTGGTCACAACGGTCATCGCCGTCGGTGTCCGCGAGAAACCAAAGATTCGGGATGCTGAAGGCGATGCAACCATTCCCGTATGGGAGAACCCCGGTGGGGATGTTGAGTTCATCGGCGAACACCGTCACCCGGTCATTCGCGGGTGCAGGTCACCCAAAGCCGGCCTTCGGCATCGAAAGCAAGATTGATGGGTTTGCTGCCGAGCAAGGACTCATCCGCGAAAAGTCCGATCGAAAAGCCAGTCGGCAGATTGAAGCCCCGTTGCTCCATTTCCGCCGGGAGCGCTTCGGTATTACGGATGAGCCGGGCTTTGTCTTCCTCCGCCTGAAGCAGGTGTGGGCTGGCCAGGGAGATGCAAATGAGCAGGAGCCGGGCTAGATGCATGCCTCAGGCTACGGAAATCGCCGGGAAGGCGAGCGGAATCAACGGGTGGACGGACCGAAGTCGAGCACTGGGTGGTTCCCTGTCGGCCTGCTGGTATCCCTGAGTGCGCGGCCCATCACAAACTCGCTGTGCAGCAGAACGCTCTCCGGCCGGTGACAACATCAAAAGGGAGCGTCTGCCACCATTTAAGCAGAAGAAGCCACTGGCGACCGCCATGACGGGATAACACGACGATGCGAACGCGATCCAGTCCGGCTTGGCGGTGTTCTTGCTTGCGGTCTCGTCTCTCTGAGCTCAACGATTATGAATCTCTTGACTTAGGATGGCGAAGGTCCTCCATTGCACCGTCCCACCTCGCCTCCGGTGATCCTCAATTCCATGCGCAATTTGGAAGTTATCCCTTCCCGCAAATCAGGCTTGAGCAGCCCAAGCCTGGTGGAAGGGGCATTTGTTATGCTTGAAGTGATTCTTGCAATTGCCCTCTTTGCTTCCGTGGCCACCGCCCTGGCTGTCGCCCTGCATCAGCTGTCTGTCGCAACAACCTCTGCCAGATGGGAGTCCGTCGTGCTGCGTCGCCTTCAGTCAGACCTCGTAGAGGCTGCGCACCAGCCTCGCCTAGAACTTGGACGCATTGAATCCAAGGTGGATGAGTTTGGGATTTCCACGGTCCGGGAGGTTGAAGAGGCCCAGGCAAGTAATAAAGATGGTTTTGCGTTGCCGGGTATCTATAGGATTCGGGTGCGTGCGAAGTTGTCAAAAGGCCCCGGAAGCGCGATCGAAATGGTTCGCGAACTGGAAACCTACGAGACTCGATTTGATACTCTCCAGGCTGTTCATGCGAAGGCAGGGCCTGCAGGCTTGCCGCGGCAGGGACAGAAGACGGCGGCTTCTGACAAACTTTCACAGCCGGAAAAGGCCGCTTCCCAATGAAGCTACTCATTATCTACGTCAGGAGGGGTGCATCAGGATTCACTCTCATTGAGGTGATTTGTAGCCTTGCCATCATTCTTCTTCTCTTCGGGGGCATCTATGGAATCGCCAACGCATCGTTGCTTCTCTGCCGAGCCTCGTCTGACATCCGGATGTCGGAACTTCGGTTCAATAACTTGGACGCCATGTTGCGAAGCTCTCTGGCTTCGGTGCCGTTGGATTCGGCGGTGGAGTTGGCTCCGGGAACTGGCGGTGAGTCGAGCCAATTGAGTTTCAACGGAGGTCCAGGAGTCCTTAGCTGGAACAATACTCAACTACCGTCCGTTAAGGTAGCGTTGCGAACTCAAGAGGACCGCCGTCATCCGGGGAGCGTTGAATTTGTTGTCGAGCACTGGCGAGCCATGCCGATAGGAGGGCAACGGTCTTCCGGCGCACTACGATTGCTCGATCACTTGCGCTTCGCGCGGTGGCGGTTACTAGATCCGCAGACAAATCGCTGGGAGTCCGTCTGGTCGCCGGATCAAGGGCGTCCTGTCATGGCGGAATTCAGCTTCCAGCTTCAGAACGCCTCGCCTACATACCGGATGGTGTTTTGGATTCCTCCCTACCCCGCGACTCAGCCATCCGGCGACGGAAACGATGCACCTCCGCAGGCATGAAGCCTTTGTATCCTTCGCTTCAATCCAAAGCCAGAGGATCCGCATTAGTGGCAATTTTCTGGTTGATTGCTGTGCTTGGTCTCTTCGTTCTCGCCGCGCTTCAATCCGCCATCGTCGATACGCGAATGGTGAGCACCCTCCGGGGATTGGCCCTGGCTCAAGCAGCCGCCAAGCGAGGTCTTGCCTTTGGCATGCACCCAAGCGTGAGTCGCGGAGATCCCCTTTTAGCGTATGAATCGGACGAGGAGAGCTACCAAGTTAACATTACCGTCGAAGAGGCACGCCTCAATCCAAACGCATTGATTGCCGCAAATTCCGGCATTGTGCTAACTCGTCTCTTTGTTTTATGGGGGATGCGAGCAGACGCCGCAACCTCCCTCAGCGCAGCGATCGGAGATTGGATCGATGCAGACGGGACTGTGGCGCTGAGCGGCGCTGAAGCGGAGGCTTACGCGAGGGCCGGCCGCCCCGGATTGCCTCTGAACCGGCCGTTCACGACTCTTGATGAAATGCGCATGGTAAGTGGAATGGACGCCCTTGAAGCTCAAAATCCTGAATGGCGAGACGCTTTCACTCTTTGGACGTCCGGTCGCATCAACGTAAACGAAGCCAACCCTGAGGTGATCTCAGCCGCTTGCGGAATCGGGCTGTCCCGAGCCAAGAATGCCTGGTCCGTTTTGGCCGGACCGGACGGGATTCGCCATACCCCGGACGATGTCCGATTCACAAGCACCGAAGAGGCAGCGAGGCAGCTCCAGATACGCGAGCCCATCCCCCCATTGCTAAGTATTGAGGGACAGACCCGCCATGTGGAATCCATCGGCAGAGCTGGCGATTTTGATTGCCGGTTGGTCATGATTCTCTCGGGTACGTTGCCTCTCTACTATTCAGAGTGCCCCATGGAAGGCAGCAAAAGCTGGATGCCATAGGCAGCCCCAGCCTGACGCGAACAGGACCTGCGCCATACTGCGGTTTTAGTCGCACCCAAAAATTGTCACTTTTGCAGCACAAGCATCCAATTGTGACAAATTTCTCACAATTGAATTAGTGCGCAAGGACTTGGCATCGGTATTGCTCTCTGGTTGAGTGGATTCGAGTGCTTCACTCTTTATGGTGAATTGCGCTGCAGTAGCAATTCTCATCCAAAACAGCAGAAACTTCACACATTCGCGATGCACCGCATGCAACCATTCTTCGGCCGTCTCACAAGGCTGCTCTCTCTAGCGCTTCTTCCATGGTGCGGACTCACGCTGCCGATTCAAGCGCAGACGTACCGCTACGCTTCCACCTCCCGGATCATCTACGTAACCGGCCCAGGGGTGACCACGCTTAGCCAGATCAAGGCCGCCCTCCCGTCCGCCGCGCTTTCTCTGGTTGATCCGGCAACAGCGACTTGGCATCTGCGCGCCAGCCTCCGTCTAGAGCAAGGAGCGCGGCTCAATCTGCACGGCCCAAGCATCGGCGGCGACGTCGGTGAGCTACGCCTGCAGAGCAACAACATCTCCACCACAAACGGACTGGCTTTCATTCGCGCGGAGTGGGGAACAATCGACATCAAGTCCACCAAGGTTCTGTCCTGGGACGACGCCGTCAACGGACCGGATACGAACTACACCGCCTTTGGCCGCGCCTACATCCAAGTTCGCTCAAAACTGGAGGGAACCATCGCACGTGAGTCCCGCATGGACATTGATAACAGCGACATCAGCTATCTCGGCTCTCTGGCCTCTGAAGCATACGGGCTCTCATGGAAAGTCCTCCTGCCGTCAGGCTCCAGCCAGTTCGATCTCTGTAATGTTTATGGGAATATTACCAATAACCGCATTCACCATTGCTACTACGGATTCTACTCGTGGGGCGGCCAAGAAATGAGAATCACCGGAAACGAAGTCAATGACAACGTGGGTTACGGAATCGATCCTCATGACGACTCAACCTATCTGATCATCGCGGACAACAATGTGCATCACAACGGTAACCACGGCATCATCGCATCGAAATGGTGCCATCACATCCAAGTGACCGGCAATCGCTCCTATGCCAATAAGAATTGTGGGATCATGCTGCACCGGTTGTCCGACGACGGCTTGATTGAAAACAACATCGCGGAAAACAACGTGGATGCAGGCATCGCCATCTTTGGAACGAACCGGACAAGTATCCGCGAGAATGTCTGTCTAAACAACCGCTACGGAATCCGCTTCAGCGTTGGCAGCGCCGACAACGTCGTGGAAAACAATGAATTCCGGGGGTCAACGGAAGTAGGTGTTTACTTTTACCAAGGGTCTGACGCACCCAATGCGGGAGACGACGGCAAACCGAAACGGAACAAGATCGCAAATAATCTCATTGCTTCCTCGGTTCCCTTCGTCATCAAGGCAACTGACTCCGTGGGCAATATAATCGAGAACAATCAGATTACCGGTTCCTCGTTGAAGTTCCGCTTTGACAGGGGCACAAACAATGTGTTTGCCGGCAATCAGATACCTGCTTCCTCGGTGTTGCAATCTGTAGGAACCTCCGC
>CAMCXS010000081.1 GCA_945883495.1 Akkermansia muciniphila
GATCCGAGACACGCGTGCCGATGGAGCCCTGTTGATCGCGCAAATCTGAGAGACCCGCACCGCACGAGCCCTGCTTGCCGCGCAAATCTGAGAGGCCCGCACCGCACAAGCCCTGCTTGCCGCGCAAATCTGAGAGACCCGCACCGTTCGAGCCCTGCTTGCCGCGCAAATGTGAGAGACCCGCACCGTTCGAGCCCTGCTTGCCGCGCAAATGTGCGACCACCATTCCTCCATCGGCCAAGCTGCGAAGCGAGGGGGGCCGCTCGGCCCCATCCACCAACCTTCCTCCTCAGTGCAACCACTCTGTGGAATTCACCGCTCGACGCTTCCTCGCAGAATGGGACTAATCCCGCCCTTTCCTCCCTCGGCCGCCGGTGAACAGATTCCGCAATCGCACCGGACGGGTCGAATAAACCGGGTTGCCCGGGGCCGCTGGAGGCTCGACCGCCGCGCCAGTCACAGCGGGATCAGCCGATGCCACCGAGGGAAAATTCCGGTAGGCAATCGAACCATCCCCACTGTCGATGACCACTTGGCCCTGTTCCCCGCCGGCGGCATCGACGAACGTCAGCAACCAAGTCGGCGAAGGGTCCGCGCCCCGGAATCGCAATTGATAATGGAGGCGCACGAAACTGATGCCCGCCAGAATCGCTTCATCGTCGGCGATGCGGTAGGCTTCGGTGGAATCGACCCGCCAAAGCCCGGCCAGAAGCGATTTGTCTGGTAGATCGGTGTAATCCGCTCGTTTGATTTCATTGCGTGAGGTCACCTTGCCGCCGCTGACCACGAATTCCTGAAGCACGTCCGGTATGGCAGCGTCCTTGACCAGAATCCGCCAAGCTTCGGGTTGATCGTCCCCGTTGAATCCCGCCATCGCCACCACATTCGGGATCATTTGGGCTCCGAGGGACACCTCAAGGACCTGCAAGGCCTCCCGCGCCGCAGCGCCGCCAGCCCAGGAGGTCCCAGCCCACGCGATCGAGGCGGCCCAAACAACGGCCCATGTGATGATCCTCCCTCCCATTCTTCTATCGCCCTAGTTCCGACGTGTTCCAGCCTCGCCCATTCGGCAAGCAAAGACGATCCCAATTCGCGAGCTTGCGCGTCCACGATTCCCAGTGATTCGTTCCTTTACGCATGAATGACTTGGCCCGCCTCGCGGACAGCGCCCTCCTTCTTCTCGGGCACGGCTCCACGGAAAACCCCGATTCCAGCGCCCCCACCCTAGCGCACGCCGACGAAATCCGCAGGCGCGGAATTTTCGCGGAAGTCCAGTGCGCCTTTTGGAAGGAGGAACCGGGCTTCTCGATTTCCGATTACCTTTTCGAGAGCGAGACCATTTACGCGGTCCCGAACTTCATCAGCGAGGGCTATTTCACCCGGGAGGTCATCCCTCGCGAACTCGGCCTGGAGGGCCCCTCAACCCGTCGCAACGGCAAAGTGATTCATTATTGTGACCCGGTCGGCATTCACACAAGCATGACCCGGCTGCTCGCGGGACGCGCCCGGGAGCTGGCTCCGGACATCCCGGTCCAAGAGACGGCTCTGATCATCGTCGGCCATGGTACCGGGTTGAACGCCAAGTCCACGGAAGCCATCCGCGTCCAAGTCGACCGCCTCGAAGCCCTCGGTCTGGGCTACGGCCAGATTCTCGATGCCTACATGGAAGAGGCGCCGTTCATCGCGGATTGGGATCAACTCACTCCCCTTCCAAACGTCCTCGTGGTCCCGTTCTTCATCGCGGACGGCCTCCACAGTTATCAGGACATCCCCGTGCTCCTCGGGATTGAATCAGCCCCGACCGCCGCCGCCAGCCAGCGGGATGTCTTCCGCCAAAATCCGGTCCATCTCCGCGGACGCTCGTTGTGGTACAGCCGCTCGATTGGAACGGATCCCTCTCTGGTCGATGTCATTCTCGATCAAGTTCACGATTTCCAATCCGCCGCCGCCGCCGCATGATCGCCACCTCTCACATCCTCACGCAGCTTACGAATCGCCTCCAGTCCGGGCCCTTTTCCATCGGTCAAATCTCCGTCACCCCGGCTTCGGACGGCCGCGTCGAGCTTCGTCATCAGGACGACGGAGGCCGTCCCGGCGGGGAACTGGAATCCTTCACCGATCCATGCGCTGCCCGGGGCATCGCCCAATACGACGCCGAGGGTGAATACCGTCCGCTCAAAGGCTCGCCGAATTTAAAGGCCGGTTGGCGCCTGGACCTGGCGGGGCCAGAGGAAGTCCGCATCGCCCTCGATATTTTCTATCCGGCGGCCCTGGCGGTCTGGGCGGCGGACTGCGGGGGCCGCTTGCGGGTGGTTCCGCTTTCGCAAACGCTGGAACGCCAAACCGGGATGTACCGCTACGCCCGGACCATCTCGCCCGAAGGCGCTCGGGAGCTCACCCGGCGCCAATGCCTGACAGGATGCTCGCGGCGGCCAATTTGGTCCGAACTGCCCGTCCACGAGATGGGAACCTCTGGCGACGCACTTCCGCTGCTCTGTCCGGAGGCGTGCAGCTTCTTTGTGGCCGAGGCGCGGCTTGTGGCCAAAGCAGAATTTGAAGCCAAAGCGACGGCTGCGCCCGGTCCAGCCGCGTAAATCATATCAAATGTGCGAAAAATGCTTGCGCTGCTTAACAGCTCTGTATTATTTCCTGTGTTTAGTGGTCTGCTAGACCTGAAGTTCACAGAAAGCGCAACGCATTACCCATTATGGCCAAAATCATCATTATCGACGACGAACCGGGCATCCTTCAGGTCATGCGCAAGCTGGCCGAGCGAATGGGGCATGAAACCTCTGCGTATCAAAGCGGCAAGGATGGAATGGCCGCCATCCAACGCGTCGTGCCCGATGTCGTCGTGGTTGATCTCCGCATCGGGGACATGAGCGGCCTGGAAATCATCCAGCGCTGCCACGCCCAGTTCCCCCACGTCGCGATCATCATGGTCACCGGGTACGGCACCGTGGAATCCGCCGTCGAGGCCATGAAGCTCGGTGCGTTCGATTACCTTACCAAGCCCTTTGAACTCGACGACCTGCAACGGACCGTCAATCGCGCGCTCAATCACCGCGACGCCGCGAGCGGCCAAACGTCGATCACTGCCTTGGTGGCGGATTCCGATTCCGAGCCTGCGCTGGTCGCATCCCGCCTCATCGGGGAGAGCCACCGGATGACGGAAATTCACGGGATCATCGAAAAGATCGCGAACAACGACAGCCCAATCCTCTTGGAAGGCGAGTTCGGTTCCGGCAAGCAGATGGTGGCCCGTGCGATTCACAATCGCAGCAAGCGCAACGCGGCGCCGTTCAAGGTCCTGGATTGCTCTTCGCTTCCGGAGGATTTGCTGGAAATGGAACTGTTCGGCAGCCCTGGCGGCCGGAGCGAAACGATCTTCCGCCGCGCCATGGGCGGGACCGTCTTCCTCGAAGAAATTAATCTCCTGCCACAGCGTTTGCAGTCCGTGCTGGAAGGTTACCTCGAGGATATCACCGCACGCCGCATGAACAATTCTCTGCCAGAGACCATGGACGTGCGCTTCGTGGCTTCCACCAACAAGCCGCTGGAGGAAGAAGTCGCAGATGGCCGCTTCCGCGAAGATCTCTATTACAAGGTCTCAGTGATTCCGATCAACGTGCCCTCTCTGCGCAACCGCAGCAGCGATATTCCGCTACTGGTGGAATATTTTCTGGAGCGCTATGCAGCGATGAGCAAGCGGACCAAGCCTCAGGTCGATAAATACGCCATGGAGTTGCTGGAAAGCTACAAGTGGCCAGGCAACGTCAGCGAATTGCAAAACACCGTCGAGCGCGCCTGCGCCTTCTGCGAGGACAACCGGATCCGCCCGGTCGATCTGCCCAGCAAGATCTCCCAACGCGTAGAAATCACCGACGACGAGAACGACGCGATCGTGCATCATCTCCCGATCGGCACCACGCTGAACGACTTCATCCGCAAACAAGAGAAAATCTTCATCCGCGAAACGTTGAAGTTCAATGACGGCTCGCGTGAGAAAACAGCCAGCATGCTCGACGTCAGTATCGCTACGCTGTATCGGAAGATGGGACTGAAGCTGGAACGCGACAAGATGCTCAGCGCGTAAGGAGCAATGCCTCTTTGTGCTGGTGGAGGAAGATCTGAATGAACCGCATAGGGTCCTGCTAGACCGGGCCCTGTGCGCTCCTCCACAATAAGTCGGTTTTTGCCCCTCTCCCCGATTTCCACTTTGGGCAGCTGGAATCCAGGGGACCAGGCTGTAGCGGCAAAACTGTAGGGGTGGATGGACTGCCCCCGCCCCCATCTCGTCATACATGCCTCGGGTTGGGATCACTCATGGGTATCCATCATGAATCGGATCATCGCCCTCATCATCGCCGGAACGGCTCTTTCATCCCCGGGACTAGCGTCCGAAAGCCTGGGGGTTCGCTTGGCTAAGGCTCTTCGCGAAGAGGATCCGGCACTGATCGCCGCCGCCGTCGAGGCTGGGCGCTCCGCGTTAGCGGATCACGCGGGCATACCCGAAGAACCGGATCAATACGCTCAGGTCTCCGCCGAAGCAAGGCTTCTTGCCCCCGGCGAAAGCTACCGAGCCATGATTCCACACTTCCCCCGAATTCAGCGAATGAAGTTTTGGAAGATCGGTTGTGACCCAACCCAACTGAGTGCCCCTCTCCGGGCGCCGGCCTCCATCATTGGATGTATGCTCGCGGTGGATCGGGCACAACTGGAAGGGTGGGAACAGGCGCTGTCGATTGCCGAGGAAGCGGCCGAATTTCTGCTTTGGGCTCAGGAACAGGCCGGCGCTGGCTGCTATCCGTTCCCCGCGGCGAAAGGCACCTCGTCCGCGCGGGCGATGGAAGTAGCGACGCGGTTCCTGGAAAAGGCGGAAGCCGTCGGCAAGCTCACCGAAACGGTGCGCAACGGTTGGGCCTTCGAGGATCACGGCGATGGAGGACTGCAATTCGATAACGCCGAATGCGGCAGAGCCTTGTTCGAATTATTCGAGCACACCAAAAACCCACGCTACCTGAATTCCGCCCGCCAATCGGCGGACTGGGCCTGCACCCGCCCACTTTGCCCCAATTGGAATTACAACGCCTTCTCCGTCCATCTCTTGGCCAAAGCCCACGAAGTCACCGGTGACTCTCGGTACCGCGAGGCCGCTCTCAAGAAAGCCTTGCTCGGCGTCATCCCAGGTCAGCTCACCACCGGTCCTCGTGCCGGACGCTGGATGGATCCTCACAATGCGCGCCCCGCTTACCATTACATCATGCTGAGCGCACTGGCCCAACTCGCCGCCGTCTTGCCCGCCAGCCACCCGGACCGGCCCGCGATCCTGAGCGCTCTCAAGCTTGGCTTGCTGAGCCGCAACCAGGAGATCCTCACCCTCGGAATCATGAATCAGGACAAAGCCGTCGAATGCCTCCTCCTCACGGAGCGGCTCTTTGCCGCCGACCCCACTTTCTTGCAGCAAACCCAGTGCTCGGCAGCACTCGATGCTCTCCTCCGCTACGCCTCCGAAGAAGCCCGCCGTGGCAAACTACCCGTTGGCCCCCGTGGCTGGGGCGAGATGCTCGAATGGCTGCGGGCTGGATCAGCCGCCCATCCGCCCAGAAATCGTGGAGGAAAGGGTTGATCCAAACACCTCGCGAATCACCTCCGCGATAAACGTGTTGAGCTCCCAGAGATCGGCGACCGGTTCTTGGGTGAACGGGTGGACTTGCAGGTAGCCGTCGGGGCCGAACTCGGGCGTCATGGTGCTGACCGTGAAACCTCGGGCTCTTTGGCTTTCCCAGACAGCCTGCCACCAACGGAGATGCGCCTGCACGGCGGTTTGGTAAGCGGGTGCCCGCGGATCCGGGACTTGCGCGCCTTGATCGTAACCGACACGGGGTTGGATGTGCAGGGCGCGCTCAGCGGCAAGAGCAAGGATTTCCGGCAACTCATCGAGGACGAGGCGCTCGCACACGTTGCACCAATGGCTCAAGTCCAAGGTAAGCTCGATGGGAGGCACCTCGGCGAGAAGATTTTTCGTGACAATCGGATGGAAAGGACTCCGTCCACGGTGCGTTTCATAGCCCACACGGGTGCCATACCCCTGGGCCATGGCGTAAGCCTTGGTGAGAAACTCAACGCTTTCGCCAAACTCCCAGAGATCGCTTCCGGCCATGGCATTGAAGAAGATCGGCCCTGCGGGAAGGGAACGCTCGATGATCCGCTCCATGGCCTCCAGATGCTGTTGTACGGATGCGCCTGGCACTGGAACGGCATAGCCAGTGGTGGAGATTTCCGCAATGAAGGAGAGTCCATGGGCGGCCAAGGCGTCGAGAAACTCGCGTTGGCGGTCGGGATCTTCCGGGAATGGTCCATCCAACCCCGAAAAACCAGCCGCGGCCGCGAGATCGGCGGCGGGACGGTAGGGGCCGGTGTGGCCCCACAGTGTTTTGTAGAAGGCAGGTTTCATTTGGCAAGGCGAAAGCCCAGATTGTCGCGGCGAGAGGTTGCCAGAAGAGCATCCCGCCAAGAAACGCGAAGGAGGCGAGGCAGATAATCCCAAGCGCCACCGCGGAGCACCCGGCGGGCGGGATCCCCGGGCGCGTCGTATCCGGGACGCCACGGATCCGCCGTCCACTCGCAGACATTGCCGCAAAGGTCGTAAATTCCCCAAGGGTTCGGCGGATAGCTCGCCACCGGAGTGCGATGCCCGGGACCGGTTTTGCGCCCCTCTTCGGTATACAGGTAGTTCGCCAAGGTGGGATCGATGAAATCACCCCAAGGGTAAGGCGAAGTGGTTCCGGCTCGCGCCGCGTACTCCCATTCCGTCTCGGTCGGCAGGCGCACCCCATCTCCAAGCCAGGTGCAGTAAGCCATCGCGTCTTCCCACGTGACCATGGCGACAGGCCAATCGTCGGGGAGCCCCGGCTCGTGGTATGGCCGGAAGCAGCGAAACTCGCCGATGGTAACCGGAGTTGCCGACAAGAGAAGTGGCGCCACAGCTTCGGTATGGCGCGGGCGTTCGGTGTCATTCGCGAACTTGTCGTCGGCGTTCTCGCCCATCGTGAAGGTTCCGCCCGGCAAAGGAATCCACAGACTGGCCACGGAGGAATTCATTCGAGGGGGGCCAGGTCGGGCAGTGGACCCGTTTCTGGGCTGCCGGGAAGAGTGGAGATTTGTGGCGTCCAAGGGAGCTGGTCGTTGAGCCAGCACTGGTCAATTGGGGCGAACGGCGTGGGATCGTCGAAGGTGGAGGTGTTGACTTCGAAAAGGTGCGGAATGGAAGGATCGAAAAAGGTCAGAGGCGTGCCGCAAAGCGAACAAAAGGTGCGCTCGCGGTCCGCGAAGTGGACGAGCTTGGGCGGAGCGGTTTCCCAGACGAGGGCACCCGTCGCAAAAAAGGTCCAGACCACGAAGGGAGCACCACTGGCGCGACGGCAATCGGCGCAATGGCACACGGTGGTTTGCAGAGCGGGAGCGGTGAGGTGGTAACGAGCGGCGCCACAGAGGCAACCGCCGGTGAGGAGTGTGGCGGTCATCCGGTCGTTGGTTCCTGAGACGGGGCGGCGGGGCGGTCATCGGTGGGCCAGACGCCGCGGCCGCGAGCGGCGAGATAGCGGTGGAAGAGCCAGACAGGCATTTCAAGATAACTCAATGGGCCAGGCTGGCTGGAACGGGATTCGAGGCCGCGCTGGACGGCGGCGCAGACTTCCATGTCCTCCAAATGGAAGGCGACGAGCTTCGCGTATTCGCGCTCCAGGAGATCGGGGAAATCGGGCCGGTCACGGGTGCTGGCGGGGACGAGAAGGTGGGTAGTGAGGCGAGCTTTACCCGGACCAGCGGGATGGACGCGATACCATGCCCAGCTATCCGGCGCGGTGAGGAGGAGGAAGATGGGGTAGCCGATGATGATATGCCAATTACTCATCCCGGAGTCGGCGAGGCCCGGGATGATGGGAAAGTGGGCTGAGGTGTCGCCCGTTTCGAGAGCGCTTTGGATCTCTGCGGCGTAGCGGCCGGTGAAGGGCAAAATGGAATGGAGATAGCGGCGGCGTTCTTGCTCGGTCCAGTTCCGCTTTGCGGGCATGAGCGGCTGCAAGGTGCGGTGGTGCGCGCCCAGGTGGTGGTAGGTCTCGGCGAAGTTTTCGACCAGGACTTTCCAGTCGAAGTCGCACTCCCAGCCTTGCTCGCGCACGACGACCATCTGCTCCGGCTGCCAGGGAGCGAGGAATGTCTCGAGCTCTGTGAGATCCGGCGCGAGCGGAGGGGCGGCGCTGTCGAAGTTCACGAAAAGGAATCCGTTCCAAAGCGTGGTCGCAAAGGAGCGGAGCCCGAACTCAGCGCGGTCGAAGCCGCAAGTGTGCTGCATTTCCGGGCAGGCGACAAGCCGGCCATCGAGCTCAAAACTCCAGGCGTGATACGGGCACTGCAAAAACCGAGTGTGGCCATGGGACTCAGGCAGCGGGGCGCGGGCCGCGGTTTTGGTCAGCCGGCCGCTCATGTGCCCGGGCGGGAGGATGTCCATGGAGCGGTGCGGGCAGACGCGGGAAAAGACGCGCGGGGTGCCGTCCGCATCGCGAATGGCGACGAGCGGCTCGCCGAGGAGATCGACGGTCACGAAATCGCCAGGTTCAGGGATTTGCGAGACGTGCGCGACCGGCAGCCAGTCGGCGGCGAAGACGTGTTCGCGCTCCCATTGATGAAACTCGACGTCGCTGTAGACCACGCCGGGGAGGCTGCGGGCCCGTTCGAGCGGGACGTCGCAGGCGGCGTGCAGTTGATCGAAAAACCGCTCAAGCATGGCAAGCGGGAGGCTGGGTGCCGAGCCAGTCGGCGGCGGGGAGCGGCGGTTGCTCGATGATGGCGCGCCGGACGATTTCGCTGAGAGCCGCGACCATTTGTTGGAAGAGCAGGGCGCCTTCTTCCGCGGTGGCTTGGCTGGGGAAGCCGGTGACTCCATTCCGGCTGGTTTGGGCGACGGGATGAGAGAAAACCGTGCCACCGGTGCGATCCGGATCGTCGGCGGTGGCGAGGCGATCGCGATGCACGAGATCCGGGAACAGGTGGAGCATGAGGCTGGTCTCGGCGCGGTTGGCGTGGAGGTCCTCGGCGTCGGCAATATAGGAGCGCCAGATTTCCGGGGTGAGTTGGAACAGATTGCGGAAGCCAATTTGCAGAGTGCCGAGGTGGCGCAGCCGGATTTGATCGACGGCGACGCGGGCCGGGGCATCGTTGCCGAAGTGGGCGTTCACCAGGAGCAGGCGCTGCCAGCCAGTCGCGGAGGCCCAGGCGGCGAGGTCATTAAGGGTAGCGATGAAGGTCTCATGCCGCAGGGAAAAGGTGCCGGGCCATTTCGTGGTGTGGCCCTGGGAGACCGTGTAGCGCAATGCGCTGAGCACGGGGACGCGAGTCGAGGCGGAGACGGCATCGCAGACAGACTCCGCGAGCAAGGTGTCCATGGCCACGGGCAGGTGCGGCCCGTGCTGCTCCGTGGCGCCAAGCGGTAGGATCAGCATACCGCCATGGCTGGTTTGCAAACCCGCCATCTCCGGCCAGGCAAGGTGCTCAAGGCGGACGGGCGCGCTCATGGGTCGAGCCTCACCAGAGACGAGCGTAGGTATCGATCTCCCACTGGCTGACGCGCTGGTGGTATTGGCGCCATTCTTCGGACTTATAGGTGATGAACTCGTTGCGGAGTTCCGCGCCGAGGACCTGCTCGACGAGAGGATCCGCAGCGAAGGCTTTGACCGCTTCGTCCAGGGTGCGAGGGAGTTCGCAGATGCCACGGGCGTCGAGCTGTTCCGCGCTGAGTTCGTAAAGATTGTCCTCCTGCGGATTTCCGGGATCGAGCTTCTCGCGCACGCCTTCGAGACCGGCGGCGAGGACGAGAGCGGCGGCGAGGTAAGGATTGCAACCGGCGTCGGCGTTGCGGCTTTCACAGCGACCGCCCGCCATGGGGACGCGGACGGAGTTGGTGCGGTTGTTGCGGCCGTAGCTATTGAAAACGGGCGCCCACGAAAAATACGACATCAGCCCGCGGCGAACGAGGCGCTTATAAGAGTTCACCGTGGGCGCAAACGCGGCGCAGAGGGCGGGGCCGTGACGAAGAATCCCCGCGATGAAGTGGTAGGCGGTATCGCTGATTCCCAGTCCGCGCGGATCCTCGGCGTGGGGGCGTTTGAAGAGATTCTCGCCGGACTCAAGATCCGAGAGCGACATATTGAAATGGGCTCCACTACCGGTGCGGTTGTGGAATGGCTTCGGCATGAAGGTGGCGAGCAGTCCTTCCTCGGCGGCATAGTGCTTGGCCATGAGGCGGAAGAAGACGAAGCGGTCGCACATGGTGAGGCCGTCGGCATATTTGAAGTCGAACTCGAACTGGGAGTGAGCGTCCTCGTGGTCGAGAGAATAGAGATCCCAGCACAGGTCGTTGATGGCCGTGGCCATTTTGTCGAGCCAAGTGTAGCGATCCAGGAACCGCTTCACGTCGTAGCAAGCTTTGGGCAGATCGTCGTCCGGATTCGGGATTTCCAGCGGGCCACCGGGACTGTGTTTCACCACATAGAGCTCGCACTCAATGCCGAGATTGAAGCCGAACCCGAGCTCCGCGGCGGCGGCGAGTTGTTTTTTGAGGGCGACGCGGGTGCTGACCTCATAAGGTTGGCCGTGGAAACTGTTGTCTGCCGGAAACCAGGCGACTTCTTTATTCCACGGAAGGATGCAACCGCGAGTCAGATCGGGCACGGAGGCGATTTCATCGTCATTGGGGCTCTGGCCGACACCGTCGAGCGCATAGCCGGTATAAAGCTCCGACCCGGCGGCGAAATCCACGAAGTGATCGATTGGGACAAACTTGCCTTTGGGCACGCCGTGAATATCGACAAACGCGCCGATACAATATTTGACGCCTTGAGATTTGTAGTGGTCGCGGAGAGCCGGAATATCGGCGGACTGTGCCATGGATAACGTCGAAAAATCGTGATGCATCATAAATCTTGGGAATCACTGCACATCGGGATCGCGGGCGACGAGACGGAGAACCGGACTCTCTTTCTGATGATCCTGACCAGGAGGATGAATCAAGTGGTCGATGTGCTTGCGCACCGCCATGAACGAGGGCTCGAAGAGCTGATCGTTGTGCCTGGGACGCGGAACGGGAACTTCGATCATTTCCCGAACGCGACCCGGGTGCGGATCCAAGACAAGGATGCGGTCGCTCAAGAAAACCGCTTCATCGAGATCGTGGGTGATGAAGACAATGGTAATGTCCACGCTCTTCCAGATATCCAGGAGGTAAGACTGCATCTGGCAGCGCGTCTGGGCGTCGAGGGCGCCGAAGGGTTCGTCCATGAAGAGGACGCGCGGTTGGTTGGCAAGGGCTCGGGCGATGGCGACCCGCTGTTTCATCCCGCCCGACAGCTGCTGTGGGTAGGCATTCTCGAATTTCGAAAGACCGACAAGTTCGATCCACTGGCGGGCCTCGCTCTCCGCAGCGGAATGAGAGACCCCGGACATGAGCGGGCCGAACATGACGTTTTGCTTAACGGTCTGCCAAGGAAACAAGGTATACGCTTGGAACACCATGCCTCGATCCGGGCCGGGTCCAGAGACGGGTTTTCCGTAGACGCAGACATCCCCAGAGGTCGGAGCCTCCAAACCGGCGAGAACGCGGGCCAGCGTGGATTTCCCGCAGCCGGAAGGGCCGATGACGCACATGAACTCACGTTTGTGCACCGAAAAGGAGACGTTGGACAGCGCGGTCACGGTGCCGCGGTTGGTCGCAAAGGTTTTCGTCAACCCGCAGACTTCAAGCGCGACGGGCCGTTCCTGAAGGCGCTGGAAACGGGCAGCGACCTCGGGAGACTGATCCAGATAGGAAGGAAGCTGGAGGGCGGCGGCCATGATCGAAACGGGAGAAGACGGAGTCAGGTGAGCGAACCTTCTGGGACAACCGGTTTGGCCGCGACGCGTTGCGGCGGGCTGAAGAGGCGGGCGAACGCTTTGCTGAAGACATTGCCGCGGCTGGTCCAGGGGAAGATAATGGCGTGAAACCAAGATAGGACCTGATCGGTAACGAAACCGGTGACGCCAATGAGGATGATCACGGGAAAGACGCGATCGAAATTGCGAAAGCGCCCCTGGGTTTCAATGAACTCGGTGAGTCCGCTTTTGACACCGATGAGCTCGGCAATGACGAGCCACGTCCAGGCCCAGCCGAGGAGAATGCGCAGATCATTATATAAATTCGGCAAAATCCCCGGAATCACGACCCGAGTGATCATCTGCTTCGGACTGGCACCAAGCGTTTGGGCGGCCTCGAGGAGAGCGGGATCGAGGAGACGAGTGGTCTTGGAGACGACCAAAATCATTTGGAAGACGGTGCCAATGAATACCAAGGCAATCTTGGGGGCATCTCCGGCGAGCAAAACGGCGACAAGGAGTGTACTGAAGGTCGGAGCTGGCATGTAGCGGGAGAAATCCACGAACGGCTCAAACAGCTTCGAGAAGAAGTCGAAGACCCCGCAAAGAACGCCAATGGGCACCCCAATGACGCAAGACCAGAAGAAGCCGAGGAGAATGACGCGCAACGAGTGCTGATAACGCTGACGCATGGTGAGTTCACCGGCTGGCGCTGGGGAGGTGAAATCGCGCCAGCCGGAGCGCCAAACTTCGTGCGGCGCGGGGAGGAAAACTGGGTTCGCGGGGAGCCCCTGCGGAATGAGTTTGAGCAGAGGCGTTTCCGGCAAAGAGGAGAGGGAGAAATCAGCGGCCACAGGCGCCAATTGCGCCCAATTCTTCTTTACGATCTCAAGATTCTCGGCAGAGAGCGCGGGCTCCACGGGCACTTTGGCGCCGGTGGCAATGTCCCGCCAGAGATGGTAAATCGCCGCGTCGTTTTGCGCGTCGGTGTAGGGCAGCCAATCATGCGCGATGCCGATCGGGGCAAGCTGGCGCAGAAGTTTCTGGTTGGCGCGCTTGGTGGATTTCGGCGGAGTGGCGGCGGCAAGGAGTTGGGTATTCTCCGCGCGAGTGGCGGCAACCATTTCCTTGTAATAGGACGGGCTGATGTGATCGCCAGCCGTGAAGATCGTGGAGTTGCCCTCGCGTTCGGAAGAGATTTGCAGCTTGATGTCCGGATGCCAGATCCAATCGACATAGGAAACCAGGCACCAAATCGAAAGGGGAAGGACGAAGGAAATGGCAGTGAGAAACACGCGACGCGGCGCCGAAAGGTCTCGCCGAATGGCGAACCAACCTTTGAAAATCGAGGCCAGCGGATTCATGAGAGAGCAGCGCGCGAGGAGTGCGGCGCGGCCTTGCGACCGCGCCGCTGGGTAGGACGGGAAGAGAATGCTTAAGGCTTGATGCCTTTTTCCTTGGCCAGCTCCAGAGTGAGTGAAGGATCCAAGTATTTGGCGAGGTCCTGAGGTTTGTCGTAAACCTTGTACTGCACGTTGAAGGCATCCACTTTCTTCGAGGAACCGATTAGCGTGTCCAGCCCTTCGCTTTCGCCCCAATGCTTGAGCACTTCATCAAGCGTCAGGATATAGGTGCCCTTAAGAAAGGGCTCGTATTCCTCCGGCGTGACCTTGACGCGGGCGGAGAGGATCTTCAGAACGTCATCCAGGTTGTTCTCATCGCGCATGTAATCGGCGATGCGGTACCAGACTTTGATGACCTTCATCCAATCGGCCCGGCGCTTCTCCAAGCTTTCCGGGGAGACGTAGACCAGATCGTAGATGATGCCGGGAGCGTCTGCGGAGGTAAAGACCGGTTTCGAGCCGGGCACCGCTTTGAGCGCCTGGCCAGAGCTGGGTTGCCAGGCGGAGATGGCATCCACGGCTTTGGAAGCCATGACCTGGGGCGTCTCATTCGTCGGAGTGTTGACGATGGTGACGGTGTCCGGGCTGATGCCTGCCTTCTCAAGGCCAGCGAGGAGCAGGAGGTGTGGGACGAAGCCCTCCTCAAGTCCGACCTTTTTTCCCTGCAAGTCAGCCAATTTTTCAATTCCGGGCGCGGCGACGACCATGTCATTGCCGTTGGAGAAATCATTGAGAAGAATGGCGACCGAAGGCTTGCCGGTGGCGCCAGTGACAAGGGCGTCGCCATTGGTCATGCCGACGGCGTCGATCTTGCCAGCGACGTAGGCGTCCATGGAGGGGACGTAGTCGAACCACTGGAAGTCGACTTCGACCCCCTCTTCTTGAAACCAGCCTTTTTGGATGCCGATCTCCCAAGCGACCCAGCCGGGCCAGTCTGAGTATCCAATCTTCAGCGGTTCAGCCTGAGCTGAGGCAAGCCCCAGGGCGAGAGTTGCCGCCAATATTCGCGGTAGCATTCGTTTCATAGGATATAGAGTAGCATCCAGAATTAAAAGGCGAGCGTGAAGGCGATGCCGCCCCAAGCCTCGTTTTTGCCCTCGATCGTATTGACGCCTTCCTTCCCTTGGAGCGAGAAGTTGCCAGCAACGTAAGGCGTGAGGGTGGCCATTTCGGAAAGGGCGATCGGGAAATCGATGCGAAGTCCGATGTGGTTAAAGCCGGTTCCCGCCGTGCCGAGGGAGTAGTAGTCACCCACGTTGTAGCCAAGGACCGCCGAGGGCACGATGGAGATAGCGTCGGTCACGGGAATTTCGGTGTCGAGACCTGCTTGGAAGTAGTTCGCCGCGATGTAGAGGTCGTAGTAGTAGGCCAAATTGAAGTTCACCGGACCGATTGGGGTTACCGAGGCGAGGCCAACCTCATGGGCCCAGTCTTGGGGACCTTGGTCGTCACCGAAGAAGCCGTTGAGGAAGTGGTACCACGTGTAACCGAAGGTGAGAGTGGTAAACCCGGCATCATAAGTCATGTAAACCCCAGCATCGACCTCGTTGTAGTCGGTAGGCGTCCAGGCTTGTACATAATAGGAGAAGAGATCGAGCGAGAGTTTCTCGGTCAGCGGTTTGGAGTAGGCCACGGACGTCCAGACGCTGTGGTTGGCGAACCAGAAGCCCCGAGCATAGTAGCGCATGTCGTAGCCGATGGAGGCTTCGAGGCCGAGAGGGTCCTCGAGTGGCTCGATGACGTTTTCCCCTGCCCGAGAAGGAGGAGCGGAGAGGGCGAGGATCGCCATCGGGAGGACGGCGAGGCGGAAGAGACGATGTTGCTTCATGAGAGTTGGATTGCGTTGTATTGAGCTAAGAGTATGAACAATTCATTCAAACTTCATACGACTTAAGAGCACCATGCGTGCCAACTGGGTCCGGACCGCTCGAAGAGATGGCTAGTTTTTTCCTAGATTGTATGAGGAACCAAAAATTCTTTCATACCAGGCACGGCGCGTGCTATCACCGGCCAAAGTGAAGCAGCAGCAACAGGGCGAAGCGGATGGCTTGCGCCGCATCACGGTGTCGATGCCCGAAGACACCTTTCAGGCACTGGACCGGATGGTGGCCGAACGGGGATTCGGGAGCCGGTCCCAGGCGATCGCGGAGATGATCCGGCAGCAGGAGGCCAGGCATTTGGCGGATCTGGGGACTGGGGTGCTGGCGGGCACGCTGACGTTGATCTATGACGAGTCGAAGAGCTCGGTGCTGCGCAATTTGACGCGGATTTTCCGGGAGCACATCGCGGAGGTGATCTCTTCTCAACACGTCCTGCTCGAAGATGAACACGTGCTAGAGGTCATTTTGATGCAGGGCCCGGCCCGGACGCTTCAAGCCCTGACGGACGAACTCGTGGCCTGCAAGGGAGTGATCACGGCGCACCTGACCGTGACGCCGTTCCTGCTGCCGCCGCTGCATGCGAAACATCAATCGGGTTTTTGAGGGAGCGCTACATGAACCCCATTTACACACGCAGGCTCACGGGCGCCGGGATGTGGTCCGGGCGGATCGCCAAAGGCAAACGGCTGCGGCTCACGGACCTGCTCGGCGGAGGAAACGTCGGGATGCTGCTCTACAACGCGGCCGAGCGGCAAGAGCGCTACAACATGCCGGACACCCTAAAAGGACAGCATATCTTTTACCTGCGAGCGCCCTATTGCCTCCACTCGGACATGGGGCGGCTGCTGGCTTCGATCACGGCGGAAACGGCGGGGTGGCATGACACAGTGTGCGGACATAGCGACGCGCGCTTGGTGGCGGAGAAGTATGGCGTGAAGGATTTCCAGATGGCGCGCAATGACTGGCAAAGGAATGCGCGGGACGCCTTTTTGATCGAACTGGCGAAGTGGGGACTAGGCAAAAAGGACTTGGTGCCGAACATCAACTGGTTCAGCAAGGTGGTGGCGGACGAGGAAGGCCGCTTGAGTTTCGTGCCGGACCATGCGGCGCCCGGTGGTCTGGTGGAGCTGCGTTTCGAGCTGGATACACTCGTGGTGCTCAATATCTGCCAGCATCCGCTGGACCCACGGCCGGAATACCGGTCGAACGAGGTGCTGCTGGAGGTATTTGATGGCCCGGCGGCGCAGGTGACTGACGCATCGCTGACGGTGCGGCCAGAGAACCTCCGCGCTTGGGAAAACAATGAAACCTATCATCTGTTGCAGCAGTCATGAATCTGATCGAACGCACGTGGGAAGAGTCGGCGGCGACCTATCGAAAGGTGATTCCGTCCGGAGACTGGTGGGTGCATGAGATCCGGGCCGGGCAGACTCTGCGCATTGTGGATTTGGAGGGCAATCAAGCGGCAGACACCCTGTTCTACAGCGCCGCAGACCCGACGGAGCGCTACTCAGCTGATGGAACGATCCAGGCCCAGCGGGCGCTCTATCTCACCACGGGAACCAAGCTCATGAGCACGGAGGGAAATGTCCTGCTGGAAATCACGGCGGACACTTGCGGACGCCATGACACGCTGGGCGGCGCCTGCAGCCGGGAGAGCAATACGATGCGCTATGCCCACGACAAGGAGTGCATGCACGCCTGCCGGGATAGCTTCATCCGAGGGGCCCAGGAGTGGCGGGTGGAACTGACAAAACGCGACATCACCTGCAATATCAATTTCTTCATGAATGTCCCGGTAACGCCCGAGGGCGGGCTGACGTTCGCGGACGGAATTTCGGCGCCCGGCCGCTATGTAGAAATGCGGGCGATGATGGATGTGGTTTGTCTGATTTCGAACTGCCCACAACTCAATAACCCTTGCAACGGCTGGAATCCGACCCCGGTGGAAGTTCTGATTTTCGACTGACATGCGGAACGCGACGATTTTGATAGCGAACCGCGGGGAAATCGCCGCGCGGGCGATCCGCACTTGCCGGAAACTGGGGCTGCGGAGTGTGGCCGTCTATTCGGAGGCGGACGCGGACTCGCCGCATGTGGCGCTGGCGGACGAGGCCTGTGGCATCGGCCCCGGGCCGGTGGCGGAGAGTTATTTGCGCCAGAAAGAGTTGGTGCGGATCGGGCGGGCGACGGGGGCGGCGGCGGTGTTTCCGGGGTATGGTCTGCTGAGCGAGAACACCGAGTTCGCGGGTCGGTGCGAAGCGGCGGGGATGCGTTGGCTGGGGCCGACGCCTGAGCAGATTCTGGCCTTTGGCTTGAAGCATGAAGCGCGGGCGCTCGCCGGGGCCGCCGGCGTGCCGCTCGTGCCCGGAACCGGTCTCCTCAAAGATGCCGATGCGGCGGTGCATGCAGCCACGGAACTGGGCTATCCGGTGATGCTGAAGAGCACGGCGGGCGGCGGCGGGATTGGGATGAAAGTCTGTCGCGATGCAACGGAGTTGCGCCGGGAGTTCGAAGCGGTGGTGCGGCTGAGCGAGCGCAGCTTTGGCTCCGGGGCGGTGTTTTTGGAACGCTTCATCGAGCGGGGAAGGCACGTGGAAGTGCAGCTTTTTGGCGATGGCAAAGGCCGGGTGCTGGCCCTGGGAGAGCGGGATTGCTCGGTGCAGCGGCGGAATCAAAAGGTCGTAGAGGAGACGCCCGCTCCTGGCCTCTCCGAAACGGTGCGGACTGCGTTGCACCACGCGGCGCGGCGGCTGGGCGAGAGCCTCTCCTACCGCTCGGCAGGCACGGTGGAGTTCATTTACGATGCGGACCGGGAGGACTTCTTTTTCCTCGAGGTGAACACTCGGCTCCAGGTCGAGCATGGCGTGACCGAGTTGGTAACGGGGGTGGACCTGGTGGAATGGATGATCCGGCTGGCGCTGGATGAGGAGTGGGAAATGCCAGAGTCTCCTCCCCTGCCCCGAGGTCATGCGATCCAGGCTCGGGTCTACGCGGAGGACCCGAACCAGAACTTCCGGCCGTGCGCGGGGCTGCTGACGGAGGCGAGGTTTCCAGAGTGGACGCGCTGTGATGGCTGGGTGCAGACCGGCAGCGAGGTCAGCCCGTTTTATGATCCGCTGCTCTGCAAGGTGATGGCCCATGCGGAGGACCGGGCGTCGGCGGTGGCGCGTTTAGGCCAAGCGCTGGCGGAAACCGAGGTGAGCGGAATCGAGACCAATCTGCGCTATTTGCGCCAGTTGCTGGTTTGGGAGCCCTTTGTCAGCGGGGGCGTGGCGATGCGAGACATGGTCTCGTTTGCTTACCGGCCGCGGACGTTTGACGTGGTGTCGGCGGGGACGATGACCACGGTGCAGGATTGGCCTGGACGGATCGGCTATTGGGAGGTGGGCGTGCCGCCTTCGGGGCCGTTTGACTCGTTGGCGTTCCGGCTGGCGAACCGGCTGGTAGGAAACGCGGAAGGCGCCCCGGGGCTCGAAATCACGATGAGCGGCCCCACGTTGCGCTTCAACGCGGCGGCACGGATCGCGATCACCGGAGCCGCCGTGAAGGTTTGGCGGAATGGGGAGCTGACCGGTGACGGCCCGCTGTGGGAGCTGGCGGCCGGGGACGTGGTCAAACTGGGGCGGATCGAAGGGGCCGGAGTGCGGGCCTATCTGGCGGTGGCGGGCGGAATTGAGTCGCCAAGGTATCTCGGCAGTGCCTCGACGTTTACGCTGGGCAAGTTTGGCGGACCGTTTGGGCGGGCGCTTTTGCCCGGGGATGTGCTCGGATTTGGCGAAGCGAGAGACGGCGCGCCCGCGGTAGTTCCGCCGCGATTGGACCTTGGCAACGAGTGGCGGATCGGAGTGCTCTATGGGCCGCACGGAGCGCCGGATTTCTTCCTAGATGAAGACATGGAGATGTTCTTCGGAACGGCTTGGGAGGTGCATTACAACTCCGCGCGGACGGGGGTGCGGTTGATCGGACCGAAACCGAAGTGGGCACGAAGTGACGGCGGAGAAGCGGGACTGCATCCGTCGAATCTGCACGACAACGCCTACGCAATCGGGGCGGTGGATTTCACGGGAGACATGCCGGTGATCCTGGGGCCGGACGGGCCGAGTCTGGGAGGCTTTGTCTGTCCAGCGGTGGTGGTCAACGCGGAACTCTGGAAGCTGGGCCAATTGCGTCCAGGGGATCGGGTGCGCTTCGTTCCCGTGGACGAAGATTGGGCGGCGACGCGGGAGACGGAGGTGACTGCGTATCTAGAAGGCCGGGCGACCACCTTGCCGGAGCCGGCGGCGATGGCGCGCGGTACGGTTTTCTTGGACGCCTGGGGCGAGGGCGATGAGGCGGTGGTGGTGCGGCGCGCGGGGGATCGTTACTTCTTGATCGAATTCGGTCCGCATCACTTGGACCTCAAGCTGCGCTTCAAGGCGCACGTGGTCTATGAGTGGATCAAGGAGCAGGGTCTGGCCGGAATTCTGGATCTCACCCCGGGGATTCGGTCGTTGCAAGTTCACTTCGATCCGCTGATCGTGACGCGGGACGCGCTGTGGGCGACGATCCGGGAAGGTATCCTCGCCCTTCCACCGCTGGAAAAGATGGAGGTGGCGGCGAGGGTGGTGCATTTGCCGATCAGCTGGGATGATCCGAGCACCCAAGAAGCAATCCGGCGCTACATGCACAGCGTGCGGCCGGACGCACCGTGGTGCCCGAGCAATCTGGAATTCATCCGGCGGATCAACGGGCTGGAAAGCATCGAGGAGGTGCGGCGGATTTTTTTCGAGGCGTCGTATCTCGTGATGGGGCTGGGAGATGTCTATCTGGGGGCGCCGGTGGCGACGCCGCTCGACCCGCGACACCGCTTGGTGACCACCAAATACAATCCGGCGCGGACTTGGACCCCAGAGAACGCCGTGGGAATCGGCGGCGCCTACCTCTGCGTGTATGGCATGGAAGGCCCGGGCGGCTATCAATTCACTGGGCGGACGATCCAAATGTGGAATCGCTGGAGGCGCACCTTGGATTTTTCCGAGCCATGGCTGCTGCGCTTTTTTGACCAGTTGCGGTTCTTCCCGGTCAGCGCGGAGGAGTTGACGCGGTTGCGCCGGGAAGTGCCGCAGGGCCGACATCGCTTGAGGATCGAGGAGACGCGGTTTTCACTGGCGGCGTATGAAGCGTTCTTGGCGGATCATGCCGAGGAAATCGCGGCCTTTCAATCGACCCAACGGGCGGCGTTCGAGGCGGAACGGCGTCGATGGGAAGAGGCGGGGCTGACGATGGACGCGCCGGCGGAAACGGAGGTGACAGAGGCGGCTCTCGATCTGCCGGAAGGTTGCGAAACCCTGGACAGTCCGGTCACCGGCAGTGTCTGGAAGTTACACGCGAAAGCCAACACTCGCTTTGAACAGGGACAGTCCTTGCTGATCCTGGAAGCAATGAAAATGGAAGTCGCGCTGGAGCCGGAAACGCCGGTGGAAGTCGTTCGCGTGCTGGTCGCGGAGGGCGCGAGCGTGCGGGCGGGCCAGCCGCTGGTGATTGTGAAACCGAAGAACTCATAATGACGGCAGCTCAAACCATTTCAGAGTGGCGCGCGGCGCTGGATGCCGGTCTGGCGCCCGAAGACGTGGTCCGGGAAGTGTTGCGCCGGATCGAGGCCTGGGATGATCCCGCCCTCTTCATCTACCTGCCGGACGAAGCAGTCCTCATGGCCGAGGCGGCGCGGGTCGCCGGATTGGCTCGGGATTTGCCGCTCTGGGGGGTGCCGTTCGTAGTGAAGGACAACATTGACGTGGCCGGATGGCCCACCACGGCGGGATGTCCAGACTTCGCCTACACGCCGGCAACCGATGCCACGGTGGTCGCGCGGCTGCGGGCGGCGGGGGCGCTCTTGATCGGAAAGACGAACCTGGATCAGTTCGCGACGGGACTGGTGGGAACGCGTTCTCCTTACGGGGTGGCCCGCAATGCGTTTGATGCGGCGTATCTTCCGGGCGGCTCCAGTTCCGGCAGCGCATCGGCCGTGGCGGCGGGAATCGCGGCGTTCTCGCTGGGAACGGACACGGCGGGGTCTGGCCGGGTGCCGGCGGCCTTTCAGGAGTTGATCGGCTGGAAACCAACTCGGGGCCGGCTGAGCACGCGCGGCGTGGTGCCAGCTTGCCGGGCGCTCGACTGCGTATCGGTGTTTTCGCGAACGGCGGCGGATGCGGCGGCCGTGCTGCGGGTGGCGTCGGGGTACGATGCGGCGGACGCGTTTTCGGTGAAGGTGGCGGACGCGCCGTTGGGGCGGGAGTCCTTCCGCTTTGGGGTTCCAGCCGAGTTGGACTTTGCGGGAGATCCCGATACCCCGACGTTGTTTGCGCAGGCGGTGAAACGGCTCGAATCGCTGGGCGGCGTGGCGGTATCGATCGATCTCACGCCGTTCGTGGAGGCGGCGAAGCTGCTTTACGAAGGCCCGTGGGTCGCGGAGCGCTGGGCCGCCGTGGGCGACTTTGTAGAGGCAAAACCGGAGAGCGTGCATCCGGTGACGCGGAAGATTTTGGAAGGCTCAAAAGGCTGGGACGCGGCGGCGACGTTCCGGGCTCAATACCGTTTGCGGGAGTTGGCGCGGGAAACGGAATCGGTGTGGCGAAACATCGATCTGTTGCTACTGCCGACAACGCCAAGGCTTTACACCGTGGACCAAGTGCTGTTGGAGCCGATTGGGACGAACGCCACCTTGGGCCGCTACACGAATTTCATGAACCTCCTGGACCTCTGCGCGGTGGCGGTGCCTGCGGGCCGGGCGCGCGAAGGGCGATTGCCGTGGGGCGTCACCTTGGCGGCTCCGGCGGGCCGGGACTTGGCGCTTCTGGAACTCGCATCCCGGATGAGCGACGGAGAACCCGTGGCCGGACCGAAGACACACCGCATCCCGGTGGCGGTCTGCGGAGCCCATTTGGAAGGACTGGCGCTGCATCATCAACTGGCGGAACGCGGAGCGGTGCTGCGCTGGAAGGGCGAGACGGCTCCGGTTTACCGGTTGTATGCGATGCCCGGAGGCGGAGGGCTGCCGCCGCGGCCGGCATTGGTGCGGGATGAAGCCGGCGGCGCGCCGATCGCGGTCGAAGTTTGGGAATTGGAAGCGGCGGCGTTTGGCACCTTTGTGGCCGGCATCCCAGCGCCGCTGGGGATCGGCAAGGTGGAGTTGGCAACCGGCGAACAAGTCCCTGGATTCATCGCCGAACCGCGCGCGGTGACCGGAGCGGAGGAAATCACGTCGTATGGCGGGTGGCGGGCTTGGCTGGCCCGCTAAGAATCCGGCAGTGAGGTCTGTGCCGCTCCCCGATCGCGAATCTCCTCCTCCAAGGTGCGGTGAATTTCATCGGGGTGATCAAAGTAGTAGGCCATAGCCGAGTGAATCTCGCTCAGCTTCAGGTGGGGGTATTGTTCCGCAATCTGATCCGCGGACCATCCATGTCCAAGATAGACCGCGACAATCATCGACACGCGAATCCTGGGCAGCCGTTGGAGCCGGACGCCCTCGGGATGGGATCGTTAGGGCTTCCACGGACTCAGCTTCCCCGAAAACTCCCGGTGCGCCAATCCTCGGACCGTCGCGGGCATAGGCGCCCTACCGCCCGTTGCCACCGATCACGACCACAACTTCCGATCCAACGACCGGTACTGAATCGCCTCCATCACATCATCCGAAGACAGCGTCTCCCGCCCGTCCATGTCCGCCAAGGTCCGCGCCACTTTGAGAATCCGGGCGTGGGCTCGGGCGCTGAGGTTGAGGGATTCCATGGCGTGTTCGAGGAGTTTGTCGCTCTCGGCGTCCAGCCGGCAGAATTTGCGGAGTTCCGCGGAATCCATTTGGGCGTTGGTTTCCACGCCGGGGAGTCCATCGAACCGCTTCCGCTGAACTTCGCGCACCCGGAGGACACGTTCACGGATGGAGGCGGAGGATTCCGCCGGTTCCTCACGTCGCAGCTCGCCGTAGGCCACGGCGGGGACTTCGACTTGGAGGTCGATCCGGTCGAGGAGCGGTCCGGAGATCTTGCCGCAGTAGCGCTCGATTTGGGTCGGGCCGCAATGGCATTCTTTGCGGGGATCGCCTAAATATCCGCAGGGACATGGGTTCGTTGCGGCGACGAGCATGAAGCGGCTCGGAAAGGACTCAAAGCACCGATCAGGTGAAGGCCTGAGCGACATTCATTCTTCCGCCTTCATTCCGTCGGAAACAATCTCGATAGGAGGATGGCTCCCCGCCTCCCGAAGGACGCCGCGCAATCGGAGTAGGTTGGGGCGATTCAGCTTCAAACGATCAATCGTCGCCCTGCCAATCTCTGAACGCCCTCGCATTTTGGTGAAGTCCTCGATCCAGGCAAAATGATCCTCCCAAACATGAATTCGTGGGTTGAAGAGCCGAACCGGTTTCATTGACTCGGGATCGGTCGCCGAAATGGAATCACTCTTCGCGTTGTTGCAGCCACCGCACGTCCAAGCAAGGTTCCCAGGTTCGTCAGCGCCTCCAAGCCCCCTGGGTTCTATGTGATCAACTTGAAACCGGTCCGGGGAGAAGGCTTCCTGGCTGTGGCAGTATTCGCAACAGTGCCGGGCTCGGGCGGCCACGGCTTCGCGCACGCTACGGCTGATGGCCACCTCAATCCAGGGATCGTGGTTTGAGGTCCAATTGCTTGATCAGTTCTTCAAGAGCAACGCCATGGCGCTTGGCCACCCCAGCCAGGCACGAGATCCGGCGGACATTGTATTCCTCCAAGGCGTCAGTGAGCACCTTCAACTCCTGCCTCTCAAACTCGGAAAGGGATTCGTCCTCACGTTTCCCCACGAGCTCGCCATACCGATCCCACCACGGATCGGAAAATCCGCGATCAATCTCACGAAGAAGCAACTCCTCGTCCTCGGAAAGCATGGCGCTGCCGTGGATCAACCGGTCCTCGATGACGCGCCGGGCAAACTCAGATTCGTCCACGCCGGCAATCTGAGCCTCACGGTGAAGCTTGTGCTCGAGTTCGGAGGGGAGATCCAACTTGAGGGTCATGGGCGAATTCTACGCCTCCAGGGGCGTTCGTCCAAGAATTCACGCTTTCACCTCCCGCCTCACGTCCACAACTTCCGGTCCAACGAGCGGTACTGAATCGCCTCCATCACATCATCCGAAGACAGCGTCTCCCGCCCGTCCATATCCGCCAAGGTCCGGGCCACCTTGAGAATCCGGGCATGGGCGCGGGCGCTCAGGTTGAGGGATTCCATGGCGTGTTCCAGGAGCTTGTCGCTCTCGGCGTCGAGGCGGCAGAACTTGCGCAGCTCGGCGGAGTCCATTTGGGCGTTGGTTTCCACGCCGGGAAGTCCGTCGAACCGTTTCCGCTGAATCTCTCGCACCCGGAGGACGCGCTCGCGGATGGAGGCGGAGGATTCGGCGGGTTCTTCGCGACGCAGCTCGCCGTAGGCCACGGCCGGGACTTCGACTTGGAGATCGATCCGGTCGAGGAGCGGTCCGGAGATCTTGCCGCGGTAGCGCTCGATTTGGGTCGGGCCGCAATGGCATTCTTTGCGGGGATCGCCTAAATATCCGCAGGGACAAGGGTTCATCGCGGCGACGAGCATGAAACGGCTCGGAAACGTGTAGGTCCCGGCAGCTCGGCTGATCGTGACGCGGCCGTCTTCGAGCGGTTGGCGCATCACTTCCAGGGTAGAGCGACGGAACTCGGGAAGTTCATCGAGGAAGAGAATCCCGTTGTGCGCCAAACTCACCTCCCCCGGCGAGGGGTAGCTGGAGCCACCGAGCAGCCCGGCGTCGGAAATGGTGTGGTGCGGGGAGCGGAAGGGACGGGTCGCTAGGAAACCTTCCTTCGAATCCAAGGTACCGGCGATGCTGTGGATTTGCGTCGACGAGATGGCTTCCTCCTCGGTCATCGGCGGCATCAGAGTGACGAGGCGTTTGGCCATCATCGATTTCCCGGTGCCGGGCGGGCCGACCAACAAGATATTGTGGTTCCCGGCGATGGCGACTTCCAGGGCGCGCCGGACGTGGGTTTGGCCGCGGACGTCGGCGAAGTCGAAGGGATAACGGGCCCGTTCTTGGAGGAGGCGTTCGCGATCGACCACTTCTGGGCTGACAGGTCGTTGGCCTTGCAGTAGGGCGACGGCTTGGGAAAGGGAATCGAGCCCGTAGACGGAAAGGCCCTCCACCATGGCGGCTTCGACGGCGTTGGCTTTGGGCAAGAGAATCGATTCGCGGCCCTGGCGTTTGGCCTCGATGGCGAGGGAAAGGGCGCCCTTGATGGGCCGGATGGCGCCGTCGAGAGCGAGTTCCCCGGCGATGCAGCATGTTTCCAAGGTATTTTCTGGGAAAAAATCTTTGCGGGCGAGGCCGGCGATGCCGAGGGCGATGGGGAGATCGAAGCTGGGCCCCTCTTTGCGGAGATCAGCGGGCGCCAGGCTGATCGTGAGCCGGCCTTTGGGCAAGCGCAGGCCGCTGTTCACCAGGGCGGTGAAGACGCGATCGCGGCTTTCCTTGACGGCGGCATCGGGAAGCCCGACGATGACGGCCTTGGGCTGACCGCCGCCTTCGTTGACTTCTACTTCGACCTCCAAAGCATCGACTCCATGGAGAGCGGCACTGAAAACCCGCGTAAGCATCCGTGCAACCCTAGCACCTCGGGGAGCGAATCAAGAGGTCTAAGGTGGAAACTTTGAGGGAAAGGAAGGAAAACGGTGGCGGGATTCCGATGGATGAACCCGGCAATGCGAAAGATTAAGCTTGTCTGACAAACTCAATTCTGAGAAAAGATCGAACAGATTCAGGGGAAACGGCGTCTCCTAAAGGCTCCACGCAGCCCGCTTGTGCGG
>CAMCXS010000082.1 GCA_945883495.1 Akkermansia muciniphila
ATCGAAGGGCTCAAGCCCTTCGCTACCTCCCCTAGCGGAACGGCTTCCCTTCCGACTTAGATGAGGGAAGATCGAAGGGCTCAAGCCTTCGCTACCTCCCGTGGCGGAACGAGTGCCCGTTCCGATTTTGATGATGGAAGATCGAAGGGCTCAAGCCCTTCGCTACCTCCCGTAGCGGAACGCCTTCCCGTTCCGATTTCGATGATGGAAGATCGAAGGGCTCAAGCCCTTCGCTACCTCCCGTAGCGGAACGGCTTCCGGTTCCCCTTCCCTGCCCGCTCCATTCGAAGAGCCCCCCATCTCTCCCCTACCTCCAGCAAAAATCCTTGCTGCGTCGGTCACGGTGAATTAGGCTCGGCGGCAAGAAAACGGGCTACGACCTGCGAATGAAGACCAAACGACTTGGCCTTGTCGTTCAGTGCTTTGGAATTCTACTGTTTCCGGTGCTGATGTATTTTTCGCACAAGACTGCGATGGCTAGCGCCAACACGTTTATGCAATTACTTCCTGGTGCCGAAGACATTACTTACAACGGAGGCGGAATTTGCCTGCTTAGAAGCCTTACTGGCAAGTGGGGTCCATCTTGGGAATTTGACTTTGATCCTCACGACTCAGGAGTGTGTGACTTCACAATACAGGTTGACCTATTCGGCAACATCATGGCAAGCAACCCGCCCAGCTTGGTAGTAGACTATCCACCCCGATAGGTGATAACCAGCACCAAACAATCGAATCCACCCGCCGCCTGAACGGCGCCTGTCATTCGTTCCTTACTCTCAGAAAATGCCCATCGTACACATCCAGGGTGATTTGCTAGATCAAGACGTTGAGGTGATCATCAACGCCTGGAATCGGAATCTCATTCCTTGGTGGCTCCTTCTACCACAAGGCGTATCGGGAGCGATCAAGAAGCGTGGCGGACTTGCACCCTTCAAAGAACTCAGAAGGTTTGGCGTTTTGCCTTTTGGTGGTGCAGCGGTGACCGGTGCTGGCCGGCTTCCCTTCAAGGCCATTATCCATGTTGCTGGGATCGGGCATTGTTGGAGATCATCAGAGGCATCGATTCGTGGATCGGTGAGGTCGGCTATATCCAAGGCGGAAGAGCATGGCTTCGAGTCGCTCGGATTTCCGTTGATAGGCGCAGGAACTGGCGGCGGAAGTCCAGACAGGATCGAGGGAATGATTCGCGAGGAGATTGAACGATCAGGATACACTGGGCGTGCAGTGATCGTCCGCTACACCAAAGAAAACAGAGAACAAGCCGCGTCGTGAAAACCCCTACCAGCCGCCCTGTTTCGATGATTTCCCGTAACTACAACCCTCACCCCGTGATCGACGCGTGTCCAGGCTGGTAGTGGTGCACGCGTTCATCGTTCGGTTCAAAATAGGTGAAGTTTTTTAATCACCACAACCTCGACCTTGACTGGGCGGCCTTCAAGCTGGTCAAGGACCAGTATTGGCGGCATATCGCCGCACTCCGCAGCCGAATGCCAGGATCACTCTACGAATTTCATCAGACATATTCGATGCATGACGCGTCGCTGCTGTCGGTCACCGACCTCCAGACCCGGCCGGACGCAATCTTTGTCCTTGATGGTTGCCGCAACGGTCACGTCGCAGATTCAGATCGAGTGGTTTTCGTGCTGCACCTGATGAACGTCTACTACGATCGCTTAACCATCGGACGATGGCTTGGTAAAGAACTTCTCTACACCGAGATCGATTGCACCAGCAATGGACGCTGGGAAATGACGTGCCTATTTCTGAACTTCCAGGAAGAACTGGTAGTCGAATTTGAAGGATTCGGGCACTACGTTCACAACGCGCTTTCCCCGTATTGAGATTCCACAACCAACTAAACCAACCTATAAAGGCGCGGCAGAGCGGACCGCTGAACGCGGCAACCGCACAATCCATCAAGCGTCAGGGCGTGGCATGCATCTTCATCTTGCCACGATGGATCTTGCCGCGAAGATTTGGGCAGGGATGGTTCCTTATGAAAAGGCGGAGGAGATCATCCGCAAGCAGTTCCCCGAGGTTCCCAATTCTACCCGCCAGAAGGCGCTGGCCGATTCATACAGAGACACCCGCTGAACATGACCAGAGAACTCCAGGCCGGACAAGAAGGTTCCATCCTACGGCGGGCAGCGCTCCAGTTTGGATGCGGGCTGCCATCCCCACAGTGGATCACCTCTACCCTCGGCTGAGAACACAAGATGAGATGGAAAGCTTCCTAGCGGCCCTCGTTGACTTTCTGCGATCGCTCGGCGATTCCGGCGTCGAGCGATCAAGAGTTGGCGAGGATCTGGTTCTGCTCCAGCGGCGAACCTCATGAAGCGTGCATCCATCCGGGGAACGGCTTCCCGTTCCGACTTCGAGGATGGACATCGAAGGACGCAAGCCCTTCGCTACGTGCGTGGCGGAACGGCATCCCGTTCCGCCTTCCGCCCCCCCACACTTCTTTTCCCTTGGCCAAGGCCGCACGGAACGCTAGGCTCCGGGCATGGCGCCTTGGATTGCCTGCCTCCTTTTGCCCGGGGCGTTTCTCCTCCCCTGTTTTGCCGCGGAAGACTCCGTCGCGGATTCCTCGTCCCCTAGCCCCCCCGTGGAGGAACTCACCCGGCGCACGCTCGATTCCGTCGTCGTGATCTACCAGCACGGGCGCGATGCCGATGTCCGGGGCATCGGCACTGGATTCATCGTTTCACCGGACGGCCTCATCGCGACCAACGCCCATGTCATCAATTCCCACACCGGGATCGATGTCGAACTGCGTGATGGCACCATCTACCCCGCTACCGCCGTTCATGCCTCGGATCATCGCCTCGACTTGGCCCTGATCAAAATCTCCCCGAAGGCTCCCCTCACGCCCCTGAAACTTGGCGATTCCGATTCCCTCGTTCAAGGCCAACCGGTGGTCGCCCTCGGCAATCCGCGCGGCTTCAAATTCAGCGTCGTGGAAGGCATCGTTTCCGGCTTTCGCGATGACATCAACGACATGCCCTTCCGCTACATCCAGCTTGCGATTCCGATTGAAGAGGGCAACAGCGGCGGCCCCGTCCTCAACCTCGACGGCCAGGTGCAGGGCATCGTCACCTTGAAAGCCGTGGTCACCCGCAACCTCGGTTTCGCCACACCGGTCAATGCCCTCAAGCTCCTCCTGAATAAGCCCAATCCGATCCCGATCGACGCCTGGGCGACCATTGGCCGGCTTGATCCGCAGCGTTGGACCCCGGTGATGGGCGGCGACTGGTCCCAACGTGCCGGCCGCATTCTCGTCAGCGGCACCGGTTCTGGCTTCGGCGGCCGCGCCCTTTGCCTGCAAACCGCGACGCCACCGGGTGACAGCTACGAACTGGAAGTCGAGGTGAAGCTGGACGATGAATCGGGCGCCGCCGGCCTCGTCTTTGCCTCGGATGGCTCCGACGTCCACTACGGCTTCTATCCTTCTGGTGGCCAAATCCGACTCACCCGGTTTGAAGGTCCGGATGTCCAAAGTTGGACGATCCTCGGCCAATACGATGCACCCAGCTACCGCTCCGGCGACTGGAACCGGATCCGCGTCCGGGTCGAGCCCGATCGCATCAGCGGCTACGTCAACGGGCAAGAGATCGCCAAGGTCGATGACACCAAACTCCGCGGCGGCCAGATCGGGCTCTGCAAATTCCGCCAAACCGCCGCCGAGTTCCGCCGCTTCCGGGTGGGAGCGAAGCTTGACGAGGAGGCAGCCGATGCCGCCACGACCACCAAGCTGACTCAGAAGATTGAGGATTACCTGAAATCCCCCTCCGCCACGAACGCCGACATCCTCGATGACTTGCTGGCCGCACCGAAGAACGTCCCCGCCTCCTTGGAAGCGATGCGCACGGAATTGACCCGCCGCCTCGGTCGCCTCCAAGCGCTCTCGGAAAGCGCCACCGCCCAAATCATTGGAGCCGAAGTAGCGGCCGCATTGAACGAGGACGCGGCCACAGGCGGCGGCAACCTGTTCCGGGCCGGGCTTCTCGTCGCCCGTCTCGACAATCCCGAGATCGAAACCGAGCCCTACGAAGCGCTCCTCGATTCCATGGCCAAACAGATCCGGAGCAAGCTCCCGGCCAAGGCGACGGAAGACGAGATCGTCAAAGCAACGATCCACTTTATGTTCGAGGAAAATGGGTTTCACCCCAGCCGCCTCGACTATTACCACAAGTCGAACAGCTATTTAAACGAAGTGCTCGACGACCGGGAGGGCATTCCCATCACCCTGTCGATCGTCTTCATCGAACTCGCTCGCCGCAGCGGAGCGAATTCGGTCCACGGAGTCGGCACCCCTGGGCACTTCATGGCGGGCTATACGAAGGCGGACGGAAGCCAGCAGCTCGTCGATGTCTTCGAGTCGGGCACCTTCGTCTCCCGGGACGCCGCCGCCCAACTCTTCTTCGAGAACTCCGGCCTTGAACTCCAGGACGACGATCTCCGACCCGTCACCAACCGGGAAATCGTAATCCGGATGCTCCGCAACCTCATCGCTCACGAGAAAGAAAAGGGAGTTCCGGAAAAAGCCATCCCTTACCTGGAAGTTGCTCTTAAGATCGATCCCGATGATGCCGCCGCCCGGTTTGACCGGGCTCTTCTGCGTTACCAAAGCGGCGACATCGAGGGCACGAAGTCCGACCTCCGCTGGCTCCTCCAAGCCGATGCGCCCGGCATCAATCAGGACCGGCTGCGGCGGTTTTACGAATCGCTGTAGCGGGCGGGAGCATTCGCCCTCCGTCAATTCGCGCGACGGCCGCGCCAGCGCGAGCCGCGCGAAATGCCTTGCAGGACCACCAAAGTCTCGTTTCTTGGCCACACAAGGCCATGGCGGAAGACTTGATCAGTTGGGCACTGGATTCGCGGCGCTCCGTGGAAGAGCGATTTTTCCTGGAAGTCATTTTGGAGAAAGGGATGTCGGGGTGGAGACACCACACAAAACAACCTTACGTTCCGAATTGGTACCAGAGAGAGCATGAACGCCGGAAGGCGCGGCGGCTCAATCCCGCCTACAAGCCGCAGCTTCCCAAGGAGGACCTGGAACGGGCCTTGCCGTTCATCCAGGAAATCACGCAATTGGACCTGGGAGATCACGATGATCGGCCGATCCGCGACCTAAGCGGGCTACGGTTCCTGCCAGGGGTGAAGTTTTTGAAGTTAGCCTACAGTGAAGTGACGGATCTCAGCCCAATCGCCGGGCTGCCGGACCTTGAGCGGCTTTCGATACGCAACGATGCCCGGTTGCGCGACTACACGGCGGTGGGCGAATGCCGCAAGGTGAAGCGACTGGAGCTGCTTCCGGTGCATCCGTGGCCCGTGCTGAACGGCCTGGAGAACTTAGTGGAGCTGGAGGAACTCACGTTCGGGAAGAATCCTTGGCAAGTGGAAGCGTTGGGGGAGCGCGCCTGTTTCCCCAAACTGATGTGCGCCACGTTCAAGTTGGGGTATCCACTCCGGGACGCCGCCAAGCTGCCGGAGATGCCGTCGATCCGGCGCCTCACGGTAGAGACCATTTCGGATCTGGCCGGGCTCGACCGGTTTCCCAGCTTGGAGGAGTTGACTCTCGCGGGGGAGTTTTTGGATGCGAGTCCGATTTCGACGTTGCCGAACCTTACGCATTTAGTGGTCACAACCGCTGGATTCTCCGACGTGAAGCCATTGGCCCGCCTCCCGGAGCTGCGGGTTTTGACCGTCTACAGCGGGAATCCCCGCGACTACACGCCCTTGCTAGAAGCCCCGAAGCTGCGCCGGATCAAAGCGGAAGGGGATGGCGGCGAGGTCAACGCCATGGAGTTGGTGGCGATCAACGCCGCGCTTTGTCCTTGGGACGGGGACTTTCTGCTTCCAGAGCCCCGGATCCGCGAAGCGCCTCGCCGTGTCATTGGCTATCCTGACCGTTATAGCGTCGATCGGGCGGGTAAGGAACTTGTGCCAGGAGTCGATTGGGATCATCCGAATCGTTCCAAAGCGATGGAGAAAGCGGAGTCGGAATGGTTCAAGGAGCAGTTCAATCCGATGGTTGAATCCATCTTTGGGCCGTCGTCGGATTCCACTTGGGTGATGCTGGGGAACAGCCTGATCATCATCTATGAGCTCTCCCGGGCCGAGCGGATCCCTGAACTCATCGAAGCCTGCGATCCGCTCCTCGCTCGTGCGCGGAGATATCAATCGATCAGCGTATGGGTGTCGGTCTCTCCGGGTTCTGACGAGCCACTGGAGGAAGAGGAGCCTGAGGAGATTTCCGAGGAACAAGAACGCTACGAGGAGGAGGTATATTACCAAAAGCGGAGGGCGGAGCATTTGGACCGCCTGGAACGGCAGTATCGCTATGAACTCCGCAAAGAGTCTGGAGAGGATGTCGATCCGGAGAGCTTCTCGAAACCGCTGGTCGCTCCCCAACCTGTTCCGGTTCCGCTCGGTCTCGTCCTGGACGAGGATGAGGATGAGGATGAGGAGGACCTAGATCTCGATGATGAGGAAGAGGATGAGGCCTTCGACGATCTGGACGAGGACGATGGAGAGAAGGCTGACTCCGCGGCTACAGTCCCCGCGGCACCTACTGGGCCGACCGTGCGCTGTAGCATCCGGTTCGACCACGAGAACATCTACGTCGAGGAAGAGGACAGCAAGGTTGTAGCTTATCTCCTCGGGCGCGGACTCGATGAGACCAGGGAGTCGCTAAAGGCACCCGGGACCGAGTGATCGTTACTTGGCCGGGTCCATCGTAGCGCCAACGACGCGGGTGGCGTTGATGCCGAAAGAGAGCAAGCCCGCCAGAGCAAACGCGATGGCGCAGGCGAGGAAGAGCTCGTTTTGATCTCCGTTGCGGTCGAACGTGGTGAGCACCCAACCGGCCAAAGTGGCTTGAAGGGCGGCACCAAAGTTTCCCCACATATTGGCCCAGCCGAAGATGGGAGCGACGTTGCGGCCCCCCACGTCTTGCGCCCACGCCCAAACGGCGGGCAGGGCGGCGTCCGTGGAGAACACCATGAGACCGAGACAAACCGCCAGCAGCCAAGGGCTCTGGACATACACACAGGCGACGCAGAGGGCGGCGGAGACAAAACGGGTCGCGGACAACGGCAACAAACGGCCGAGCCGCAGACCGAAGCGCTTGGTGAGGTGATCCGTCGCGAAACCACCGAGAAGAAGTCCGAACAGCCCAATCAAGAGGGTCAACGTTGAAATGTAGCCGTTCATCTCTTCGCTGAGGTGGCGGACATCGCGGAGATACGTGGACATCGAGTTGATGACAAAGGCCCAACCGAAATTCGTGAGCATCTGATAAAAGCACATCATCCAAAGACTGCCATCCGTAAGAATCGCGCGCCAGGGGAAGCGTGCACTCCCTTGCTGGGGCGGCTCGGGCGTGCGGCCTTCCTCAAGGTAGGCTCGCTCTGCCTCGTTGCAGTCCGGATGCTCGCGTGGCGTCTCCCGGAACGTCCTCCAAAAAAGCCAGGCGACGAGCAGGCCGAGGATTCCGTAGCTCCACCCGGCCCACCGCCAGCTTCCGCTGAGGAGAATGACTTTGACGGTGATCAAGGGGGCGAGAACGAAGCCAAGCCGACCGCCAAGGGAGACGATGCTGCTGCAAAAGCCCCGCCAGTTCAGGTGGGCCCACCGGCTCAGGAGACTCCCGCTAATGGGATACGCTCCCGCCTCCGCTAGTCCGCACCCGATCCGAGCCACGAGGAGCATGGCCAAGCCGTTGGAGAAACCAGTGAGAGCGGTGAACCCGCTCCAGAGAAGAATCAGTACCGTCATCAAGATCCGCTTTCCAAAACGCTCCGCGAGCCAGCCCGCCGGAACCTGGGCGAGGGCGTAGGCCCAAAAGAAGGCACTTTTGAGCAGATTCGCCTCATCCTTGGTGAGGACAATGTCCGCCTGAAAAGAGGCCGAATCGAGCATCCAAGCCAGGCAGGCCCGATCGAGGTACATGAGAAAGGCGGACAACGTGGTGGCTGTCAGCACCCAATGGCGGATCGAAGTCGGTCTCAAGTCGGAGGAGGACACGGTGTGGCGGCGTTGACTCTTTTAGGCACGGCCGGGTTTCGGAGCCACTCAATTCCGCGCTGACGGCAAACAGCGGGGCTCTGGCGGCCCGGTCTGTCCCAATTCCCCCTTGCCCCGGCCCGACACCCTGCTAAGGAGGACACATGCAGATGCACAAACGCGTTGTTTTCCTGTTGGGGGCCTTGGGGCTGGTGGCGGCCGCGCTGAGCGGTTGCGGCGGGAGCGGCGGCGACACGATTTTGGTCGGTGAGTTCGCCTCGCTGACCGGCAAAGAGGCGACTTTTGGAATTTCAGCGCACGAAGGCACGGCGTTGGCGATCGAGGAGCTCAATGCGGCTGGAGGTGTGCTCGGCAAGCAACTCGAACTGCGCACCGAGGACGATCAATCCAAAGCGGGTGAGCCGGCCAACGTGGTGAACAAGCTGATCTCCAAAGACGGCGTCGTGGCGGTGCTCGGGGAAGTGGCGTCGAGCCGTTCCCTGGAAGCCGCTCCGATTTGCCAGCAGAACGGCATCCCGATGATCTCGCCAGCCTCGACCAATCCAAAAGTAACTGAAACGGGCGATCACATCTTCCGAGTCTGCTTCATCGACCCCTTCCAAGGCACGGTGATGGCCAACTTCGCCACGGCGACGCTCAAGGCCAAAAAGGTAGCCGTTTTCACTGACGTGAAGAGCGACTACAGCAAGGGCTTGGCGAAGTTCTTCAAGGAAGGCTTCGCGAAGGCGGGGGGGCAGATTTCCGCCGAACTGGACTTCAATGGTGGCGACAAGGATTTCAAGGCGCAGCTCACGGCGATCAAAGCCTCAGCCCCGGATGCGGTCTTCGTCCCCGGCTACTACACGGACGTGGCGTTAATCTGTATTCAGGCGAAGCAGCTGGGGCTGAACGTGCCGTTCTTCGGCGGTGACGGCTGGGAGAGCTCCACGTTGGTCACCATCGGCGGTTCGGCGGTGGAAGGACATTACTTTTCCACACACTACGCGGCGGACAACCCGACGCCAAAGATCACCTCGTTTGTCGAGGCCTACAAGAAGCGCTACAACGGCAAGGTGCCCGATGCCATGGCCGCTCTGGGCTACGATTCCGCGATGTTTTTGGCGGACGGCATCAAGCGGGCAGGAACGACGGAGAGCAAACCCCTGCGCGACGCGTTGGCCGCGACCCAGGAGTTTGAAGGCGTGACCGGCAAAATGGCGATGAACGCGCAACGCGATGCGGTGAAGGCAGCGGTCATCCTGCAAGTCAAAGGAGGCAAATTTCAGTACGTAGCGACCGTAGCGCCTTGACGCCGAGGTTGATGGTTGATTGTTGATCGTTGATGGCCGGTATGTTTAACTTTGAGAAGTTAGAGACTTGGCAGAAGGCGATTGAATTCGCTGATCTTGTCTATGTCTCGACGCGCTCCTTTCCTGCCGATGAACGCTTTGGCTTGACCACGCAGATGAGGCGAGCGGCCGTATCCGTTTCGTCAAATCTTGCTGAAGGCTCGTCGCGGAGTTCTCGGACCGACTTTGCTCGATACGTAGAGATCTCCACGGGCTCACTCTTCGAGGTCGTATCGCAAGCGCACCTCTCCCGAAGGCAAGGGTTTATGTCGGAGGACCAATTTCAGCAACTCTACAACTTCAGCGAGATTCTCGGCAAAATGTTGAGTCGATTACGATCCTCGATCGCTGCGTCCGCGTAGGATTCGCCATCAACCATCAACCCTCAACCATCAACCAAATTGGAATTCCTCCAACAACTCGTGAACGGCTTGGCCTTGGGGTCGATTTATGCGTTGATCGCTTTGGGGTACACGATGGTGTATGGGGTGCTGCGGTTCATTAACTTTGCGCATAGCGATGTGCTGATGCTGGGGGCATTTTCGGCGTATTATTTGGCTCCGGCTGTGGCCCAGGTGTTGCCGTTGCCTTCGTTGGCGGGGGCCTTAGTGGTGACGCTCTTCGCATGTGTGCTCTGTGCGGGGCTGGGCGTGCTCATCGAGTTCTTGGCGTACCGGCCCTTGCGGTCCCGGCCCAGACTGACGGTGTTGATCACCGCGATTGGAGTCTCGTTATTCATCGAGTTTACTTGTCAGCACCGGGCGGTGTTCGGTGCGGATACCAAGGCGTTTCCCAAGCTATTGCCGGAGTCGGACTTTCGCCTGGGCGATTTGATTATTGGGAGCAACGATCTGGTGGTTTTGGTGACGACCGTCCTGCTTTTGACCGGCCTTTGGTTTGTGGTGCAGCGGACCAAAATTGGCACGGCGATGCGGGCGGTGTCCTTCAATCAGCAGGCGGCGGCTTTGATGGGGATTGATATCAACCGCATCATTTCCTTTACGTTCGCGTTGGGTTCGGCCCTGGCGGCGGTGGCTGGGATTCTGTATGCGCTCAAGGCGCCGGGGATCGATCCGTTGATGGGCGTGCAACCAGGGTTGCGAGCCTTCATCGCCGCCGTGCTTGGAGGCATCGGCAATCTGCCGGGAGCGGCGCTGGGCGGGTTGGTGATCGGTTTGCTGGAGACGTTTGCGGGCGGAATTTCGGGCCTGTCGAACTACCGGGATGGAATTGCCTTCGCGATCCTGATCCTGATTCTGCTTTTCAAACCAGCCGGACTTCTCGGCAAAGCCACCGTGGAGAAAGTCTGAAACACAATGGCCGCCGATCTCAAGTTTCCATTTCCGGCATCGCTCAACGGCGCGAAGCGTTGGCTGCTCGTGGCCGTCGTCTTGTCCTTCCTGCTCTCGCTAGGGCATTACAATCGTTATTATCTAGGGGTCACGATTGATATCGGGATCAACATCATCTTGGCGGTCAGTCTGAATCTGATCAACGGATACACAGGCCAGTTCAGTTTGGGGCACGCTGGCTTCATGGCAGTTGGGGCCTACACCGCGGCGAAGTTCTCGTTGGTCTTTGCACCAGGCGTGCCCGAGCCGTTGCGGCCACTTCTGTTTCTCGTCGCGCTTTTGCTGGGCGGGGCGGTGGCGGCGATTGCTGGGTTGGCCGTGGGCGTTCCCTCACTCCGGCTCAAGGGCGATTATTTGGCGATCGTCACGCTCGGTTTCGGAGAAATCATCCGCGTCATCGTCCAGAACATGGAAGCGGTGGGCGCGGCAAGCGGGTTAAAGGGAATTCCGAAATACACCACGCTTGGGTGGACCTTCGCCTTGGCATCGGCTACGGTTTATGTGGTGGTGAGCCTGGTGAATTCAACCTATGGTCGTGGTTTCGTTGCGGTGAAGGACGACGAAGTGGCCGCCAGCTCGATGGGAATCAATCCGGTGCGCTACAAAGTGACGGCGTTTGTGGTGGGCGCTTTTTTCGCCGGCATCGCTGGGGGCTTGTATGCGCACCACAAGCAATTCCTCTCCCCCACGGGCTTCGACTTTTTGAAGTCGATCGACATTGTCGTCATGGTGATCCTTGGCGGGATGGGCCGGACGGCGAGCGTCGTGGTGGCCGCCGTGGTGCTGACCTTGTTGCCCGAGTTTCTCAGGCAGTTCGCAGACTATCGCATGATCATTTATGCATTGCTGATCATCGGCCTGATGATGGCGCGCCCGCAAGGTCTGTTCACCTTTGGACGCCGGGCCGCCGCTTGAGGAAGTATCGGAAATGAATGCCACCTCGATCCTTTCCGTGCGAAACGCCACGATCCGGTTCGGCGGGCTGACCGCCGTTTCGGAATTGAATCTGGAGATCAGGCCGCAGGAACTCATCGGGTTGATTGGACCCAACGGGGCGGGAAAGACGACGGCGTTCAATCTCATCACCGGTGTCTACCAACCCACGGAAGGAGAGATCCATTTCGCGGGCCAACCGGTGGCGGCGAAGCGACCGCATCATCTGACCAAGATGGGGATCGCTCGGACGTTTCAAAACATTCGGTTGTTCGGATCGCTGAGCGTCTTTGATAATGTCCGGGCCGCGACTCAACTGCACCGTAGCCACGGGGTAAGGACCGCGTTGTGGCGGGGCGCCTCGTTCGCGAAGGCCGAGGCGGAGGTGGAACGCGAAGTGTTGGATCTGCTGGAGATTTTTGATCTGGCCCGGTTGCGCGATGAAGAAGCCACCTGTTTGCCATACGGCGATCAGCGCAGGCTGGAAATCGTGCGCGCCCTGGCGACCAAACCCAAGCTCCTTCTCCTCGACGAACCGGCGGCCGGCATGAATCCGACGGAAAAGGCGGAGTTGATGCGGCTCATCGGCTTCATCCGGGACAAATTCGGGATCGCCATCATGCTCGTGGAGCACGACATGAAGGTGGTCATGGGCATCTGCGAGCGCATCGCGGTCCTGGAATACGGCAAAAAAATCGCCGAAGGCACGCCCGAGGAGATTCGCAAAGATCCAAAGGTGATCGCTGCGTATCTGGGGACGGAATGACGGTGTGGTTGATAGCTGATAGTTGATCGTTGATAGGCCGGAAAGAATAGAAGAACTCAGCGAATGTGATGACCGCTTCCCATCAACCATCAACCATCAACCATCATCCGCTTCTCACGGTCCGCGAGCTGCACGTCTCCTACGGCGCGATCAAGGCGTTGCATGGCGTTTCGTTGCAGGTGCCGGAGAAGTCGATTGTGACGCTGATCGGGGCGAATGGGGCGGGGAAATCGACGACGTTGCGGGCGATCTCGGGGTTGATTAAGGCGCAGTCGGGAGCGGTGATTTACGATGGCGTGGAGATTACCCATCAACGACCGCATAGGATCGTCAGCCGTCATCTGTGTCATGTGCCGGAGGGGCGGATGGTGTTCGCGAATCTCACCGTGGCGGAGAATCTGCACATGGGGGCTTATCTGCGTAATGATAAGGCCGGGATCGCGGAAGATATCGACTATATCTACGGCATCTTTCCAAGGCTCAAAGAGCGCCTAGCGCAACAGGCGGGAACTCTGTCCGGGGGAGAACAGCAGATGCTGGCGATTTCCCGGGCGCTGATGGGGCGGCCACGCTGCCTGATGCTCGACGAGCCGTCATTGGGGATCGCGCCGATGTTGGTGCGGGCGATCTTTGATCAAATCGTGGCCATCAATCGGGAACGAGGCATCACCGTGTTGCTGGTGGAGCAGAACGCGAATTTGGCACTGGCGATTTCTGATTACGGCTATGTTCTGGAGACGGGCCGGGTGATTCTTGAGGATACGGCGGCCGCTTTGCGGGAGAATCCCCAGGTGCGAGAAGCGTATTTGGGGGAGTGACCTTTTCTTTTTGCGTGGCATCCGGGATGCTGTTAGGTGGCGCCAGTGCTTACCTCCCCAGACGCTACCGCGACGTTGCCTACGGCCCATGCGCTCGTGGCGTTGACGGGTGTTTGTGGGGCCGGGTTGAGTTTGGGGGCGCTCAAAGTCCGGGGCATCGGGCTGGGTTCGGCCGGGGTGCTGTTCGTGGCGTTGGCCGCAGGCAGCTTGGGGCTTCGGTTTGACCACGAAGTGCTCGATTTCTTGCGGGAGCTCGGGCTCATGCTCTTCGTTTTCATGATGGGGTTGCAGCTCGGTCCTGGCTTCTTTGCCTCCATGCGGAAAGCTGGATTCCGCCTCAACCTTCTCGCCGTCCTCGTGGTGCTGACCGGGGGGCTTTGTACCTGGGGATACGGCGCGTTGCTGGCCATGCCGCCCGGGGCGCTGGCCGGTCTGTTCTCCGGAGCGACGACGAACACGCCATCGCTGGGGGCGGCGCAGCAAGCGTTGTTGAGCGTGGGGGCGCCAGCGGCTCAAGTGGCCTTGCCCGCCTTGGCGTATTCTGCCAGCTATCCGGTGGGGATTCTCGGCATCATCGTCTGTTTGTTGGTGCTACGGAATGTCTTCCAGATCGATATGGCGGCGGAGGGCCGCGAATTTGAGGCGTCGCGGCATCGGGAGGAGGAACCGCTCGTTAGGCAGAGCGTGGTGGTGGACAACACCCATCTCGATGGGCTGCCGCTGCGCGATTTGCCGGGCCGGCAGGAGACCGCGGTGATGATTTCCCGGATTCAACGAGCCGGCGCCACGGAGGTTTACACCGCGACCGAGGATACCATTGTGCGCACCGGCGACTTCCTTTTGCTGGTCGGAACAGAGTCCAACATCGAGAAGTTTCAACGAGTGGTGGGCGCTCCGGCGGATCACGATCTCATGAAAACGCCCGGCCCAGTTTCGTTCCGGCGGGTGGTGGTCACGAACCGCAAGATCCTGGGCAAAACCATTTCTGAGACCGGGATCGATGAAGTCCACGGCGTTACGGTGACGCGGATTGTGCGGGCTGGGGTCGAGATGACGGCCGTTCCGGGGATTCGCCTGCAATTCGGTGATTTGCTCCACGTGGTCGGCGATTCCAAGGGAATTGAAGGGGCGGCGAAGCAGCTTGGGGATTCTTTGGCGACGTTGAACGCCACCCAGTTCATCCCAGTTTTCATCGGCCTGAGTCTGGGCGTGCTGGCGGGGCTTGTGCCGATGACCGTACCGGGCTTGTCGAGTCCGTTGCGGCTCGGGCTGGCGGGTGGCCCACTGGTTGTGGCGATTCTGTTGGGGCGACTGGGACGGCTAGGTCCACTGGTTTGGCACATGCCGGCGAACACGAACGCGGCTTTTCGTGAGCTGGGCATCGCGTTGTTCTTGGCCGCCGTCGGGCTGGGCGCTGGCCCGAAGTTTGTCGCCACCATCGTGAGCCGGGACGGGATGTTGTGGGCGGCGGGGGCGGTCGTCGTGACCATGCTGCCTTTGCTCTTGGTGGGAGCGATTGCGCGGAAAGGGCTGCGGATGAATTTTATCGACATCTGCGGCCTGCTCTCCGGGAGCATGACGGATCCGCCGGCCTTGGCGTTCGCGAACAATTTGGCTGGATCGGATTCTCCTTCTGTGGCGTATGCGACGGTTTATCCATTGACCATGCTTTGCCGGATCTTGGTGGCGCAGGTCCTGGTCTTGCTGCTTTCCTGATGAGAACCCCACTATATGTTGTGCTGTGTCTGGCTGGCGGATTGATCCCCGGCTGGGCGGAACCGGAGTTTCCGTTGACGGAAGACTCCAAGGCTCAACCTGAAATTGCCAAGGGAGAACTCCTCAAGGGCACTCATGTAGCCTCGCCGCAAAGCGGTTTTCCGGGGACGGAGCGCGAGTATCAGCTCTATCTGCCAAGCGGCGTGGATCGGACTAAGCCACTGCCGTTCATGGTGTTCCAGGACGGTGTCATTTACCAAGCGCCCGTGGTGTTCGACAATCTGATCGCTCGCAGGGAAATCCCGGCACTCTCCGGCGTCTTCGTGCGGCCGGGAGTGGTGCCAGCGGCGAACGAGGGAGCTTTGCCTCGGTTCAATCGCAGCTTGGAATACGACAGCGTCACCTCAGACTACTCGAACTTTCTGATTGAGGAGTTCTTGCCGGCCTTGGAAAAGGCGCATGGCGTGGTATTTAGCAAGAATCCGGACGAGGCGGGGATTGCGGGAAATAGCAGCGGCGGCATCGCGGCGTTTATGGTGGCCTGGCATCGTCCGGACCGGTTCCGGCGCGTGTTCACCGGTGTGGGTACGTATGTGGGCATCCGGGGCGCGGACGCGCTGCCGGTGTTCGTGCGCAAGACGGAGCCGAAGCCCTTAAAGGTCTTTCTGCAAAGCGGGACGGAAGATAACAATATTTATTGCGGCGACTGGTGGATGGCGAACCAAATGATGGAGCGCTCCTTGGCTTGGGCTGGATACGACGTCCGGCACGCCTGGGGTGAGGGCGGCCACAACCAGAAGCATGCCTCGCAAGTTTTCCCGGAGGCGATGCGCTGGCTTTGGGCGGACGCGGAAGTGCGGCCAAACCCGGCGGGTGGTTCGAAGTGGAAGGGCTTCGAGATCTTTCCACAGGGCTCGGCTTGGGAAGAGTGCCCGAAGGTCGCCCTAGCGACAATTGCGGAGCGAACCACGCCGTTTGGTGGGACAAAGGCGCTAGCGGACCGAGGGGCGACGTTGTCTCCGGATCAGACATTGTTATATCTTGCCGAAACCGATTCTGACTACATCCGCAGTGCTCAGGTGGGGAAAGACGGTGCGTTGACCCATGAGCAACGGTTCTACCGGCTGGATACGTGGGACGGGTTCCGGCCGGAAGCGCGCAGCCTCTGTGTCGATGCGGATGGGAGGCTTTACGCGGCCACGGACTTGGGCATCCAGGTCTGCGATCAAGCGGGACGGGTGAACTTCATCGTGCCCACGCCGGGGCCCGTCACGGAGGTGGGCTTTGGCGGAGCGAACGATGGACATCTGATCGCGGTCTGCGGAGAGCGTTGCTACTGGCGGCCCACCCAGACGCGGGGCTTGGTGAGTCAGCGCGAAGCTCCCGTGAAGCCAGCCCCGCCCCGGCTGTGAGTGGCCTTACAGCCAGTTGCGACAAGTTCGGGCTTTTATCGTGGCGGTGCCGGGTTCATGCTCGGGTGATGCAAAAACCCCAGTTTGCGCCGGGCGGAGTCTTTTCCGTCGAGGATCTCGCCCGCTACCACCAGGACGGTTACGTCTTCGCCCGGTCGCTGTTCACCGCGGAAGAGATTGGCCTGCTCCGGGACACCGCCCGCCAGGATCACGCCTTGGATCAAGCCGCCTCATCGCGGGACGACGGCACGGGGCACGCGGTCCGGCTCTCGCTTTGGAATCATCCGGGAGATGGTCTCTATGGGATGGTTGCGCGGTGCCATCGGGTGGTCGATTCCGTGGAGCAACTGATCGGCGAAGAGGCGTATCACTACCACTCCAAGATGATCCTTAAGGACGCGCGGGTGGGCGGAGCCTGGGCCTGGCATCAGGATTATGGCTATTGGTATCAGAACGGGCTGCTCTTTCCGAAGCTTTGCAGCGTGATGATCGCGGTCGACCGCGCGACGGTGGAGAACGGGTGTCTGGAGGTGCTCAAGGGTTCGCACCAGATGGGACGGGTGAACCACATCCTCAGCGGGGATCAAGCCGGCGCGGACATGGAACGGGTCAACGCGGCGCTTAAGGTGATGGAGCGGGTCTATTGTGAGATGGAGCCGGGAGATGCTCTATTCTTCCATCCGAATACTTTGCACTGTTCGGCGGCGAACTCATCGGATCACCCGCGCTGGTCCCTGATCTGTTGCTACAACGCCGCGACAAACAATCCCTACAAAGAATCGCATCACCCGTCATATACCAAGCTCCACAAAGTGGACGATGCCGAGGTGCTGCGAGTGGGACGCGACGAGGCGCGACGGGCTTCCGTGGAATTCGCCAATCTCGATCGTGATGACTCCAGCGCCAGGAGCTTGGCCAAGGCAAGCGTATGAAGCTGGGAATTATCAATAGCGCGTTCGATCAGGCGGGCGTCGATACGGTCACCGGCTTGGAACACATATCGCGGATCGGGTTTGATTGCGTCGATCTCTTCACCGAGGCGATGACGTTGGCGGAAGATGAGATCCGCGCCATCGAGTCGACTTGTGGGAGATTGGAGCTGCCGATCGTTTCGCTGCCGGTGGTGGCCTGCGGGCTGGTGGACTTCAATGCTCCAGTGCGAGCGTTTCATGTGCGCCGAGTGCAGGCATTTACCGCATTGGCGCATCGGCTCCGGGCTCGGAACATCTTGTTGGTGCTGGGGGAATATATTTGGCAGCGGGAAGTGATCCCGCCAGAAGCGCAATGGGATTGGGGCGTGGAAACGGTGCGGGAGATTGGTCTGCACGCGGCGGAGAGAGGGCTGGATATCGCCTTGGAATTGGAGCCCTTCCGGCTCAGTCTGCTCAACGATGTACGAAAGATGGCGCAGTTCATTGATGAGGTGGCGCTGCCCAACGTGAAGGCAAATATCGACATCAGTCACCTGGTTCTCGCGGACGTCTCCCCCGCGGAACTCACCATCCTGCGGGACAAGGCTTGCCATGTGCATATCAGCGACTGCGACGGGCGCGTGCACGGTGATTTGCCACCGGGCCGAGGCGTCGTGAAGTTTGGGCCGTATCTCCAAGCGATCAAGGATTTGAACTTCTCCGGTGTGGTCTCGATCGAGTTGGAGTATTCCCCTGACCCTGAGCGGATCGTGGAGTGGGTCGAGGAAGCTTATGCGGCGACGGCGCGGCTGATGGCGATGACTGCATTGCGGGACTCAGGAGGGAGGGAACGATGACAGCGGAAGGTGACTATGGGATTCGCTCGACACGTCCGGTGGGCGAGATTGCGGCGCCCGCCATCCATTATGCACCACCGAAGCCACTCTATCCCGGAGCGCACCGGATTGGATTGATCGGCGCAGGAGGCGTCAGCGACTATCATCTGAAAGCTTACGCAGAGTGTGGGTGGAATGTCGTGGCGATCGCGGATCACGTAGTGGAGCGAGCCAAGGCGAAGCGGGATTTGTATTTTCCCGCGGCGGATGTGGAATCTGACGGCTTGGCGTTGATCCGGCGGGACGATATCACCGTGCTGGATATCACGCCGCATCCCGAGGAACGGCTTGGACTGCTCCGAAGTGCGTTGGAGGCGGGCAAGCATGTTTTGAGTCAGAAACCGTTTGTACTGGATCTCAGTGCGGGGGATGCGTTGGCTACTTTGGCGGAACGCAGAAATGTGAAATTGGCGGTGAATCAGAACGGACGTTGGGCGCCGCACTTCCATTATATGCGCCAAGCGGTCGCCGCCGGACTAATCGGTGAAGTGCGCTCCATTGACTTCTCCGTCCAATGGGATCACACCTGGGTTGCGGGAATTCAACGCTTCGAAGAAATCCATCACTTGATCCTCTTCGATTTCGCGATTCACTGGTTCGATATCACAACTTGTCTTATGGGCTGGCAGCGACCAGACTCGGTCACGGCTTCGGTGCTCGGTTTTGCTGGACAACGTTTCGCCCCGCCCGCGCTGGCGTCGGTGATCATCCATTATCCTGAGGCGCAGGTCCGGATGTCATTCAATGCGCATACGCTTCACGGCGAAGAAGATGTCACCACCGTGGTCGGGACCAAAGGCACGCTCCGGAGCCGGGGGCCGAATCTCAACAATCAGCCCGCAATGGATGTGTATCTGGCCACCGGTCACGTCCGGGTTCCGCTGCAAGGACGCTGGCTGGAACAAGGGTTCATGGGAACGATGGGGGAACTGTTGCGCTCCATCGAGGAGGACCGTGAACCCGCAAACACCGCCCGGAGCAACCTCCCGTGCCTAGAACTCTGTTTTGCCGCTCTGCACAGCGCGGACCAGGGCGGCGTTCCGGTGAGATTATGAAGGGATTTTTGGCTTTACGCAGAGGCACCTTGTGCGCATGAAAAAAATCCCTTCAACCCTCATGAATCGTTCCCTGCCCATTTTTGCCGCCTTTCTTCTCACCTCCGTTCAAGCCGCCGATCTTACCCACCTCGAATCCCTCGGCGCCAGGGTGACGCGCAAGGGGGAGGTGGTCACGGAGCTGACTCTGACAGATTGCACGAAGGTCGGCCAAGCGGAGTTGCGGACGATCGGCGGTATCACGACGTTGAAGAGCCTGACGCTTTTTGGAAAGTTGGCCGGATTGACGGATCACACCGTCGACTTCTTGCTTCCGCTCCAGTCGTTGGAGTCGCTGTCCACCGAGGGCGCGCAGTTAAGCGATGCCGGTTTGGCAAAGTTAGCGGGCTTGAAGGCGCTGCGATCAGCGGCATTTTTCCATCTCTCGTTCCGTAAAGAAGGATTCACCGGGACGGGCTTCGCATCTTGGAAATCGCTACCGAACCTGCAGCGCCTCACCGTTGCGGGGATGTCGATGGGGGACGCGGGCTTCGCAGCCATCGCGGAAATCCAGACGCTGCGGGAGCTTTCGACCTGGCACACTTGGCAGACGGAGGCCGGGAACGCGGAGATCGCAAAGTTGCCCAATCTGACAAGCCTGAAGCTCGGCCAACGTTTGCCCCGCACCGGCATCCAGGAGCCGAGCCTGAGCGATCTCTCGTTGCCCACGGTGGCGAAGATCCACAAATTGGAAACCCTCAAGCTCGGCGAAGCCCGTTTCACCCTGAAGGCGCTGCGTGAGCTCAAAGCCTTGCCCAACCTGAAATCGTTGACCATCTACGAAACCGACATTCCACCGGCCGACATCGAAACACTCCAAGCGGAACTCCCCAGCGTGAGGCTAACCTTCGAGCCACTTACCGAGGAGCAGCGGAAGAAGCTGGAGATGTATCTAAAGGAAGCGCGTTGATGATTGAGGGCCAGGTGGGCGCTTCGTGTCGGGCAAGGCCCGGAACTTACGGGACGCATGTCTCCTTCTCACCAAAATCAGCGTCCTGCCTCATTCTCCGCGCAACCGCGTGAGATGTTTCGATTTCCGTTTCTAGGATAGCGAAGGCGTTCTCCTTGATGGGATTGGCGTTCTCCTTGATGGGATTGGCGTTCTCCTTGGAGGGATTCCCAACTTCGCAAGTGCCCCCCCTACTCCAAACACATCCGATGTGGGGACAGCTCCACGGAGGATCTTTGGACACAAAAAAACCCCGTCCGGCGAACCGGACGGGGCAGTTAAGTTTGGACTTGAGGAACCTCATGTCCCAGCGCGCTTTGAGGCGCGCCTGGATCATCAATTCAACCTCGCGGCCAGCTCGCTCAGGTTTCTTGCCTTCCGGCCCTTCTGCTTATGGGCCTTGGTTGCGGAACCTCCAAAGAAGTTGTGCTTTCTTTTCTTGGCCTCTCGGAGGGTGCTGATAGCACCCGGGGATGATACCAGACCGACCTCGGAAACTCGATCTGGCTCGTCACTACCTTCCACATCGGTGGGGAGGGACAGCCCCTCCGGGCGGGCATGATGAATCAACCCGGGATGACTTCCGACAACGGCCAAAGGCGACAGGCCGGAAGGAGCGGCGGCTTCAACCGAAGCCTCGCGTGGAGTTTCAGTGCCCCGCTGGTTCACTGCGGCTTGTGGAGCAACCTCGGCTGCTTCTTTCGCCACAACTGGCGCCGCCGGAACTCGTGCTGGCGCCGCCTGTGAAGCGGTCACCATGGGTTGGGACCACTCTACTGCCGAGTGTTCGACCGAAGGGGTAGCTGGCCCAGCGAGTGGACTCATGCCCGGATAAGCGTGCGCAAGTGATTGCACCGCGTGCAGTTGATGTTGCTGAAGAAGCCACTGCGCATGTTGAGGTGTCAGATGTGAAGCCAGCAAAGCACCGGCTGGGAGAGAAACCTGCTGAGAAGACTCTTCTTTACGATCTTCACGGCGTTGACCACCGTGCATACTCCAAGCCAACAAAGCCAAGGTAAACTCTGGAATCAGGAACACCACAGATGACCACATAATGAGCCAGCGGGCCGGATGCGGATGCTCATCCGCCATTTGCAACAGGATGTGACGCTGAGCGTCCGTGACCGCCGTCGTGGAGACGGCCGCGATGGTCTTTGCCTGCAACTCGTCAACTCGAGCCTGCACGTTCGCTAGGTCAGCCTTCAAAGACTCCGCCAAAGCGATCTTTCCTGGAACAAGCTTATCGTTGGCTGAATTGCCATCGTTGTCCATGTTGGTATACTCCTCGACAACGGCGGCAATCTGGGCACGAAGCCCATCAGCTTGCTGCTGGGTTGACTTGAGCTGCCCGTCGAGAGCCCCCTCATTGGCCGAAGCCGCGTGGAGCCCCGAATTCTGGGTCTCATTGAGCAATTCCCAGACGGATACCCCGTCCAGGAAGGAGGCCAAGGCCGTCATAAGGCACATGGCCACTAGATACAGTGGGTTGTTTGTGACGCGGAACTGGTAGGCACACGCGCTTGCGAGGCCCACCACCAACACGGCGATCGCAATCGCCAGATACCAGGGAAACAGAGCTGCGGCTCCGATGGCGCTCAGTGTCCCGAGCGCCAGGAAGCCCACGGTCCAAATGAACCGTGGCCCTTGATTGTGGTCTTGTGAATACATGGGGCCGTTAATAACATGCCGCCGGAACGAAATCAACCTTAACATTTAGCAAACCTAAACAATCTGGCTCACTGAGAGAGAAGGCGGGAACGTTGAATGAGCATACTTTGAGTAATTTCTAAGACAAAACCGTCCTTCTTTTTGCCAGTTCGCCTTCTCCTCCTTACTCTTGGCATTCGATCTCGCAGTTCGATTCACCCTGCCGCCAAAACCTTCGCGATCTCGCGAAGAACCGGACGGTAGCTCGCCCGCTCCGGACTCCACGCGAGAGTCTGTTCCACATCGAGCACCTCCAGTCCAGGGACGCGATGCGCTTCAATACCCGCGCTGAAACGGCTTTGCGCAAAATGAGGGAGAAACGCGGCGTAGTCCATCTCCACCGCTTGGGCCACTTGCGTGAGGGAGCTGCACTCAAGTTGAATGTTGGGCTGGAGGCCGACGCACTCAAAAAGGCGCACAATGGCGGCCCGGGTCTCGCCTCCACCTTCGAGAATGGCCAAGGGATATCGGCTCAGGTCCATGACGGACGGCGGGCTCGGCAACCGCGGCTTCAAGCGGCGGGATAAGAAAAAGTGATAAGTCTCCTTCCAATTTCCGGCCGTTTCCAGGCCCAAGCCGGTGAGAGCCCCGCGCCGCAGCAAGCCGATGTCGAGCGTTCCCTCTTGCAGGCCTTTAATAATATCCTGCGTCTGCCGGTTGAGGAACAAGGTCGTGATCCCCGGGAACTTGGCCCGGAGCTTCGGCAACATTTCCGGCATGATCAACCATTGGATCAACCGCTCCCCCGCCCCGAGCACCAAGCGCTGACTTCCGGCGCGTTGCTGCGTGACGAAATCGTCCAATCCGCTCAGGAAGTTCCGCGCCAACCGAGCCAATTCCTCGCCTTCAGGACTGAGCCGGTAGGGTTTTCGACTGCGATCGAGCAATGCGAACTTCTCGTCCCCGCCCAAGAACTCCTCCAGTTCGGCGATTTGTCGGCTGTATTGGGACTGCCTGTGCTCCAACGCCTTGTGATCGGCAGCCGCCAGTCCGTGCCGGGCCGCCGCCATGATCCCGCCATGCTCCGCGACGCGGCAGAGCGTAGCCAAGCGGTCCAAGGAAAAGCCTTTTTGCCCGACGAACTGCTCCCACATGACTCGAGAAGCATGACATCGTCAGCCAACTTGTCTAGATCCTCATGGACCTGTTTGAACGCTCCCTCACGGTGAAAACTGCTCCCAGAGGAGCTTGGTCACCATGACGAAAACGACCGCCAGGAAAATCCAGCGGATAAACGGAGCGCCATGTCGTACCGCCATACCCGAGCCAAGCCGCGCCCCAAGCAATTGCCCGCCGATCATTGCCCCCGCAAGATCGTAGCGGACCAGCCCTAAGGGGATGAAGACGCATAAGGCCGCCAGATTGCTGGTGAGGTTCACGACCTTCGTCGCGGCGGTAGCGCCGAGAAGATCTTTTCCCCGGAGGGCGATCCAACCCAAGGTCCAGAATGCCCCCGTCCCCGGGCCGAAGAAGCCATCGTAAAATCCCAGACTGGCCCCTCCGATCCATGCAAACGGGGCCGTTCCAAGTCTCGGGCTGGTCCCACCCCGGACAAAGCGGGGACTGAACAAGGCATAAACCGCCACGCCCAAGAGCAGCCAAGGCACCACCCGCACCAGGGTTCCGTTTGAGATCCGCGTCAGCGCCAGCGTCCCGAGCACGGCAAATCCGAAGGTGACCACGATCGCCCAAACCACTTCGCGACCGTTTACCAAGCCCGAAAGCAGATAGTGCCGCACCGCGATGATGGTCCCGGCGCTGCTTTGCAGCTTGTTCGTCCCCAGCGCCACCTGGGGCGGCAATCCAGCCCACAGGAGAGCAGGGACTGAGATCAGCCCGCCGCCTCCGGCCACCGAGTCGACGAAACCGGCGCAAAGCCCGGCTCCGAAGAGAGGGAGCAGAACCTCGGCATTCACTTTGGCTCGGAACCGCTCAGGGGCCCTTGGCTCATTCCTCTACCTCGCAATCAGGATCCCGCGCCACCGGTTTCCCAAACTTCTCCACCGGCTGGGTGAAAAGATACTGCCACACGGGCTCGAAGAGGTAGCCACCCGCGGCATCCTTCGGAGATGCGCCGCCAGGCGTCACCGATGAGTGCGCCTTGTTGGCATCTCCTCCCACGTCCGCCGCGGAAATGAGTCGTCGGCTGTTTTCATACGGCGGCTTGGCGGTATCGACGTTCACGATCGCGCCGAGGCGATGAAGGTTGAGGAGTTCCCACGAACGGCAATAATGATCTCCAGTCCAGCCGCCATCAAGGACGTGGCTGAAACCGAAGTAGCGAGCAGGTTCGGTCGCAGAAGAACGCCCCTGCCAATCTTGATCTTGGTCCCGCGGGCCGCAAAACATCACCACGCGATCTACCTTCTGATGCATGGCGAAGCGTGCCGCCGTGGTCGCCCCGTGCGAGGCGCCGGAAAGGATCACTTTGTCCCAAAGCAACCCTTTGCCGTCACGGGTCAGAAACTGCTTCCAACGGCCCACCTCATGTTCCTCGGCCAGGTGTTTCACCAGCTGATACGAGCGCTCCATGATTGAGTCTGGCTTGGGGATATCGATCTCAACGCTCACATCCTCACCGATCGAGGCCTCCAGGCGAATATCCCCCCGTGCGTGGCTATTCTTGGGCGCCGGCTGACAGAGCTTCGAGAACCATTGGTTCGCATAGCTGACCTGAATGGCATGAAAACCGTAGCTATTGACCTTCTGGAACAATCCCTCGTTGTAGCCCATCAGCCAGATCACCAGCTTGCCCTGGGGTTCCACGCTGGTATCGACCGAGGCGTTCTCCACATCCGCCGGCTTGCCGTCCTTGGTGAACACGAAATCGATCTCTGGATGTTCCTTGCACCTAGGATCGATCTCGCTGGCGCGGAACTGGAGTTTGTAGCGTTGCGGATTCTTGTCCCGGTAAGAAGGCGGCCGCTCGGCGGCTTGGGCGCAAGAAACCAAAAGGGCGAAACTGAAGGCTAGGGCTCGAATCACGAGAGCGATGTTCTCGAAGCCGAGCCGCAAAGCAAGCAAGAAACCAACTCCGTTTCTATACAATCGGAAGGGGCGGGTCCACTCGGACTCCGCCCCTTCCTCTGTCCACTGCTCTCAGATCACCAGCAAGAAATTTGCGATACGTGCAAACCTTAGTGCCCGCGGTAGCCGTATCTTCGATCCTTGGACGCTCCGATGGCCGCGCCCGTGGCTGCGCCCACGGCGCCCCCAATCAAGGCACCCGCGCCGTCGCCAGCAATGGCGCCGATCCCCGCCCCAGCCACGCCTCCGATCAAGGCGCCTTCCTGCTTTCTGGTCTCGCAGCCGGTCCCGAACAGCAACGCCACCGCCGTGACTCCCGCCGCTATGACTCCGCCCCTTTCGTTATGATCCTTCATCCCTGCATGCTCCTTTGCGTTTCCCCTTCCCCTCCGTGCGCCCGGAGACAGTGTCTACTACCACGCTTCTGCCTCCGGGTCGCACTTTGGGGTTGAGTCCGATCTGGTTATCAGCCTCCCGAACCACTTCCAGTTCCGGATCTTCCCGTGGTGCCTTCACCCGGAGTACCCGGCGTTGATCCCGGCGTGCCGACCCCGGGGCGCCCAGGACTGGTGGCATCGCTGCCACTCTCCCTCATGGGCGTGGAAGGCGAGGTGCTTGGCTGTTGACCTTGCTGCCGTTGCTGGCCCTGCTGGGATTGCTGGAAGTCCTGGCCCCAGTAAGAGTAAACCTCTTCGGGCCGGATCGTGCCCATTTTGTCCTCCTCGAATTCAAAACTCTTTTCCAGCTTCTCGCGGGTGGTATCGAGAATCAGTTCGATCTCATCCGCTTCTTCCAGATTGCGGTCCACTCGGAAGGTTTTCCACGGGATCAGATACTTTTTCTGATTCAGCCCCAGAAAGTTCCGCGTCTCAACGACCGCGAAGATGACCTGGGCGCTGTTCGGATCCACGACGAGCTCGGAAATGGTTCCTACCGACTCTTGCGCTTGGTTTTTCACCTCGGCACCATTGATCTTGGAGGAGGAGAGCCAGGAAGCCGCGCCCGA
>CAMCXS010000083.1 GCA_945883495.1 Akkermansia muciniphila
TGCCTCTTTGCTCCCTCGGATTTGGCGGCTGCGGTGCCGGACTGCGGGCAGTTAGCAGTGCTGCTCTCCCGAGCCACGAAGGCCGGGCTACTCACCCGTGTCTGCCGGGGAATTTATCTGTATCCGGTGCCGGATTACCCACCGGGTAATCTCCTTTTTCATGCCGCGGCAAGGCTCCGCGCGGGGGAGTTCAATTACATCAGCCTGGAAACGGTCCTAAGCGATGCCGGAGTGATCTCCCAGCTTCCCATCAATTGGATCAGCTTGATGAGTTCCGGGCGCAGTCATGTGGTGAACTGCGGAAATTACGGCCACATTGAATTCGTGCATACCGCCCAGTGTCCTGACGACGTGCGCACCGAGCTCACCTACGACCCGCACCGCCACCTCTGGCGCGCCTCCGTCCGTCAAGCCCTGCGCGACATGAAGGCCACTCGCCGCAGCCTGGAACTTGTGGACGAGGAGGTCGCGCGTGAGCTTGTTTGACCAGCTTGTCGACGAAGCACTCCGCTCAAAGCCAGACCTCTCGGCCCTGCGGTCCGTGGTGGAAAAGGAACTGTTGCATCATGACATCCTCCGCGAGATGAGCGAAAACGGACTTCTCGCCGGCCTTACCTTCATCGGCGGCACGTGCCTCAGGGCGTGCTATGGTTCCTCCCGGCTCAGCGAAGATCTCGACTTCACCGGTGGCAGCCATTTTACGAAGGAGGACCTCTCCGATCTCGGTCGCATTCTCACGGAACGCCTGCAAACCCGCTACGGCCTACCCGTGAGCGTCAGGGAACCGGTGAGAACCGGAGCAACTGTCTCCACCTGGAGGCTCATCATCGAGACGCGCCCCAGCCAAAAGCATCTTCCCGCACAGCGAATTCATCTCGACATCTGCGCCATCCCCAGCCACGACCCTCGACCGATGATGCTGCGCAATGTCTATGGAATCGACCTCGGCACCTTTGGCCTCATCCTTCAGGCTCAAGGCCGGGAAGAGATCCTGGCTGACAAGGTGGTGGCACTCGCTCTCCGCGAGAATCGCATCAAGAATCGGGACCTCTGGGACATCGCCTGGCTCACCGGGCAGGGCATCGACGTCCCGGAACCTCTCATTCCCTTGAAAGTCCGCGATCATCGGCGCGAAAAAGCCGAACTCGCCGGCTTGCTGCAGGCGCGAATCGAAGAGCTCAAAACGATGCCCGGCATGCGCGGCGATTTTCTGAAAGAGATGCAGCGATTTCTGCCCGCCGCCACCGTGCGTGACACCCTAGAAAAAGAGGTCTATTGGAGTTATCTCACCGGGCTCGTAACTGACCTGGGCCGCAAGGCTGTGATGAGTTTGGAATCGACAACGTGAGCCCAGCTGAACCATGCATACGCCTCTCATCTCCGCCACCCGGCAGCTCGCGCTGAGGATGGGGATGTTGGGGCGCCTCTATCGCCATCCACTTCTATGCCTCCTCTCCGTCTCGTTGGCTCTCTCCGCTCGGGCCGAAACGCCCTGGCCGTGGCTCAACCTTGAGCTCCGGGAGCTGGAAACCACCCGTTTGGCGCTGGAACGCCGCATCGCCGCGCTGCCCGCTTCCCCCCAGCCGCAGTTGCACGAGCGGGCCGGATTTCACAGCGGGATCGCCTCCACCGCAGAGTCGGTGCGCTGGGTCCAGGTCGATCTGGGCACGGAGTGGGAGCTGGACGCGGTCGTGGTAATCCCGGCGCTTTTGGGTGGAAGCGAGGCCTATGGCTTTCCGAAGCGGTTCCGGATCGATGCCTCCAACGATGCGCTGTTTGCGGAGTCCGTCACGCTCCTGGATCACACCCAGGAGGATGCCCCCGCCGTGCTGGCGCCCTGGCACGTGGAAACGCCTTCCGTGAAGGCCCGTTACGTGCGCTTCACGGCGACCAAGCTCGCGGTGCAACCCGGCCTCGAAAGCCGGGCCATGTTCGCCCTGGGGGAAGTCCTGGTTTTCCGCGGTGGGCGCAATGTGGCTCTCGGCTGCCCCGTGGATGCCGCCAAAGCGGTGGAAACACTGCCGACTTGGTCTCCCCGGCATTTGGTCGATGGCACCCATGCTCTTGGCCTTCCTGTGGAGCCCGGAGGCGAACGCCGCAACGGCTGGCACAGTGCCATCTCGACTGTCTCGGACGCCGTAAAGTGGGTGGAAGTGGATCTCGGCTCCCGACGGGCGGTGGATGAGATCCGGCTGATTCCGGCACACCCCAGCGATTACCCGGACAGGTTCGGCTTTGGCTTCCCGCGCCGCTTCAAGCTGGAAGCCGATGGCGCCACCATTTTCGACGCCACTAGCGCGGATTTCACGAATCCCGGCGATACTCCGGTTGTCTTCCCCACCCCAACTCTTCAGGCGCGAACCCTCCGTGTCACCGCAATCAAACTGTGGGAGCGAAGCGCGGATTTCGTCTTTGCGCTTGCCGAACTCCAGGCACTGCAAGGCGGCAGGGACATCGCCCACGGCGCGGTGGTCAGATCCCTCGACGAAACCGTCACCGAGCAGTGGCGCGGCGAACATCTCGTGGATGGCAGCACGAGCGCAGGCTTGCTCCTGCCGGAGGAGGCGTGGCTGGCGGCGCTGTCTGAAAAGCGGGAATTGACCGAAGAAGCGCGAAGCGTCTCCGCGCTCAGCCTCCAAGCCCGCGAACACGCAAGGAAACGCGCCGCTTGGTTGGCCGCATGCATCGCCCTCGGCGCCTTGGTGGCCGGTTGGTTCTGGATTCGCCACCAGAAACGGGCCCGGCAACTTGAGCTCGACTTGCTGCGCCAGCGCATCTCGCGGGATTTACACGACGACATCGGCAGTCACCTGGGCAGCATCCGGCTCATGTCGGAACTGGCATTGCGCGAGAACGGCGGCGATGAGTCTCTCCACGAAATTCATCGTCTGGCGGGCGAAGCGGCGGAATCGATGCGCGGCATCATCTGGCTTGTCCGCGAAGGAGATGCGCCCCGGCTGTCCAGTCTGGCCGATGCCATCCGGCAGAGCGCGGCAGCGTTGCTCAAAGGCGTGGAGTGGGAAATGGAGGTTCAAGCCGGGAACGCCGCCTCGACCGCATCCCTGGAGTTTCACCGGCAGGCGTTTCTGTTCTTTCGGGAGGCCGCGCACAACCTGGCGCGTCATTCGGGAGCGGCTCGCGCCCTCATTTGCTTGCAATGGGAGGCGCGGCGGTTTCAGCTTCGGATCGAGGACGACGGACGGGGGTTCGATCCCGGCGCCGTAGCAACCGGGCACGGCCTTGCCAATCTTCGGCACCGCGCCCAAACGCTCGGCGGCACCCTACAGATCGAAAGCGCGCCCGGCCGTGGCACGTGCATCACATTGGAGGCGCAGCTTGCATGAAGAGCATCTGGATTATCGAGGATCACGCCGCTTTCCGCCGCTCGCTCGGGCGTGTTCTGAACGTCGAGCCGGACCTCCGGTGCACAGCTGACTTCGATTCCTGCGAGAAAGCCCTCGACGCGCTCCGCACCGGGGAAGTGCCGGATTTGATTCTCCTCGACGTCGCGCTGCCGGGGATGAGCGGGCTGGAAGGCATCCGCTTCATCAAGGAACGCACCTCCAAACCCCTCATCGTGATCCTCACCGTTTTTGAGGATGATGACAAAGTGTTCTCCGCCATCTGTGCCGGAGCCGCTGGTTATCTATTAAAGACCAGCAGCGCGGCGGAAGTCACCCAAGCCGTGCGTGACGCGCTCGGTGGCGGCTCTCCCATGACCTCCCGGATCGCCCGGCGCGTTCTCGACATGTTTTCCAAACTCGCTCCGAAACAAGCCGACTACGGGCTCAGCGATCGCGAAAAGGAGATCCTCCAACTCATGGTCACCGGCCTCATCAAAAAGGAAATCGCCAGCCAGCTCGGACTCAGCGTCCACACCGTCGATACCTATCTCCGGCGCATCTACGAGAAGCTGGAGGTGAACACCCGGACGGGCGCAGTGGCCAAGGCGTTGAAGGAAGGGCTGGTCTGAGCCTGTCCCGCGCTCGCGTGGCATGACAAAATTCTCCGCCCAGCGCATGATGTGACTTCATGCGATCCGCCCTCTTCACCAGCCTGTGGTTCGCCACCGCCGCGTTCGCCACGCCAGTGGACTTCACCCGCGAGGTGCAGCCAATTTTTGAGGCCCATTGCGCCGGTTGCCACGGGTCCGGAAAGCAAAAGAGTGAGTACCGGCTCGACTCCCGTGCCTCGGCCCTGGCGGGCGGGACCAGCGGCGAGGCGGCGATCGTCCCCGGCCAACCAGAGGCGGGCTCCCTCATCCGTCTCGTCGATGGCTCGGACCCGGACCTCTTCATGCCCCCTCGCAAAAGCGAGGCCAAGCCCTTGAGCGCCGCCCAAATCCAAACGCTGAGGAAGTGGATTGCCGAAGGCGCGGTCTGGGCGGATTCGCCTGGGGTGGCCAAGGTAGAATCGCAGCAATCGGCGGCAAACTCGCATTGGAGCTTTCAACCCCTGCGGCAGCCCGTCGTCCCCGGGGACGCGAAGCATCCCATCGATGCCTTCATTCTCGCCAAATTGCGCGAGCACGGTCTGTCCTCCTCCGCCCGGGCGGATCGGCGCACCTTGATCCGCCGGTTGTCCTATGATCTCACTGGTTTGCCACCGGACTTCGCGGAGGTGGAGGCTTTCCAAGCGGACCCGGCCCCCGGCGCTTACGAAAAGCTCGTGGACCGATTGCTGGCCAGCCCCCATCACGGCGAACGCTGGGCGCGGCACTGGCTCGACGTCGTCCACTTCGGCGAAACCCACGGTTACGACAAGGACAAGCCACGCCCCAATGCCTGGCCCTACCGGGATTACGTGATTCGTGCCTTCAACAACGACAAACCGTACACCCGTTTCGTCCAGGAACAGATTGCGGGCGATGTCCTCTTCCCCGGCACGGTGGACGGAATCACGGCGCTCGGGTTCATCGCCGCAGGCCCGTGGGATTACATCGGCCACGCCGAAGTGCCAGAGACCAAGATCGATGGGAAGATCGCCCGTCACCTCGATCGCGACGACATGGTGAGCAACACGATCAACACCTTTCAGTCGGTCACCGTCCACTGCGCGCAGTGCCATGATCACAAGTTCGATCCCATCCCCCAGGCGGACTATTACGCGCTGCATGCGGTCTTTGCCGCCTTGGACCGGACGGACGTGGATTACTTTCCGGACGATGCCACCATGGAACGATTCGCCACCGTGCAGAAGCAGCGGACACGAATCCTCCAGGAAATCCGTGCCCTCGAAGCTCCCTTGCAGGCAAAAGCCGGAGAGGCCTACGCCGCCCTCTCGAAGCGCATTGAGGCACCGGCTGCGAGTGCCAACCCAAACGCGAAACCCGATTTCGGCTATCACAGCGCCATTTCCCCTCTCCAAGAGACCGTAAAGTGGGTCCAGGTGGACTTGGGAAGCACTCAACCGGTGCAACGGGTCGTGCTGAAGCCGTGCTACGACGACTTTGGCCAGATTGGCGCGGGCTTCGGCTTCCCGGTTCGCTTCAAAATTGAAGTCAGTGACGACGCCGAGTTCAAAACCGGAGTTTCCCTCCTTTGGCGGAAACACGACGCCACCTTCATGAACGACTTCGCCAACCCCGGCCTGACGCCTTTTGAGACCGGCACGGCCGAGGATGACGGCGTGAAAGGCCGCTACGTGCGGATCACGGCCACTAGGCTGGCGCCGCGCCGAGACGATTACATCTTCGCCTTGGCCGAGCTCGAGGTTTATGCCGGCAAGCAAGGCCCCAACCTTGCCGCGGGTCGCCCCGTAGCCGCTCTCGACAGTATCGAGAACGCCCCGCGTTGGCGAAAAACCAACCTCACGGACGGCACCGCGCCGGAAAGCCGCACCACGGAGGACAAAGAGAAACTCATCAGCGAGCGGGATGCCCTCCTGCTGGCGCAAGCGGACGAGGCCACGAAGCGGAAACTCATCAGTCTCCGGGCCGAGCGGGATGCCCTCCCTTCGTTGCCTACCCCGCAGAAGATTTATGCCGGCGCCATTCACACCGGCAGCGGCACCTTCAAGGGCACCGGCGCGGAAGGCGGGAAGCCGCGCCCCATTCATCTGCTGCGGCGCGGGGATGTGAAGCAACCGCTCGATGAAGTTTCACCGGGCGCGATGAGCACGCTCGGCCAGCGCTTCGGGCTTTCCTTTGCCATTCAGGACGCCGCCAGCGAATCAGCACGGCGCGCCGCCTTGGCCCAGTGGCTCACGCATTCAGATAACGCCCTCACTTGGCGCAGCATCGTCAACCGCGTGTGGCATTATCACTTCGGCCGCGGCATCGTGGAGACGCCCAATGATTTTGGGAAAATGGGCGCAGCCCCCACGCATCCGGAGCTCCTCGATTGGCTGGCCATCTGGTTCCGCGATGAGGCCAAAGGCTCCCTCAAATCCCTCCACAAGCTGATCGTCACCAGCGAGACCTATCAACAAACCTCGGTGCCGGAGAATGAGCTACGTGAACTGGCTGATCGGACCGATGCCTCCAACACGCTGCTCTGGCGCCAAAACCGTCGCCGGCTCGAAGCGGAGGCCATTCGCGACAGCATCCTTGCCGCCGCCGGCAAACTGGATCTCACCATGGGCGGGCCGAGCTTCCAGGATTTCGTCATCGAGAAGCCGCAGCATTCCCCGCATTATCAATACGACCTCGCGGATCCTGACGATCCGAAGCTGCACCGCCGTTCCGTCTACCGCTTCCTCGTCCGCAGCCAACAACAGCCGTGGATGGCTACCCTCGACTGCGCGGATCCCTCCATGCTGGTGGACCGGCGCAATGAAACGATCACGCCCCTCCAAGCGCTCGCCCAGCTAAACAATCAGCTCTCCTTGGCCATGGCCCAGCATTTGGCCACACGCGTCCGCCAGCAGCCCATCGACGAAGTGTTCCGCATCGCCCTGCATCGCCAGCCAACCGCCCCCGAAAAGGCCGAACTGGCCCGCTACGCCGAAACGCATGGCCTCGCAAACGCCTGCCGGCTCGTCCTCAACCTTAACGAGTTCGTTTTCGTCGATTGAACCGCTCACCTTTTCTCACCGTGAACTCACCCTTCCAACAGAATCGCCGGGATTTCCTCTGGCGCAGCGGCGGCGGCCTCGGCGGGATCGCCCTCGCCAGCCTCTTCAACGCGGAGCAAGCGGAGGCGAAACTGCATCACCCTCCCAAGGCGCGCCGCGTCGTCCAGTTCTTCATGGCGGGGGCCGCCAGCCACCTCGATTTGTTCGACTTCAAACCCGAACTCGTGAAGCGGCACGGGGAGCCCAGCGACTTCGGCGAGCACGTCGAGGCCTTCCAAAACGGCCTTGGCCCGTGGAAAAAGCCCGTCTGGGAGTTCAAACCCTACGGACAGAGCGGCAAAATGCTGAGTGACGTCGTTTCCGACCTTGGCGCCGTCGTCGATGACATCGCTTGGGTCCATAACGTCGTCGGCAAAACGGGAGTACATTCTCAGGGCACGCTGCTGCAAACCACTGGATTCAATCGCCCCGGCTTCCCCAGTGCCGGCGCTTGGATCAGCTACGGACTGGGCAGCAGCAATGAAAACCTGCCCGCCTTTGTCGTCCTTCCAGATCATCGCGGACTCGCCTCCAACGGTACGAAGAACTGGGATGCCGCCTTCCTCCCGGCGCAACATCAGGGCACCGTCATTTATCCGGGGAGCGAGACTCCCATCACCGATCTTTTTCCCGGCAAACGCGGAAGCTTCATCAGCTCCGCCAGCGAAGCCGATGGCGGCGCACTGCTCTCCCGCCTCAACGGCCTGCATGCCGCTTCCCGCCCCGGCGACGAACGGCTGGAAGCCCGGATCCGCAGCTACGAACTCGCTGCCGCCATGCAACTGGCCGCACCCGAAGCCCTCGATGTTTCCCAGGAGCCCTCCTACCTCAAAGAAATGTATGGCATCCGCGACGGCGTGACCGCCTGGCCCTCCCAGATCAATGCGGAAGAGGAAATGGACATCTTCGGACGCAAATGCCTCGCCGCCCGCCGCCTGTTGGAACGAGGCGTCCGTTTCGTGCAGATCTGGAGCGGGAACGACAACGGCTTTCCCCGACGCAACTGGGACAGCCACGAGGACGTCGAGCGCGACCATGGCCCCCTCGCCCGCGGCTTCGCCCGAGGCGCCAGCGCCCTCATCCGGGATCTCAAACAGCGCGGCCTTCTGGAAGACACCATCATCCTCTGGACCACCGAGTTCGGCCGCATGCCCAGCACCCAAGGCGGCAAGGGGCGCGACCACAACCCCTACGTCTTCACCAACTGGCTCTGCGGCGGTGGCATCAAGGGCGGCATTACCGCCGGAGAATCGGACGAATGGGGCTACAAACCCCTCGACCGCGCCAACCCGACCGAGGTCTACGACATTCACGCCACCATCCTCCACCTCCTCGGCATCGACCACACCCGGCTGACGGTCCGCAGCAACGGCGTGGATCGGCGCCTGACGGACGTGCATGGGCATGTCCTCAAGGAGCTGCTCGCTTGATCGCGCTTGGGCAACCGGTGAAACACCGCCCCCGCCCTGACCGTGTTTCTCGCATCCGCGTACCGTAGTCACCAGCCCAAAACGAACCGATGCTCCATCGCTCTGCCTTCGCCAGGACTCTCCGGCTCACCCTCTGCCTCAAGCTTCTGCTGCTCACGTCCTTCGCGGTTGCCGCGCCACCGATCCCCGCCCTATACACCAAGCATCAAGCACTCCTCAGGCAATACTGCTCCAGATGTCACGGCCCGGACAAGCAGAAGGGCAACTTCCGCATCGACGATCTCTCCTTTTTCATCAGCTCCGTCGAAACCGCCGAAAAGTGGCAGAAAGTCCTCAACGCCATGAACAGCGGAGACATGCCGCCGGAGGACGAACAGCAACCGCCAAACGACGCCAAAACCGATCTCCTCGACGATCTCGCCAACGCCATGGTCGCGGCGCGCCGTTCGCTGAATGACCAGCATGGCGTCATCACCATGCGACGGCTCAACCGGCGCGAATACAAAAACACGCTCCGGGACCTGCTGGGCGTCGATATCAACGTGGCCGAGCTGCCGGCCGATACTGGCACCGGTGGTTTCGACACCTTTGGCTCCAACCTCTTCCTCTCGGCGAATCAGTTTGAGCAGTACCAATCCCTTGGCCTCCTGGCGTTGGAAGAGGCGTTCACCCGCTTTGCCCTGGCGGATGAAGCCCGCGCTCTGCGGGTCGAGGTGGAGGAAAACAACGCCCCCATCCGCAAGGCCCCGGAGCTGGTCAAGTTCGGCATCGGCGACAATCGCCAAGTCGGCAGCGTCACCGCAAAAGGCGTCAATACGGTGCGTTTCGAGTGCGAGACCGCCAACGAGAAGGTTTCGAAGTATGTGCAGCAACAGATCGATGCCCGGGCACAGGCCAATTCTTGGGTCAAAGCCGTGGACGAAGCCGCTGCCAAGCCTGAGAACGCCGCCGTGGTGGCCGAACTGAGAAAGGCAGCAAAAAGCGACGTCTACTTCCGCCGCTCGTGGGATAAAATCCCAGGCGCCCCCTCCCCGGAAAGCTTCGGCTTCAACACCCCAGAGAACAATGCCGACAAGGCCAACGCCGCCTTGGGCGAGAACTGGCAGAAGTATCACGAATACTACCTCAGCCGGCCCAATCTCGACACCGGTGCCTATCTCGGCACGCCGACCATGCACCCCGCCGTGATGGCGCTCGGCTTTTTGCAGCTCCCCGTGCCGGGTGAATGGACCAGCGGCGACTACACTTTCCGTGTCCGAGTCGCTGCCGCCAAGGACGCGCGCCCCGAGCAGAAGTTTCTCGAAGTGGGCATGCATCCGCGCAACGGCATGGTGCGTGCCACGTTCGAGATCACCGGAACGATGGAGGAACCGCAAATCGTGGAGATGCCCTTCACACTCACCAAGGCGGTTACGGACAGTGGGGATCGCACCCTTTTCATTCGGGAGAAAGGAGCGTGGGACAACAACGAGGAAGGCGGCCGCAAACGCGCGGAGGCCGTGAAGCGCAACGGCATTGGCCCAGAAGCCGTCCTCTGGATCGACTACATGGAAATTGAGCGCGTCACCGAACCGACCACGGCAGCGCCTGGTTTGGCGGTGCTTGGCGTTCCTCTGAATGATGCCGGACTCATTGCGGACATTAAACCCGCCCTGCAACGCTTCTGCGCCGCCGCGTTTCGCGGCACCGAGCCGCCGGCGAGCTTTGTGGAGAAGCTCACCGCGATTTACGACACGCAGCGCCAAGCCGGAGCCAAACACAGCGCCGCCCTCAAGCAAACCCTCTCCGTGGTGCTAGCATCCCCAATGTTCCTCTATTTGGCCGAACCGGTGCGCCAGGAGTCCCGGCACCCGCTGAACGGGGTGGAACTGGCAAACCGCCTCTCCTACTTCCTCTGGAGTGCGCCCCCGGATGAGACGCTGCTCGCCCTTGGGAAAAACGGCGACCTCCTGAAGGCGGACGTCCTCGCCACGGAAACCAGTCGACTTCTCGATGACGAGCGCTCGCAGGCTCTCGTGCAAGGATTCGTGCATCAATGGCTTGGCCTGGATCGCCTCGATTTCTTCCAGGTGAACCGCACCCTGTATCCGCGCTTCGACGACGCCACCAAGCTCAACGCGAAGCAAGAAGTCTTCGCCACCTTCACCCATCTCCTGAAACACAATGCCCCGATCAGCGATCTCCTCAAGGCCGACTACGCGATCCTGAATCACCTGCTCGCCGACTTTTACGGCATTCCCGGCGTGCAGGGTGATGCCTTCCAAAAGGTGAAACTCCCGGCGAATTCGCCGCGGGGAGGTTTGCTCGGGATGGCGGCCATTCATTTCATGGGCGGCAATGGCGAACACACCAGTCCCGTCGAACGCGGGGCCTGGGTGCTGCGCAAACTCCTTAACGACCCGCCGCCACCCGCGCCGGCGAACGTCCCCCAAATCGCCCGTCTCGCCGGCAAGGTGCTCACGACTCGCGAGCGCCTGCAAATGCACCAGGAAGACGCTCAGTGCGCCAGTTGCCACCGCAAGATTGACCCGATCGGTTTCGGCCTCGAAAACTTCGATGCCGTGGGCCAGTGGCGCACCGAGGACACCTACCAAGTCAAAGACGAGCAGGGCAAGCCAATCAAAGGCGCCAGCAAGACTTGGCAGATCGAAGCCCACGCCGCGCTCCACAAAGGCCCCGCCTTCCAAGACTTTTTCGAGTTGCGCGATATCATCGCATCCCATTCGGACGACTTCGCTCGCAGCTTCAGCACTGCCTTAATCGAATACGCGCTCGGCCGGCCGGCTGGTTTCCAGGACGAATCACTCGTGACCGAAATGTTGACCTCCGCGAAGCAGGAAAACCTCGGCGTTCGCGGGTTTATCGAAGCGCTGGTGACCAGCAAAGAATTCCACATGAAATGACCCCGCCCGTGAAACGCTTTCTACTTGTTTTGCTTCTCCTCGGCCATCTCCAGGCCGCCGATCCCCAGCGCTTTGATCTGGCCAAACGCGCCAGTGAGATCGATCCGCGAGCCAAGGAACATCCGGAGATCAAGTTCACCTTCACCGACGACAAAGGAAAGTCGGCCGACCTCCAGCACGCCGTCGTGGACACCCGGGTTCCGTCCCAGGGCAAGCTCGTGATTTGGCTCATGGCGCACAATCAGGGCCTGTTTGAGCGCATCTCCAGCTACGGTTATCATGGCATCCAACCTCATTACTCCAACGGCTGGTTCGCCGGGCTTACCAAGACGCAATACGAGGACGGCAGCGGCATGGCGATCGGCAAAGTCCGCCTCGAAGCGGCCACCGGCGAGGATTTCAGTCCCCTCGTCGACATACCCAAGCCCGATGGCATGATGGAACGCTCTCTGCAGCTTGTGAGGTGGCTCACCAAGGAGAATCCAGATGGAAAGTGGGACCAGTTCCTCACAGCAGACGGCAGCGGCTTGCGCTGGGACAAAGTCATCATGAGCGGCATCTCCCACGGCAGCAGCACCGCAGCCCGGTTTGCCATGCATCAAAAGGTCGATCGCGTGGTGATGTTCTCCGGCCCGCGCGACAACACCGAAACCTGGCAGGGTGGAGCCTCCGCCACTCCATCGAATCGCTTTTTCGGCTTCTCCCACGTGCTCGACGGAGGCTGGATCGCCGATCACTATTGCCGCTCGTGGCAATTGCTCCAACTGCACCAGCACGGCCCCATCGTGAATATCGATACCGCCAAGCCGCCCTACGGCCACACGCGACGCCTCATTACGAACATCGACGTGAACAACGACTCCCGGCGAGCCCACACCATCGTCGTGCCCGGAGGCAAAGACGCGATGGGCCAGTGGGTTTACGATGAGGTGTTCCGCTACCTTTTCACGCATCCAGTGGATCAAAGCGGACCAACCGTGCCGATGGACGCCGATTGCGAGATGAATCAGCAACCCAAGTAATTCAGCCATGAACACCCGCCGACACTTTCTCCAATCCTCCACCGCGATCATCGCGTTGCCGATCCTCGAATCGCTCGGGTTCCAGCGTTTCGCCGCTGCCGCAGCGCCCGCAGTTCCGCCGAAGCGGTTGGTTTTTCTCGGCTTCGGTTGGGGCATCACCGAGCCTACCTGGTATCCCGATATCAAAAAGCCGGGCCCGGACTACGAACTGCCCCTCGGCCTCAAACCGTTGGAACGCCACAAGGCGGACTTCAGCGTGGTGCAAGGCCTTTGGAACAAATACAGCAACGAAGGCCACTGGGGCAGCACCATGTGGCTCACCGGCGCCAACCGGTATGCGCAGCCCGGCCAGAGTTTCCACAACAGCATCAGCGCTGATCAGGTCGCGGCGGCTCAGTTGGGCTTGCACACCCGCTTTGCCTCCCTCCAGTTCAACAGCAGCGAGTCTGGAGACCTGAGCGGCCACGGCCCCGGACTTTCCATGGCCTGGGACGTGAGTGGAAAGCCCGTCGGTGGACAAAACGGCCCGGTCGCCGCCTTCCACCGCCTTTTTGCCAAGGACACCACCCCGCTCTCCCAGCAGAAAGCCATGCTCGCCCAAAAGCGCAGCGTGCTCGACGCCGTGCTCGACAACGCCAAAAGCCTGCAGCGTGACCTCGCCCAAAACGACAAGGCCAAGCTCGAAGAATACTTTCAGGGAATCCGCGACATCGAAACCCGCCTTTCCAAAGAAGAGCAGTGGATGGAAGTGCCCCGCCCCCAGGCCCCGATCACCGAGCCCGCGGCCACCGCCCAGGGCAATGGGCGCGAAGAGATCAAACTCATCTACGACATCATGATCGCCGCCATGCAGACCGATAGCACGCGCGTCATGACCTTCCGGCAACCCGTCGCCACTCTGCTCACATCCATGGACATCAAGGTCCATCCGCACGACATGAGCCATTACCACACCACGCTCGGCGAGAAACTCGACGCCTCCCAGCGCCGCGACATCGCCCAGAGCGAGTTGCTCGCCGGATTCATCGACAAACTGAAAGCGACGAAGGAAGCAGATGGCAGCACGCTCTTCGACCACATCGCCCTCACCTACGGGAGCAACATCCGCACGGGCCACGAACTGAGCAACTGCCCCACCATCATCACCGGTCGCGGCGCCGGCCTAAAGCTCGGCCGCAACATCGTGGCCCCGAAAGACACGCCTTTGTGCAACGCCTGGCTGACCATGCTCCACGGGATTGGAGTGGAGGCTGAGCGGCATGGCGACAGCACCGGCCAGCTGAAGGAGATCCTCGCGTAGGCCCCCAAAAGGAGATTGCGTCAGACTTTGACTCCACTGGGAGTCACTCGTTGGAAGGTTTGTCCGTCGTTTCCGTGAACGAGGAACAACCCGTAGCGACTTCAGCTTCAGCCAGCATGGTTCACCATCGCGAAACTTTCCGGTTCAGTCTCCTCTTCACCGTCTCCCTGGCCCTGGCCGGTGCCGTTGCGGCCGAGGATCCGTTGGAAGGCTTTCTCCAGAAACATTGCCTCGCCTGCCATGGCCCTGAAAAGGAGAAGGGAGATTTGCGCATCGACCGCCTCTCCCGCGATTTCAGTTCGGGCTTGGACACCCATCTCTGGGCGGAGGTGATCGAACAAATCAACTCGGGGGAGATGCCTCCGGAAGAAGAGGAACAGCCGGCCCAGGAAGAGATCGCCTCGTTTGTGGCGAAGCTGGATTCGCTGATGAAGGAGGGCCGCGCGGCCCGGATGGCAGCACGGCCGCCGGTGGCGCATTATCGCCTGAGCCGGAAAGAGTACCAGAACACGGTTTATGACCTGCTCGGTGTTCGCTACGATCCCGCCAAGCCTGGGGAGTTGAACGAAGACACGCTTTGGCATGGCTTCGAGCGCATCGGGTCTGAGCTTTCCCTGTCGCCCTCGCATGTGGATCGATATTACCGGGCCGCCGAGCTCGTCTTGGAGCGAGCCTTCCCGGCCACGACGAGCGAGGCGCGCAAGGTCCGCAAGACCGCGGCGGACTTGCGCTACGCCGGAGGCAAGGACCAGCAGGCGGCCTTGGACCGATTCGGCATCAAGCGCCCACTGCGCTTCCTGATGTTCCCCGGCCGCACTGAAAACGCGCTCGCCCCTCATTGGTTCGGCAAGACCGGGCCGGAACACAGTGGTCTCTACAAGCTGCGCATCCAGGCCAGCGGCATCCGCCCGCCCGGGGGCCAGACCGCGCACTTGAGCATCGGCAAACGCACCGGTGAGGAAACGGTGGATGGAATCATCGAGTTTGATATCACCGCTCCTGAGGACAAACCGCAGGTCCATGAGTTCGAGGTGTTCCTCGAAATGCCCTCGACGCTCGACCTCTGCGTGGTGGCCACGGATGTGGTCGATCGCCGGGCGGGCGCGGCGTTCCGCAACGCCCTCGCCAGCCGCGGAGGCTACATCTTCACCCACAGCAGTGAAACGCTGCTCCTCAATCCGAGCGCCCCGCAGATGTTCGACGACAAGGGGAACGGGCTCTTCTCCACGGTGCTGCTCGATTGGATCGAGTGGGAAGGGCCGCTGGTATCGGAGGAAGAGAAATACCGCCGCAAGGACATCGTCCCGCCCGATGACGCCACGCCCGAAGTCGTGACGACCCATTTGCAGCGCTTCGCCGAACGTGCCTGGCGACGGCCGGTCAAGCAGGAGGAGTTGGAGCAGTATTTGCAATCCTATCGCGATGAGCGTGCCGCCGGCGAAACGTTGGCCGATGCCTACCGCGTGGCGTTGCAGGGTGTGCTCACCTCGCGGCACTTTCTCTACATCGTCGAGGGCGATCCGGTGCCCCGCGAGCAGGTCAGCGGCCCCGAACTCGCCACCCGGCTTTCATATTTCCTCTGGAGTTCGATGCCCGACGAAGCGCTCTTCTCCGCAGCCAAAAACGGCCTTCTCCAAAGCGAGGGTTTGCAGAAACAGGTGGATCGAATGCTCGGGGACGCCAAGGCCAGCCGCTTCATCGACGATTTCGCACGGCAATGGCTGCAACTCCACCGCGTCGGCATGTTCCCGCCAGACAAAAAGCTCTACCCCGTCTACGACGCGTGGCTCGAGGAAAGCATGCGCAACGAGCCGGTGGAATTCTTCCGCGAGCTGTTCGCCCAGAACCTGCCCATCGACGCCTTGATCGATTCCGATTGGACCGTGGCCAATGCGCGCCTCTGCGATTTCTATGGCCTGCCCGAGCCGAAGTCCGGCGGCTTCCAACGCGTCTCGCTCAAACCCGAGCACCGCCGTGGCGGTCTCCTCACCATGGGCGCGGTGCTCGGCTTGACCTCCGACGGCACTCGCCATCGGCCCGTGCATCGCGGCGTCTGGCTCAGCGAAGTCGTCCTTGGCAAAACCCCACCACCGCCACCCGCCAACGTCCCCGCCATCGAACCGCCGACCCCACAAAGCCCCAAGGCCACGCTGCGGGAGAAGCTGGAGGCCCATCGCAACGACGCGAACTGCGCCGCCTGCCACGCCAAGATCGATCCGCTGGGGATCGCCTGGGACAATTATGACGCCATCGGCCAGTGGCGCACCCGGGAAAAGGTCGCCGCTGGAGTGGGCGAGGATCCCTTGATCAATCCTGCCGGAGCCATGCCCGACGGCCGAGCCTTCAATGATCCGACCGAGTTCAAGCAGAGGCTTCTCGAGGATCGCGACACGGTGGCCCGAGCCTTCATCGAGCATCTCAGCACCTACGCCCTGCGCCGCGCTATTGCCTTCGACGACCAAGACGACCTCAGTGCCATCCAGGCCGACGCCAAGAAAAGCGGTTACCGCATCAAGGACATCATCCGCGCCGTGGCGATGTCAGAACTGATGAACCAGCGCTAGCACCACTCCACCACTCCAATGAAGTCCCAATCCTGGCTAATCGATCGCCGTCACGCCCTCCGCGCTCTCGGCAGCTGCATCGCGTTGCCGATGCTCGAGTGCATGACACCGCTTCGCGCCGCCGATAAAGCCGCCGCCAGCTCACCGAGGCGCAGCGCCTTCATCTACTTGGCGAATGGGGTTCACTCGTTGAACTACCAGATCCTCACCGAGGGACGAGACTACCAGTTTTCGCGATCGCTCAAGCCTCTCGAGAAGCACCGCGAAGCCATCACGCCGATCAGCGGGCTCCATCATCCGGGAGCGTTGAGCCACCATCACAACTGCATTTCCGTTTGGCTCACGGGCGGCAAGCTGGGACCCACGGACCGCAACACCATCTCCGTGGATCAGAAAATGGCGGAGATCACCGCGCCCCACACGCGCTACCCCTCAATGGAGATCGCCCTGACGCAGGGCTCCCTCGCCTGGACCGCGGATGGCGTGCAACTGCCCGCCTTGCGCCGTTGCAGCGAGATTTTCGCTTCGCTCTTTGAGGAACCGAAGGGCGGGAAAACGGCCCAGCGTCGCGCGTTGCGCCGCAAAGGCAGCGTCCTCGACGCAAACCTCGCCGAAGTGCGTCAGCTGGAGAAGAAAATGGGCGCGGAGGACAAGGGACGAATGGAGCAATACCTCACCTCCGTGCGGGAAGCGGAGATCCGCACCACCCGGGCCGATGCTTGGCTCGACACGCCCCTGCCCGCGATTTCCGAAGAGGATCGCAAGCGAACCAACCGCGACGTCGCGGCCACCATGGCGGGCGATTACTTCCGCACCGTCTACGATCTCATGGTGCTCGCCTTCCAGACAGACGTGACGCGCGTGGCCACCTTCAGCCTCGGCGGCGAGGGCGATGCCTTTTCCATTCCGGAGATCGGCATCACCGAGTCGCGCCACCAGCTCAGCCATCACGGCGGCGATGCCGGTTACATGGAGAAGCTTACCAACTACGACACCTTCGCGATCGAGCAGTTTAGCTATTTCCTGACGCGTCTAACGGAAACGAAGGATCTCAACGGCAAACCGCTTCTCGGCTCCACGATGGCGCTCTTCGGCAGCGGCATGTCCTACGGCCACAGCCACGGCAACGCCAATCTCCCGCTCGTGCTGGCCGGTGGATCGGACCTCGGCCTGAAACACGGCAGCCACCTCGATTTCAACAAACAGGCCGCCAGCTTCCAAGGCTACGCCCTAGGTGCCGACGGCGCGCTCTCCACCGCTCACTACCAAGTTTGCAGCCGTCCGGTCAACACCGACGCTCATATGAGCAACCTCCTCCTCCTCATGGCCCAGCGCATGGGGGTCGAGGCGGACCAGTTTGGCGACAGCAACAAGGTTGTCGCGATCTGACGGGCGGCTGGAGTGATGGAGTGATGGAGTGATGGAGTGATGCTTGTATTGAAAATTCCCTTCCCAGCACTCCATTACTCCGCCACTCCACCCAACCGCTGGCGCTGGATCGTGGCGCTGTGCATGCTCGCGACTGGCGCACACGCTGGGGACGAGCCGTTTCGTCCCGAACCCGGCAAGTTCCCGCCGATTGAGGAAGCGCACGCGTATCGCGGCGAACTCGTCTTCGTCGATCATCCGAACCGCCGTGGCACCCTCCGCATCACCTCCCCTGGCATCTTCCGGTTCACGGCTCCGCATCCGTTCGCCCTTCTGCCGTATGCTGTCGTCCGTTATCAAGGCGCGCCGGCGGACCTGCGGGACATTCCGCTCGGCACCATGCTCCATGTCCGCGCCTTTCTGCCACCGGCCCCAGAAACCTCCGCCGTCCCGGTCTTGCCGCCCAATCATCGTTTGAAGCTCCACAACGGAGTTCCGGGCACCGCGCCTGCGGAAAACCACGTCCTCCTCCTGGAAGACGAGCCCAGCTACTGCCAACGCGAAGGACTCGTCTGGAAACTGAAAGAACTGGAGATCAAGGATCGCTCGGGATCAATTCTCGCCAGACGCGAATCCACGCAGCCAAACACCCCCGGCGGTGCCCAGGACGAGACCCTGACCTTCGATGCCGCCACGCGGGTCTGGCGAGGACGCGAATGCCTCCGCATTGAGCATCTGATCGCGGAAGGAGCCTGGCCTGCCCAAGGCAAACGATCACTTGAGGGTCAAGCCGTTCATTTGGGCCTCACCTGGAAGCCCACGCCGGGCGGTGTCTTCAACCGTTTTTACATCGCCGACATTTGGCTCGACGACGCCGCGATGCAAAACGCCACGCAACGGCAGACCGAGACCCACAAGAGCTTCACCCGCAGCCGCTGGATCCCCGGCTGGGTCGATGCAGTCGAATACGCAGAGTTCGGTCACGCCACGATTACTGCGACACTCTTTGGCGGCATTGACCCTTCCCTTTACGCAGAGTTCCAACCCGGCATCACCGCGCTGATGAATGGCGTTGAGAGCACCCTAAAGCATACCGAAGGCGGCACCGCCGGCCCCACGCAAATGGCCGCCCGCGGCAAACTCCTGGACGTCGTCCACTTGCCCGGCACGCCCCCACTCGGCAGTAGCGGCATTCAGATTCGCTTTCAGACGGACCTGATCACCGAAGGAATCCGTCCCACCCGTATCATCCGCGTCCGTCCCGGGAGTTGGCCAGATCTCCACTTGCCTCGCGAAGAGTATCTCGGCGACGGAGCCTCCAATATTGAGGAACGCTTCCCGAGCCCGGCCATTTTTCCCAAATACTGACGATCATGTTCTTGCTTCTACGTCCTTCGCACTCGGTTTTCCGGCCGTTTTTGATCGCCGCTTCACTGATGTTACTGAACTCTGCGTTCGTTCCGCGGTTGACCGCCAACGATGAGACAGCGGCAGAGGTGTTCCGTCCCGAAGCGGGCAAGTTCCCGCCGTTGGCGAAGGCCTACACCTACCGGGGTGAACTCGTTTTCGTGGATCACGCCAACCGCCGTGGCAGCGTTCGCATTGTCGGTGAGGGCACCTATTTCCGCAACGCACCGCATCCCTTCGCGCTACTGCCGTATGCCGTCGTGCGTTACCACGGCGCGCCGGCGGATCTTCGGGACATTCCCCTCGGCACCTTGCTCCACATCCGTGCCTTTCTTCCGCCGGATCCGGCGACGTCCGCCGTCCCCGTGCTGCCGGTTGATAACAGAAGCAAAACAGCCGGTTATAGCGGGAAAGGCGTCGCACCCGCCGAGAACCACGTGCTCCTGCTCGAAGATGAGCCGAGCCACTGCCAACGCGAAGGACTCATCTGGAAACTGAAGGAAATGGAGATCAAAAACCGCGAGGGCATGCTCATCGCCACGCGCGAGCCGAAGGACGGTGTCGACGTCAAAGCCACCGAGGAGAAGCTGACCTTCGACGCCGCCACTCGCGTCTGGCGCGGTCGCGAAAGCCTCGGCATCGACGATCTGATCGCCGAAGGCCTGTGGCCTGCCGAAGGGAAGAAATCACTCGAGAGCCAGGCCGTGCTGCTCGGAATCACCTGGAAACCGACGCCCGACGGCATCTTCACGCGCTTTCATGTTTCCGACATCTGGCTCGACGACGTCTGCATGCAGCGCGCCGCCAAGAACCAAATCGAAACCCACAAGACCTTCATCCGCACCCGCTGGATGCCCGCCTGGATCGACGCGGTCGAGTATGGCAAGTTCGGGCGCGCCACCGTGACGGCCACGTTGTTCGGGGGCATGGACGAATCGCTCTACGCCGACTTCGCAAAGGGTGTCGGCGCCCACATAAACGGAGCCGAGAGCACCCTGAAGCACGCCGGCGGCGCCTATGGCCCCGCGCACATGGCGTCCAAGGGCACGATTCTCGACGTCACTAAGGCCACCGGAGACGTCCCGCTGGGCAGCAGCGGCATCCAGATTCGTTTCGACACCGACCTCATCATTGAAGGCATCCGGCCCGGTCGGGTCGTCCGCGTCCGTTCCTCCGCGTGGCCTCTCGTCAATCTCCCCCGCGAAGAATACGTGGGTGACGGCAGCAACGCCGAAGACCGCTTCCCCACTCCAGCGATCTTCCCGAAATACTGACCTAGAACATGAAACTTCTTCCCACCTCGATTTTCCTCATTCTGCTTTCGACCTTCAGTGGCTTCGCCGAGGCCCTCGATCCCCATGTCGAAGCGGTCATCCGCACCGTCGAAGGAGCCAGGGGCAAGGTCGAAATGACGGCGGATGGCCAGAGCCTCAAGCTCGTCGACCTCGCCGTGCCGAACACGGGCACCCACGATCATCGGAAGGAAGATCCCTACGACGCGGCCTTCTTTGAGCACCTTGGGCACATCACGACGCTGGAATCCCTCAACGTCATCTCCACCAAAGCCAACGACGAGTGGATCCGGCCGCTCGGCAACCTGACGAATCTCAAGACGCTCCGCTTCACGAACAACGGCAAGCTCACCGACGCAGGCATGGAGACCTTCGCCGGACTGAAGAATCTTGAAGCCTTCTCCTTCGTCGGCACGCAGATCACCGGCCGAGCCTACGCCAAATGCACCGGTTGGACCAAAGTCACCCGCGTCAGCCACCGCGGCAGCAAAATCGACGACGAGGGCCTCAAGGAACTCTGCGAGCATCTCCCAAATGTCGAAAGCCTCAGCCTCGCCCACGCCCAGTTCACCGACGTTGGCGCTGTCCACTTGGCCAAGCTGACAAAACTCAAAGGCATCGAACTCGGCACGCACAATGCCACCCCGGCTGCCCTGCAGCATCTCCTCCATCTGCCACTCGAATCCATCCAGCTGGGCGAAGGGTTCCATGCGGCGGATGCCTTTACCACCGTTAAGGGCATCCCCACCCTCCGCAGCCTCTCCGTCACCGACGGCAGCAAGCTCACCGACGCCGATCTGGGGCTCATCGCCGGCATCACCCAGTTGGAGTCACTCATCTTGGACAAGCTTCCGCTCCCCGACGAGCGCCTACCGGTCCTCTCCGCCTTTGACCACCTCAAAACCCTCTCCCTCGCCCTCCGGCCCGCGGGTTATCCCGCCGAAACCCAAGCCAAAGTGCAGGCCCTGTTGCCGAAGGTGGAGATCAAGTTTGTGAAGTGATCTAGCCGAACCATACGAGTGACCCGACCGAAATGACCCGGATCCCCTGTGGCTACCTCCCGGGGCGCAAACGGAGACCTGGACCGAACAATCGCCCGTCAAGAAGGGCCATCTTCAGGCCAGCACCGTAACCACCGAATCATGGACACAAGCTTTCCAGGCGGATTTGGATGCCGATGGCCAACCTGCATATTCCAGGCACGCGACAAACCCTACTACCTCGATGCTTCGTTGGTGATGAAATCCGGCCCGAGATCCGGGTCAAACCGGGCACAAACGGCCTCCCGCGACTTTCGCAACTGGGGGGTCGGGACTTCGAAGCACCCTAGTGGTTTCTCAACCCTTCCACCACCATCTCGCGGAAGGCGCGGACGTGGGCTAGTTCGTAGCGGCCACGGGGATGCAGCAGGACGACTTGATCGTGGCCGAGACACCCGGCCACATCGCGGAGGAGAAAGCGGGCGTTGAGATCCGCGGGCACGGGCAGGGCTTCGGTGGCGGGACGGGACAGTACGGCCACTCCCATGCCCAAGGCCACGTAGTTCAGGATCGATGTGACGTTGCCTGCGGTCATGATGACGTTCATCCGGTCGCTGAGGCCCGCCTTAGCGACGAGATAGTCGAACTGCATGCGTGAGCTGGAATCTTCACCCGCGAGAATCAGTGGTTGTTTGAGTATGTCCCGCAGCTTGGGCGCTTTGATTTGCGCAAAGGGATGGCTTTCCAGGCAGACGACCTGGAACGGATAGCTCACCAGCGGTTCCGCCTGGAATCGCGAGGGCAGCGGCACGCCTTCAGGTGCTCCGACAATCGCGAGATCGGCCTTTTCCGCCTCCAAGAGCTGCCAGGCGATCCGCGAGGCCGCGTCGATGAGCGAGAGCCTTACCTGCGGGTGCGTGCGCCGGTAGTCGGCGATGATGTGGCGCAGGTTGCTGTTGAGGACGGTTGCGGGCGCGGCCATGCGGAGGTGGCGCTCGGCCTTGCCCTGCTGGTCGTTGAAGACCCTCTTCAGGGAGTCAAATCCTTCCACCAGTGGCGCGGCCAGATCCACGAGCCGCTCGCCGTCCTCGGTGAGACGCACATCGTGACCCTGCGCCGTGACGAGCTGCACGCCGTAATCATCCTCCAGCGCCCGCACCTGTCGCCACACGGAAGGCGTGGCCATACCGAGACTGCGGGATGCTTCGGCAAAGCTGCCATGCTTGGCCGTTTCCACGAGGGCACGGATCTGGCGGAAACGCACTTCCTTGAAGTAACGGCGCTCATCGCCAGGTTCCGGACTGCGTTTCGATGTCATTGCTCTGAGCGTAACGGTCATTAGGAAGATAGTCTAGGAAGAGAGATGTATCAGCGGTCCCGGGTGCGTAATCTTGACGCCGCTCTCGACATGAACCCCCAATCGAAACTCCCCGCCACTCTCACCCGCCGAAGCTTCCTCACCACCTCCACCGCCGTGGCATTGGGCTCCGCCACCGCGGCACCGCTGGGAAGGGCGCAGACGAAGGATCGCCCCGAGTCCGGCTCGCATGAAGTGATGCGCGAGCTCTACCACAGCTTCAGCACGGAGCAGCGGAAGGCAGTTTGCTTCGACTGGGGCTACCGCGTGGACATCGAATACAATCGCAACCCCCTCCACTTCGCCGATCCGAATGGTGTGCTCCTTCGCTCGCACATGGCGAACGCCTGGAAGATCACACCGCAACTGCTGGCCAGCGATTTCTACTCAGGTCAACAGCGGGCGCTCGTGTTGGAGGTGATGAAGACAGTGCTGGCTCCCGGTTGGACGGAGAAGCTGAAACAGCAGGCCGAGGACGACTACGGTGGCGCCTGGGGCGAGGATCAGGCGATTGCGTTCTTTGGAAAACCAGATGAGGAACACTTTCAGTGTCTCGTAACCGGTTTTCACCTCACCCTGCGGGCAGGAAGCGGGCACAACACGTCCTCGGCCTTCGGCGGCGGCATCGCGCATGGGCACCAGCCTTCGGGCTTTTTCGAGCAGACCGGGCATCCGGACAACATCTGGTGGTACCAGTCCAAGCTGGCCAATGCGGTCTATGGGTTACTCGATGAGAAGCAGCGTAGCCAGGCCAGAGTCAAAGATCAGGTGCCTTGCGGGGTCACCGATTCAGCGGTCATGGCCGACCTCGACCGGCAACTGCGGAATCCCACGCCGAAGGAGATCGCGCGGGTGGACGCGCTGCTGCGCAAAACGCTCGACCGCACCACGGTGCGCCCCGGCATCGAACGCGACGACCGGCGCGAAGCGGAGATCCGTTTCCGGGGGCCTAAAGGTCCGTTTCCGGGTTTGCCAATTGCCGGGATGGGCCGCGAGCAGCGGGAAGCCGTTGATCAAATGCTCGCTGGGTTCCTCGAACCGTATCGCGAGGAGTATCGCAGCCAAGTGATGCGTTGCCTGCAGAAGCAGGGCGGCATCGAAGCCTGCAGCATCGCGTTCTACGAGCAATTCGACATGGGCGCGGATGGCGAATGGGATGTCTGGCGCGTGGAGGGACCGGCCTTCGTCTGGTTCTTCCGTGGCGCGCCGCACGTGCATCTCTGGATCCATGTCGCCGATGATCCCGCGGCACCGGTCAGCTCTTATTTCGGGTGAGAGGCGCGAATGCCGATGAAGACGCTTCCGCAGATCTTCGGGCGCTCGGCCGTTCTGCTGGCCGCGTTCGTTGCCGTTTCTTCGACCAGCCACGCAGCCACGGGGAGACCGACGACTTCGGCTTCAACGTCGTGCGAGATCCCGTTCACGTGCACGACCTCCACGCCACGCTGCTGCACCAACTCGGCCTCGACCACGAAAAACTCACCTACCGTTTCCAAGGCCGCGACTTCCGGCTCACCGACGTGCATGGCCACGTGGTGACCGGAATCCTAGCCTAAATGGCAGCCGATCAATCGACTCACTTCCGATGCACATGCTTCCACCCATTGGACTCCGACCTCAGCTCGCCGCGCTGATCGGCGGAATCTGCTTCCTCAGCGCAGCCTCCGCAGCCGACGTGCCCATGCTCACCGCCGAGGAGCAGCTCGCCACCTTTCAAATGCCGCCGGACTATCGCCTTGAGCTAGTCGTCGGCGATCCCGTCATCAAAGAGCCGGTTGCCATCGCCTTCGATGGGGATGGACGGATGTTTGTCGCGGAGATGCGGGCCTTCATGCAGGATCTCGAAGGCACCGGCCAGCGGGAGAAGAACGGCCGCGTCTCGATGCACTGGTCCAGCAAAGGCGACGGCGTTTTTGATCAGCACAGCGTCTTCATCGACGGCCTCGTGCTGCCGCGCATGATCCTGCCGCTCGATGGCGCCCTCCTCTTGGCGGAGACCGACTCCAACGACCTGCACCTCTACCGCGACACCGATGGCGACGGGGTGGCGGACCAGAAAGACCTCTGGTTCAGCGGCGGACCGCGCGGCGGCAATCTCGAGCACCAGCCCAGCGGTCTCGTCTGGGCGCTCGATAACTGGATCTACGCCAGCTACAACGCCTACCGACTGCGCTGGAACGGCGCGGGCCGCCCGCCGCTCCAGGAGCCGACGCCTCCGAACGGCGGCCAGTGGGGAGTGGCCCAGGATGATCACGGCAAGCTCTGGTTCACCGGCGGCGCCGAGCGCGGACCGCAGAATTTCCAGCAGCCCATCCTCTACGGCGGCTTCAACATCACTGGACAGACGCCGCACGATTTCTCCGAGGTCTGGCCGCTCGTCGGTCTCGCCGATGTCGAGGGTGGAGCGATGCGCTTTCGTGCCGAAGACAACACGCTGAACCACTTCAGTTCGCCTTGCGGCAGCGAGATCATCCGCGGCGACCGTCTGCCCGCCGAACTGCGCGGCGACCTGCTCGTCTGCGAACCGGTGGGCCGTCTCATCCGGCGGGCGAAAGTCGAGGTGCGGGACGGCGTCACCCACCTGCGCAATCCGCACGAACGCTCCGAGTTCATCCGCTCCACCGACCCGAACTTCCGCCCGGTCAACGTCGCCAACGCCCCCGACGGCACGCTCTACATCGTGGACATGTATCGCGGCGTCGTGCAGGAGGCCGTGGCGGTCAAAAAGGGCAGATATCTCCGCGGGGTCATCGAAAAGCACGGCCTGGAGAAAAACATCGGCCGTGGCCGCATCTGGCGGCTCGTGCACGAAAGCGCGAAGCCCGCCGAAGCACCGAAAATGCTCGCGGAGGCACCCGCTCAGTTGGTTTCCCATCTCGCCCACTCGAACGGCTGGTGGCGTGACACCGCACAGAAGCTCCTCGTGTTGCGAAACGACACCTCCGTGCTGCCCTCGCTGAAAACGATGGCAAGAACC
>CAMCXS010000084.1 GCA_945883495.1 Akkermansia muciniphila
CAGGTGGAGGCGGCGATGCCACGGGACGAGTGGGATCGTCCCATGGCGGAATTGATTACCGAAGAGGGGTGGTGGCCAGTTACCAGCGCGCCCCTTTCGTGAGGGTCTGGATGCGGCAGAGATACATGTCCGCCGTGAGGTAAAGGACGCTGCCGTCATTGCCCCAAGCGCAGTTCGCGGTCTTCTCCCCCGTGGAGATCCGTCCCAACGGCTTGCCTTCCGGGGAGAAAACCCAAACGCCGCCCGGACCGGTGGCGAAGAGATTGCCTTTGGCATCGACTTTCAACCCATCCGGCAGGCCGGGGAAACCGGGCTTGGCGACGTGCTCCGTGGCATCGTGGAAGACGCGTCCTTCGCCCAAGGTGCCGTCATCTTTCACCGGGAACGCCTTCCAGATCGCCAGTTTGGGATCGGAATTCGCGACGTAGAGGGTCTTCTCATCCGGCGAAAAGGCGATGCCGTTGGGGCGCGTCAGCTCCTTGGTCAGCAGGGTGACTTCGCCGTTCTGGAAGCGGTAGACGCCGCAAAAGTCGAGTTCGCGTTTCGGATCGTCCCAGTTTAGCGGCAAGCCGTAGGGCGGATCGGTGAAATAGATCGCGCCGCTGGAGTGAACCGCGAGGTCGTTGGGGCTATTGAAGCGCTTGCCTTGGTAGTTGTCCGCGACGGTGCGTTTGCCGCCTCCTTCGGTGAGGACGGAGACCCGGCGGTCGCCGTGTTCGCAGGAGAGAAGGCGTCCCTCGTCGTCGAGCGCCAAACCGTTGCTGCCCGGTTCTTTGCCGTATTCCGCCGGTCCCGTGAAGCCAGCGGGGGAGAGGAAGACGGAGATGCCCGTTCCTTCGACCCACTTCATCACCTTGTTCGGCGGAATGTCCGAGAAGAGGAGATGACCTCCGCCTGGGCTGGTCTTGTCCTTGACCCAAACCGGGCCTTCCGACCAATCGAACCGCGAGGAGAGTACCTGAATGGAGCTGCCGGGGGCGATCAGGGTATCGAGTTCCGGGGCGAGGCGGATGACTTCACCAACCGCCGGAAAATTCGTGGAATCCTGGGCGGAAGCGGTGAACAAACTGGCCGCGACGGCAGCGCCTAAGGCCAAAAGAGGACGCAGGGGATGCAGGGGATGCATGAAGGATCAACCGTTGGCTTTGAGGGCGGCGATGGCGTCTTCAGCCTGGGTGACGGGATTGGCCTTGGGCTGATGCCAGATGACTTTGCCATCCTTGATGAGGAAGGATTGGCGTTGCGCGAAGCCACGATCGTTCGTCGGGACGCCAAAGGCGGCGATGACCTTGCCTTCCTTGTCGGCGAGGAGCGGGAAGGGGAGGGTGAATTTGTCCGAGAACGCTTTCTGATCGTCCACGGTGTCCGCGCTGACTCCGAAGACCTTGATGCCCGCTTCCTGGAGGAGCGCTTTTTGGTCGCGGATATTGCAGGCTTGCTTGGTGCAGCCAGGGGTGTCGGCCTTCGGGTAGAAATAGACGAGGGTGACGCCGCTCTTGAATTCCGCGCCAAGGTCGATCTCCTTGCCGGTTTGATCGAGCACTTTCAAGGCGGGCGCGTCGGCGCCGGGTTGGAGCGGTTCAGCAAGCAGGGAGGCAAACGGAGCCAATGCCAGGAAGGCGGCGGCGAGGGGGGCGAGAGATTTCATGTCCTCTCTTTCACACCAGCGGCAGCGGGAAGACAATCCATTTTTGGCGGGCGCTCCCTTGCCAGGTGAGGAGCGCCCTCTATTCTCCTGGTGTGTTCAGCCCCACCACCGACACCTCTGAGATCGAACTTACCCTCCGGAACGCCCGGAGCGCCCTCCTCCGCGAGCGCTGCCCGGCCGGTCATTGGGAGGGAGAACTGTCCTCCAGCGCCTTGTCGACCGCCACGGCGGTTTGCGCACTGCATTTTGCCTCGCTCGAAGCGCACTCCCGGCTCATCGACCGCGGATCGCTCTGGCTTTTGGCGCACCAAAACGCCGATGGCGGATGGGGCGATACCGTGGATAGCGTGAGCAACATCTCCGCGACATTGCTTGGCTGGGCGGCGTTGCAACTGGTGCGGCCCGGGAGCCAGGGGGCGCTGCGGGCGCGGGACTGGGTGGAGCGCGAGGTAGGAGATCTCGGGGCGTATTTCATCGCGCAGGCCGTGGAGGATCGCTATGGGAAGGACCGCACCTTTGCCGTTCCGATCCTCATGATGTGCGCGCTCAGCGGAATCCTTGGGGAAGAGGAGACGTCCGCCTGGCGCTGGGTGCGGCAGTTGCCGATGGAGTTGGCGGCCTTTCCGCGCTCTCTGTATGCGGCGCTGCGGTTGCCGGTGGTGAGCTATGCTTTGCCGTTGTTGATCGCGATCGGGCTGGCGAGGCATCGGAAGCTTCGCAATCCGGTCCTCGGTCCGTTGCGAGAGTGGGTTTGGCCCCGGATTTCGCGACTTTTGGAGAGCATCCAGCCTTCGAGTGGCGGCTTCTTGGAGGCGTCGCCCTTGACTTCCTTCGTGGCGATTGCCCTCGCCAATGCCGGGGAACGGAATCATCCGGTGGTGACGAGAGCGGTTCAATTTTTGGAAAAAGGTGTCCGGCCGGACGGCAGTTGGGCGATCGAAAGCAACTTGGCGGTTTGGGTGAGCACCCTAGCGGCGAAGGCGTTGCAGGGGAGAGACGGATCCAAACCGGATTTCCGGAAAGCGGACCGGCGGCGATTGCGGATCTGGATCGAGGAGCAGCAATCCAAAAGCGTGCATCCGTTTACCTTGGCGAAGCCGGGAGCTTGGGCGTGGACCCACTTTTCAGGCGGTGTGCCGGATGCGGACGACACGCAAGGGGCGTTGTTGGCGTTGCGCGCCTTGCAATCCGGGGCGGCGGGGCCGGAAACGCTTGAAGCGGTGGAAAAGGGGTGTGAATGGCTGCTCGATTTGCAGAACGCCGATGGCGGGATTCCGACCTTTTGCCGGGGTTGGGGCGCGCTTCCGTTTGACCGGTCCAGTCCGGATCTGACGGCGCACGTGCTGCGGGCCTGGGATGATTGGAAAGACGAGGTTCGGGGACCGGTGCGGGCCCGGATGGATCGTTCGATGGAGTTCGCGCTTCGCTATTTGCAGGAGGTCCAGGAGCCGAGTGGGGCTTGGGTGCCGCTTTGGTTTGGCAACCAAGAAGTGCCCGATGAAGCGAATCGCACGTATGGAACGGCAATGGTGCTCATCAGTCTCAATCAAGTGGATCCTTGGGCTATCGGACAAGCCGAATCCATGCGCACCGCGGCGGCCGAGTGGCTCTTGGAGCAGCAAAATCCAGACGGTGGCTGGGGAGCTGGCGACGGTTCTTCGAGCTCCATTGAGGAAACCGCGTTGGCGGTGGAAGCTTTGGCCGGTCTGGAGCCGCGCCCATCCTTTGAGCGGCGGTTGCAACGGGGGGCCGAATACCTCATTCGGGCCACCAAGCAAGGCACGGAATTTCCGGCACGCCCGATTGGGTCTCACTTTGCCAAGATCTATTACTCGGAACGGCTCTACCCCATGATTTGGACTGTTTCCGCGCTGCAAAGCATCTGAGGCCGGTTCTTATCGATATCTATTCCATGCAAGTTCTCTCCGCTGCTGATTTCGCCCGGTTCGACCGCCGGTATCAACCCTCCGATCAGGTCGCCAATACGGTGAGCGAAGTGATTGATGCCGTGCGCCGCCGGGGCGATGCGGCGTTGCTCGAATTCGCCGCCAGGTTTGACCGGGTGAATTTTGCTAGCGCCGACGATCTGGTGGTGTCGTCCCACGACTTCGAGGCCGCGGAGTCTCAGGTGGATGAGCAAGTCCGCGCTGCGATCCGTGCCAGTCTGGAGAACGTTACGGCGTTCGCCGATCGCAGCAAACGCCGCGATTGGATGGGAACGAACGCCCAAGGGGCCGAGGTCGGGGAGATCTTCCAACCGTTCGATCGAGTCGGTATTTATGTGCCGGGCGGAACCGCGCCTCTGGTCTCGACCGTGAACATGACGGTGGGCATTGCCAAGGCAGCTGGTTGTGAATCCATCGTGGTTTGCACCCCGCCTGGACCGGATGGAACGATCAACGCCGCGATGCTGCATGCGTTGCAGGCCGCCGGCGCCACGGAAGTGTGGAGGCTTGGGGGCGCGCAGGCGATTGCCGCACTCGCGCTGGGCACGGAAACGTTGATCCCGGTGCAAAAGATTTTCGGGCCGGGGAACTCCTACGTGATGGAGGCGAAGCGCCAGGTGTTCGGAGCCGTCGCCGTCGATCTTCTTCCTGGGCCGTCTGAAATCCTCGTGCTGGCGGACGATTCGGCGAACCCAGCCTGGATCGCAGCGGATCTTTTGGCGCAGGCGGAGCACGGTGGGGACAGCGTGGCGATTTTGGTCTCGGACTCGCAGGCGCTGCTGGATGCGGTCGTTGGCGAAGTGGACCGGCAGGCGGTGACTTTGTCCCGCCAAGCGCCCTTGCGCTCCGTGCTCGAAAAGAACTGCAGTTTGGTGAAGGTGGAGACGATGGAAGAAGGCGTCGTGCTGACCAATGCCTTTGCTCCAGAACACCTCTCGCTCGTCAGCAGGCGAGAGGCTGAGTTGTTGCCTTCGATCCGGACATCGGGCGCGATCTTTCTCGGCGCTTACTCTCCGGTGGCGGCCGGAGATTTTCTGGCGGGACCAAGCCACGAACTTCCCACCGGCGGCGCCTGCAAAGGGTTCGCGGGGCTGACGGTGGATCAGTTCCAACGACGCACCAGCGTGGTTCGCCTAAGCCGGGAGGCTCTTGAGCGCTCGGTGCCGATCATTGAGACGTTCGCTCGGATCGAGGGGCTCGATGCGCACGGACGGAGCGCGGGCATCCGGCTGGAACATTAGTGCTTAGAGAAGTGCGTCTTTAGCTTCAGGAAGCGCGCTTCGAAGTAGTGGTAAGAGAGCGCTGCGACTCCGATGCTCAGGGAGATCATGAGGGCGACGCGGAGGCCCTGGGGCACGCCCTGGAATTCGTGTCCGATGAATTCGTAGATGGGGACGTGATACAAATAAAGGCCGTAGGAAATCTTACCGAGGTAGACTAGCCATTTGTGCTCCAAACAGCCTCGGAACAAAGAAAACGGAGAGGCGGTCAAGTCGAGGATGAGGACGCTGGCCGCGAGAGCCGCGAGAGTGAATCCGGCACGTGCCATCCAGGGGCTCCACCAGAACAGAATATACATGAGCACCAATAGGCCGGCGACGGCGGCCGGTGCGGCGAGACGACTGAGCAGCTTCCAGATTTGTGCTGAGGGAATCGACTCGGTAGCCAGCGCTGTTTGTAGGTAGGCGAGCGCCGAGCCGAGGACGAGTCCGTCCATGTGGGTATCGAGCGCGAAGTAAATCCGAGCCACGGTGAACGTCCCTACCATGACAGCCCGGTAGAGAGAGAGCGCTATCGCAAAACCGAACAGGATCGAGAACTTGGTGAAGCTACGCTTCACGGTGCCCTCCAGTAGGCAAATGGCCAGTGGCCAAAGGAGGTAATATTGTTCTTCAATCGCCAATGACCAGCAATGCGCCATTGACTCCATATCATAGTCGAAAAGCGCTCGGGCATAGTTTGCCGTGTAGCTCAAGCAAATGCCGATGACATCGAAGCGAATTTCGCCCTTAGAGATGAGCCCGAATACGGCGTAGAGAGCAAGACAGGCCAGCAGACATGGACTCAGGCGAAGAAACCGCCGGATGTAGAAGTTCTTACGATTGATCGTTGAGCTCTTCTGGAACTCGCGGGCGAGAATGCCTGTGATCAGGAATCCGCTAAGTACAAAGAAAATGTCCACTCCGACGCCGCCGCTCCGTGGATAGGGGGCTCCCGCGTGAGCGATCATGACGATGCCCACGGCGATGGCGCGCAGTCCGTCGAGCGAAGTGAAGTAGTGACCACTCATGAATAGAGAAAAAAGTTGAAAGCGGGCTAAAGGTCACCAATCCGGCGCCGCACAAATACTTCGTATATGTTCATTGTCAAGGTACAGCAACTGATCGGCAGTTGACATCTCAGATTGAATCCTGGAATGGCAGGAAAGCAGTGGGGGCGTCCTCGTGCGCCGCCTTCAGTCTGTCTGCATGCACACCAAACTTGAATCCTCAAGTCAGTGGACGTTGGCCGAGCTCTTTGACTCGCTGCCGGATGTGCAGTTTTGGATAAAGGATGCGTCCCACCTCTACCTGTATGCGAATCGGGCGCTCCTGATGAACTATGGTTTGACTGAGCGGGCCTATCTCGCGGGCAAAACGGATTACGATTTCTCTCCGCCTTTCTTGGCTGATCAGTTCTGGCTCGATGATGAACAGGTGCTGCGGGCCGTGCGGGTGGTGAACCGAATTGAATTGCTCAGAGGATCCTCGGAGCCTCCCCGGCTTTGGAACGAGTAGCGGCAGTTTTCTCGACAACTGAGAGAGCGATGATTTCTGCAGGGTCATGCTCAGTGCGATCGCGTGGACCGCGCACTTGGATGTGTCCGGAAAAATGAGTTGAATCATCCTGTATCGAACATGACGAGATTCTGGCGGCGCTCGCCAATAGGGGAGCCAACCGATAGCCGTCTGGACCCGATCGATGAAAGCACTCAAGTTCCACCTGACCTGTCTCCTCGCTCTTCTCTTGGCGAGCGTTCATTCCGAAGATTTGCGGCTTGGGTCGCCATTCTCCGATCACATGATCCTGCAACGCGACAAGCCCGTTGCCCTCTGGGGCTGGGCCGAGCCGGGCGAGACGGTGACGGTATCCTTCGCCGGGCAATCGAAGTCTGCCACGGCCGGTGGGGACGGCAAGTGGTCGCTGAAGCTGGATGCCCTACTGGCATCCGCAGAACCGAGTGTGCTGATCGCTACGGGCAATGAAGGACGAACGGTCGAGGTGAAGGACGTACTCGTCGGTGAGGTCTGGCTCGGCTCCGGGCAGTCGAACATGGCGATGACCGTTGCGCGTTGTGACCACTTCGATGTGGAAAGAGTGGCGGCGACCCTTCCGCTCATCCGCCACTACGGGGAAAGCTCAGGCCCAGCTGAGAAGCCGCAGCCAGAGGGGAAGGGCGCATGGCATATTTGCACACCCGAAACCGTCGGCGGCTTCTCGGCGACGCTGTATTTCTTTGGTCGCGAAATTCATCGCGAAGTCGGCGTGCCCGTCGGCCTCATTAACACGTCCGTGGGCGGCACGCCCATCGAGTCGTGGGTCGCGGCCGAGGTGCAGTCGTCCGATCCCGAGACGAAAGCGACTTACGACACACGGCTTGATGCTTATGTAAAATTCGATCCCGCGACAGCTGGAGCCCTGCATCAGAAGCAGCTCGCCACCTGGGAGAAGGCTTCTGCGAAGGCCAAGGCCGATGGCACACCGTTTGTCGTCCCGCCGCCCAAAGATCCACTGGCGATGCGGAAGCTAAAGGGCGGCCCCAGCGGCCTCTTCAATGGCAAAGTCATCAACCTCGTGCCTTACACGCTGCGCGGCATGCTGTGGTATCAAGGGGAAGGCAATGCCAGCAATCCCGGGCTGTATCACAAGCAGCTCACGCAGCTCGTCACGAGTTGGCGCGCGCTTTGGCAGGAAGAGGTGCCCTTCGCTTGGGTGCAGCTCCCGAACTACACCGCGCCGGGCGAAGGTTGGCCGAGGGTGCGTGAATCCATGTTGAAGACGCTCGCGCTGCCCAACACCGGGATGGCGATCACCATCGATCTCGGGGATGCCAAGGACATCCATCCGAAAAACAAACAAGATGTTGGCAAGCGCCTCGCCTTCTGGGCACTCGGCACCGTGTATGGCAAAAACGTTCCGGCCATCAGCGGCCCTCTGCCCACCGGCCCGACCATCAACGGCAACACCATCACCGTCTCATTCAAGCACACCAACGGCGGACTCAAATCGCTGAACGGGGGCCCCCTCACCGGCTTCCAGATCGCCGCAGCGGATCAGCAATGGAAACCAGCCGAAGCGAAGATCGCTGGCGAGACCGTGATCGTCAGCAGTCCCGAAGTCGTCCAACCAGTCGCGGTCCGCTACGCCTGGAGAGATTGGCCCGACTACAGCCTCGCAAACGGGGCCGGACTTCCGGCTTCTCCATTCCGGACGGATGATTGGCCGGTGCCGGCGAAGTGAACCCTACCACCCGATGACACGACTCACCTTTGCTCTTTTCCTGAGCACCGTTCTGATTGCCCAGGCTCCGGCCGCGAGTCCCTTCGACAAGTCCAATCTCGCCGCTTGGTGCATCGTGCCCTTCGACGCGAAGAAGCGATCCCCGGAAGCGCGGGCGGAGATGGTGGCGAGAATGGGGATTACAAAGATCGCCTACGACTGGCGCCAGGAACACGTTCCCGAGTTTGAACGGGAGATCCTCGCCTATCAAAAGAATGGTATTGAATTCTTTGCGTTCTGGGGTGTTCACGACGAGGCACTGCGGCTCTTCGCGCACCACGGTCTTCATCCGCAGCTTTGGGTGATGCTCCGCGAGCAAGGCCAAACGCAGGATGAGAAAATCAAGAGCGCGGCGGTCGCTTTATTGCCCATCTTAGAAAAGGCCCAAACGATTGGCAGCCAGGTGGCGATCTACAATCATGGAGGCTGGGGCGGCGAGCCAGAAAACATGGTCGCCGTCTGCGAACATCTCAAAGCGCAGCACGCGGTAGAAAATGTTGGCATCGTCTACAATCTGCACCACGGGCACAGCCACCTCGATAGGCTGCCCGCCGCCATCGAGCTCATGAAGCCATGGCTTCTCTGCTTCAACTTAAATGGCATGGATATCGACGGAGATACCAAGGGACGGAAGATCCTTCCGCTCGGCGCTGGCAACCAAGACGTCAAGGTGTTGCGCCAGATCCGCGCCAGTGGCTATAGCGGCCCGATTGGCATTCTCAATCACACCAACGAAGATGCGGAAGGTCGACTTCTCGATAACTTGGACGGGCTCAACTGGATTCTCCCGCAGCTCGATGATGCAAAGCCCGGTGAGAAGCCCAAGTACCGAACCTGGAAAGAAGGCGGGACCGCGAAAGTGTCGAGTCCGGCTCCAGCGAAGCCCGAGAGTGTTCCTTCCCTTAATGAGGAGTACGGGAAAGCACTCAAGGGCGGATGGTTGGTGGAAGGGAACGATGAATATACAGTGGTGCCGTTCTCGGTGGAATGCCGCGCCAAGCTGGATGGCAAAGGAAATTATAATATCCTAGTCGCCGCCGACGCCAAAGCGTCAGCTACGCATTGGGAACTCTATACCCATGCAGGGCGGGGAACGCTCGCGCTTTATCTTCCGGGGCGTGGCGGAGACTATGAGTCAAAGGTCGATGTCTGCGACGGGCAATGGCACGACTTCCTAGCCAGCGTCGATGAGAAGAGCGTCGTCCTTTGGGTGGATGGCAAACAGGTTTTTGAGAAGCCCACGCAGCCGCTCAAAGGCGCGCCTCGGCCTGGAGGACTGGCCTTCGGCCGGTTGGTTGAGGGAACGATCGGATGCGAAGGGATTGTTGACGACGTGAGAATCACCCGTGGCGCGATGAAGCCGCGCTCCGGGACTGCTCCGCGGCAGCGCATGGATAATACGCTGGGGCTCTGGAGTTTTGACAGTCTCGACTCCCTTCTGCCTCCGCCAGCCCCAAAGCCTGCGGAGTTTAAACCCTCGCTTGAACCGCTAAGCAAGGACGATCACCAGCACTGGCAGGAGTTCGTCAACCGGGAGCGAGTTTTCGATTATTATGGCAAGCAGGCTTTGCAGTTCATGAAGCAAAGGCCGCTGCCCGAACTGATTCCGGCTTTCCCGGGCCTCGACGGTGGGCAGCAGGGCCATTGGGGCAACCAGAATGATAAGGAGACGTGGAAGGATGGCGGGTGGGCAGCAAGCGATCTCGGACCGCTATTTTGCGGTGTCTTCAAAGGCGGCGGAATTAGCGTGCCGAAGGGAGTTTGCGTTCGATCTGGTGACAAAGCGGCGGTGTTTGATCCGGAACGCATGGCGTGGCGGCTGGAGTGGAGCGGCGGTTTCCTCAAGCTGAACGATGCCCGGCACGGGTTCATGGCCGGGGCGCCGATGGCCGGCACGGTGCTTTCTAAGGAGGAAAGGAAACTTTCGGGCACCTATCGTGGCCTGTTCCGCCGGGGCTCTGAAGTGATCATCGTTACCAGCGAATCCACGATGCCCGAACCTGCTGCGGCGCAATGGCCGCAGTGGATCGAAACCAAGGGTGAGTTGGGCGAACAGTCTCCCTTCGCCACGGACCGGATCGGGATCCCCTTTGAGAATCCCTATGGCACGCTCTTTTTCATCACGGCGCACGACTTCTATAGCGATGGCACCGCCGCCATTGCGACGATGACCGGCGAGGTCTGGCTCGTGAAGGGCATTGATGAAACGTTGGAGAAGGTGCGCTGGAAGCGCTTCGCCACCGGGTTGCACCAGCCGCTCGGTGTGAAGATCGTGAGCGACAAGCTCTACGTGCTCGGGCGCGACCAAATCACCTGCTTACAGGATCTGAATGGCGATGATGAAGCGGATTTCTATGAGTGCGTGACAAACGCGATGCAGACCTCCCCGGGAGGACATGATTATATTGTCGGACTAGAGACGGACGCGGAAGGACGCTGGTATCTTGCCTCTGGGAATCAAGGCGTGTGTCGCCTTGCGGGGCGCGATGAATTGGAGGTCCTCGCCACCGGCTTTCGCAATCCCAATGGGCTCGGCATCTCCGCGGACGGACGCTTCGTCACCACCAGCGTGCAGGAAGGGGACTGGACGCCCGCGACGAGCATTTGCCAGATCGAACTGGCTCGCAACACCGGAGCCCACTTTGGCGCAGGCGGTCCCAGGGATGGGAAGCCGCCGGAACCGGTTCTGCTCTATCTTCCCCGAGGTGAGGATAACAGCGCGAGTTCGCAAGCGTTCATCAGCAGCGAGAAATGGGGCGCGTTGAAGGGAGACGATAACTTCATCCATCTCTCCTCAGGCGGCGGCAGCGCGTGGCTGGTCATGCGCCAGAATGTCGCGGGCCGTTGGCAGGGCGCGGCGGTGAAGATCAGCGGGAATTTCGATTCCGCGCCCCAGTGCGCTAGGTTCAATCCCAACGACGGCCATCTCTACGTCAACGGAATGACGGGGTGGGGCACCTACACACCGAAGGATGGTTGCTTTCAGCGAGTGCGCTTCACCGGTGGCCCGAGGCCAGTGCCGGTGGGCTTTGAGGTTCGAGAGAACGGCGTTCTCTTGCGATTCCATCAACCCGTGAGCGTTGCAGACGCCGGAACATGCTTCGCGCAGTGCTGGAACTACAAATACGGTCCCCAATATGGTTCACCGGAGTATTCCGTGAAGTATGCGGACACGCCGGGGCACGATCCGTTGGAAGTGCGGAGCGTGCAGAGTTTGGAAGGCGGGCGTGCGCTCTTTATCGAAATCCCGCAAATCGTCCCCGCGAACCAAATCCACCTCCGCGTGAGCACCGGGCATGATGTGTTCCTCACGGCCCATGCCCTGGCGGAACCGTTTGCCAATTTTCCGAGTTATACCAAGATCGCGAAGACGATTCATGCGGCGCAAGCGGGGCTGGCGGTGCCGCAACCCGCCAAGCCCAATCCCTGGGCGAAAGGCGATCCCGGGCGCGAGCTTGTCGTCGAAGCTGCGCTTGGTCTGCAATACGTGCAAAAGGAACTCATTGCAAAACCCGGGGAGAAGATAAGCCTGCGCTTTAAGAATCCCGACGTGGTGCCACACAACTGGCTGCTCGCTAAGCCCAGTTCATTGGAGAAACTCGGCGAGAAATGCGATCTCATGATCGCCGATCCCGAGGGCTTGGCGAAGCATTATGTGCCTGAGAGCAGCGATGTGCTGGCCTACACGGACATGGTCAATCCGAACGGCGAATTTGTCATTCACCTGACCGTGCCCCAGGAGCCGGGTGACTATCCGTACCTCTGCACGTTTCCCGGTCACTGGAGGGTGATGAACGGACTGCTGAAGGTAGTGCCCTAAGGTTCGGCTTGAAACTTAGCCGAGTGGACGCGCCGAACGCCCCCCACGCTCTCGGAAGGGACGCCCGAGCCTTCGGAAGGGACGCCCGAGCCTTCGGAAGGCACGACCTGAGCCTTCGGAAGGCACACGCCCGAGCCGCCGACGGGCTGAAGCTTGATGCCGCCTCCGCCGCGCGATAGGTGACCGCGATGTGATGCCCCTCCGTTCGGCACGAGGCCGTTCGAGGCGCGGAAGTTGGTGATCCACTCGCCCTGGCCCTCACCATGCCCTTGCATTCTCTCGTTGCCGAAGACTCCGAAGAACTTGTCGGGCGCGGCAGTCAGATCGGCACGGCCTTTGAAGAGCCCGGCATCTCCGCGTAGTAGTTCCCCACATTGACCCAGGTCGCGAGGGTGAAGTCGATTGCAGAAGGATTCGCCAGCTCGATGCCCGCATTGACTCTTTCGATCACCACCGCGTTTCCCACGCGTCCGGGGGCAAAGGTAGGCGCGAGCTTGGGATCCACCGGGCGGCCTTCGTGCTGACCTGTGGCGTCCTTCAGGTCGTCGTCGAAGCGGAAGTGCGCGACGAGGTCGGCATGGGCCGGGCGGACAAGCGGCGCGAACAGCAGGGCGGCGAAGAGGGAGACGGTGGGTTTCATTATTGTTTCGGGATCGTTTTCGCGCGGTGGCGTCCCGTGGTCTACCTGCGCTCCGTTGCGATGAGGACGATCCGAGTGAGCGTCACGGTTCAAACACCGTTGCTGCAATATGGCCCTGGGGATTGTCTTTGGCGGCCCAGTAATACGTGACCACGAGTTGGTTTTCATGGTTCGTCACCAGACGGGGATAGCCGAGGTCCGCGCTGTGGTCCTTGCCCGGTTGAAAATCGTCACGCAACACCCGCTCGTCGTCCCAGGTCCTGCCGGCATCGGAACTCATCCGCGCCTTGATCTGTGCCGTTCTCCGGTCGCCATAGGCACAGGCGATCCTGCCGTCTTTCAGCGCCACCAATGCCGGAGGATTTCCATTCTGCTCCTTGCCACCGGTCTCTCCGACGCGACTGATAAAGCTCCACGTCGTGCCGTTGTCGGCGGAAGCATAAGCATCCACGTGTCCGGCCATGAAAGCCTCGCCCTTTGCGTCTCGTTCGACCCGGTTGCAACGCAAGGTGGCCACGATGGAGCCATCCTTCAGACGGCAGACTGCAGGCATGACGGCGCGGAAGGAACCGCTGAGCGGTGCGATCCATGAGACAAAGTGGAAGGACTTCCCGCCGTCGGTGGTTTCGGCGACGTAGGATTTGTCCCAAGGACTCAAAAACTGGGGCGCGTTGGCGACCTTCTTGTCAATGGGCCGGGCTGACATGAAGATGAAACAGGATTCGGGTCCGGTCACGAGATAGCTGGTTCGGGAGGTGCACTCCGTGCCCGCAAGATTCGGGTCTTCCATGAGACCGTTGAACCGATAAGGGCCCTGCCAGCTCTTGCCCTTGTCGTCCGACACAAAGAAGGAGCCGGCCTTGTCAGTAGAACCATGATAGGCATTGCCCATCACCCGCATGGCAAAACCCGGGGCTTCAAAGTTGATCTCTCCCGGCGATGCGACGGGCTGAGCGCTATTCCCAACAAAATTGGACGGTTCTTCTGTGCTCCATGTCATTCCGCCGTCGGTGCTTCGAGCCAGCAGGTTTTTGCGGTCCGTTTTTCCGATGTTGTGCCCCTCTTGTTCCACAAAGGGTCCTTTGGTGAAGCCAACCAGGATTTCTTTTCCATCGTTCCACGTCCAAGCGCCGTTGTTGGCCGGCCAGCCTGCAAACGAGCGGGGCTCGGCAAAGACTACGACGTCTCTTGCACCTTGGGGCGTGGGCCGGTTGGTCGCATTCCCGGCGGACGGCTCCGCAGCGAGCAGGGTGCCTCCGGTGACGGCCAAGACGATAACCCAGGTGCCCAATGTTCGTGTGGTGTGCATGGTCATTCGCTTGTTCTATGCTTGGGTCGGGGTGTCACAGTTCTCACCTCGCGACCTCCGCGGCCAGCGGCGCAAGCAGCAGGGCGGTGAGGAGGGCTCGGGCGGGGTTCATGGTGTGATGTTTGAAAGGCTATTTGGGTGAATTTCCGACAAACTCCCCGCGCGTGAGGTTGCCGTCGCCGTCCTTATCAAAGTTCTTGAAGCGCGCTTCGAGGTCGGCTTGGCCTTTGAGTCCGGTTTGGTATTCTTCGAGGCTGATGATATCGTCTTTGTTCGTGTCCCAACGGGTGAAGGCCCTGGCGCGGACTTCCGGGGGAACATTGGAACCTGTGGCACCGGAGAATGGCGGGCGTGGCTTTGCCGGGATGGCCTGCTTGCTCAAACACTCGGGATTCGGCGCGGTGGGTAGCGTGGCTTTCCAGCCGAGCGCAAGCTGGGTCAGGCGAGTGACGATCTCGGGGTGGGCCTTCGAGACATCGTTGGCCTCGGCACGGTCATGGGTGAGGTGATGCAACTCGACGCGCTGGGCATCGTCGGTCATGACGAGCTTCCAATCCCCCTCACGCAGCGCCAGACGCGGCCAGTAATCGGGTTCGGACTTCATGCCGAGCCACTGCCAGAAAATCGGGCGAGTGCGTGGGACAGCCTTGCCATTGAATGCGGCGAGCAGGTTCTCGCCATCGCCCTTGTAGTCCGCAGGCAACGTGACGCCAGCGGCGGAGCAAAGCGTGGGCAGCAGATCCACGGCGGAGAAGGCAGTGGCGTCGTTTTTCGCACCGGCAGTCGTGTGCCCCGGCCAACGCACGATGAAGGGCACGCGCACGCCGCCTTCAAACAAGCTGCGCTTGCGACCTCTCATGCCACCAGTCTCGCCGACGCTGTAGAAGGTGTCGTAGCCCGTGACTTGGGCATCCGGATCAGTCTTCTGCGGTGCGTCTTTGGCGGCGGTGTGTTCCGGGCCGTTGTCGCTGGAAAACATGACAATGGTGTTGTCCTCCAATCCCTCGGCCTTGAGCGCATTGAGGATCGTGCCGACTGCATTGTCGCCATCCGTGATGACGGCCGCATAGACCTGCTTCTGGGGATCGAGATGCTTCCATTTCGCCATGGATTCCGGTGAGGGGACATGCGGCGTGTGACTCTCGTGAATCCAGGCGTTGATGAAGAAGGGCTGGGCTTTATTGGCTTTGATAAAGGCCACCGTGTTCGCTGCCGTGGCATGAAGGTCGGCGGACGCCCATCCTGCGCCGCCGTTGAAGACTAAGGCTTCGTCATAGCCATACGCCTCCGGTTTCGGCGCGCCTTCGGTCTGGGCGTTGGTCAGGTGCCATTTGCCGAAATGGGCGGTGCGGTAGCCCACTTGCTTCAGGAAGCGAGGCAGCGATGGAGCCTTTGGATCAAGCCAATCCGGCATCCCGCGCTGATGATTCTGCGCCGGATCAGCGAAGTGCTGATGCACGGAGAATCTCGCCGGATACATCCCCGTGAGCGCCGCTGTGCGGCTCGGCGAGCACACCGGATTGAGCACATTGAACTGCTGAAAGTCGGTCCCCTCGCTAGCGAGCCTGTCGAGGTTCGGTGTCTTCAGCCAAGTGTTGCCATGGCAGCCCAGGTCACCCCATCCCCAGTCGTCGGCATAGATGAAGATGATGTTGGGTTTGGCTGACGCATCAGCGGCGTGCAGCGAGGCCAGCGCCGTGAGCAGCAGGGCGGTGAAGAGGGTGAGGGCGGGCATGGCATGTTTCAGTTGATGGCTTTCAGCAGGAAAACTTCAGCAGTGGGTTTCTCGCGTAGCGTGATGTCGAAACCGCGCATGAGTTCTTCGCCGGTGCGGACTTCCTTTCCACTGTCGAGGTTTGCGATCTCGTAACGCTGCTGCGGGTCGAGGCCGCGCAGTTTCACAGTAAGCGTCTCGGTCGCCGCTTCAGGACGACGGAAGGCTTGGATGACGCCCTCACCGAGGTCGGCGCGATGGAACTGCCATGCGATCCATGAGGTCGTGTCGAGCGTGTGGGACGTGAGCGGGTAGTAATCGCCGGTGTAGATGGGGCGGACTTTGAGATAGCTGTCGAGATGCTTGCGCAACGCCGCGACGGCTTTGGGATTGCGGTAGTTGATGGAGAAACCGCCGCACGCGCCCATCCCGCTGCGCAGGGCCAGATCGTCGGTGGCGGCGGCACCGAGTCCGTGGAGCGGCAGCCAGTGCGAAAGGCCGTGGGTCATGGCCTGGACATTCTGGGGGAATGTTTCGTGGCCCCAGGTGTTGTCGCTGCGCCAGAGCACGATGCAGCGCCGCATCATCTCGAAGTCGAGCCGCCGACCGCCCGCCGCGCAGTTGTCGAGGATCAGATCGGGATGCCGACGGGCCAGTTCGTCGAGAAAATCGTAGAGGCCGTTGATGTGGCGGATTTCGCGCAAGCCGACTTCATCGGGTTTTTCGCCGGTGTGCCAGAAATACGCGGGATAGAGATTGAAATCCTGTCGGTAAAAATCGAGGCTGGAGCGGGAGATCTCTTCAGAAATAGATTCGATGGCCCACTGCCTTGCCATGGGATTGCCGAGATCGAGGAGGAGAAATCCGTCCCGCTCCTGATAGCGCAGTCCCTCCGGTGTGCCCGTCGGTTTCAGCAACCAGTCGGGATGTTCGCGCTCCAGCCAGGTGCCGCGCATGGCACGCTCCGGCTCGAACCAAGCGAGGAAGCGCATCCCCGTCTTGCGCACGGCGGCCCCCACCGGCGCGAGTCCGTTCGGAAAGCGGACGGGGTCAGCCTGAGGATTGCCCTGCCCACGGGGAAAGCCCCCTTCGTGCCAGCCGGCATCGAGGTGATAGCAGTCGAGCGGCAGCTTGAGCGCGGCGACGTCGGCGGCGAGCTTCACGAGTTTTTCTTCGGAGGTCTCGTTGAAAGGAAAGATCCCATGCACCCCGGCCTGCAGCGGCATGAGGGTCATGGGCGGATGATGCTTCGGCGTGAAGTGCGCCAGCATGAGACGGCGGAACTGGTTCTGTCCGTCGATCCAGTCGCCGTCGTAGTTCATAACGAGGAGGGAAGGCAGCCGCACTTCCTCGCCGGGTGCGAGACGAAAGCTCGTGCGTTTCAGGCCGGCGGTGACGTGCACCTTGCCATTGCCTAGAAGTTCGAAAGACGCCTTCCAATCCCCGGTCCAGCCGATCGCCACGATGAGCCCGCCGCCTTCGCCCGCGAGATTGAAGTAGGGCATCACGCCATCCGAGGAGCGTCCGCCGAAGGACTCGAGAACAAACGGTTCGCCCTGGACGAGCGGGTTCGTTTTCGGTTCGAAATCACCCGGCTCGGAGTGGCTGCCTTTGCTCCAGTGCAGACGCACCTTGGCATCTGGCGGGAAGGTGACTTCGAAATCGGCGGACTTCAGGTTTTCGTAGAGCGGAGACTCGCCTGCACCGGGTGCCCGGAGGCGGAACTGCCATTCGGTGGCGGCGTGGCCGGGATTGGCCTGTGTTTCGATGCGGAGACCGGGAACGGTTTCACGCAAAGGCGCAGCGGGGCGGTCGATGGCGGCGGCAGAGACCGAAACGGACAACGCCAGAACGCTGATGAGTAGGGAAAAGAGCTTCATTGCGATTCTCGGTTCGGCAGGTGCGGCAGCAGTTGGTCGAAGAGGGCTTGATGCCGTTTCACCAAGGCGGCGTGCTCGGCTTTTTCGGCGAGGTTCTCGCGCTCCGTCGGATCGGACTCGTAGTCGTAGAGTTCCGTGGCCTGCGCATGGCTGCCGAAGACGGGCTTGTCCGCGCTGAAATCGGCGGCCCGCCATTCGATGTAGCGATAACGCGGCGTGCGGATGGCCCAGCCCATCGTTCCGTTTTTGCCTCTTCCATGACTCATCTGGGTGAGAGCGGCTTGGTGGAGGGGCACGTCTTCGCCGCGCATCAGCGGCACCAGGCTCTTGCCCTCGACGTGCGCCGGAATCGGCAGACCGGCCAGTTCGCAGAGTGTCGGATAGACATCCAGAAACTCGGTGAGCACAGTGACCCGGTTGCCACCGGCGACACCGGGAGCGGAAATGATGAGCGGTGCGCGGGCGGCGTCCTCGTAGTTGGTCAGCTTGCCCCAGTGCCCGTGCTCACCGAGATGCCAGCCGTGGTCGCCCCAGAAGCAGATGATGGTGTCGTCCGCCACGCCGCAGTCCGCCAGCGTCTGCATGAGCAGACCGACCTGCGCATCGATGTAGGAGACGCAGGCGGCATAGCCGTGGATGAGTTCGCGCTGCTGCGCTTCGGGGATTGGCCCCGTCTTGGGCACATCCGAGTAAGCTCGCAGCTCGCCCGAGTTGCTGTAGAAGGCGAGATCGTTCGGGCTGCCATCGGGCAAGGTCTGAAACGACGCGAGTGGAAGAGCGGCGCGGTCGTAGAGATCCCAGTAATTCTTCGGCGCGATGAAGGGCAGGTGCGGCTTCACGAAACCGACTGCGAGGAAAAAGGGCTGCTCCTTCTGGGAAAACTCCCGGATGCGCTTCGCCGCCGTGTGGGCCACACCGCCATCGTGGTAGGCGTTGTCCGGGATGTCGCACGCCTCCGTCGCCGGCCCTGCGGCTGGCTTGCCCTGCTTCAGGGCCTCAGCAAGCCGGGCTTTCGTCGCGGGATCCTGATAACCGCCCGGCGCGGGCTTCTCACCAGGAGCCATTTCCCAGGGACCATACGGCACGGTCCACGAAGCCGCGTCGTGTCCCTGATCCACGGTGCGGCCATCAAAGACCTTGTGCAGCGGATGGGTGATGTAGCCGTGGTTTTTGAACTGCTGCGGCAGCGTCACAATCTCCGGCAGGCGGGTGCGAAGCAGGTCCTGTGGCTGATCCGGATTGAGATACACGCCGGTGCTGTCCGGTCGCAAACCAGTGAGCAAACTGAACCTTGTCGGCGCGCAGAACGCCACCTGGCAGTAGTTCGCCGTGAAGATTGTTCCTCGCGCCGCCAGCCGGTCGATGTTCGGCGACTGGATCCACGACGTGCCGTAACAGCCGAGCACCGGTTTGAGGTCGTCGGAGATGATGAAGAGGACGTTGGGCTTTTGTTTTGGGATGTCATCGGCATGCAGCGCGGCCAGCGATGCGAGCAGCAGGGCGGCGAGGAATGTGAGTATGCGCTTCATGCGGTTCGCTTTCGCTCGGACTACTTTTGGGCCTTCGCCATCCCATCCACCTCGCTCATCGTGAAGCGCACGCTGACGATGGAGCAGCCGATGTCTTCCTGGCGGTAGTTGGCATACGTCGTGGCGACGGTGGTGCCGTCGTGCAGAAGATGCAGGCCGGGATAGAAGCCGTCTTTGAAGGTCTTCAACAGGCTGACGCGATACTGGCCCGGCTTGCCTTCCTTGATGTCGTGATAAGTGCCGACCCAGGCGATGAAGCCTTTGTCCTTCGCGTTCGGCGAGGCGTTGCGGAAGACGATGACGAGGCGGCCATCAGGGAGGCGGATGCCGTGGTGGCGGTCGCCCGTGAGGCCCCAGGGCGTGTCCACGGCTGGCGACCAGGTTTGGCCCTCGTCGCGGCTGAACATGACGAGGCTCGTGCCGCTGCGGCGGTTCTCGCGCATGAGGCAGCAAAGCTCGTTGCCATCGGGCGAGCGGAAGACATAGGGCTCGCAGGGGTGCTTGCCGTCGAGCTTCGTGCCATCGCAGGCGATTGTGGGCGCGGACCAGGTGAAGCCGCCGTCGCGGGTGATGGATTGCAGCACTTGCAGCGTGCCTTCCTCGCCGATGCCACTGCCGCGATGGAAGAGGCCGAGCGAGGAGCCGTCCTTCAGCCGCACGATGCTTGAGAAGGTCATGATGTTGCGAAACGGATCCTCCTTGCGGATCGGTCCGCCGAGGGGCGGCAGCTCGCGCCAGGTCTTGCCGTCGTCCTCGCTGACGATGCGCGGCATGTAGCCTTCGTGACGGCCTGCCATGGGCTTGGGGTTCTCCTTTTCGGTCAAGGTGCGTGCGGCAAAGACCCACAAACGCTCTTTGCCCTGCGGATTGGTGATTCGATAGATGCTCGGGCAGTTCTTGAAGTTGACGTAGTTCGGCGGCAGCGCGTCATCCATGCGCGCCCAGGTCAGCCCCGCGTCCTCGCTGCGAGCCATCGGCCCCGCGTGCCCGCCGTGACCGAGGTTCCAGACGCAGAAGATCGTCTTGTTGTCCGCCAGCATCGCCGTGGTGGGATGCGCGTGATACTCGTCCGGCTTCGGCGAACCTCGTGCGATGACGATTTGCCGCTGTGCGTCCTCGCTGAGGTCGATGTGCTTCAATGCGTCACGCTGCTGCTGCCACAGCGCCTTCTTTTCAGCAGGCGCGGATTCCCAGGCGCGCTTTGCGGCCTTGGTGGCGTTGGCGACTTCGGGTTTGGCTTGGGCGGATGCGGCCACCGGCGCGAGCAGCAGGGCGGTGAGGAAGGTGAGGGTGAGTGTGCGCTTCATTATCTATGCGGTGATCTCTTTGAGCACATGCCCGTGCACATCCGTGAGGCGGCGGGCGATGCCGTTGTTGTAGAAGCTGAGTTTCTCGTGGTACAGGCCGAGCAAGTGCAGCGCGGTGGCGTGGAGGTCCTAGCAGTAGGCGGGATTCTCGGCGGCTTTGAAGCCGAGGTCGTCGGTGCTGCCATACGCGGTGCCGCCTTGGATGCCGCCGCCATCCAGGCGGTGAAGGCTCCGAGACTGTGATCGCGGCCTTTGCCTTGGGCTCCAGGCTGGCGGCCAAACTCGCTGATGCAAATGACGAGTGTGCTGCCGAGCAGGCCGCGCGGAATCGGACACGGGTGACGGTTCGGTACCGAAAAGCGATGCAGCGGCCCAAAGAAGCATGGCGACCATGCTTGGTGGTCGAATCCAGGCGCACTGGACGGATGGCACGTGCGGGGCCGAAAGTGGAAGGCGTGAGTTCATCTCATTCGAATCAACGGGGCGGCTTGGGTATGGATTGGGAGCCTGCATTCGCTCGATGCCGCTACTCCTTCGCAGCGGGCGAGCTTCGATGTTCGGCGGCTCCGATGTCGCTGGGGGCATCGGTGCGGCGGGGGTGGGCGTTGAAGTCGTCGGCGCAATCGGCGGCGGTCAAAGGCGGGTGGAGTTTTTCTGCGGCGCGGACGATGCTGGTGACGGGTGATTTCAAATGGAGGTCGCAGCCGGCTGCGTCGGCAAACATCGCGGGTGTCGCCTTGGTTAGGTTGCCATACACTTCGGCTTCGGCGTCGTTGCGGGAGAGGATATTGGCGTCGGTCAGGTTGTTCGCGATGATGACACCCTTGGTGTTGGCGAAGCGATACTCGATGGCGTTGGGACAGGTGCCGTTGGTCAGGATGGTGTTGTGCAGGATTCTGGTGCCGGGTGAGTTCCACGCCAGAATCGGCGCGTCGGCATTGGTGATGCGGCGTGAGGTGTAGAAGAAGTTGTTTCGAATGACGCCGCCGGAGTGGTCGCTGGGGCCGTCTTTGGGTTTTTCATTCACGCCAAATTGGACACCGCGGTCGCAGTCGAGGAAGACGCAGCGCTCGACGATGGAGTCGCGCGAGTCATTCCACATGAGCACGGCTGGGCCGTGCTGGAACCTCAGCCCCGGCTTCACATGCATGTTCCGAAAGACGCAGTCGCGGACGATGTTGCGGTCGCCACGGTGAATGTCCACGCCTTGCGTATAGCCCTTATTCGCGATGGGTCCGATGTCGGTGTATTCGATGAGGCAGTGCTCGACGATGCAGTCCTTGGCTCCGATGCGGCCTGGTCCTCCGCTGGTGCCTTTCACGAACTGTTCACCGGCGTCGAAGAGGCGGAGATTGCGCATGCGCACGGCACGGCAGCCGAATCGGCCATGCAGCATGATGGGGTGATGGAAGAAGTCGCCGATGGACATGTCGGCGACCAAAGCGCCATCCACATTGTTGAACTGGAAACAGCTTTGTGGGTTGCCCTCCGTGTTTTCCTGCCCTGGCCCACGAATGATGACGTCCTCGCGCTTCCCGGTCGCGCCACGGAAGCCGATGTTGCGCAGCGGCTCGGGTGTATTGGCACCAAGCACGAGGTCGTGGGTGATGCGGTATTCTCCAGGGGCGAGTACGATGGTTTGGCCCGATTTCAGGGACCGAACGGCCTGCTCCAGCTCCGTGGCGGTCTTCACTTGCACCACGTCACCCTTGGGCTTGGGCAAAGGTGTGGCGGCTTTTTGTTCGAGTAGCACTTTCGCGACCTCAGGCGGGACTTCTGAATGCAGTGGGCTTCCAGCGATGAGAAAGGCGATGCTCAAGATGTGGGTGAAGCGGGAGATCATGTTGTTGGTGCTGTTTGCGACGATTTATTGAAGGCAGGAGAATGGGGGCAGAAGAATAAAGCATCATTCTTTTGCCCCCATTCTTCTGCCTATTGTTTCCGGTTCATAGCCACTTTTCAAACCACGCCCAGGCATCGGCTTGTCGCTCGGCGTTGAACTCGTGCGGGCGTTCTTCGATGATGCCTTTGAAGTGATCGGGGGCACCGGCTTTGGCGTAGCATTTCGCCAGTTTAGCATGAGCTGCACGGACGCCATCGGGCTCGAAGAGCGGGTCCTGGATGCCATTGATCACCAGGAGCGGCTTCGGCATCGCGAGAGAGGCGATGTCGGGATGATCCATGAGGCGGTAGATGCCGGGGATGATTTTGCTGTGGCCGATGGTGTCGCGGACGTGCTTAGCAAGCTGATTGGGAAACGAACACATCCATCCGCACACGACCGCCGCTTTGATCCGATCATCCAAGGCCGCGAGATAGGCGCTGCGCAGTCCGCCGACGCTGTGGCCCACGCAGCCGATGCGCTGCGGGTCCACCTCGGGCCGCGTCACGAGATAGTCCACCGTGCGGATGTCATCCCACGCGAGGATGCCCGACCACGTGACTCCCGCGCTGAGCAAGGTGCGGCCCATGAGCTGCTCGCTGGCATTGCTGCGCTGGTTGAACTTCACCACCGACTCACTGCTGATGCCCACGGGCCGGTCCTTCCACTCCTGCGGATCGGGTTCCAGCACCATGCGTCGCTCACCCCAGAAAAACATGTCGATGCTGATCACCACATAGCCGCGCCGCACCATCTCGGTGCCGATGGCCTTCTTCCCGTAGGATTCCCGCATCTCGATGAGCGTGGGATGCACGTCATCGCCCTCCAGTTCACGCTCGCGGCCCCACATGTAGTAGGCCCCATGCGAATGCAGCAGCACCACGGCAGGCGCGGGCTTGGTGAGCCCCTTCGGGATCAAAATCGTGCCCGGCACGCGAAACACCGGTGTGGTGTTGAAGCGGATCTCCTCGCGAATGTAGTCGCCACAGTCCTTCCGCGAGATCACTTCCTCCTGCGGCTCGCACGGCTCCGGTGAGTAGTGCAGCAGTTCCAGCATCTTCGCGCGGGCCTTTGCCTTCCAGGCCGCCAGATCGGCATGTTCGTCGTTGAGAAACGAAAGCAGTACATTGCCCCGTGGCTTCAATTTCTGGACAAAAACATCCAGCGTGCCCGTGTGCGGCCCGATCTTCGGCGGCGTGGGATTCATCGAATAACGAATCTCGGGCTTGGATTCAGCCGCGCCCGCCTTCGACGAGACAGCAGCAGCTCCAGCGGTAGCAGCGATAAATTGGCGGCGGGTATTCATGGCTGGGTTTTACGTGCGGAAAGGGCGTTCTGAATCATCTGCGCCACCTGCTTCGCCATCACGGACGAGCCTTTGGCCTGGAAATGGACATTGCGCGGAATCTGCAGCTCGGCCTGCCGTGGCTTCACGAGCGAGCAGAGGTCGTTCCAGGTCACGCCTTCATCGCTCATGACTTTCTTCGCGATCTCGTTGTAGGGCAGTTCGCTGTCCTTCACATACTTTGCGGCATCGCTTTCCGGCACGGGCGTGGTGCTGGCAAAGATGAGCTTGGCGCCGGTTTGCTTCAGCCGCGCGATGATCTGTCGCAGGTTCTTCTCATAGACCTCCGGCGGCACGTTTTGGTGCCCGCCGTTCGTGGGCGAGGCGTATTCGCCCTGGTCGTTCTTGTCGCGATCATCGGCGAAACGATACGAGAGGTCATGCAGGCCGTGATTGAAGTGAATGACGTCCCATTTCTCGTTCGCGTCCGGCAGCCACCGCACGAGCCCGTAGTAACCGACCGCCACTTTCGTCGAGCCACAGTTCGCCGGCACGCGGTGCACATTCGCCACGCCCGCGAGCAGCTTCCGCACCTCCAGCGCATACGCGATGGACACCGAATCACCCATCAGCAGCACCCGTGGCAGCTTCGGATCATCGGTGATGGCGACAAACTCGGGCGCTGTGGCGGTCTTGGGCTTGGCCGGATGGTCGGCGGAAGGGAGCGCCGACGACGTGAGCAGAAGCGCGATGACAAACGCCAGGGGCGGTCTCGAATGAGTCGTCATACAGGTTGTCCTCCGGTTACTTTTGGAGTTCCCACTTCACCGGGGCGAGGCTGATCCCGCGGTAGGGCCGTTCGGCGCTCGAAATCCACCAGTCGCCATCCTCATCCTGAAACAACTCCGGAGCATGTCCGGGAATCTCCGCGACAGAGGCGCGGTCATTGAAGTTCAATGGATCGTCGGAATGATAGACAAAGCTGCGATCCTGATAGGTGATGCCTTTGCCGCTTAGTTTCGCATCCCAGCGGCACCAGATGAGATAGAAGCCGCCGTGCAATGCCAGCAGTGTGGGTGACTCCGGCCCGCCGGTTTCCCCCTGGGGCAGCGAGAACACGCTGACAGGATCGCCCCAAGTCACCAGATCGCGCGAGGTCCGCACGAGAATGCTCTGGCGGCTGGTGTAAGACATGTAGAAGACCCCGTTGTGCTTCATGATGGAGGGGTCCCGTGCGCTGCCCTCCTGGCGGAACAGCTCGCCCTTCGGCTGCCAGGACCAGAGATCGGCGGAGGTTGCATATCGAATCGGGCTGTAGCCATAGACCATCCAATACTGACCGTCGTGGTGGACGATGAAGGGCGAATGGATTTCCCGAATCTCGTCTGGGCGCCGGGCCGGCGGCAGAACTTTCGGCTGATCCAGCCACTGTCCGGCCGCGCTATGCTGTTTCAAGGGACCTCGGGGTGCGGCGGCATGAAACAAAAGCCACTCAGCCTCGTGCGGGTTGGGTTCGCCATCCGCCACGGCCGGATGGGTGATGCCGAACGCATGCCACCGGCCGTCTGGCCCTTTCAAGATGGCGTGGTCGTTGACCTGCCAGTCGTCATGACGCTGGCCCGCTTTGAACCGTGGCGTGTCTGGACCGGGGAAGATGTCAGGTCCCGGCTTGTAAACATGGATCCACTCGCCTGTGACACGAGGCACCATGACACCTCGCATGGTTGAACGGTTGGGCATCGGTGCTTCGGCAGCGTGCAGCGCGACCAGAGGCAGGAAGGACAGGACGGTGAGGAGTGTGAGGGTGGGCTTCATGTTCATTGCAATTCTTTCGTGCTCACCTGGGTTCCTGGGAAGATGTCTTCGCATCCATGCCGCCGCGGTTCATCCCCAGCTTGCTTTTGACGAGGTTCTTCAACACGGCGTCTTTGCTGACGAGCTTGCCCGCCTGCACGTCTTCCTCGCGGAAACGGGCAAAGAGAATCTCTGCTGCGCCGGCGCGGTCGCGATCGTAGTGGACGTAGATGTCGCCGTTCGGTGCCTGCGCGATGTCGGGGTAGGAGACGTTGATGCGTTCGTCTAGCAGCAGCTTGCCGGACCAGGTCTTGCCTTCGTCGGTGGTGAG
>CAMCXS010000085.1 GCA_945883495.1 Akkermansia muciniphila
CAATCTTCCAGCCCCCCACCGTTCACCGCACCTCAGGTCCGCCCCAGGTGATACTGAACTGTCCCCAGACGCTATGGTCCGTGCCGAACTCTTGGGAGAGATCGTAGTTGTACTGAGTGCGGAACTTGAAGGTCCGCGCCTCGTTTACGTAAAACGTCACGCCAGGGCCCATCCGGAACCGGTCGTCCAAGCCTGCCGCCAAATCACCGGCGACATATTCCGCCCGCAGGCCAACCTCAAGCCGGGGATTGAAGCCGTAGAGCACGCTCGAGTAGACCCCAAATTCGCCGAAACTGTCCCGCCGGGGCGCGTCCTCATGATGCTCGTCTTCCTCATGATGCTCGTCTTCCTCATGATGCTCGCCTTCCTCATGACCGTGCTCTTCTTCTTCCTCATGACCGGCGAAGCGACTGCTATCCGCGCTCCAATCCCGCCACATCGCTTCCGTCCGCCAGCGGAGATACTTGCCGCCGGGAGCAAATCCGTTCTCCCGCCACTGATACTCGACGTGGGCCCCGTAAATCTCTGTACCCAACCCATACTGATTATCGCCCCAAGCCCCTGAGGAGCCCGCCCGGAACTGGTGAAAGTCGTTGTAGTTGTAGATGTTCGTCCAGTTCGCCACGGTCATGACGTCATCAAAGGCGGCGCCCTCCGCTTCAAACACCTGTTGCTCGATCTCCCGGCTCCCGTGGTGATGATGCCCGTGCGGCTCCGGAGCCACACCAATCGCCACGTCAATTTGCGAGGTCCACGGCAACGGTAGCTTCCAAGTGATGTCCGTCCCGATAATCGTCAACGAGTCCTCGCCCAAAATCCGACCGTTCACCAGATACTGGTCCGCCCAGTCAAATCCGTGCGGGTGGTAAGTGTTCTGAATCCCAAACCGGTTGTAAATCCGCCCGCCACGCACCTCAAACTCTCCTAGCGAGCCGAGGTTCAACTTCTGGAGCTTTAAAAACCACTCCTCATAAATCCCTTCCCAATGACCTTCGGAGTCCACATTCCCGGCATAGGTCGCGAAGCCTTCAAAGAACTCGTTGAAGCGCCCGGATACTCCCAGCTCCACATTCTGCCAAGTAAATCCATTGATGTTCGGGTCGTGGTGCCCAAGCTGCAAATCCCCAGGCTCCGCCGTCGATTTCCCGAGGGCCGTATCGATGTGCACATGCGGGAAGAAGATTCCGCCCAAGTTCACGTCCAGGCCGGTGAGCCAATCCTGCTCCCCGATTTTGCCATCCATCGGAAGTACCACCGGTGAGCCCATGGCGGTGTAGGGCGCGTAGACGTAGCGCCCGTCCTGCTGCGCATCAAACTGTTCCCGGTTCGAGCCAGTCTGCCCAGAAGCCATCGTGGCCACAAGCAGTTGCATCCCTACCCATGCCCCAGTCGTGCGCGAAACTTTGTTCATAGCCCCGCCAACTCTCCACATCATCACAAAACTGTCAAACGGGTTTTCGCAACTTTGTTGCATTACTTAAGCTTCCTGTTCTTTCAAGCCGACGGCCGCATCACCGCATCGCTGATTTGCCGAGCCACGAACGCCAGCAAAAATCCTCCCGCCAAAAGCACTACAATGGTCGCCCCCGTCGGGCAATCGAACCAGTTTGATAAAAATACCGCCGCCACCGACGCCGCCGCCCCGAGCAATCCGCCGCCCCAGAACAAAACCCGCGGAGAAGACGCAAAGAGATGCAAAATCGCCGCCGGCGTGACTAGCAAACCGATCGACAAAATACAGCCCACCGCCTGGAGCGAGTTCACCAACGCAAGCACGCACAGCGCCATCAACAAGTGATCCAACTGCTTCACCGGCACGCCCACGGACCGCGCAACCGACGGCTCAAAGAGCATCAGCAGCAAAGGCCGTTGAAACGCCGTCAGTGTCAGCAGAACCACAGCACTGATGCCATGTGCCGTCCAAAGATCCGCGTCCGCCAGCCCGAGAATGTCGCCAAAGAGCCAATGATCCAGATCCACGTTTCCGGGTGCCCGGCTCAAGAGCAACAGTCCCGCCCCAAACGCCCCGGTATGCAAAATTCCTAGCGCGGAATGCCCATCCAGCGGCGAGCGCTTTGAGATCAAAATCGCCCCCAATCCGACGATCAACGCCGCGATCAGCGCCCCAGCAAATCCGGACAACGCCGACAGCCCCACCAGAAAGCTCGCCACCACCAAACCCGGCAGCAGGCTGTGCGACAGCGAGCTCACCATCAGCGCCGATTTGCGAAGCACAATATAGCCGCTTAAATATCCATTCGCGAAACCGATCAGGGCGCCCGCGAAGATCGCCTCTTGGTTGTGCTCATACGCCAAGATTTCGCCGATGCTCATCATCTCTCAGGCGGCAAAGGCGAGCCGGACATTTTGCTCCGTAAAGACTTCCGCCGCTGTCCCGTAAGCCACCGGCGCCACGTTCAGCAGCAACGCATGGGAAAACGTCTCCCGGACTGTCCCCAAGTCATGGTGAGAAGCCAGCACCAGCCGTCCCTCTGCGGTCAGTTGCTGAAACAACCGCTGCAACATTCCCGCCGCCTCGCGGTCGAGGCCCGCAAACGGCTCATCCAACAATAGCACGTGCGCTTCCTGCGCCAGAGCACGCGCGATGAACGCCCGCTGTTGTTGTCCGCCGGAGAGACGACAGATCGGCCGGTCTTGCAACGACCTCAGCTCCATGGCGTCAAGCGCCCGGTCCACGACCTCCAGATCCCGCGTCCCAAAACGGCGCCACGCCCCAAGATGCGCATACCGTCCCATCTCCACCAACCCGCGAACCGTGATCGGGAAATTCCAATCCACCTCTTCCCGCTGCGGCAAATAGGCGATTTCCCGCCGATTCTTCTCCACCGGTTGCCCACGCCAAACAATGCCGCCACGAGTGCTCGAATACGGCACCAATCCGGCCAGTGCCTTCAGCAGCGTGCTCTTTCCCGCCCCGTTGCGGCCCATCAGCGCGAGCGATTGCCCGCATCGTGCTTCAAACGTGACGTCGCGCAACGCCGCGATCTTCCCATAATCCACGCTCAAACCCGACACTTGCAAGGCGTGGGTGTGGGCGCATCCAGCCTCGGTGCCCCACGGAATCAACATCGCGCCGTTCTCAGAATTCATGGCCACTTGTATGTGAGAATGGCATCCAGGGTTCCCTTTCCCCAGGCGGTCCGGGCAAGAGTCTCCAGTCCATCCGGCTCCAGGGCCAGCTCAACGACCGTCTCAGCCGTTCCCGCAGGCCATTCTGCTTCGACCCGCAACTCGATCCCCATCGCCGCGATGGGAAGGTCGCACTCGCTGGAAGCGAACTGACCAGCCGGAGACGAAACTTCCCAAATCGTCTCCCCCTCACTCGATACCCGCATCCTCCGCGGAGGATGCGCGAACCGGGCGCTGATCCGCGCCGCCGTCCGCTCGATAGGTTCCGACGGGGAAACGAAGGACTTGGGCGATGGATCGGCATCGGTAACCGGCCGACGACCCAGCGTGAAGGCGTGGAGCGGCAGCACCAGCAACGCCAAGGCGACGCTCAGTCCCAACAACTCCAGCAATGGCCAACCACGCATGCCCAGCGCAAATCCGTCAAGGAGCGAGAGAGGCCACAATCCGGCTCACGTTCTGCCGCATCATCCCCTCGTAGGTGGCGGCCGCGCCCGTGCCGGTCCCATCGGCGATCAACGGTTGCCCGAGCTTCGCCCCCGTCTGGGAGACCATCGCTTCCAACACCTTGGGATTGGCAATCGTTTCTGGGAAGATGGCCCGCACCTTCTCGCGCTTAATGGCGTTGATCGATTCCGCCAGATACTGCGGAGATGGGCTCGATTCCCGGGACAAGCCTTGCACCGGAAGCGCCCGGAAACCGTAGTCGCGGCAAAGGTAGCCAAAGGCGAGGTGCGCCGTGCAGAGCTTGCGGTCATTGCGCGGCACCCGGGCGAATTGCCCCTTCACCCAGCCATCGAGCGCGTCCAGCTTCGCCGTGTAAGCCGCCGCGCCGGCGGAATAGGCCCCTGCGTTCCCTGGATCCGACTCGGCGAAAGCCTCCGCCACCACCCGCGTCGCCCGCTTCATCCCAGAAACACTGTGCCACCAATGCGGATCGATTCCCCCAGAAGCATGCGCCGGGCAGCAGATGAATAGCTCATCGCCCGATGAAACCCGGATCGAGGGAATGGTCCGGCCTACTTCGACGATCTTCTGTCCTGGGGCCAAGTTGTCCCGCAACTTAGGGAGATACGGCTCCAACCCCTTGCCCGAAGCCAAAATCACGCCCGCATCACGAATCCGGGCCAAATCACCCGGAGACGGCTGAAATTCATGCGGATCGCCCCCTGGTTTCAGCAAACTGACGACCGTCACCTGGGAACCGCCCACGTTCGAGGCGAGATCCGACATCAGCGGATGGAGCGTGGCCACTTTCAGGTTCGCCGTCGCGGTTCCGGCCAAGAGCAAGCCAACGAGGAAGGTCAGGAAGGAGAATTGTTTCATGGGCAATCTTGGGAGATTCTCACCGTGTTGCCATGCGTAGAGGAGCTTCGCAAGGGCTAAATGCAAAATTGTTGCAGTAACTCCACGCCCGCCGCTGCCCGTCACACATTGTTGACTTTGAAACCCTTTCTCGCGAAACTTTCGTACGACAGTTTCGTACGGACGAGCCAGTCCAGCCCCAAGATGCATTCAGACCCTCCTTCCGGCACCGGCAGCCACCCTCCTCTCGAACCGGTTCGCGTCCGCGTCGGAAAGTCCAAAAAGCACGCCGCCGGCTCCCAGGCCGTCATCCAGTCATTCAAACACGTGCTCGGACAGTCCGGCGTGATGCGCGGCGCCAAACTGATGACCCGGCTCAACCAGAAGAACGGGTTCGACTGCCCTTCCTGCGCTTGGCCCGATCCCGACGATCACCGCTCTCCGTTCGAATTCTGCGAAAACGGCGCCAAAGCCTTGGCCTCGGAGACGACGCTCGCCCGGGCCAACCGACGGTTCTTCAAGCGCCGATCCGTGGCCAGTCTGCTCGAGAAGTCGGACTATTGGCTCGAGAAAGCCGGCCGCCTCACCGAGCCGATGGTCCTCCGCGAAGGTGCGATGCATTATGAGCCCATCTCCTGGGATGAAGCCTTTGCCCTGATCGCTTCCCATCTCAACGCCCTTCCCAATCCCGACGCAGCCGCATTCTACACCTCTGGACGCGCAAGCAATGAGGCCGCCTTCCTTTGGGCCCTCTTCTCCCGCCGCTTTGGCACCAACAATCTGCCCGACTGTTCCAACATGTGCCACGAGTCGAGCGGCTTTGCCCTCGGCGGCGCCATCGGAATCGGCAAAGGCACCGTCACCCTGGACGACTTCCTCGAAGCCCAAACCATCCTCTGCGTCGGCCAAAATCCCGGGACGAACCACCCGCGGATGCTGACGACCCTCCAGGCAGCCGTCCGCAACGGCACCCGCATCATCGCCGTCAACCCGCTCATCGAAGCCGGCCTCAAAGGCTTCGCCCACCCACAGGAAGCCGTCGGCATGCTCGGCATGGCCACGCCCCTGGCTGCCGAATACCTTCAGGTCCGCATCGGCGGCGACCAAGCCCTCTTCAAAGGCTTGTGCAAAGCCATTGTCGAGCACGATGCCGACCGCATTGACCACGCCTTCGTCCGCGCCCACACGAAAGGCTACAATCAATATCTTAAGCACCTCAAATCCCTCAACTGGGCCGAGCTGGAACGCGCCAGCGGCATTGAGCGAGCCGCGATCGAAAAACTCGCCGCCGAGTGCGCCCGGCGCCGCAAACTGATCACCTGTTGGGCCATGGGCCTGACCCAACAGCCTCACGCCGTCGCCACCATCCAGGAAGTGGTGAATCTCCACCTCCTCCTCGGAGCCATCGGCCGTCCCGGCGCTGGCCTCTGCCCTGTCCGCGGCCACTCCAACGTCCAGGGAGACCGGACCATGGGCGTCTTCCACCTCATGCCGGATTCGTATTCGGACGCCCTCGAAGAACGTTACGCCTTCAAAGCGCCGCGAGCCGAAGGATTCGACGTCGTCCACGCCATCCGCGCCATGGCGGAAGGCTCCGTGAAGGTCTTCATCGGCCTCGGCGGGAATTTCCTGCAAGCCTCCCCGGACACCAACTTCACCGCCGCCGCGCTCCAAGCCTGCGATCTCACGGTGCAGATCTCCACGAAGCTGAACCGCGGCCACCTCATCACCGGCAAAACCGCCCTCATCCTCCCCTGCCTCGGCCGGAGCGAACGCGACAAACAGGTCTTCGGCCCCCAGTTCGTCACCACGGAGAACAGCATGGGAGTGGTCCAACAATCCCTCGGCCGCGAGAAACCCGCCTCCCGCTATCTCAAAAGCGAGTGCGCCATCGTCGCCGGGATTGCCGAGGCCACCTTCGGGCTCGACACCAAAATGCCATGGCGCGTTTGGATCGAGAACTACGACCGAATCCGCGACGAAATTGAAGCCATCATTCCCGGCTTTACCGACTTCAACCGCCGCGTCCGCGAACCCGGCGGCTTCTATTTACCGAATCCAGCCAAACAGCGAGCGTTCCCCACGGCGGCGGGCAAAGCGATTTTCTTCGTCCACCCGCTCACGGAGATCAACCCAGCGCCCGGCCAGCTCATCCTGCAAACGCTACGCAGCCATGACCAGTTCAATACCACGGTCTACGGCATGAACGACCGCTACCGTGGAATCGGTAACCAGCGCCGGATTATCTTCCTCAATCCCGAGGATATGAAGGAGCGCGAATTGAAGCCGTTGCAGCCCGTCGATATCACCAGCCATTGGCAAGGCAAAACGCGCAAAGTCGAAAAGTTCCTTGCCATCCCTTACGACCAGCCCAAAGGCATGGCCGCCGCGTATTATCCAGAAGCCAACCCGCTTGTCCCGATCGACAGCGTCGCCGCTATCAGCCACACTCCGACATCGAAGTGCGTCTTCATTACCATTGAGGCGTCCGCAGTCTAATTCCGCGATGCGATTGCAGCAGAATCAAGTCTGGCGCAAAGGCGAGAACCACTACCGGATCGTCAACCTGGAACGCTTAGCGGTAGACTACAAGCTTCTGAAGGACCCAGCGACCAAAGAAGGCACGCACCATCGACTCTCCAAAAAGGAATTCTGCCGCCTTCTAAGGGGGGCGACGCTACTTCCGTAGCCTGTGTGATGCCGTTTCAACTTCACGGCTGCAACTCCACCGTGACTTGTTTGATTTTCCCGCCAAAGCGGAACGGTGGTGCGTAGGCATCGTCTACCGGCGACCCGGTGTCCGCACCGACATCCAGCGTGCCGCCCAACCCCAACGTCGTCGATTGTGTTTGTTCCATTCGCTCTTGGCCGGCTTTTTGACCGTTCACGTAGAGCGACAGCTCCCCGCCCTTACCCAAACCGCCCCCATCGTAGTCGAATTCGGCTCGAAGTGTCACAGGCCCTGTTGGCAGTGGATCCGGTGAAGTCACTCTTGTGATAGAGCGGTTTAGAAAATTACCGGCAAACACCGGCGAACCGTTGCGGATGTATAGTCCATAACCTCCATCGCTTCCGCCGATCGAGAAAATCGCTCCGTCGGCCGGCCCCTCCGCCTCATTGTCAATCTCCGCAGTTACGACAAACGACTTGTTGAGGAGCTTCGGCGCACTCCCCGCCGGCACTGCCAACGTCCCAGGGTAGTAGGTGAACGAGTTGCGGTTCCCAGCCATCGACGGTCTCCCCTGTAACTCCGCGTTCAGTCGCTCCGTTTTCCGGCCGTCCAGCGGCAGCACGTTGTACCGGGAGGCAGCCGCCCACCACTCCTCCTGCAGTTGATGCAATTTCTCCGGGTGCTTCGACGCAAGGTTGATCGCTTGGCTGAAATCTTTATCGAGATGATAAAGCTCCCAGCTCGCCGCGTCGGGATCGGTAAGAGGAGTCGCCGTGTCCCAGGGGATCCCGGTTCGTGAAGCTGCCCACCATCCGTCGCTGTAGATCGCCCGGTTGATAAACATTTCAAAATACTGGCTGCGACGACGCCCCAAAGCGCCCGGGGAATCAATTGCATACAGCATCGACACGCCCTCTATCGACTTCTGCGCCACCCCGTTGAGCATCGAAGGGAAAGCAATCCCGCAAGCTTCCAGAATCGTGGGCGCCAAATCGACAACGTGATGAAACTGATCGCGCACGCCTCCAGGATCCTTAATCCGAGCCGGCCAAGAGACCACCAACGGATTGCGCACGCCACCCAGATGGGACGCAATCTGCTTGGTCCACTGAAATGGCGTATTCATGGCGTGCGCCCATCCCGCCGGGAAGTGGTTGAAGTGCTTCGGGCCTCCAAGCTCGTCAATGGCTTTAATGTTTTCCTCGATCGTTTCCGGCACGCCATTGAAGAAGGAGTTTTCGTTGAGCAGCCCCACCAAGCCCCCCTCGGCTGAAGCGCCGTTGTCTCCTACCTCATAAAAGATAAGAGTATTGTCCGCATCCGGGAGCGAGGCAACCGTATCCAAGAGCCGCCCCATCTCATGATCCGTCTCGGCGGTGAACCCAGCAAAGACTTCCATCATCCGGGCGAATAATCGTTTTTGATCTGCAGAAAGTGTCTCCCAAGCAGGCAACTCCTGTGGACGCGATGTCAGTTTCGCATCAGGGGGGACCACACCAAGTTTCTTTTGCCGTTCCAAGGTCTGCTTGCGGTAGATGTCCCAACCGGCGTCGAACTGTCCCTTGAACTTCGCGATGAACTCCGGCCGCACATGGTGCGGGGCATGGGTCGCTCCCGTGGCCATATAGAGCACATACGGCTTCTCCGCGTCAATCGAGCGGATTTGCCGGAGCCAAGCAATTGATTTGTCCACTAAATCCTTGGTCAGAATATAATTCGGATCGCCCGACGGAGGCACGAGTTGGTGGTTCTCATACAGAGTGGGATGCCATTGATCGCTATCCCCACCCATGAACCCATAGAAATAGTCAAATCCAAGTCCACTCGGCCATCGGTCAAACGGTCCAGCGGCACTGGTCTCCCAATCAGGCGTGTTGTGATTCTTGCCGAACCAAGCCGTGGCATAGCCGTGTTGACGCAAGACTTCGGCGAAGGTGCCCACATCCTTTCCGAGTATCCCGGTATATCCATCGTAGCCCGTCGCCGCTTCTGTAATCACCCCGTTGCCGCATGAGTGATGATTGCGCCCTGTCAACAACGCCGCCCGGGTCGGGGAGCACAGCGCCGTAGTATGAAAGCGGGTAAAGCGCAAACCGTTCTTAGCCACTCGATCCAGAGCTGGAGTCGGCACCTGGCCTCCAAAGGTCCCAAACTGCCCATAGCCGGCGTCATCAATGAGGATAAACACTATGTTCGGAGCTCCCTTAGGCGGGCGCACCGGTTGAGGAAACTGCGGCGGATCGCTCTCCGCCAACGTTCGTCCCACCGTTCCCGTATATTGGAATGGCCTCATGGGCAGGACGGATGCCGGTTCCGGAGCCACCGTGGTGACCCGCTGGGCTTCCGCCGCACAGGCCAATCCGGTCAACAGGAGAGAGCTAAAGATGGTTTTCATTGATGACCTTGAGGCAGGAAAAAGCCTCACCCGAAGGTCATTCCATTCTCCAACGGATCAACCCAACCTGAATCCAAGGAAAATCCGTACGATCCCAAGGCGCCTCATTTCCACAACGCCGGATCCGCCCAAATCGCGTAGGCACTCTTCGCGTCGATCCCACGCGAGGTGAGACTGAGCTGCAAACGGCTGACATTCGGAAGCTCGCACTCAATCAGCCTCGCCGGATCGCTTCCATTCAGAATCACCGAGGTCAACGGTTTGCCATCACCGGAAATCGTGAACTCGACCCGCCCCTTTGCCCCCAATTCTGGATGCAACCCGGCCCTCACGGTGAAGCGCCGGTAAACGTCCCGCGGCAGCAGAAACGTCAACGTCTTGCCCATTCCCCCACTGATGCCGTTCTCGAACTCTTGCTCGCCTGATTCCAACCGCAACTTTAGTGGCATCGCCGTTTTACCATCCGCTAGAATCACCCCACTGCGCGGATGTCCCCAGTGCGGCGCACTGAAGAACTCGGACTGCGGGTAGTAGAGACTCGCCGCTTCCAAGGGAACAAACTTCCCGATCTTCACCATCCGCTCCGCTTCCTCCGTACGTTCCGCGCCTAAACACAAAATCGTATACAAAGCATCCGCCACCACCTGGGCATCGACCACCGCGGCTCGAAGTTGATGCGTCACCACGCTCGACTCATCTTCCGCATAGAGCGCCTGCATAATGGGAATTGTCGTGCTCCGGGCATTGAGAATGACCTCATGAATCCGGTGCATCAATCGCCAGGAAGCCTCATTCACCGTCGACCCCAAGCACACTGGACGATACTCCGCGATGCCGACCACAAAATCTCCATTTTCAACCGGTCCATGCATCAGCTGATCCTGCATCGCGGCGCTGGGCGGGAGAAACTGCTGCAGCAGGGTAAACATGTTATCTCCCGGCACGGTGTGGGATGGGCTGCCGTAATCCTCGATTTGATGACACATCGTCCCCATGTAACGCGCCGCGTCCCCCACCTTTCCCTCTCGAAGCGACCGCACTGCCCGCTCCATGAAATAGCGGATCACCTCGAAATACTCCGGCTGCTGCGTAGGCAGGTGAAGGATCTTTAGATAGACTTCTCCGGGCGCGGAGTCCATCTGAGCGAACTTAGCATTCCCCTTGTCCGTAAAGACATTGTCCGGGATGAGGCAGTAGTTGTCGCTCAATCGGATCGCCTCTTCAGCCAGCAGCTCCTTCTGCCAAGCCGGCAAAACCTCCACTGCGGCCCTGGTGATGGCATGATGCGGAGCTCCCCAGGCGTACGCCGAGTGGGCGATGAGAAGAGACAGAAAGGGAAGAACGAGCAAGCGCATGTGATTACCCACGGAATCACCGGCTCATGGTTTTCTGAAATTCCTCTTCCATCAGCTGTGGCTCGCGGGTGATCTGCACACCACCCCCGGTGTCCGCCAGTCGGTTGATTACTTGTTTGAGACGGCTTCCTCCCGTGATGACATTCCCAGCCTTGATATCCGCTTCCGTGAATTTGGCGAAAAGAATCTCCTGCTCCCCCTTCTCATAGCGGCCACGATCGTAGGTCACATAAAGAAAGCCATCCGTTCCCTCGGTCCCGTCTGGATAACTGACCCGGTCCCGTTCATCAATGATCAACTGGTGTGGCCACGTTTTCCCGTCGTCCTCAGACAATAGCGCCGCGAGCCGACTCCGCCCTTTCGGGACATCGTTGACCACCAACAGCAGCGAGCCGGATTGGAGCTTGCGCAAAAAGAAGCGTGTGTTCACCCCGCGTTCCTTGGTGAAAGGCCGTTCATGGATCCAAGTGGCGCCATGATCCTCCGATTCCGCTTGGCCGATGCCATAGTTGGTGCGAGCCATCATCAGCAAACTGCCGTCCCGCCGCTCCACCACCATGTGCTCGGCAAAAGAAACGTCACGAATGGGCAATTTGCTAAACGGCGTGAAGCTCTCCCCTTGGTCACGCGAAATCCAGAACTGGGTTCGCGTCCCCGCCTTGGACTCCGCATTGTTATCGACCGGTCGCAGCCAATGCCCGTTCGTCAGAGCGGTCGGCTTGTTCAGGCCCAGTCCAAAACCGGCCAATACCGGCGGTTTCCAGCGGGGAGTTGGCGAATCCGGATTCTCGCAACAAAATCCCCATAGGGATCGGATGCCATCGGGGTGCGTCACCTTGAGCAAGCGATACACGAACCACCAAAGGCGTCCCTGAGGATCGATCCAAAGATGCGGATCGGCCGTGTTTCCATCGAAAAAGGTGGAAGAATCGTACACGGCGACCGGGTTTGACCAGGTCGCGCCGCCATCGGCACTGGTGACCAGGAGCGCGTAATTCCCTTCACTCCCCTCACTCAGTGGCCCCGCGTACCAGGTGGCCCAAAGACGCCCCTGAGCCGTCCGTTCGATGCTTGGGATTCCCTGCCACATCCGCAAGCGGGGCCAAAACTTGGGACCGGGAGCCTCATTGAGCACCGGAGGCGTCCGAGTCGTAACGCCAAAACTCTCTGCCAGATCAATCCCGGCAGCCGTCAGGCGGCCGTGAAAAAGCAAAAGCGCAAGCAACAGACGGACCATGAAGGCCAATGGGAGCAGCGGGGAGATTGGGAGGCAAGAACGAATCGGAAAGCCTCATGGGCACAGCAGCCCTCTCCTCAGTCCATCTCGGCGGCCTCATGGACCAGCCTGCCCGGCAAGCACAAGGCTCAGCTCTTCGCGAAGCCTCCTTTGTCTCAATTTTGCAAAAATACTCTTGCCGATTCCTCTCGATTCTGCGATACCCGGCTGAATATGAAGACCCCACAATTCATCCTCGCTCTTTCCCTGGCGGCTGGCGGCTTCGCCTTTGCCGGCCCAATCGACAAAAACGTCATCACGCCTGAGCCCGTCTGCGGTCCTTGGTATGTGTCCGCCTACGGTGGTGGATCCTTCTTCGATGGCGCCAGCTACAGCGGCAACTTCACCCAAGCGAATGTCGACTTTGACAATGGCTGGATCGCTGGTCTCGCCGTCGGAATGCGCACCGCCAACTTCTGGCGTTTCGAACTCGATGTCAATCACTCACAATCCCCGGCCTCCAATGGCTCTGCCTCGTTCTTTGGCTTTCCCTTCATTGATGGTCCACTTGGTGGCGATGTTGAGCGCACATCCGTATTGCTCAATGCCGTCAAGGAATTCGGCACTGGCAGTCTGCGTCCCTACCTGGGAGCGGGTATCGGTTTGACGAATGTCCAAGCTGACATCCTTGACCCTTCCTTCTTCGGGCCGGTAGGCTCAGCGGATGACGTCGTTCTTGGATACCAGTTCATTGGCGGCATCGCCTACGACTTGACTCAATGCCTTCAGGCCTACGCTGAGTATCGCTTGATGGGCCAGGGAGATGTCGAGGACGCAACGTTCTTGGGCACCTACGGCTCTGCTGACTTCGGCTGGGGTCAACACGCCATCCTTGGCTTGCGCTGGTTCTTCTGATCCGAAGGGATCTTCGTTCCCTTAAGCTTTTTCACCGGAGGTCTTCTTAGCAAGACCTCCGGTTTTTTTGCGTCAGCTTGCTGCTAGATCAGCGCCCGTCACCATCCCACATATTCATAGCCAGACTCGTGGCCGTGATGGTGATGATCGTGATGCTGGTAGTGACCGTAGGCATAGTCGGCGTCGTAACAGTGCCCTCTCCGGTCCCTGGAACTGCCGATCGCCGCCCCCGCCGCCGCACCAAGCGCGCCGCCGACCAAAGCTCCTCCTGCATCATCAGCCAAAAGAGCGCCAATCCCAGCGCCGGCCAAGCCCCCGATGAGAGCGCCGTCTTGCGTATACGTTTCGCAAGAGGTGGTCAGCAGCAGGCCGGTCGCCGTCAGCATTCCGATCGTCGCTCGCAACGCGCGGCGCTGGCGATCTTGATTGAGGGCGCGATGATCATTGGATCTGAGAACTGGTGTTTGCATGGTTCGCCGCGGTAGACGCACCAGGTGACGCCGCTTGCACGGTCACCTGATCCGTCGCCGAGGCTCCGCTTCCAAGCCACCGAAGAACGAACGAATTCCGCGAAGGCTCGTGACCGCAGACGCAGTCTTATCCAGGATATCTCAGAAATTGACCCCCACCCGAACTCCATACTCCCGAGGAATGCCAACGGCACCGGTGCGGAGATCCGGGTTCATGGTCATGTAGTACTGCGCCTGATTGACGTTCGTCCCGTAAAGCATGATCGACATGTTATCGTGCCGCCATCCAGTGGCGAGATTGAGCAGACCATAGCCGCCCTGACGGAAGTCGGGTCGATTGAAGTCATCAAACTTCGTTTCCCCGGTGGCCATGTATTCCGCCCGGGCAAACAGACCGTTCTCCAGGTGAAAGTCGAGGGCGACGACGGCGTCGAACTCCGGCACATACGGCGGGATCACACCATCAAGCGACGCGCCCGTTACGGGATCGGTGTAATCGGTAAGGCGGGCGTGCGTCCAGCCAATCGAGCCAAGCAAGTCGAGAACGGGAAGCACTGCGTAGCGGGACTCAAACTCCAAACCATAAATCTCCGCTTCCTCGGCGTTGAACACGGCGTAGTCGGTGACCGTGAAGCTACGTTCTACTTGGTAGTTCTCCACGGCATTGTAATAACCGGCCACATTGAGGTTGAGATCTCCTTCCAGCCACTCGGTTTTCAAGCCAGCTTCGGAAGCCCACACGCGCTCCTCTTGAAATGGAACGAACGCCACGTCATCCGCATACGCGCTGAAGCCGCCTGGTTTGAAGGCATACGTACTCCGCGCATAGGCCAGTGCGTGGTCACCCAGTTCCCGATCGACTCCGATCGTAGGAGTAACATGGACCCACTGATCTTGCATCCGGATGCGGGCCTGCTCAGAATTCAGCGGCGTCACGGTGGTGAAGGAATCAACCCGTGACGGCAGCGGGATTCCCGCGACATTGAGATTTGTAAACGCCAGGGTATCAGTGACGGCAGCCCCGGCCTGCGATTTATCCCTCGCGAGAGTCCGCTGAATCCAATCCACCCGAACCCCGGCATGCAACGTGAACGGAGCGAAGCCTTTGTAATCCACGCCACCGAACATGGCGAGCGAGGTCTCGTCGATCGAGTGCTTCGTGAATTGCTGCAAGTCCGCGACCGTATCGGAAAACGCGACGGTTTGTGAATTCAGCGGAACTAGGCCAAAAGGCGGAAATGGAACCAAAGTGGTCTGGCTGCTGAAATCAACCCGCGAGTCGGTGAACCGCAACCCGCGGACGGCATCGCCTTGGATCCGGCTTCCAGAGCCATAGAGACCCGCGTTCCAATTCCAGTCCGCGTTCGGATCAATGCCGGCGAAGCGGAATTCCTGACTCCAAAGTTCCTGGCTCTGAATCAGCGAGGTGTAGCCAATGGGAGCGGCGGTGAAATCAAGGTCGATGGTGTAGGGATCCAGCTCGAATCCACGATGCGAGGTGACACTGAGAAAGCGGAAGCTCTCGTCATCATAAGACACTCGAATCGCCTGATTGTTGGCGCGGCGGCCCTGCTCTCCGGCGACGTCGGAGCTGACGGTGTAGAACCCAGTGGTCCGGTCCAGCGAGGTGAGCCGGGGAGCGCCGTCGTTGTATTCGTCATAGCTAGCAGTGACATTGACTTCCCAAAACGGGGCCGGATTGAAGAAAAGCCCGCCATTGATTCCGCGATGCTCCTGGTCATCGACGCGCTCGCCGGTGTTCGGATTGACGAGGTAGCCGTTGCGCGAGTCATACATCCCACCGAGACGGAAGCCGATCCCTGGAGCGATCGGTCCCATCAACCAGCCGTCTGCATCATGAGATTCGAACGCTCCGTAACCGTAGTTGAGACTCCCTTCCAGAACATCCGTCGGGCGACGGCTGCGGATATTGATCAATCCTCCGTAGGCATTACGGCCCACCAGGGTAGGCTGTGGGCCGCGGAACGTTTCGATGCTGTTGATCGAGAACAAGTCCTGGGCGTAGGTGAAGGTCTCACCGAAGGGGACATCGTCGACGTAAATCGTCGTGCCTGGTGATCCGAAGAAGACGGTGTTCGCCAAACCGCGCGTGGTGTAGACATCCCCGAAGGAGCGGGAGCCCGAGTCCGTGGCAAATTGGTTCGGCGTCGCCCTCGTGACGTCTTGGGGAAGCGTGATCCCAAAGTTCTCAATGTCCTCCACGGAAAGGAAGGTGGCGCTGAATGGCTCTCCTTGAGGGTCCTCTTTTAGCACTTCACCGATCACGATGGATTCAGGGAGAAGGGCTGGCTCTTGCGCCCAGAGGGCCAAGGGTAAGACGAGAGCCGCTGCAAGAGCGGACGAACGGAGGGTTTGGGGGCGCGAGGATTTCATGAGACTAGTTCACCTGCCAAATCAGGCAGATACCTTGAACAGGGGACCTGGCTGGCAGCAAGGCCTTTTAAAAACTCAAATCCGTGGAGGTCAAGCCACGTTTCAGGCTCGCTTCGATGACGTCCAGCGCCCCCTCATGCTTTACGGGACCGAAGGCCCCACAGGCGCCGGAGCCTGAATCTCGACCGAGCCGGTGGCCGATGACCCAAAAAAGAAGCCGAAGCCTTTCGCTTGAGTTTGCAACACCGCACCAAAAAACGGCCGCCTCACGGCCCGTGGGCCCGATGCATCGGTGAAATAGCCACCGAAGAGGCCGTTGGAACGCACAAATTCCAGGCGAATGCCGGATTTGGCCGGAAACGTGGCTTCGTGGCGGAAATTGAGCTTCCCAGGAATGATCTGGGCCTGACTGAGCCCCCCGCCCTCGAGGACGACTTCGAAATTCGGGGAACCAGAAGGAAGCGCGAGCATGAACCGGCCGCGCGCCGGTGCAACGTAGCGAGAACCGACAGCCGTGCGGTCCACGTCGATTTCAGTGGGATAGTAGTGCGGCATTGACCGGGGAAAGACCACTCCGGCGTTCCGTTTCCAATGCAACACTCCGCCGCAATCGCTGACGCCTGCTACGGGCGAGAAAATGAGCCGTCCGCCTAGAGAACCCCGGTTGCCATAAAGATTTACGAGAAACGTAAGGTCACTGTTTTGGCGAAGGCGAACGCCAGCGGTCCAGGGCAAACCATCCGCAAGGCGCCCCGAGATCTCCGCCAAGCCGTCCTTGGTAATTCGGATCACCGCATACCCGTCGCCAGCCGTTAAGGACGGCCCCTGGGCCCCATCTCCCGTCAGAATCAGTGTGTAGCGCCCGGACTTCGAGCAAGGGTTGCGACGCTCGTGAAACGTGCGCTGATCGCCATCAACCACATAGGTTACCCCCTGAAAAAGCACCGAGCCGGTCACTTTATATCCAGACGCCAGAGCTTCCAAAACAAGGGTGACTTGAACAGATTCACCGGTACGCAAGCTCAGCGTATTTTGATACTTGCCGTTGCTGTCGAATGCACCGCTCACCCTGATTTCCCGGGTCGGTAAGTGAAGCTTCGCGCTGAAACCGCCAGTTCCCGTCAGGGAGACTTGAACGCGGCCAGCGTAATCATCATCATCGGGCTTGGAAAGGTCCTCCACTTCCAGCACTCCATCATACCAACCGGCCGCGATCGGATCGAGCACAGCGGTGTTGTCCGTCACCACAAAGCTACCGTTTTTGGTATCCTTGAGCACGCGCTTGTCAAACCGGCGCTGAACGTAGGTTCCCGCCGTGTCACTCGTAAAGACGAAGTCGAACTCGTCCCACTTCCAGTTCGCCCGGAAGACGAGCACGGCGGAAGCGGTGGCGGCTCCGGTTACTTGATAAGTGTAGGAAAACGGATCGACGTCCCCCGGCTCCACTTCACGCCCACGATTCCTCGTAAGGAAATCGAGCCTCTCCGGAGTATCAGTCTCCACTGTTTCAAACGTTTCGATCGTGATGCCACTGAGGGAGGCCGGCAAGCCACCGTCTCCATTGGCACGGCTGTCCGTGAAGCTCCCCGAATCCGTGTCCTTGAGTAGGCTATCGTCATACTCTTTCAGAGTGAAGGTACCGCCGCCCGTTGGCGAAAAGGTGAAGATGAACTCGTCCCACTTATCGGTCTTCAGCTGGAGCACAACCTTCGCGCTGCTCGTATTCGGATCCGCGGTGAAGGTGTAGGTGAAGCCGTCGATTTCGTTGTCAACCGGATCGAACTTCTGCCCTTGACTGTCATTGGTGAAGATCAACCGGTCTTCCATATTCCCGCCCTCCGGAGCTTCCGTCACGGTGAACGATTTCCCCTGAGGCGATCCAGGAGGAGTTTGCGCGAACCCGGTGGAGGACAACAACAACAACAGAAAGCCGAGGCGGGAAAACCGGGGAGACATGATGTGAAAGGAAGTGTTGTGAATTGAGAGACCTATGAGATCCCTAGTCAATCCTACAAACAAAATCAACCATTTATAAAAACAGAAAGGTTCGCCGCCCAATCAGATTACGCGACATTGGCCGCAGTCACCACCTGCCCAAGCGCCCGGGCGCGGATGGCCTCATGTTCGGGCAACGTGAGTTCTGGATCCCGCTCCAAGATGCGGGCGGCAAGATCACGGGCTCGTTGCACCAATTGGGTGTTCCCGAGCAATTGCGCGAAGCGAAGATCCGGCAAACCGCTCTGCCGGGTGCCCAGCACATCGCCCGGTCCCCGGATTTTCAAATCCTCTTCGGCGATCTTGAAGCCGTCGCGCGTTTCCTCCAAGAGCTTCAGACGCTCCATCGCTTCTTCTTGCTCCGGATCAACCATCAGGATGCAATACGACTTGTGAGCCCCACGCCCCACGCGGCCCCGGAGCTGGTGAAGCTGGGCTAGGCCAAAGCGTTCCGCGCTGTAGATGATCATGAGGTTCGAGTTCGGAACATCCACCCCAACTTCAATGACCGTGGTGGCCACGAGCACCTGGACTTCGTTGTCCCGGAAGCGAGCCATGATCTGATCCTTCTCCTCCGGATGCAATTTGCCATGCAACAGGGCGCACTCGAACCCCGGCAAGCTTTGGCGCCACATCTCAAACTCCGCCGTGACGGCCAACGCCTTTGATTTCCCCGTCTGCTCGACGAGCGGGTAAACGACGTAAGCTTGGCGGCCTTCTTCCAAATTCTTACGAAGAAACGCGACGGCGTCCTTGGTCTTCGTAGCGGGTCGAACACCCGTGATGATCTGGCCGCGCCCTTTGGGCAACTCATCCAAAATGGAAACGTCCAAATCCCCATACGCGGTCATCGTCAGCGTCCGGGGGATCGGCGTGGCGGTCATTACGAGGATGTCCGGGTTCCGGCCTTGCGCCGCCAGCTTGCCTCGTTGCCCGACACCGAACTTGTGCTGCTCGTCGATGACGATGAAGCCGAGGTTCTTGAACTTCACTTTGTCGTGAATCAGCGAGTGCGTGCCGACCACGATTTGCGCGTCGTCCGCGCCGAAAAGGCCACCGGCGAAATTGTTGTCCGTGCGATCCGAGGTGCGCAGGCTGATGCGAAGGTCGAGCGTGGCCGCCTGTTTGACGAAGTTCAGGTAATGCTGCTCGGCGAGAATCTGGGTGGGCGCCATCAAAGCCGCTTGGAAGCCGGCCTCAACCGCGAGGAGGATCGAGGAGAACGCCACCAAGGTTTTGCCCGCACCGACGTCGCCTTGCAGCAACCGGTTCATCGGCCGCTCCCGTTGCAAGTCAACCCGGATCTCCGCGATGCAACGTTGCTGGGCTCCCGTTAGCGGAAACGGCAAACCGGAGAGAAAGTCTTCCAGCAAATGACCGGGGCCACAATGAGCTTCGCCGGGCTGAGCTTCCAATTCTCTTTTGCCGCGCAGCACCTGGATCTGCTGCGCCGCGAATTCCTCCAGCGCGAGGTATTCCTGGGCGCGTTGCATCTCCTCCATCGTCTCCGGGAAGTGGATTTGCCGGAAGGCCCAACGCCGGTCCACTCGCGTCAACCCCGGAGCGACGGCCGCCAAAAGATCCGGTGGCAAGATCGGCTCGAGCGGGAGCTCGTCCAGACGCTCCAACGCCCGAGAGACCCAGGAACGGAGAAAGCGCTGATTCACCCCCGAGCCGGCCGGATACACCGGAACGATCCGGTCCATGTGCAGCGCGGCGTCCCCTGTGTGCTCGATGATTTCGTAATCTGGGTGACTGATGACGAGCCGTCCCCCCACGGTCTTCGGCTGCCCAAAGATTACCAGCTCCATCCCCGCAGCCAGGAGTTTGCGCATGAAGGGCATATTGAACCAACGCAGATGGATCGGCCCAGCCAAGGCGATGTCCTCCATCGGCTCGATCACGCACTCGAAGTAACCCTGGTTCGGCTTGTTCCCAAACCGGCGCGTCATGGCATCCGTCACCTGGCCGTGAACGCAAACCGGGTGAGGCAGCGGTGCGTTCGGCCAGCGATCAAACATCCGCCGGTCTTCGTACCGGCGCGGAAAGTGGTGCAACAGGTCATGCACCGTCGCAATCCCCAGGTTGGCCAAGCCCTGCACCTGCTTCTCGGGCACTCCCGGCAACCCGGCAAACCCGAGATCCAATCGAAACTCCCCCATGCCCGTCGAATTCAACCAACCGGCCCGCTCAACGGGTAGCTTCCGTTCGCAGTTTTGCGCCAGCGGATTTCGAGGAGCAGGGATTCCCCATCTTTGAGTTGCACGGTCCCTAGGATTGATTCAAGACCGTTCTCCGTGCGCCCTTTGCGTTTCCAGGTCACCTGGCGGATCAGATCCAGGTCCATGGTCTCGACCTTGCCATTGTCTCCGGCGATCGAATTCCCATCGAAAAACAATCCGAGCAAATCGGCGACGTATTGGGCGTGCGTGATTCCGGATTTGAGTTGCTGATCCCGGTGCTGGGGGTCGGTTTGATCGAGAAGCCCGAGCCAATCGTGAAGCTCGATCATGGCCTCCAGCTGCGCCAATACATCCTTCTCTTCTTGAGTGAAAGCTCCAGCCGGAGCGGGAGCGACAACAGGGCCAGGCGCGGCCTCTTGAGCCAAGGCGATGCCTCCAGCCACGAACAGGATCAGCCCTCCAGCAAATCGTCTCCTCATGGTCCAAGCTTCTCTCTCCCCAAGCTTTTCGTCAATCCATAGCGGGAGCGATCCATCCGGGCCCCCATTTCTCGCCGTCCTCGCTTGATCTTTTGATTCAACCAGGGGTAGCATGGCCTCGCACCCCCTATGAAACAACCACTTGCCGTCGTATTTTGCCTCTTCGGAGGTCTCGTCATCGCTGAAGCCCAGTCGACCTGGGGAACCGCCGCTGGGCTCACGGTCAAACTTACCGTCTCTTTCACGGCGCCAGGGACGGTCGCCAAAGACGGGACAGGCCGTCCCCTGACAGGCGATAGCGCAGGCCCTGCCTACGAAAACGAGTACACGGTGGATACATTCCGGAGGGGGATTAAGACCCGTTCCGTCACCACCAAGGAGTATCTCTCCAAGCAATCTGCTTTCCGCTGGGGCAATGCGCAAATCATCCTCGCTTTCATCGAGAGTGGGCTTCTCCCGAAAAAGGGGCGGGCGCCCTACACAGCGGGATGGTCCCTCATGCGAGTCACTTCGGACACACCCACCGGAGAGCAAACCATCAACTACTTTGCCCGCCATCGTGACGGGACTGCTGTCGCCGTTGATGACCTTGGGCTGGCGCTCAGGCCCACCAGTGACCCGGAAGTGAGCGCCGCGTCGGTCACTCGACGGGAGTTCACCACGACAGTTTACGATCTCAAGGGCGAAGGCAACGATGTCACGACGAATAGTTTCGCCTACTCTAGCTCATTCAAAGGCCTTGGCGTTGGGTATGGCTCTCTAGGCGTCGAACTGCCGGGCATCTTTACGGCAAGCTACACGAGCGTCCTAAAAACGGAAAAAGTGGCGGATCCCCTCCAAGGCACGGTCACCGTATCCACGAACATCCTGCTCCCTGGCCCACTCATCCTCGACCGAATCGCAGGCTTCAAGCCAGTGGCCTCCGATGCAGATTCCAATGTACCGGCGCTGATCGAAGGGACCGTCTACACGGCGAAGGCTTCCGTTCAAAACCTCGACACGTATCTAGTCGCGCCTCCTGCCCCTTGATTCATTGGAACGCCACCGGCAGCCCGTGAAGAGTTTCGCCATTCCGGTTGTGCTCCTCCTCTCCGCGATGACCGCCGCGGTGGTCGCCTCGCGGATCCTCTTCAGCGCCCCTCCTTCGCTGCCGCAAACCCATGCTCCCGATCCATTCCCCCCGGCCTCCCGCCCACAATCCGGGAACCCACCCAATGAGCTAGCAGGCAACCAGCGGCTGAGTTTGCAACCGCCCACGAGCTCCGATACCGCCGAAACTTCCAAGAATGGCATTCTCGAAGACATTCAGGAAGCTGCCTCTACCTACAATCCGGCGCAATTACCCCAGATTGAGCCGTTTCTTTCCCATTCGGATCCCGAGATCCGCCAGGCCGCCAGGGAAGGAGTGGTGCTTCTGGGTGACACGGCCGGGGCCAAAATGCTGCGCGAGGCCGCCAGCAGGGCGACGGATCCAACCGAAATTCAGCAGCTGAGGGAGATGGCCGACTATCTCGACCTTCCGCCCCTCCCAGTGGAAGGCATTGTGGCCGAACTCAAAGCCCGCAAGGCAGCCAAAGCTGCCGCCGCCTCGCCGCCGAGGTAACGTTCCACTCGCATCTAGCGCCGCCGAACCCGTCCTTGGGCTTAACCGCGGTAGCGCTCCAGAAGCACCATCATAATCACTGAGGTGAGGGTGCGCGCCTTGGCGGCATCGTCCGCTTGGCCCACCAGATCCAGCTGATAAACCCCTTCAAATATCGCGGGTTGTTTCCGAACGGTAAACACCAACTCCCCATCGGGACGTTTGACTAGATAACTCGGGTTTAGCATATACCCGGTGAGGATGTTCACGACAGGGATGGCTTCGCAAAACCCGTCGAGAACCTTAATCCATGGATTCTCCTCCGTGATCTCAAACTGGGTGGCTCCCGCCTCATCGGCGATGAGATAGTGCGCCCGCCAAATCGAACGCATCCCCTTGCGGGAAACGGTTCCCAAGCGACGCCCCGCCGCATCCGTAAACGCGTATACGGCAGAAAAGTCGATGATTCGATCCGCCTGAATGTTCAGCAGCAACCGCGTCATCTCGGCGTCACCGTAGACCTCAATGTGCTCCTTGAGCTTGAAGGCCTTCTTCTTGACGAAGCAAACCAGTTGCCCCGTAGCGTCGGTCACTTCGATCCGGGTGAAAAGCGTAAGGATTTTGAAGCGGATGCGGAGAGGGAAATTCATGTTAGGATACGGATGCCGAAAGCAGCGCCAAACGCAATGGACAACTCTTGGGAATTGGCTCGCCACGGCGGTAGCCATCCAACAATTCGCGGGACCGTTGGGCCAAAAGACGGCGCACTTCCCGGCGCTTTCCCTTGACGCGTGGAATCTCCATTTGGTCGTAGCCCGTGGTTTGGTGGCGCATCCACGCGATCACGGCGGCTTCCGCCCGTTGCTCTAGTGGGATTCGCGTCGTCCGGGCCACCGTGCCTGAGCCGACGGGTGTGGCATGATCCGCCACGAGTTGCGCCAAATACGGAGCCACCACCGCGTGCTTCGGATGGAAGTCGAGAAAGGCAACGATCGCGGCCTGGAATTCCTCAACATAATCCGCCTGAGTCCGTTCGCGGCGTTGCGCATCCGACTCCTTCTTCTTCGCATAAGCATCCGTGGACCGTTCCGACGCCAACTCTTCGCGGATCCGCTCCACCTCCGGCGCCGTAAGCGAGGTCCACACTCCCCTGGAGAAGAGCTTGCGCCCCTTCTTTTCCACCACGGCCCAATGAAGCCCTCCCGCCTTAACGCGCCGGGTCAAAGCCGCATCTCCGGGAGGCACCAAGCGCCACCCAGCCGGCACGGTACGGACGTTCCCGTCACTGTCACGGACGGAGTTTGGAGAAGGACCGGGAGAAAATGTTTCGTCCATGAGCTTGCCTCGTCACTCCGCCGCCGCCCCGAGAAAGATTTCGGTGACCACACCTTCCGCCAAAGTGAAGATCATCCCGCCGAACAGACTCCCGACAACGATGGAGTGTCCGGTCGGAGGTGTCTCGGGGTCCAGCTCCGACCGGTAAGCCGCCAAGACTTGCTCGGCCTTGGAATCGATCCCGATGCCTTCTGGAGTCCTCAATCGAGACGGAGCGGTGATCTGCAAGCGTTCCACGGTTTGAGCCCCGCCGTGCACCTCGGCACTGAGCGTGAGCCAAATCCCCTGCTTGGGCCAGGCCCACTCGGTCACGAAGAGACCACTGGCCCCTTCTTCGCTCGTCTCTCCTTTCTCCGTTGGCGCCCCAAGCGCAGCAATGACCTCCTCCTCGCCCATGCCGAGTTTCAGCGGGCCTAGCGTGATCCGGGTGTACCAGTCACGTGGTGCTTCCTCCGCGCGCAGTCCCGGCAACAGCGCCAGAATCAAGATCGCGCCGATCGCATGAAGAGAGGGCATCATCCGGGAATCCTAGCAGACATCCAGGAATCCACAACTCGCCAAGTGCAACTCACCACAATTCAATCCCAAAACGGCGCACACCCAAGCCCAGCACCCCGAAACATACCACCGTCAGCACCACTGCTGCCCCCATCGCTGCCGGGAAACTCCAATTCTTCTGCAACAACCAGGGCAGGAGAAGAAACATCGGCATCGTCGGCAATACGTACCAGAAGGTATACCAGGCGTGATTGCCGATCTTCTGCGTCCCCTGTTTCTCCACAAAGAGCCAGATCATTACCAGCGTCGTCGTCCACGGCAACGCGCCGATAAACGCCCCGAGGCGGTCGCTGCGTTTCGCAAGTTCAGAGATTAGCACCACAAGACCAGCGGTGACGGCATATTTGAACCAAATGGGCATGATGGAATGCTGCGCAGCCCTCCACCCGCGATCAAACTCGAAATCGAAATCACGGCCGATTTCGATTGATGACGGTGGAGGTTCCGCCAGACTGTGCGCATGACGCGATGCTTTGCGATCACCGCCGCGCTTCTTGCCCTCGTCACGCTTGCCCAAGCCGAGGATTGGCCCCTCCATCGTGGTCCGGGGCAAAACAGCATTTCCAGGGAAACCGATTGGAGAGCCGCCAAACCCAACAAACTCTGGACCACGAACGTCGGGCTTGGCTACTCAGGCATGAGCGTGGCTGGCGGCAAACTCTACAGCGCAGGGCACGACGACGGGACGGATTCCGTTTTCTGCATTGATACCGCAACCGGCAAAACGGATTGGAAGCACACCTTCCCGCAACCTCTCGGCGCCAAGTATTACCAAGGTGGAACTACCGGCTGCCCGACCCCGGACCGCGATCGAGTCTATCACGTGGCCCGGGAAGGTGAAGTCTTCGCACTGGACGCGGGAAGCGGAAAAGTCATATGGGCGGTGAACCTGAAGAAAGACCTCGATTTCGACATCCCGGAGTGGGGCTTTACCGGCGCACCCGTCCCCTACGGCGAGACCATCCTCCTCAACGCGGGAGATGCCGGGATTGCGCTCAAGAAGATCGATGGCTCGGTGGCCTGGAAATCCGCGAATGGTGATGCGGCCTACTCCACCCCGTTGCTCTTCAAAAAAGGTGGTTCGGACCTGGCGATCTTCAGCAACAAGAAAGCCTATGTCTGCGTCGATCCCAAAACCGGCGCGGAACGGTGGCGTTTCAAATGGCTCACCCGATACGGCGTCAACGCTGCCGAGCCCGTGCGTTTCGAGGATTTCATTTTCATCTCCACGGGTTACGACAAAGGCGCCGTGCTTTTGAAATGGACGGGCACCGGCTCGCCCGAGGTTCTGTGGCAAAATCGCGATATGGCGAACCAAATGAACCCGTCCGTGCTGATTGGTGGCTATCTTTATGGCATCAGCGGGAATGAAAATGTCGATGGCACGGGGCTGAAGGCCATGGAACTCAGCACTGGCAGCATCGCGTGGAGCGATCCCTCCATCGGCCACGGTGCACTTCTCGGCGCGAACGGCAAATTGATCGTAGTCAGTCAAGAAGGTGTTCTCCAGATCGGAGAGGCATCCCCCAAAGGCTGGAAACCAGACTTCTCCG
>CAMCXS010000086.1 GCA_945883495.1 Akkermansia muciniphila
CTGGACGGCAAGGGCACCTTCGCGCACAACGGCCGCTCCGGCGCGGTTCTTCCATCCGCCGGGGAGGTCGTCCGGCTGGGGCGCCTTCTTTTTGGGGGCCGCTTCGGAGTTGCCGGGGACGTTGCGGAAGTTGGGATTGAGTTTCGGGAGGACGGCCTCGGTATCTTTAAGGAAGCCTTCGAGCACGCTGTTGAGCCGAGCGGCGACTTCGGACTTCTCCTTGGCGAGGTTTTGGCGCTCGCCGGGGTCTTTGGAGAGGTCGTAGAGTTCGAGTTCGTCGGAACCATCGTCCGCCCGTGCGTAGAAGCGGATGAGCTTCAGGTCGCCCTCTCGGATGGAGGAGCTGGCGTGGAACCCGTCCATGACGGCATCGCGGGGGGCATCGCCGTGGGGGAAGTGGCAGAAGATCTGCGTGCGCGGCGAGGCGCCGCCGGTGAGGGCTGCGGTCTGGTCGAACCCATCGATCACTTGGTCCGCCTTTGGCGAGGCGCCGCCGGCCTTGAGCAAGGTGGGGTAGAGGTCGGTGGACTGGATGAGGAAATCGGTGGTCGTTCCCGGCTGGACCTTGCCGGGCCAGACAACGATGCCGGGCTCGCGCGTGCCACCTTCGTAGATGGAGGCTTTGCCGCTGCGGTAAGGCAGGTTGCTGGTGGCGGGGATCTCGGCGTAGCCCTCGGGGTCGGTTTGTTTGGGCGGGTAGGCGTAGCCGCCGTTGTCGGACCAGAACACGATAAGCGTGTCTTCGGCTTCGCCCGATTCCTCCAGGTGGTCCAAGAGGCGTCCCACGGAATCATCCATGCTCTTCACCATCGCGGCATAGAGCGGATTCTTTTGTGGATGAGCGGGGTCGGTCTTCTTCTTGAAGTGCTCGATGTAGTCCGGGCGTGCGTTCCAGGGGGAGTGAACGGAGAAGAGCCAGAAGTTCACAAAGAAAGGCCGGCCCTTGTTCGCGCGGATGAACTTGCCCGCTTCGTCGGCCATGCGCTCGTCCACATGGCGGCCCGGCTCGTCTTGGATGGCGGGGTCGCTGATGAACTTGGTCCAGGGCGCGAAGTAGCCACCGCCGGGGCCCGGGGCCTTGGGCGTGTGGGGCCAGTCCACGTCGAAACCTTGGTCGCGTGGCTCATAGGCGTCGCCAGGGGCCAAGTTGTGTCCCAGGTGCCACTTCCCAAAATGGCCCGTGGCATAACCGGCGTCTTTCAAGGCTTCAGCCAGCGTGTAGTAGCCGGACTTCAGACGCGTGAGCGAGCTTGCCACGTGGACGCGCGCTTTCGTGGAGACGAGTTGCTTCTCCAGAACCACCGTCGGCAAATGGCAGGCGGGCGCCGTGATGCCGGTGCGCGCGGGATGTTGACCGACCAGGATGCTGGAGCGCGTCGGGGAGCAGAGTGGACTGGCGGCGTAGGCATGGGTGAGCCGCACGCCCCTTGAGGCGAGGCGGTCGATGTTCGGAGTCTCGTAGTACCTGCTGCCGAAGCATCCCAGGTCGCGGGCGCCGAGGTCATCGGCGAGGATGAGGAGCACGTTGGGACGGTCCGTCGCAAAAGCTGCCATCGGCGCGAGGAGCAGGGCGGTGAGGAGGGGGATGGTGCGGTTCATCTTGGCTTGGTGAGGGTTTCAAGGCGTTTGCGAACGCTTTCTTTGTCGATTCTGGGATCATCGAGCGCCAGCATCTGTTGCCATGTTCGGGCGGCGTCTTCCGGCTTGCCCATGCCCTCGTAGCTGCGGGCCAGCGCGCTGAGAGCGACGGGATTCTGGGACTCCGCGCTCGCAAGAGCCTGTTCGCAAAGCCTGATCGCCAAATCGTAGGCAATGGCCTTTCCGTGGGGAGCCTTAAGAAGTTCGCTGGCGATCCCGGCGAGAACCGAAGCCGGGGCGTCTTGAGCGGCGTCTCTTGCGAATTGCGCCGCCGCCTCATTCTGTCCCAACCGGAGCAGAGCTTTGACCTTTGTGGGGTAGTTCAATGGAGCACTCGCAGGGTCAGCCCGATTCATCTCGTCCAGCACCGTGAGCACCTCCTGCCAGCGGTCCTTTCGCAAGGCCTCCCCGAGCTTTACATCCAATTCTGCAAAGGCGGCGTCCACCTGCTGCTGCTTGGAAGGATTGAAAGTGCCGGCCAGCAGAGCGGCGAGCGGACCATCGATCCGCATGGGATGACCGATCCAGGCAATCCGGCCCTCTCGGTCCACCAGAAAGGTCCACGGAAGGCCCTCGCGTCCTGCGCTCTCCAGCCAGTTGTTGGCCATGAATCCAGAGGCGTCACCTTCGGTGACATCCATGGCAACCGGATGGTTCCAGGTGGCTTTCCGCTTTGCCACGAAATCGTTGACCGCCTTGGCCTCATCCCGGACCGCCACGGCGATGACAGTGAGGCCTTCCTTTTCATGCTTGGCTTGCAGTTGCGCCAAATGTGGCATCGCCGCAATGCAGGGCGCACACCATGTGGCCCAAAACTCCAGAACGTAAACACGCCCGGGCTCGAGCTTGGCGACCGGAGAGCCGGTGAACAACTGGCCGACGCGCAATGGTGGGGCAGGATCGCCGACTTTGAGATGAGCCTGGCCCGCGAAAAGTCCGGCACTTGGAGAAAGGAGCAGGGCTGCCAAGATTGCGGGGGTTGCTTTCACGTTTGGGATCAATGGTCTGGCTCCGGCTCTTCGACGCGAATGTCGTCGAACCACGAAGCGACAGGGTTCTGGCTTTTGCCACCTGATTGGAGGCCGATGTCGCTTTTTGTCACGTCGCCGCAGAGCGTGCTGTAGGTGAGAGCCAGCTTGCCGTTGAGCATGACCTGCAGTTCCTTGCCACGCAGTTCAAGGACGATTGTGGGCCAACCGTCGGGGGCAATCGGGAGTTTCTCGATCTTCGCGTAGAAGAACTTGCGGTTCCAAATTCCCTTGGCCTTCAGCTCCGCCGCTTCAGGGGAGCCTTTCGGATACAATACGTCGTTGTCCCAAGCGGTGATTCCATCCGCGCGAATATGCAGGCCGGCGACATTGAATTCTTTGTCGACGATGGGATTCGGTCCCCCGACGCTGATGCCGATCTGGCCCTGCGGAGCGACTTTGAAGCGACACTGGAGCCGGAGATCGGTTCCGCTGATGGCGCGGCGCAATCCAGGCGGATGTTTTTCCTCGGGGAAACATTGACCACGCAGCGCCCCATCCACGATTTGCCACCATTCAGGCCGTGCCTCCTTGCCGCTTACCGTTTTGCCGAGCGGATGGGTGACATCGATCCCGGTGGCCAGAAAGCCGTGGGCCTCCAGTGTGCCGCGAAAGATGCCGGGTCGGAGAAATCGTCGCTCCAGGATGGGGGGACTGGAGCTTTGTCAGCGGCATCCAGCGGCATCCAGCGGCGCCAGGGGGGCGGGGAGCAGGGCGAGTAGAAGGCGGAGGGCGGGTTTCATCGGGTGGCTCGGAGAAGGAAGATTTGCTGTTAAACCCACCCGTCCGGGGAGTCTCCGGCGTCGTGGTGGGCTGGAGGTACCCCAGACGAGCACGCTACGCCACGAGGGGATGCAATACCTTCCCAGCGACGTCCGTCAGCCGGAAGCGGCGACCGTTGTAGACGTAGGTCAACTCCTCGTGATTTAGCCCCATCAGGTGCAGAATCGTCGCGTGCAGGTCATTCACATGGACCTTGTCGATCTCTGCTTTGTGGCCGATTTCATCGGAGGCGCCATAAGTCACCCCACGTTTGATACCTCCACCCGCCATCCAGCAGGTGAAGCAGTGCGGATTGTGATCGCGGCCCGGCTGCCCTCCCAATTGTGAGACAGGCAGGCGGCCAAATTCTCCGCCCCAAATTACCAGTGTCTCGTCCAGCACCCCTCTCTGAGCCAAGTCAGTCAGGAGCGACAGTTAAGCAGGTTGACTGTGAGCCCCCTGTCAACTGGAAGGGGGCTGTCCCGACTACAATCATTGACCGCTGAAACCCTCCCTTTTTGCGAAGATTCCATGGCACGACCCTTGCGATACGAGGCGGCGGGAGCGGTTTGCCATCCGTCTCCGCCACAGGCTACGACGGTACGAGCGTGATGTCGCGTGGCGATGGCGGCAAGCCGGTGTTTGAGGACGACAAGGACCGCTACGGCTGGAATCTGACTTGGCATGAGGCGACTGATAGGGGGGCTTTCTGAACCCGCCAGCCACCGCATCACCGTCGGCCAGAGGGTGGAGGGGGTTCAGTAGTATAGAATTTTAGTGCCGCCCGGATGGCACCAAAAATTTCAAACCGTTTTGCCGACCCCGTAACCTCACAACGAACCATTACCATCTCTGGCTGCGTTGCAGCAGGATTTAGGAAGTGCACTACGGTTTTCGTGTCGAGAAAATCCCCCAGACCTCTCCATGGGGCTGACCATCGGGAGTGGACACGACCTCGACTGAGACAGTCTTGCCGTCGGGATTCTTGTCGGCCGGGAAAGTCCAAACTGAAGGCATCGGCATGCCTGCCGCATGGCTGGTCAGCTCCTGGACATTGTCGTTTCCGTCCACCGTCCATTTGACCTTGATCTTGCCCATGAAGATGAGCTGGATTCCATTTCCTTTTGGAATGAAGCTAATCGGTTTCTCCGCAACATTGCAGGTCCAAATCTCGACACCGTTCCAGTTCCACTGTTCCTTATTTGAAGCCCAGCCTCCGCTTGAAGCAGTTGGGACTATCGAATCCAGACGCGCGTTCTCATATTTGCCTGAGCCAAGCAGGGGGGGAAGTGCCTTGACCGATGCCGGCGCCGGCTGGTCAAACCCGGGAAGAATGGCTGAGGTCAAGGTCTTGGCATAGAGGTCGTGCCCTATGTCAGAGGGATGGGTGCCGTCGGGGAAGAAAGCCTCCAAGTTGAATGTCCCATCCTTGAGTCCCTCGTCGATCTGCGATCCAGAGATAGCTTCTGTTATTCCGTAATGCAGGGCGACGCTGTGGTGGGCTTCGACTGACGGAGTGACAAGCCCCTTGGAATAGTATTGCTTCTGGAAGGCAGCCGCACTTGTATAGAGGAATACGATGCCGATCTTAGGGTTCTGCTTCAGGGCCTGCCTGACAATTCCCTCCATGCCATCAACCACTTCTTTCTTCTGTGCCAGGGCATCTTCACGCTTGTCGGGACAGTCGTTGACCGCGAATTCAACAATCAGGAGATCCGGCTTGTTTACGAGGAGCTGGGATCCGATGCGGTAGGCACCGTAGGCGGAACCGGTTCCTCCTATGCCGACGTTTAGGGACTCTGCAGACCCGCCGCGCTTCTTGATCTCGTCGATGATGGCGGTCCTGGACTTCCAGTAATAGTTGTTGCCATACTGGGATGCGCCGGAGCCTACGGTTATGGAACCTCCCAGGTAGGCTATGATCACCGGTTCGCGTTTCCTTACCTTTTCAGCGAAGAATCCCAGGTTCTCCGAGCCGACGAGCTTGATGTCCTCGATCTTCTGCGAGTCCTGCGCAATGCATGTTGCGGAAAGCCAGATACTGGCTGCAATTGCCGCCGGAAGCAGCCTGAGAAGCAGGGATCTGATTGGTCTTTTATTACCCATGTGACATTCATTTTTTCGCAGTTGTTACTGAAAGTAAATCGCTTTTTGTGACTGATAAGACTTTGCTTGCTAGTGAACAGGCATTTGCTGATACTGAAAGGCATTTGCTTTTCCGCCCCGCCCGCTCACGAGTCACCGGTCGGCGTGGGATGGAGGGGGTTCAGCGTCACGGCCGTCGCGGCACGCTCTGGCAAGGGCGTTTTGGCAGCACCTTGGTCGAACCTTCTGGAGAGGCTCTGCGCAAAACCACCGCCTACATCGATCTCAACGCGGTGCGTGCCGGAATCGTGAAGGATCCCAAGGATTACCGCTGGTGCGGTTACGCCGAAGCGGAAGCGGGAAGGGCGGATGGCGTGGCTGGAATCGTCGCCATCGTGCGAATGGCAACGAATTCCCCAGACTCCGAGCCCATCTCCAACTCCGAGGCCCTGGAACGCTATCGCGAATGGCTGGTGGAGCTCGGCGCCCCGGTCACCGACGAGACCGGTGAGTTGGTTCGACGCGGCTTTGCAGCACCCGAAGCCGGCTCGAAGCTCAGCCAAGCCGGGCAGCTGGGCACCCGGATTCGCTACTTCACCGCCAGCTTGGTGATCGGCTCCCGGGCCTTTTGCGAGGAGCACTTCCGCCTCCACCGCCACGCCTTCGGACCCAAGCGCCAAACCGGCGCCCGTCCCTTGCGTCACGGGAACTGGGACGGCCTCTGCGGGCTGCGCGATCTGCGCAGCAAGGTGATCGGAGCGTCCCTCTGACGCTGATCCCCGTCGACTCGCAAGATGGCAAGGCGGCCGACAAAGAAAAACCATCAGTCCAATCCCGTCCACGAGACATCCGGCCTCCGATTATAGGCCCGGAGCGGATGGGCATGGACACCTGAGCCGCTTTCTTGCGCTTTTCTGGGGAATGGCAACCGCTCATGGCCGATTCGGCGTGAGCGGAACGTCGCCAACAGGCATGGCCGCGCTCATCGCCTTCCATTCACCCGCCGCAGTGGTTCTGCTTTCAACAGTCAAGCGGGATGATTGTTGTTTGTTCAACAGTCAAGCGGGATGATTATTGTTTGGTTCACCCGCCGCAGTGGTTCTGCTTTCAACAGTCAAGCGGGATGATTGTTGTTTGACTGAAAGGATTTTCCTTTTTGAAACCTGCGGCCATCGCTTCACCATCGGCCCGGGGATGGAGGGGGTTCAAACTGGTGGGTTACGAAGGCGCGGGCCACGGCTTCTTCAACCGAGGGGAGGATTTCGACAAGACTCTCGCCGAAGCCGACGCGTTCCTCGTCGAGCTCGGCTGGATCGGAAAGTGAACGGGCATTTCAGTCGCCCCCTCTGGCTAGGCGGTGACTGGTCGCACGGACTGCCCACCGCTCAAGACCGACAAGGCGCACTCCAAGAGCTTCCTGACCGCCCCGGACGTCGTGCCCAGAGCCCGTTGAGATACCGCGAGTCCGATCTGGGCATGCAGGTATTGGGCTGCAAAATCGGGGGGGATGCTGCTCAACGCCGCTCCCTTTTGGCAGGCTTCCTCAAAGAATCGCGTGTAGATGCCCACCGTCTCGGCCTCGATCTCCGCGACCTTGGCTTGCGTCTGCGGCCCAAGGTCCAGCCGCGCGGCCCGCATTTTCACGAACAGGCAGCCGTGCTCATTGCGAGGGTCCTCACTCGCAAAGGCGATGAGCGCCTCCAGCTTTTCGGCATAGCTCAGCTCGCTCGATAGCAGTTGCTGAAGCTGGCTCTGGACCATCCCGGCGTAAGACTCAAGAGCGGCCAAGGTCAGCCCGTCCTCGCTGCCGAACTCGCGGTAGAGCGATGGCTTGGAAATGCCGGCCCGCTGACAGATCGAATTCACCGAGACCTCCGGCCCCTCGTGCCAATAGGCCGTCACGGCGACCTGGAGGAGATCCTCAGGGCTCATCGTGCGGGGTCTTCCTCGCGGGAGTTTCGATTCGTCTTCCGGCATTTTATACCGCTTGGTAGTTTTTGTTTGACGGCAACGGTCGCCCGGCGTTACTGAGTGGTAACTTAATGCGCAACCAGGCACCGAGGCAACTCCAATTTGCATCCTTCACACCACGACCATGAACACCATCACCAAAACAGTCGTCATCACCGGGGCCAGCAGCGGATTCGGAGAGGGCGCAGTCAAAACCTTCGCGGACAAAGGCTATCGGGTCTGGGGCACGATGAGGGGGACCGACGGTCGCAACGCCGCCAAGAAAACCGCACTCGAGGCCCATTCCCACAGCATTTCCATCATCGACCTCGACGTGGCGGACGATGCCTCAGTGGCGGCGGGATTTGCCCGGATCCTGAACGACGGGCCGGTTGACATCCTCATCAACAACGCCGGCATCATGTACCTCGGCATCACCGAGGCCTTCAGCATCGCACAGGCAAAGGAGCAGATGGAAACCAACTACTACGGTGCCATCCGCACCATGCAGGCGGTTCTGCCAGCGATGCGCCAAGCGCGCAGCGGTTTGATCATCAACACCAGCTCGCTGGTCGGTCGCATCTCGCCGCCCTTCTTCGGCACCTACACCGCCACCAAGCATGCGCTGGAAGGATACTCCCAGGCCGTTCGCTACGAGGTCGCAAAGCTCGGCGTCGATGTGGCCATCGTGGAGCCCGGCCCCTTCGGCACCGGCCTGCTCGGAGCTGGCAAGCCGCCCGCTCATGCTGAGGTGCTTGAATCCTATGGCGAACTCGCCGGAGTCCCCGCCGTCATGGGAACACACTTTGCTCAAATGCTCCAGAGCCCAGGCGCTCCTGACCCGCAATGGGTCGTCGATGCCTATTTGAACCTCGCCGAAATGCCAGCCGGCCAGCGCCCCGTCCGCACGGTCGTCGGCATCGCCTGGGGTGTCGATGAAATGAACCGCCGGAGCCAGCCCATCCAGGACAAGATTCTCCATGAAATGCAACTCGAAGGCGTTCTGGGCGGAGTCTCCGCTTAACGAAATGGGCCAAAGTTAAACCTCAGAATCCTACACACAATGAAAAGCATTACCAGCTTTACTGTCTTGTCATTCGTCCTCGCTTCTTGCGCCATGAGTCCACCCCAAGAACTAGGCAGATCTGGTCACCCGCAAAGCTTGAAGAAGGCCGCCAACAACGCATTCTTGGCCCTCTTTCAGGACTACAGCGAAGATGGGGTGCGCCGCTACATTCATCCTGACCTCGTGCAACACAATCCCTCCGTGCCGACAGGGCGCGATGCGTTGATCGAATTTCTACCGGCCCTCAAGGCATCAGGGATTGCCTACACCAATCACCGCATCCTTCAGGATGGCGATTACGTCGTGCTGCACAACTCGTTTACAAACGCACAGGCCTTTGGTGCCGAGAAGATCGTCACCTTCGACATCTACCGCATGCAAGCCGGCCAAGCAGTGGAGCATTGGGATGCGATCACTCCGGTTGTGGAGATCACAGCCAGCGGCCGCAGTCAGACTGACGGCCCAACGAAAATCGAAGACTTGGACCACACCGAGGCCAACAAAGCGTTGGCCGCAAGACTCATCGAAGATGTGCTGATGGGCAAGAACCCAAGCAAGATCAACGAGTACATCAGTGCCGAACGGTATCACCAGCACAACCCCTCCATCAAGGACGGCTTGAGTGGCCTTGTCGAAGCCGTGCAGTCACTTACCTCGCAGAACAACATGTTTAAGTACACGAAGATTCACACGGTATTGGGGGAAGGCAACTTTGTGCTCACGGTGAGCGAAGGCGAATGGAGCGGCAAAGCACATGCGTTTTACGACTTGTTCCGGATGAGGGGTGGCAAAGTCGTGGAGCACTGGGATGTCATTCAGGAGATTCCTACCAAGGGTCTGGCGAACGCGAACGGAATGTTCGGCTTTCAATGACCCGGCACGTCAGAGGTCACCATCACTCCGCACACCCATCTGTCGCGCTTGGTCACAGGCGGGACCCGGGATCTCGCTCAAGCTGGAGCAGACCTCCCTCCCTACCCCCGATCACGTTCTCAGGAATTCCGTGTGGGCCAACCGCAGCCAACTTGGCCCCTTCCCCCAAAAAGCATTGCCTTCACGGAGCCATCTGCTTAATGTGTCGAAATCGTCACATTATTGTTTGGTCAAGCGGGATGATTGTTGTTTACTGAAACTGATAGGAATTCCCTTTTTGAACCCTGCGACCACCGTATCACCGTCGACCCGGGATGGAGGGGGTCCAGCTCGCCAACGAGCCACCGGTCGACGTGGGATGCTTGCGGTCAAGCAACATTTATGCCATCGTCGGCCGCAACCCGCAGAGCGGCCTCGCCATCCGGGCTGGTGGTCGCGGTGGTTGCTCATCAGCTTTTACCACTGCATGTCCCGGACTCTCCGGGCACAGCGGTTTTGGGATGCGGTGGAGAAGGAGCGCATTCGCGAACTCTTGACCAAGCTGCTGGCGTTCAGCGGACCGGCTCACCTTCCCTGGAGCAATGAAACCCGTCAATCCGAGTCGGTCGTGCCTAGGATCCAGGCGCGCTGGTTGACTGTATCGTAACCGGCCCACGTTTTGTCCCAGTGCAGCCCAAAGAACCAATCGTTCCAGGCTTTGGTGCAGGAGAAAACCCATTGGTCCTCATACCGGTCGCCGAAGAGTTCCTCGCGCGCTGCATCGGCCAGGCGCATGGCTTCGGCTCCCGTGGGATGGGTGTAGCGGAACGCGCCGCCGGCTTTGATGCTGAAGGCCCATTCCCCTGCGAGGGAGTAAGGGTTGCCCATCTTCCAGCCCATTGGTTCCTGGTGAGTGGGCATGGCGCCAGGCTCGAACAAGCCGAGAAAGGCGGCCGAGGTCACCATGTTTTCGAAAAACCGGCAATCGACAAACAGATTGCGGGAGACAAACCAATCCCCCGCGGAGCCGGGTGCATCATGGAACTGAAACGGCAGAAAAAAGGCGCCGCCGTTCCCGTGCGCCAAATCCAACTGCTCCACGAGCTGGCCGAGGGCCGATCCCGCGGCCGGTGGAGCGAGTGCTTCAAAGACCGGCCCAGCCCAAAACGCGGCAAGCGCGGTTTCATCGGGAGGGCTGGTGGCGGACATGGCGCGAGGATAGCGAACGAGGGAGATTCTCGCAAGAGCCGGCCGTTAGGGGCGGTGCCAGGCGGCCACATGACACCGATTGGACCAGCGAAAAAACTCCTGGGGACAACCAATTCTTGGCCAGATGATCACGGTGTACGAATCTCCTCGCACCCAAATGAAGCTTGTCCCCGGAGAGGCGGCATGGTTGAATTCGTGAGGAATGGGTGATGGTTTGGCCGCAACTCGTCTGTCCCCAGTTTTTGCGTGACCGATCTCGGCGCAAAAGGATGAGGCGATCGCCCAGGGGCCACCAAGCCCATCGCGGTCCTCACAAGATCTGGGGGCCGTCGTGCCCAAATCCCGGGGATACCTGCGCGTCAGGGGTGCCGATAAGGGGTGACCCTTTTGAGCCTACTGCGTTCTTTTTACTTTGCATCCCCACCACTGCTAGATGGCATGGGGTTGTCAGGCGGGGGTGGAACCCGCGATCCTGACAACCATGCAAAATCAAACCGAATCCAACTCTACCGAACCCCCGGCCACGATCAAGCTCGGAATCGACGCCCACGCGAAGTGGTATTACGTCGCCCGGCAGGTCGACGGCGCCACGCCTCAGCCGGTCCAGAAGATGACCTTCGACGGGCTGCTCCATTTCATCGCCAAGCAGCAGCGCATTGCCGGAGAAGTCTTCACCTGTTACGAGGCCGGGGCGTTCGGGTTCCACCTCCACCGCAAGCTTACGGAGATGGGCGTGACCAACTACGTCGTGCAGCCGCAGGATTGGGACGAGCGCGGCAAGGGCGTGAAGACCGACCGCATCGATGCGCTGGCGCTGTGCCAGCGGCTGGATCGCTACACCCGGGGCAACCTCAAGGCGTTCAGCATCGTCCGGGTGCCTACCGAGGACGAGGAACGGGAACGGGCCTTCACCCGGCAGCGCGGACAAATCGTCCGCGAACGCCAACGGCTTCAGGCAATGGGCCGCAGCCTGCTGGCTTCTCACGGCATCCACGTGACTGGCAAATGGTGGAAGGGCAAGACGTGGCGCGCGATCCAGGCCGAGGCGCCGGAATGGGTCATCGAGCACTTGGAAGTCTACAGTCGGCTGATCCACCCGATGGAAGCGCAGGAGAAGAAGATGACGGAGGCGATCCAGGCAGAAGGCCTCCAGAACCAAGCCAAGATCCCCCGGGGCGTGGGGCCCTTGACCTTCGAGGTGCTGCGTCGCGAGGTCGGCGACTGGTCACGCTTCACCAATCGCCGCCAAGTCTCCAGCTACACGGGCTTGTGTCCACGTGAGCACAGTAGCGCGGGCAAACGAAAGAGTGGCAGCGTGACCAAGAGCGGCAACCCGAGGGTGCGGGCGATGCTTCCCGCAGCGCCGCCACGCGCAAGAAGGCGATCGTGGCCGTGGCGCGGCAGCTCGCGGTGGATCTGTGGCGCCTGTTCACCGGGCAAACCACCGCGGAGAAGCTGGGGCTGATCTATCTTCCGGAGGGCGCAGCTTGAACGGCAAGACCTTGAGTCACCTTATCACAACACAATGCTGCCCTATGCACCACTGACTTTGAACTGAATCTGGCCCAGGCCATGAATGTCGCGCGTCTGGAAAATTCCGTGGGCGTTCGGAGACGAACGTTCGGCTGCTAGATGAGACCGCTTTTTCTTTCCTTCGACCCGAATCGGGCAACTGGCGCTTTGTAACCCAACCAAGAAACAGAACAGCAAACGCGCGGATAGCAGGCTGTGCCGCCGGAAAGCCGGCGAGACCACTGACGGAAAGAGAGACATTCGTGAACGAAACCGAGAGCAATCACCCTTCACCCTCACAAAACGAGAGAACACTGAATCAATAAACGACTAACCCTGGCGGAAAATCCCTGCTCCCTTGACAAACCTCATAGCAGTAATTTGCTTTTGGCGCCCGCCCGCCAACGAGTCACCGGTCGACGTGGGATGGTGGGGGTTCAGCGACAGGCGGAGTAGGCGCGGTACCTGTCGGTGGGCGGAAAGGTGGCGGTGGTCTGCGGCAGGTGCCGTGACCGCGGAGCCTGTTTTCTGCAGCGCCTGGTTCGGCGTGGCGGTCATTTGGATTCGTGGTGCTGGCTGCGATAAACCCGAAGCAGCTCGGTGACGAGAATGCCGTCGATGAGCATGCCCTCGTAGCAGGCGTCCTCAATCGTCAGATGGGAGCAGTTGGCGTTACGAATGACGGTGCGAGTCAGGGCGACATCCTCGAAAAGAGCCTCGGATAAGTTGACGTCAACGAACTGCGCCCCCGCAAGACGGACGTCGCGGAACTGCGCCGCACCAAGGTTGGTGTTGATGAACTCGGAACCGCTGAGGTCTGCGTTCTCGGTCTTGGATTTCACGGTGCGGACGGAGTTATCGATTGCTGGTCTTGGCTTTCATTACTCGGGAAGCGCGAGCTACGCCGAACGTCGAGTCCTCCTACGCCTGACCGGGGGCGAGAATGGAACACGGGGTTGAGGTTGTAGCGGTCATGGCGGCTGGAACTAGAGGCGGGTCAGGCGTTAGGAGTGACGTCTTGTTCGCTATTTGGAATCAACCAGTGATGCGGGAGGAGCTCGCGGAGCTTCACTGAATGATCGTCATCGAGAATGATTGTGGAGTCCGCGTTCCGGGGATCGATCTGTATGAGGAATTCTCTGCACCGGCCACAAGGTGCAAGAATGCAGTCTTCCGCGACCTCGACAACCATCTGGATCTGCGTCTCTCCTGCCTTGATCATCTCAGCCGCCGCCGCATGTTCCGCACAGAATCCAATGCCGCAGCTAAGATGAATACATACTCCGGTGTAAACTACCAGTGGAAGATAGGATCGCTGCTGCGACGGTCGCCGCGTCGAAATCAGATCGACCGAGAATAACTCGGTCTCACTAAGGGTCTCGCTGCAACGATTAGTTCCTGGAAGTTGCGGTTCTTCATTAAACTGCAAAGGATTTGCTTTTCGAGCCCGCCCACGAGTCGCCGGTCGGCGTGGGATGGAGGGGGGGTTCAGGGGGAGCAGGGGAAAAATCCTTCCATCTTGGTCTGATTTGAGCCCTTCTTGGTGGGCCCGTCAATGTTTTCGGCGTCCTGGCAGTGGATTTGCGGTCGGTGTGGGCTTTTTATGGCCGAATTCGGGCACGACTCTGCGGCGGTGGTTCGGTCTCGCCGGCCCAGATCCAAACTGGCGGCACATCGGTCGGTTGATTCGCCCGCCCCGCCCGGCGGGCTTCGGCTGTGCCTCCGTCCAAAACGCCTCCGATCCCTCGGCGTTTTTCGATGCTCTCGATATTGTAGGGCGGATCGGGCGGTGGGGGAAGGTTGAGGACTCCTTGATGTCACTGGCGTTCCACCCTTCGGGCTGCCTAGCAGCAGTCTATGTCCGCTGCACTCCCATTCCCAGAGTCCGTGGAGGAGGAGAAAGAACTCGATTTCTTCGCGGCGAAGCATTTTCCCGGCATTCTTCATCGTGGCGTGGCAGCAGGGGCATTCCATCGGATCGACTCCCCAGGTTTGCCGGATCAACTATCCCAGCTTCGCCGGGCTCTCCTAGTCAGGCTTCGCCAAATTTTGGTTCGCTGCCGCGATGGGTAGTCTCTCCACAAAGGCCGAAGAGCGCGGACGCTTTTCGGTTCGGGCGGCGGAACGGATGCCTGTAGTGAGGGTGGCCCCGAGGGCGATTCGGGTCGAGGACGACCGGCCTGCGCGTCCATGCCTCGGCGCTTGTTCGAGTAGGGGCCGTAGTAGCGGACGGTTTGACTTCGTTTCACTCCGTCCATGCCAGAGTGGCTTCGCGTCGTGAAGTTCCGCTACCGCAGAGGGCATTGCTGGCCTTTCGGGGAGATGTGTTCGATGGCGGCGGCGAGGAACCCTTGCGGAGGGGGCCGTGGGTCTTGCGGTGACGGGATTCGTAGTCGCTTTGAAATCGCTCCCAGGCGTGCCGCTGCGGCATCGGCACACCGGAGAGCGGGAAGCTGACTGCCGCAAAACTTGTTTCGTTCGCGGAGACGGGTTATCACTGACGGATGGACGCGAGCGGAATCCCCGGTACGGTTTGGGGGCCGGTATCTTGGGAGCGGATGAGCGCGGGCATCGAGAAAGTCAGAGACCGGCTTTATGCCGTGATCGAGCGGCAACGCGGTGGCCGCGTGGGTTTCTCGGGTCGATGAATCTGTGGTCCGGGCCACCCGGGACGTCGATCTGTTGGTTCGGCGGGAGGACATGGCGGCGATCACCGCCGCTCTTGAATCCGCCGGATTCCGGCACCGCAGCGCCTCGATCCAGGGCAGCAAGGGACGATTGAAATGTTCCTCGATGGCCCGGGAGCGAAAGCACGCGACGGCGTCCGCCTCATTTTCGCCAAGGAGAAAGTCAACGAGGACGCCCTTGAGCCTTCTCCCGACGTCGTGGATGTCGATGCGCAGCCGGGATCACCCGGGTTCCGCCTCAATGTCCGATGAATGACACGGCTCGGGCGATGGCAGTTCCATTGATGAGGACACCTTCCATGAAGGATCGGCTCAAACCTCAGCCATTGTCCAAGGCAACGCCCGATTCACCGATTCGCTGTCTGCTGGTAGGGGTCAGCTGAGGCCGAGAACGGGCAAAGGCGGGTGGCGAACAGGGTGCCCCCTCCGACGATGGCGGCATTCTGGGGAAGTGCCGCTACCGAAGGAGGTGGATGCGATGCTGCTTGGAACGATCCGTTCCGAGACGAAGCTCTGTCGTGAACTGTCGCCCAGGCTACGTCCCACAGCCCTCTGTTGCACGCGGCCAGAGATCTGCGGGTTTTTCGTCATAAGTCACTGATCCCGTGTGCTTTGCAACTTGTACAGCGGCGTATGTAACGGTTCACCGTCGTGTATGTAACGGTTCACCGTCGCGTGCGCGAAGTTCACCGACGCGTGCGCGAAGTTCACCGCGGCGTGCGCGACGTTCACCGCGGCGTGCGCGACGTTCACCGCCGCCTGCGCGAAGTTTACCGTCGCGTGCGCGGAGTGCACTGCCGGATGCGCAAGCTTCGCGGTGGGCTGCGTGCGGTGCAGCCCGGGGCGGATGCGAGCGACTCCAAACTCCAAAACTCCAAAACTCCAAAACTCCAAAACTCCAAAACTCCAAAACTCCCCCTCAATCCGCGCGCCCATTGACAGGCTCGCCGTCCGTGATATGCTCCCTTCCTCGCACCCGCCGGAGTAGCTCAGGGGTAGAGCAACGCATTCGTAATGCGTGGGTCAGGGGTTCAAATCCCCTCTCCGGCTTTCCTCCCTCTCCACCGGGCCACATCTGCTCTCCGCTCCGGTGATTTCCGCCCACTTTTGGATGGCAGCGATAGGTTTCTTCTGCTAGGGAATGCCTGCTGACGGCGCTTTCCCTTCCCGCCGTCCCGCGCGGACGCATGACCTCGATTCCCTCTCCAGGTGCCTTTGGCGACGAGCACCGCCACTCTTCCGGCTGTCACAACTACGAAGCGGAGGATTACGCCGCCGATTTCGAAGCCGCCTCCGCTTCGGCCGCAACGGTTCGCGGCGCGGAGGGAACCCGATCGACGCACGCCTATGAGCTTTGGTGCCCGTTCGCCGTCCGCAAGCTGAGCATGCCGACCCAGGGCGAGTATCGTCTTGGCTATCCGCAGGGCGCGGTGATCCACGCCACGGAGGGCTGGTCCCTCAAGGGCGATTCCGATCTGGAGAACACAATCGCTTACGGCCGCAGCCAAAAGCACGCCTACTTTGGCATCTCTCGCACCGGGACGATTTATCAAACCCATCCCTTGAGTGAATGGGGCCATCACGCGGGGCCCACCCATCATGCCGTGCTGGGCGGAGGGTTGTCGGCAAAACTGGTTGGCATCGAACTCGCCGCCGCTGGCTTGGTCAAGCCGGATGGCGTCGGCTTCCGCGCGCTCGACTGGCCGGAGCACTTCACGCCGGAGCAAGTGCGCTACGCGGACGCCACCGGGAATGTCACCAAAGCGGGGTATTACCTGGCCTACACTCCCGAACAGGAAGCCGCGCTCACCAAACTCTTGCTTTGGCTGCACGAGAACAATCCCGATGTCTTCAAGCTGGAGTTCGTCCTCGGGCACGACGAAATCGCAATCGATCGCCAAGGCAAGTTGGGCCGCAAACAGGACCCAGGCGGCGGCCTTTCCATGTCGATGGACGACTACCGTTGCCATCTGGCTGGAGAGAATCCGACCCGCGGCTTGGACGCGGCCCCAGCTCCGGCTTCGGCTCCCGGCGGGCCTTCCTGGGAGTCCGCCCACTTGATGGCCAGCGCCAGCAAACTCGTTTACCGGGAACCCGACGTCATCCGCCAAACGTTCACGAACGCCTCCTGGGGCTTCACAAGAGCGGATTTCCTCTCCGTGGCGGACACGCAAGTGGCGGTGGCCAGCGATGCGTCCCGGATCGTGGTCGCTTTCCGGGGGAGCAAGGGCTTGGGAGATTGGCTGGCGAACATGGAATTTGTGATTCCCGCCGATTCCCCGTCAGGCCCGGTCCACCGCGGCTTTTGGGAGGGCTTCCAGGCGGTTCGCGACTCCCTTTTCGCCACCTTGCAAGCCCATGATCCAGGCGCCACCAAGGAACTTTGGTTCACGGGACACAGTTTGGGCGGCGCCCTCGCCCTGATCACCGCCGCCGAATTGCCGAATCCAGCCCGGATCACCGCAATCTACACGTTCGGCCAACCTCGCGCCGGCTTCCGCGACTTCGCTTCCAAGATCAATGCCACCTTCGGCGATCGCTATTTCCGGTTCGTCAACTTCGACGACATCGTGCCGCGTGTGCCGCCCGGAGACTACACGCACGCCGGACGCCTCATCTGGTTCAACGCCCAAGGTGTCCCCGACGAACTGGCTCCGGAGGACGCCCGCTCGTTTGGTCCCGGCCCGATCCCGGTGGCTCGCCAGATCACTGATTCCGATTTCCGCCACCTCCGTTCCTTCGTCGAACGAGTGCGCTCCCGGCCCACCCGCGGCCCGGCGGCTCTGGAGGATGCCGAGGAAGAAGGCTTGCAGGAGTTCCGCGGAGAAATGCCCGGCGGTTTCAAGAATCACAAGATCGATCTCTACATCGCCTACTCGCACCGCCAGAAGCCAGAGCAACCCGCCCTGGACGTGCGGGGACCGGTCGATACCAACCCGTCGCCCTCCGCGCCGGCCTCCATCGCCACGCCCGCTCCCATCGCCACGCCCGCTCCCATCGCCACGCCCGCTCCCATCGCCATCCGGGAGCCAGCCGTTCCCCTGGTGGCCACACCCACTGCCGTTCCCGTTCCCGCGCCGGTTGCCGTGCCCACCCCGGCTCCCGTGGCGGCCACAACCCGGGTGCACTTCCCGTTGGCGGAAGACGAGTTGAGCGCCTTCCTCAAAGTCCAAGATCTCTTGCCCTTGGCCGTCCACGTCGTCTGGCCGGAAGAATCGAATGCCCCGGGCACCTGCCCACGCCTTGGCGGCGCGCTCTTTGACTTTTTGAATCAACCGGTGGCGCGCCAGATCGACAAAGCCACCGGGAAGCCCGTCCTCAATCCGCACTTGGAATCCGGCGTGGGCATTCCCGTTTACCTGGGGCACCACTATGAGCGGGTTCGGGAATCGGTCGCCCGCCGCCTCCTCCCCTCCGGCCAAACCGGACCGGCCACGATCGTCTTTCTCCTCTTGGATGATGGCGCCACGACGCATCTCGCGGGAGGAACGCCGTTCGGGAAACTCCTTCGCGAACTCCTCGATCCCGCCCAAGCGGAGCGCTATTGGCCCAACGTCCTCGTCGTCCCGATTTGCCTTACCGAAGCGATCCGCCCGGCAGTGGCCGGAACCCGGTTGCCCGTCCTCAGCCTCCCGGCGGGCAACGCATCGGATCTGGACCAGATCGCCTGGCAAGCCGGTCTCCTCACGGCGAACTTCCTCATGGACCGCCGTCAAGGCGCATCGCCAGGCCAGGCCCAGCGCGCCCGGGTCAAACTGTTCGTCAGTTACGCCAAACCGGACATCGAGCAATCCCCGGAACTCGCCGCCGCCTTTCAGAAAAAGATCATCGACGAACTCGGGGAAATCTTCACTCGGGAAGAACCTCCTGGCTTCCGTGGCCGCAAAGCCCGCCCCGCTGGCAGCCTGCCAGATGATGCCGTGAACCTCATTATCCGTTCCGATTCGTATTCCGTCACACCGGGCACGCTGACGGATCTCCTCGATGCCAAGCGTTCCGGCATGCCGGTGGTCACCTTGCAGGTCTTGCGCGAAGGCGGCGGTCGCAGCTTCTCCTTTGAAGGAAACGCCCTTACCCTGGCCTGGAACCCGACCACGCCTCGGGGCGATTCCCCGGCGCCGGTGGATTTCAACGACCTCACGTGGCGCTGCCTCAGAGAGTGTCTCCGCGCCTGGTTGCATCACCTTCACTTCCACCTCTTGCCGGAATCCGTTTTCGGTTACCGCCGGGTCACCTGGAGACCGGACATGGTCAAAGCCATCTCCCGTCCGCCGGAACTCCTCGACTTCGTCCAAGGGCCTCTGGAACAAGCTGGGTCGAGCATCGTCTTTTATCCCGATCCACCGTTGCCGGCCAAGGAGATCACCTTGCTACGCCGCGCCCAAGCCAAGGTCCGTTTCGCGACCCCGACCACGCTCTCCAACGAGGCTTGGCGACGCCATCCCGCGCCTCCGCTCAACGGGCTGAAAGTGGCCGTCTCGCTGTCGATGAGCCCGGACCTGGCCAAAGACTTCGCCGAGATCTCGTCTCGCTTCGAAGGGAGCCTCTCCAACGGCGTCCTCCTCACCCACATGGATGGCGCCATCGCCTACCTCACGCTCTCGTTGGTGCGCGCCGGGGCCAAGCTCGGCTTTGGCGGCGGGGTTCGTGAACTCAGTTACGCGAGTTTCCTTCACGACCTCATCGCCACCCACAAGCAAACCGATCAGTCGCAGAGCAAACTCCTGCTCACCTTCCTCACGCCGTATTCCGAAAACGCCCATCCGGAAACTGAGGACGCCGACCGCATTCTCTGCGGCAAAGTGGAGACCAATCCTCCGGCCACGGATCTGGCGCAGCGCGCGCTCGACCTCACCCAGATGCGCTACCGCATGGCCCAGGATTGCGATGCCCGGCTCATCATGGGCGGACGCACCACGCCGGAACTCCAACCCGGCGACGGTGGTTACTTGGGACGATTCCCGGGACAAGCGGAGGAAGCGTTCCACGCCCTCCAGGCGAACAAACCCGTGTTCGTGGCCGGCGGCTTCCTCGGCGTCTCCAGCTGGGTGGCCCGCGCGCTCTGCAATCAGCTCGTCGGCCTGCCCAAAGACGCGGACTGGGCCCACAGCTCGCACCATGTCGATCTCCGCAGCGGCTACGATGCCGCCAAACTCCCGGCCTGGCAGCTTCCAACGTCTCTGGAAGATCTCTGGAAAGCCTTCGCCAAGGCCGGAGAAGGCTACTTTTGGGGAGACGGAGCCAGCGAGACCAAGGTTTGGACCAACGGCCTCACCGTGGCCGAAAACCGCCGCCTGTTCAGCGCCATTCACCCCCGCTTGATCACCGCGCTGGTTTCTCGCGGCCTGGAGCAGTTCGCCTCCCAACGCCGCGGCCAAGACGGAGCCGGCTCCCTAAACTTGGTCCTCTTCAACGGCTCCTTCACCGATGTCCCGGAAACCGAATCCTACGGCGCCTTGGTGCTTGGCAGCGCCCGCTTGCAAGGGGCCGATGCCGCACTGGATCGTCGCCTCGGCGGGCAATTGCAACGCTCCCCTCACCTCGAGCGCCGCGGGCCCATGCAGATCCTCCGGATCGATTCGGACCAAGTCGCTGGGGATGCCGCGCTCCTCTACTGGATCGACTCGATCAAGCAGGTGCAAACCACGGAAGGCCTCAGAAACGCAGTCCGCGGAGCTCTGGAGGCGTTCGCCGCGACGGCGCAGAAATACGGGATCGCCTCGATCGCGCTGGTCCCCATGGGCGTGAACCTCGGACTGACGCTCGAGGATTCCGCTACGCTGATCCTCGACACCCTCCTGGCGATCCAGTCCCAGTCCAAGGGACGAGCCTTCCAAAGCGTCGCCCTCTGTGAAATCGATCCGGAACGCTACGAAAAGATGCGGAATCTGATTGAAGCCCGGTCTCAGAAAGACGCCGGACGGATCTTCTACACCGAACTCGAACCGCAACTGCCCAAAGAGATTCGCCGCAGCGTTCCGTTGTTCCTCAATTTCACCGGAAAGGAACCCACGAACGGCAAGCCGCCCCAAGCCATCAACCAATCCGCACGGAGCACGGGCGGTGGCGGTGCCGTTCCAATTGAGGATCAGCCGATCGATTGGAAAGCTCTTTCCGATTTGCTCGATCGCGGCAAAGGCATGCCCCCGGCCTTCGCGCAACATCGCGACCTGGGTCTGAAGCTCGCCAATCTCGTCGTGGCCAAAGGCGTGCACCAAGCCATCCTGGACAACCAGGAGCGCGCTTGGGAAATCCTGCACGACATCGCCTGCGCGGAAATTCCCTACGAGCTGCTCGCCTTCCAGGACAGCAGCGGCGCGGCCTACCACCCAGCGCTCAAGGTGGAAATTTGCCGCCGCCTGGGCATCCGCGACGCCACCGTGCCGCCGAACTACGCCTCCAAAGCGGTCTACCGGCTCCTCATCGTGGCCAATCCAACCGATCATCGCCGCGATCTCAATCTGCCGGGAACCGAGCGGGAAGCCTTGGCCATTCAGAAGATCCTCAAAGAGCAATTCGGAGATTCCCAGGCCGCTCCCTATTTTGAAGTGAATCTGCTCAAAGGCCACCGCCAGGCGACGCGCGAAGCCGTGCTCGACGAGATTGGCACCGGCCAATACGACTTTGTCCACTACGCCGGCCACGGAAACTACGATCCCAGAGACGCCAAGAAGAGCGGTCTGCTCTTCCGCGAGGGGATTCTCACGGCAGCCGAGCTGACCCAAGCCATCGCGGAAAACCGCCGCGCCCGGAAGGAGAAAGCCGCCGCCGCCGGACAAGTCGATAGCGGTCGGCCGCCGGCGCTGGTCATTCTGAATGCCTGCCTCATCGCCCGGCTCGGCCTCCACCAAGCCACCCTGGCCCAAGCCGTCCTCGAAGCGGGGGTCGGCGGATTCATCGGGAATCGCTGGCTGGTGAATGACGCCGCCGCCGCGGACTTCTCCTCCACCGTCTACAGCCTCCTCGCCACCGGCACGCTCTTGGGTGAAGCCGTCCAGCAAGCGAGGACGGTCCTCTACGAAAAGCAACAGGCCGATTGGGCCAACTACGTACTTTACGGGACCCGGGAGATCCGGCTTTAGTTTGGGCTAGCGAGTCGGATTTCGGTCCGCGGCTGCCCCTAGCGGCCGAATCTCCAGCTCTGGCGCATCGGGCCCAGGGACTCCCATTACGGACCAAGCGAATGCGGTTGCCTCCGCTTCCCTTTCCGTGCCCATCGCTGCGTAGACGTCCCAGGCCTGCTTGAGGCCGGCTTGCGGATTCCTCAACCCGAGCAGCAGGCCGCCCTCCGCTTCGGGTGAATCCCGGTAGGCATGGTAATGAAAGGCTTCGATGGCCGATATGCGCCGGACCCGTTCCATGGTATAGACGATGCCCGCCGCCTGGCGCTTCTGTTCCTCGGGCGCCAGGGAAACCGCATTGATGCCTTGCTCCGAAAGCAAGATACCGCGCGGCTTTCCGTGATATCGGAAGCGATCTTGCGCCAAATAGGCTGGGAGAACCTCAATGTTTTTCGGCGTGATATACGGCGCATCAAAGTCATAGCGCACCACTTGGTTCCAGACATCTGGCTGCGTCATGGGTTCCGGATACGGATGGTAGGCCACGCCCCACTCAAAATCTCCCTCGAACCGGGCCGCCTCGGCGAAGAGCTCCAAGAGATCGCGGACTACATAGGTTTGTGGACCTCCGCTCAACTCCGTCCAGTGATGCGTCAGCGAAATGAAGACCCGGGCGTGGGGATCGAACCGGCGCGCGCTTTGATATACGTGCCGGCAGGAACGCAGATACGTCTGCACATAACGCGGCAGCGGTTGTTCTCCCATGTTCGTCCAAGTGCCCGCCTGATTGACCTCATTGTGGAGAATCCAATTGGCGACCCGCCCAAACTCGCCGTTTTCCCGGGTGTAACGCTCCGTCAGCAGGTGGATCACCGCCCGGTAAAGCTCCGTGCCCTCCGGGGTGGTGAGATCCGGCATGGCAAAGGTTCCTTCCGGCAAGGCCTCCGGGTGAATCATCGGTTGCGTGGGACGGCCAGCGGCGTCGCGTTGATTGCCCACCAGAAGGATCGCGCTGACAATCACGCCTTTTTGCGACAACGTCCGCACCGTGGCGTCGAGCGTGCGGAGATATCCGGCATTAAGGTGCAAGGTGCGCCCCTCAAACTCCCAGGGCGCCCAGCCCGGCGCCTCGGTTGGACGCAAGAGGGCGTTGACCACGACATTGACAGTGGCGTGCACGATCCCGAGTTCGAAGATTTCGTGATCAGCCGTCAAGTTCATGGGAATGCCGCCGAGCCCCTTGATCCCTTTCGCGGCGAGCTTCGGCAAGGCTCGCTGCCCCTCCCAGGCACTCGCATAGGCGGGCGGAGTCAACGGGACACCAGAGTCGTCGACGATCCGGAAAACGTCCGGCGCGCGATCTCGCTTCCCGTCGAACCGGGGGATCACGGGCCCGCCATCCGCCGTCGTTTCGCCAACGCGAATCCGTCCCTTCACGTTGGCGAGGACCTCGATCGTCTCCGCCTGGATCGTCACCGAGGTGATCCTGCCTGGATACGGACGACGCAAACTCGCGAGCCACGCCGCCGCTTCCCGCTCCCGCCGTTGGCGACGTTCCTCACGGTCCGCCGCGCTACGGGCCTCCTCCTCGTTGGGGGCGCGAAATTGCAGATTGCGGATTTGGAACCGGAAACCCGGCTCGGTGCCGAGAATCACCGCAAAATTCTTTCCTGGCCCGCTCGCATAGGCCTCCTTGGCCAAGCGTAGATCGATCCCAAGAGTTCGCCAAGTCTCCGCAATCGGCAAAGCGCCCACCCTCAGGTGCGCCGCTCCCTGCGCGAACGGCACTCGCACCTGCAAATTCGGCACCGGGGCGGTCGCGAAGTATTCGAAGCTGAGGATGGGGTGCGTCTCCAATGTCAGTCCGGCCGGAATTCCGGTCAGCCAAAAGTGCGGGTTTGGCCCCGTCACGGTCATGGACCAAGCCCCATTCGCCTCCGTGATCTCAAGACTGGCGCGTGCCCCGACTCGCAACGGAACCGGCTCGGCGGCGGACGCCAGCGCGGAGAACAGACAAGCGATCCAAATCCAGATCCATCGGGGCATGGGCGCATCATGAACGAAGAACCGGAAGGCCGCCAGTTGCGATGGCGCCGAGGGGAGGCGATGACTGGTTGATGGCCTCCCTCAAGGAAATCGTTGCCCACGTCAACGCACTACTGAGCACCTTTGAAGTTCCGGACTACTCGGGCGCGCTCAATGGATTGCAGGTCGAAAACTCCGGAGAAGTGACCCGGATCGCCGCCGCCGTGGATGCTCACCTGCCCGTGGTGGAAAAGGCGATCGCGGCCGGTGCGGATCTTTTGCTGGTGCATCACGGGATCTTCTGGTCCGGGCAGCAACCGCTCACCGGGCCGCTTCATCGCAAATTGAAGCTGGCCTTCGACCACAACCTTGCCATCCTCAGCCAACATCTCCCCCTCGATGCGCATTCTGACTTCGGGAACAACGCCCTGCTGGCCCGCGCCTTGGGGCTGGATTCGAACCAAGGGAAACCAGCGTTTCCCTACAAAGGCTTCCCGATCGGTTGGCGGTTCGAGGTGGAAATGGATCGCGACACCTTGGCCCGGCGCCTTGGCGATGCGGTGAACGGTCCAGTCCAGCTTTGTCCCGGAGGTCCGCAGACCGTGCGCCGGCTCGGGATTTGTTCGGGAGGCGCTGGTGGAGAGATCGCAGCGGTCGCCGCCAGCGGGATCGATACCTTCATCACGGGCGAAGGACCGCACTGGAGTTACACCTCAGCGGAAGAATTGGGCGTCAACCTCCTCTACGCTGGTCACTACGCCACGGAGACCTTTGGCGTGAAGGCGCTGGCGGAGCATCTCGCGGAAGAGTTTGCCATCGATTGGGTTTTTATCGATCATCCGACCGGAAGATAACCCCAATGAATTTACGGCTCCCTCTCTGCCTGGTCGCTAGCGCGCTGTGCTCTTCGCACGCCGGAGCCCCCCCAAGTCCCACCAATGGAGGCAGCGGAGGCCGCATCATCCGGGTGACGACCCTGGCGGCTGAAGGGAAAGGTTCACTGGCGGAAGCCATCCGGGCCAAGGGCCCGCGCCTGATCGTCTTTGAGGTCGGAGGACTGATCGACCTCAACCGGAAAATCCTCAGCATCAAGGAACCACAACTCACAGTGGCCGGCCAAACCGCCCCAGCACCAGGAATTACCATCATCCGCGGCGGACTTTTCATCGCTACCGACGATGTCATCCTGCAACACCTCCGGATCCGCCCTGGTCAAGCCGATCGCAACAAGGAAAGCGGTTGGGAGTGTGACGGGATCAGTACCGGACCGGCTCGCCGGGTCCTCATCGATCACTGTTCCACCACCTGGGCCACCGATGAAAACCTCTCCGTATCCGGCCCCAGGTTCGACGGCGAGGGGGTGGAAGAGTGGCGCGGAAAAACCTCGCACCACGTGACCATATCTAACTGCCTGATCGCCGAAGGGCTCTCGAACTCGACTCACGCCAAGGGGGAGCACTCCAAAGGTTCGTTGCTCCACGACAACACCAC
>CAMCXS010000087.1 GCA_945883495.1 Akkermansia muciniphila
GGAAAGCGTCCGGAACACATCCGCGCCGTGGGTGCGGGACAACCGTTGTCTCGCCCTTACAGGGCTCGGGCCGGACGCGGGCGCCCCCAGGGCGTCGCTCGTTCCTCGCTTTGCCCTGGGCTACCCTATCCCGGCCCGTTGGGCCTGAATGCGCGCAAAAACTTGTGGGTATAGCTCAGCTCCAAGCCTCGCCGACTGCTAAATCCATGCTTGGAGAGCGTCCTCTGTGCTCCCGGTGCCCTCTGTGGTGGAACATTGCCGGTTTCACCGCCGCACGCTCACCCGCACCCCTCAGGATTCAGCAAATCCATCGTCTCATCCCCGAACCCAATCGCGAGGACGCCTTGGGAGGTCATGTAGCTGACGACGCTGGAATCAATCATTACGCTGGCGATCATCGGCCAAATGCGTTTCTCCGCGTATTCGGGAAAGAATTCTCCGAAGAACTGAATGGACTGAAGGAACTCGCGGACTTTTTCGGCCGACACCTTGCTCTTGGCTTCGCAGATCAAGACGTCGCTGGCTCCGACGGCGAGGAGATCGAGCTCCATCATCCGTGAGAGGTCGGTGGGCATGCGGCGCTTGAGGCGGATCGCCTGGAAATGGACTTCGCCGCCTTTGAAAACCTCGGTGGCGACGCGCTTTAGGTTGGGCCAAACCATGTTCTCGATGAGCAGGCCCTGGGAATCCGTGATCTCGGCCAAGCGGCGATGGAAGTCCCGCCGGTCCTTGTCGGCCTGTTGCCGCTCTTTGTCGGCTCGTTGCTGCATTTCCAGAAGCAGCCGGTCGGTTCGGGCATTGGAGGCGCGGATCTCCGCGATGTCTTCCCGGATCTCCGCGAAAAGACGCGCCGTTTCCGTCATGAAAAAGGCCAGGGCCTCCTCCACTTTGCTGCCGCGCTCTTCCGTGCTTAACACCCTTCCAGTATCACGAGCTTCCCGAGAATTTGCAAGGCGCACTACGGGGAATCCCCGCCCGTTGCGCCCCGGAGCTCCTTTCGCTCGCAACTCCTTCTTGTCATCAGGGACGGAACTCCCTATCGGTCATTCATGCAAAAAACCACCACGTCTCGCCGTTCCTTCTTCAAAGGAGTGGCCGGTTTCGGGGCCGCGCTGGCCTTTCCGAATTCTCGAGTTCTCGGCGCGAATGGAGACATCCGGGTCGGCGTCGTCGGCGTCAACAGTCGCGGAGGCGCCCACCTCGATGCGTTTTCGAAAATGAACGGCGTCCGCGTGGCGGCCATCTGCGATGTGGATCAAAACGTTCTCGACTCCCGCGTGGTCAAGCTCTCCGAGCAGCAGGGCTTCAAGGTGAAAGGCTTTACCGATATGCGGGAAATGCTCGACAGCGGAGAGGTCGATGCCTTCTCCACGGCCACGCCCAATCATTGGCACGCGCTTTCCGGTATCTGGGCGCTGCAAGCCGGCAAACATGCCTATATTGAAAAGCCCATCTCCCATAACGTCTGGGAAGGTCGCCAACTCGTGAAGGTCGCCCGCAAGCAGGGCCTGATGTGCCAAGGCGGCACCCAGGCCCGTTCCCGGGAAACGATCCAAAACGGTGTCGCCTACGTCAAAGCCGGCAATCTCGGGAAAATCCAATTTGTCAAAGGCTGTTGCTATAAGGCCCGCCCCTCGATCGGAAAAGGCGGCAACGGCACGATCCCCTCCAATGTCGACTACGACAAATGGTGCGGTCCGGCAAAACTGGAGAACCCGCTCCGCCGCAAAAAGTTCCATTACGACTGGCACTGGTTTTTCGAATACGGCAACGGAGACATGGGCAATCAGGGCATCCACCAGATGGACGTCGCTCGTTGGTTCCTCGGCGTGAATGAGCTCTCTCCCGTGGTGATGTCGGTCGGCGCCCGCACTGGCTATGATGACGATGGCGAAACGCCGAACACCCAGATCGTCTGGCATGACTATGCGCCGGCTCCGCTGATCTTTGAAACCCGGGGCTTGCCTCGCGACAAGGCATCTCAGACCAACGGGTGGAAGCCGATGGATGTGCCCGAAGAGTTTGCGGCCCAAGGGAGCGGCATCGCCGTCGTGGTCCAATGCGAAGGCGGCCGTGTCTACGTGAACCACGGAGGCGCCGTCATGGTCACCGATAACGATGGCAAGGAGATCACCAAGATCGACGGCAAGAACGATGAGAAGCTCCACTTCGAGAACTTCGTTGAAGCGATCCGCTCCGGGAAAGTGGAAGATCTCCATGCGGACTGCGAGGAAACCCACCTTTCCTCCGCGCTGTGTCACACCGGCAATATCTCTCACCTCCTGGGAACGAAGATGGCCGGCGGCGAAATTCGCGAACGGCTCCAGGATAGCAAGCTGCTTTCGGAACGTTACGACGCCATGGCCGAACACTTGGCGAAGAACGAAGTGGACATCAAGAGCCCCGTCCTCACCCTCGGGCCCTCGTTAAAGTTCAATCCCAAGACCGAGTGGTTCGAAGGGAACGGAGAACTCGATGCGCCGGCAAACGCGTTGGCCACTCGTGTTTACCGCGAGCCTTACGTCGTGCCCAAGGACGTTTGATGGCTCTCCCGGGGAGCCACTTCGTCCAGCTTCCGCAAGTCCGCCGCGAATTTCTCGCGAGGATACCACCAATCGCGGCCCAAGCCTGCAAACGCCAACCCGTTATGCAGGCTGACGGCCTCATTGCCCGCCAGTTCCGCGACGTTGCGGAACGCGGCGCCCCACGTCTGCTCCCGCGTCCGTTTGCCCTGTTCTATTAACAGGATTCTCTTGCCTCTCGTCAAAGCCACAAGGTGCATCCCTTGGCCGTGCGCCCCGGCGATATGCTCATATTGATTGATGAGACGTACCTGCTGGTCAAAACTCACCTCGGAGAGGACGAGCACCCGCACTTCCGCATAATGAGCTTGGGCGGCTTGGATCAGCTCATCTTCGTTGCTGAGCCGACGGCTCGGAGCATCACGCCGGGAGATCCACAGCAAGCTGCGCGAAGACGGCCGCGGCCCTTCGAGCCATCCGTTTCGTTGAATATTGCGCTGGATATCGCTCAACATACTCTTGAAAATCTCCGGATCCCCGATGTGCGGATATTGATCTTCTCCACCCAGCAACGGCACGAACTCCACCCGTTCCGCCCGGAGCGTCCCGGGAGAGCCTTCCAAAAGCGACTCGGGAGACACCCCGAGCAAACTCAAATAGTCGCTCTGCCATCGAGCATGCCCCGGAGCCACGAGCAAACGCTGTCTGGGGTCGCGTAGCTCACGGCTGGCGTAGAGGCGCGGCATATATTCAAAGAGGAAGTGCGCCCGGTTGTTGTGATCCTCTCCCGTCAGATGAAACACCGATCCACAGCCGCGCCCTCGCAGCCCAGGAAGCGGGCGCCGGATCTTGGCCGATTTCTCCGCCCAAACATAGGTTCCAGGTCCGATTGTGGACGCGTTATCGAAGAAGATGCGAGCCTGGTCCCCGCACAAGCGCACATCATCAAACGTGTAGAGGTGCCGATCCGGCCATTTCAGTTCCGACCGTTGGGGCACGCCGCCGAGAAACGCGGTTTGCAATGGATGCTGCAGTATGGTGCACCCGGCCTTTTGCAGCAGCACCGCCTCCCGTCCACGTCCCCCCTTGGCCTTCTCCACCGGGACGAACCGTAGCGCGGGCTTGAGCGCCGGTGGCAAGCTCGCGTAGGTGTCGTGAACGAAGCGCTGCCAAGGCTGGGGCTTGATTCGCAAGTTCATCGGCGGCCGGGATCGTAAGACCGCCGCCCCGGATTCTCTAGCGGGAATTCGCCCCACCCGCCAGAAGCTCGCGAACCTCCTCGTCCGTGGTCTGGTCGAACTCGTCGTAAAACTGTCCCACCGCCCGGAACTCTTCCGGGGACGTCAGGACGAAGAGCCGATCAATGCTCGGCTCCAATTCGGCGAAAGTGGAGGGCGGCGCCACGGGTACGGCGACCACGATCCGCCCTGGTCCCTGGCGACGAACCGCCTCGATCGCGGCTTTGATCGAGGCGCCGGTGGCCACGCCGTCGTCGATGAGAATCACGGTTTTTCCAGCCAGCTCCGGCCCTCCCCCGTGCCCCCGGTAAGCGATTCCGCGCCTCCGCAGCTCTCGCTCTTCCCGTTCACAGACGCTATCCAGTGTTTCGTTGGAAACTCGCGCCGCAGCAATGACGTCCGCATTGAGCACCCGCACCCCACCCGTCGCGATCGCCCCCATGGCCAGCTCCTCGCAACCGGGAACTCCGAGCTTGCGCACGATGAAGACATCGAGCGGAGCGTGCAGAACCTGGGCCACCTCAAAGGCAACCGGCACTCCTCCACGCGGCAGCGCCAGCACGATCACGCCAGGGGAATCCGCGTAGTGAGGCGCCAGCACGGCAGCGAGCTGCCTGCCCGCATCGATGCGATCCCGGAAACGAACCATTGTGCATTCTCCGCCCATCAAGACGGAGATGCATCGCGGATTTTCGCGTACTACTCCTGCAAGAAAACGAAGACGCCGCGCTTGTTGCCGATCACGACGTCGATTTTCCCGTCCTGATTCACATCGCCCGGCGTGACCTGGGTGCCCACGCCACTGTCTTTATCAATGAGGTGCGGCACAAAGTCCGCGCCTCCTGCGGCGTTCGCGTCGCGCTTGATCTCGAACCAGTAGAGGACCGGATCGGCCATCGGCTCATCGTCTTTCAGAGGACCGTGGGCCCACCGGCGCTTCCCGGTGATCACGTCCATCACGCCGTCGGCGTTCACGTCCGCGAGTTGCATGGCATGAAGCTGACTGAACTTGACTCCGTGGGGACTCTCTTCGGGCGTGCTGCCCATCAATTTGTGCTCGACGAAACTCCCGTCCGCCTTCTGCTCAAACCAGCCGAAACCGAACCCATGAGCGTCGTAGCCGGTGATCACGTCGTTCTTCGCGTCCCCATTGGCATCGTAAACTAGCAGGAAGGAACCGCCGCGTCCGCCTTCCTTGGTGAAGAGCTGCGGATGAAACGCCCAGTCTGCGTCCGCTTTCGTGTCCGCCGGTTGCTCGCGCCAGCCCTCCTTGTCGAGGATGTCGATGCGCCCATCCCCGTTCACATCCCCCGCCCCGTAACCGTGGGTGTAGCGGAAATACTTTTTGTCGTTCTCGGGAGACTTCGGCGTGATCGGCCGGAACTTCGCCTTGCCGAAGGGATTCGCCCAATCGATCTCCGCGTAGCCCAGTTGCCCGCCCGTGTGGCAGACAAGCTCTGGCTTGCCGTCGCCGGTGACGTCCTTGAAGTCGGGAGATTCGTTGTCCGTAGCATCAAAGATCGTGTACCGGCTCCAATGCCCCGGAACATTTTTCGGGTTCTCAAACACCCAGGTGTCCTTGCCCGGCCAGGAGTAGACGAGGATGTCGCTCCAGCCATCCGCGTTGAAATCGTAGGTATAGGTCAGGAAGTAATCACTATAACTCGCGGCGGGATCGTAGGGCTTGGCGGCCGGTTGGGTGTAGGTGATCCGCTCCTTGAAGTTTGGACCTTTCCAAATGTATGGCCCCGCACAGACGTCGTGATGCCCGTCGTGATCGAAGTCCGCGAAATGGGCGCCTTCAGAGACGAATTCTTCGGTAAGAGTATGCTTTTTGAAAGTGATCTCGCCGAACGCCGGGGAGATAGAAACAACAAAGCCAACCAGCAGACTCAAGGACGATCGAGGGTTCATAGGGGAACCTTCAGTGGAGCGGCTCCGGCCGGTTTCGTCAAGCCCGAGACGTGGCTGCCGCAGCGAGCGCGAAAGGATAGCCGCCCGCCTGGGACCAAGGAAATTTCCTTGCCAAATACTTAAAGGTTCCTTATTATCAACCTAGCACTATGCCAGAAATCAACTTACTACAGGACGCTCAAACCTTCCGCGCAGCCCTCGAACAAAAGGTCGCCGAGTTGCAATCCGAAACCCTGTCCGCCATCGAAGTCGGTTACGACTGCGACGAAGAAGGTTGGATCTATATCCACGCCGATCGCCGCTCCGTGCATGAAGCCGATGGCGATTGGACGGTCGAAATGGACGAAGACCAACTCCTTTTCATGGACCATTGGGTCGAAGCCCGCGACGCCCGCTACGAAGGCGAACCGCTCTCCCTCCGCAAGATCGATGGATCGGCGGTGGCCCTGTCCGCCTTGGATGACGACGAATTGGAACACGAAGAAGAAGACCCAATGCCCGCCGCCATCGGCGAGATGATCCGAAGCGTGCTGTTCCAAGCCAAAGCCGACGGAGTCTTCAAGACGCTGACCGAAAAGGGACCTCTGCAACTGGGTGTCGAGGAATACAACGGAGCCTGGGCTTGGCCCGAGGAAGAGGAGCAGGGCACGGCGAATCTGGCGTAAGGTTTCGTTGCTATCGTTGCCAGGCTGGGCATTCAACCCGCCTGGCAACATGCTTGGCTCGTTCGAACGCGCAGTCTCGAACAGGCAAATTGTGCCCGGGCATCTTTTCCCGCCCCGCTGCCGGGCAGTATGACTTAGAATCTAACTTTGGAGCAAGCGGGTAGTATGGTCACTGACTTCAGCAGTAGCAATTGGACTCCACTTTTTGCCGGATTCGAGGATCTTTTGAGCCGCGCAGGGGTATCCTTTGGAGGGAAGCTTTCGTTATTGCACCGCATCGAGGTTAAGGGAGGAGTCACCTCATCCCCGTGGCTAAGGTGGTATCTTGAGCATCTACTTCCGCATCGCACTTTCGAACTAGACTGCGGAATCCAAATCTACGGCGATCTCCGTTTTGTAGGCCAGAATATCGACGCTTCACCATCAATGTAATTATATCCATGTGGCATCTGGACATTGGCGCGTGATTCTAGCGGGGATGCTCTGGCGATCGCTGAGCAGGAGTCTGCTGCGGTTTGGATATCACCGGAATACTTTTCTGGCAAGGGCCCTGGGGATCTCCATGTTCTGGGCGTCGAAGATGCCAAGGGGTTTCTCCGGTCTTTAACTTCAAGCGGGCACCTGCCATCACATAGCAGTTTTCACGATAAGCACCCAACCGTCTGTGCGGCCATTGCTTCAAGAGCGTAGCCCGGAAGAACCGATTCGCGGGGAGGCTACGGCTCAGGCTGGCTCAGCAACAAGAGATTTGGAACTGCGGGCTAGCTGTCCCGCGAGAACTACGCTAGAAGTTGAGACACGGCAGCTGGACGCTCGCCGCTACGACCATGAGACGACGCCGCTTTCTGCAAACCGCCTGCGCCACGATCACCGCCAGTTCCGTGGCCTCTGCCAATCCCGCGACCGTCATGCCCCAAGAGATCATCGATACCCACCAGCACCTCTGGGACCCAGCCGTGATCAATCCGCCTTGGCTGCAGGGCGCGCCCGAGAAGATTCGTGCCAAGCACCACCTCGCGGAATACCGCAAAGCCACCGACGGGCTCAAGGTGACCGCGATGTACATGGAGATCGATGTCGACCCGGCCGACCTCGACCGGGAAGCGGAAGCGGTGATCGCTCTCTGCAGAGATCCGGAAAGCGGCACCGTAGCCGCCACGATCGGCGGACGTCCGGATAATCCCGGTTTCTCTAACTACGTAAAACGTCACGCCACCAGCGGCAAGGTGCTCGGCGTGCGCCAAGTGCTCCACGGCTCCACCCCCGCGGGACATTGCCTGCGCCCGGAATTCGTTTCCGGCATCCAGCTCCTCGGAAATCAAGGTCTTAACTTCGATCTCTGCATGCGACCCATGGAACTCATGGACGGCGTCGCCCTAGCCAAGCAATGCCCGAACACACGGTTCGTGGTAGATCATTGCGGGAATGGCGATGTCACCGCCTCGGCGCAGGAGATCGAGGCGTGGAAGCGCTCGATCGACGCCTTGGCCGCATTGGAGAACACCATCTGCAAGATCTCCGGCATCATCGCCCGACTCCCCGAAGGCCATGACCCGCTCGACCTAGCTCCCATCATCAACCACTGCCTCGATGCCTTCGGCCCGAATCGCGTCGTGTTTGGCGGAGACTGGCCGGTTTGCCTCCTCGGCGGCACGCTACGGACCTGGGTCGATACCCTCGCCCAAGTCATCAGCAATCGGCCCGCCGACGAACAAGCCGCGCTTTGGGCGGGCAATGCGCGGAATTTTTACCGGCTCGGGTAGCAGGTCCAGTGTTCGGCGTTCGCCCTCCCCATTCCTACTTTCCCGTCGACGAAGATCTCGAGCATGCATTGCGCTCCCAGGTGAGCCACGAAAACTGTGATGGACAACGCTTCCGCATGGAAGACGGCTCGGCGCGACACGGGGAAACGGTCCTATAACTCGCTCGCCAAATCGCCGATCACCTTGAAGGTGGTCCTTGCCAGGTCTTCTTTCAGTCTTTGAAGGTCCGGATTCCGCTTCCAGCTTGGGACCGCTCGAATCTCTTCTACTATCCGGACGGCCTGTTCGAGCGACTCAAGCGCCTCGATTGAGCTGTTCCCGCACGTCGCGCAAATATCCGCTTAGATCCTCCGCGACGAGCAGCCCGGAAACGATCACGATCCGTAGCGCCCCGGCTCCGAGCACCTCGCTGAGGTTCTCTCGCTTGATTCCGCCGATGCAAAATACCGGCACCGGACTCTCCGATTCCACGGTGGCGATGTCCGATGGGCCGATGGGTTGATACTCAGGCTTGGTCGGCGTCGCGAAGATCGGGCCGAAGCCGATGTAATCAACCGGCTGACCGAACGCGGCGCGAGCTTGCTCCAGGCTGTGGGTCGATTTTCCGATAATCCGGTCCGGGCCGAGCAACTGGCGGACCGACTCGACCTGCGCATCGTCTTGGCCGACGTGGACGCCATCCGCATCGACCTCCAGGGCCACCTCGGGAAAGTCATTGATGATCAGCGGGACGCCCGCTTCACGAGTCATGGGAACAAGCGGCCGGGCAAAGGTGGTGACCTCTGCCGCCGAGAATCCCTTGGCCCGCAATTGCAAAACGTCCACGCCGCCCGGAGCGGTGAGGCGCCGGGCCATGTCGACGAGTTGGCACGAGCCGACGTAGCCCAGATCGAGGATGCCGTAGAGCCGGGCCTCGCCAAGGCGAACGTTCTTCATATCACTCAGCGCTTGTTGTTCGGCTGCATCGCCAGGAACTGCTCCACCCAACCGATGTTGTAGTTCCCGCTCCGGAAGTCGGAGTTCTTGATGATGTCGTCCTGGAACGGAATCGTCGTCTTGATGCCTTCCACCTTGAACTCACTGAGCGCACGGGTCATCCGGGCGATAGCGATGTCCCGAGTGGCGCCGGTGACGATCAGCTTGGCGATCATCGAGTCGTAATACGGCGGCACCTCGTAGCCGGTATAAACGTGAGTATCCACCCGCACGCCGCGTCCGCCGGGAGCATAGAAGAAATTCAACCTGCCGGGGCTCGGGGCGAAGTTGTTGTAGGGATCTTCCGCGTTAATCCGGCACTCTATGGCGTGGTGACGCGGCTGGCTGTTGATCACGTGCTCGGAAATCGGCAGACCGGCGGCGATTCGGATCTGCTCCTTGATCAGGTCGCACCCGTGGACTTCTTCGGTGATGGGATGCTCCACCTGAATCCGGGTGTTCATCTCCATGAAGTAGAAGTTCCCGTTGTCATCGACGAGATATTCGATCGTCCCGCAGTTCTCGTAGCCGATCTCTTTGCAGAGCTGGACCGAGGCATCCCCCATCCGCTTGCGCAGTTCTGGAGTGAGCATCGGAGAAGGACATTCCTCGATGATCTTCTGGTTCCGGCGTTGCAGGGAGCAATCACGCTCGCCGAGATGCACCACGTTCCCGTGAGAATCCGCCACAATCTGGAACTCGATGTGGTGCGGGTTGACGATGAATTTCTCGATGTAAACGTCCGGGTTGCCGAAACAGGCTTCGGCTTCAGCCCGGGCAGCGTTGAAACCCGTTTTCAGGGAAGCCTCGTTGAGGGCTGGGCGCATACCACGGCCGCCCCCACCGGCGGTTGCCTTGATCATCACCGGATAACCCATTTCTTCCGCGATCTGGATCGCCTCTTTCTCAGTCCGGACGATGTCCTTGGAACCGGGAGTCACCGGAACGCCAGCGCGCGTGGCGGTGGCTTTGGCGGTGGCCTTGTCTCCCATCATCGCAATGACTTCCGCGGAAGGCCCGATGAACTTGATTTTGCAGCTTTCGCAGATCTTGGCGAACTTCGGGTTTTCCGAAAGGAACCCGTATCCGGGGTGAATGGCATCAACGTTGGCGATTTCCGCCGCGCTGATGATCGCTTCCATCTTCAGATAGCTTTGGGAACTCGGTCCGGGCCCGATGCAAATGGCGCTATTGGCCAACTGAACGTGCATCGAATCCGTGTCCGCCGTGGAGTAAACCGCCACGGCTTCCACCCCCAACTCTTTACAAGCCCGGATAACGCGCAGGGCGATTTCACCCCGGTTTGCGACAAGCACTCTTTTGAACATGACAATAATCCTTTCTGGGCGTGGAAGCCCGATCGCTCACTCCCCCTCAGTTTTGCCTGGCGCCTCTCAGGCCGGCTTGATCACAAAGAGCGGATCGTCGTATTGCACTGGCTGAGCGTTCTCGACCAGGATCTTCACGATCGTGCCGCGTTTCTCGGCCTTGATCTCATTGAAGGTCTTCATGGCCTCGATCACGCAAATCGTGGTGTTCTCGTCCACCACTTGGCCCACCTTGGCGTAAGGCTCAGCCTCTGGCGAAGCCGACCGGTAAAAGGTTCCCACCATGGGCGCGTTGATCGTGTCCGTCCCAGCGTCTTCGCCGCCTCCATTGGGCAAGGCGCCTCCTCCTGCGGGCGCGCCACCAGCCAGTCCGGGCTGCGCCATTTGCATCGGCATCGCGATCGCCGGGGCCGTCCTCGCACTCGCCAGCAGCTCTTGCACGGCCTCGGTGTCCAGGCCTTTCTTCAACTCCAGACAGAAGTCGCCGCGCTCCAAATGGAAATACGACAACTCATGCTTGTTCATGAGCTCGACGATCTGCTTGATCTCCTTGAATTCCAAAGTCTCCTCCTCTTCCGGTTCTGGGTTCACTCGTTCTGAAGCGCTTTGTAAGGCGCGCCCAAGCCTGTTTTCAGGGAGGCCGTTCGTCAAGCGCGACCTCGCCTTATTCACAGCTTGGGTTTCCGCCCATCTGCTTCCTTCCGCCAAGCATCGATCACCGCAAACACTTTTTCCAGTTCTTCCGGCGTATTGTAAAAATGCGGGCTGAATCTTAGCAGTGTGACTCCGGAGCGATCCTGTCGGCAACTCGCCACAATCCCACGCTCCTTCAAAAATGAAAAGAGGGTTCCTAGGTCCGCCCCGGAGTGCCGGCACGTCGTGATGGCGTGGACGGAGTCTCCTTCCTCCGGTCCGTGAATCGCAAAGCCCCGCCCATTCAAGCCCTCCACGAGATGCCGTTTCAGCTCCAATAGCCGCGCCGAAACCTGCTCAAGCCCAATCTTCCCGATCATCTCCAAAGCGGCGCGCATCCCAAAAATCCCCGCGCAGTTCAAAACCCCCGGTTCATACCGCCGCGCCCCGTTCTCAAACTCCACGGATTCCTGGGTGATGAACCCGGGCGACTTCACGTTCCAAGCTCCCAATAGCGTCGGCCGGAGCCGGTCGAAATGCGCTTCGTTCACGTAAACAATCCCCGCCGCCAACGGGCCGAGCATCCACTTGTGGGCATCCGCACTGAGGAAGTCCACGTGATCCACCCTCGTCGGAAACGCTCCCAAGGTTTGGATCGCGTCCAAGCAAAACAGCGCTCCGTGCCGGTGCACGAGTTGGCCAATCGCATCGATATCGATCCGGTAACCGGTGAGAAAGTGCGCGCTGGCCAGGGCCACGAGTCGCGTTTGGGGTGTCAAAGCCCTGGCCACGACCTCAGGTGTAATCTCCCCAGGACGCTCCGGTTGCAAGCGCACCAAACGCACGCCACGGCGCTCCAAATCCATCCACGGATAGACATTCGCGGGATAATCATCCAGATAGGCGACGACTTCGTCCCCCGGTTGCCACGGCAAGCCATTGGCCACCAAGCTCAAGCCCAACGAAGTCGGTCCCAGCAACGCAATCTCGTGCGCCTTGGCCCCGATGAAATCCGCGCAGATGCGCCGGGTCTCGTTGATGCGGCGGATGACTCCTTCGTATTCCTGATCATCCGTGGTGCAAGCGTCCGTGTAATCGATCACCGCGTCAGCCACCACTCGCGGCAGTGCGGTCACACCGGCGTGAGCTAAAAAGATCTTCTCCCGGCAGACCGGGAACGCGGCACTGCGGATCTTTTCATCCGCGAGTTGGGCTAAGGAATCGATACGCATCCGAGGCAATCTGTAGTGACCGATACGCCCGGGTTCCCCCGAGGGCAAAAGAATCGATTTCCGGACGCAGAGCGCACGAAAAAGGTGCCCTCAACCCCGATCAATCGGCCGGAACATAGCCCGGACGTCAGTTCGACCTTCGCCGCCCGAAGCCCAGATGCAGTTTCGAAATGACCCATGTTTAGTTCAGACAAGGCAGGGTTGAGATGATGCGGCCGAGCTCCGCCTGTGACGGCGAGGGAATCACCAGCGGAGAATCCGGGCGACGGCAGTTCGCAGGGCTGTTTCCATGATGGCCGCTTCGGCGTGGGATATGGGGATGGTCACCTTTCTCAAGGATTTGTCGGCGACGTCTTGGCGTGAGATGGACATCAGAAACGGCGCGCGATCGGGATCATCACGAACCTGGAGCTCGAATGCACTGTTCGCCTTCTCCGACTGATGGAAGAGCTTTGCTCCACTAGTCCTACCTTGCAGCACGGCGAGTGCCGCCCCGATATCAGGAAGGCCCCACTTCATGACGATCTTTCGATCCCAGTCGAACTGTTTCTCGCCCGACTGCGCCGCAGCCTCAAGGAAGACGGCAGCCTTGTTGCGGTTCAGGCCGAAGCGAATGACCCCGCCGCTGCCGCGGGAGTTTGGCTTGTAGATGGCATAGTCCGGGTTGCGCCCCGGAGCGGAATCAGGAGCGGAGGAAGAGCTGGTGAGCGCGGCGGTGTCATTCATGATACGACTCATCATTTGAGCACTGCACGCGCGATGCGCAAACAGAAATTTGTTCTTTTGATCACTCCTCAATCTTCGTCGCAGCCGTTGACCGTCGTCGCGCCTCAAACCTTGCGCCCCATCCAATCAAATTTGGCATTCCACTAGACTCTACTCTCCCCAATTGAGGCGCGGCCGGGTCACATACGTCAGCGCATGACCCGTTGAAGGAACCTTGAGGGTGTAATGCTTGGCATCCGCCGCAACAGTGCATTGAATGTAGTGCGCGGCGCAGGAGTCCCCGAGATTGCCGTGGTTGGCGATCAGGTTGGGATCGGAGGTGTTCTCTTTGTCTTCCCGGATGTTTTCGTGGATTTGGTAAATTTGGATCCCGGGAATGCTGCGAAGGGCGTCCATCGCGGATTTGCCAGTACCTTTGGTGGGACCATTGTTCATCACGGCCACGGTGGGCTCCAGGCTACGGATGAGGAGCGGATTGTTGCTCGCCTCCAATCCGTGGTGATTGACTTGGTAAAGATCGACAAGCCCCACCAGGTTCACGGACGAGACAAGCTTCGCTTCGGAGTTCCAGGAGAGATCGCCGCCATTGAAAAAGCGAAAGTCGCCAAACTGTAATAGCAGAACGATGCTATTGGCGTTGTCGCTGGAATCTACAGGCTTGGCGGGAACGGTGCCGTTGAGCGGATTCTGCGGCTGGCCAGGAGTGGGATCGATGAAACGTTGGTTGGCCCCAAGACAGCGCAGTTGGAGCGCTGGGCTGCCGTCCGGGACTCGGAGGGGAACGGTATCTCCCGCCGCCAGCACAACCCGCTTGCCCACCTGGGCCCCCAGATAACGTTTGCTGTTCACTGACCAGGGCAAATCCTGAGGTTTGCCGTCCGGGCTTCCCTCGGGAAAGCCCTTGTCATACAGCACGCCCACCGGAATCAGGGCGGGCAACTCCGCCAACCCGCCAAAGTGATCGATGTGAAAGTGACTGATAATCACATGATCCAAACGGGTCAGCCCGGCCACGTCCTTCGCCACCTTGGCGATTCTCTGCGGATCTCGCCCACCGGGATTTCCTGTGTCGACCAAGATCGATTCCCCGGCCGGAGTGACCAACAGGGTCGAGCCACCGCCTTCGGAATCGATCCAATAAATGTCCAGGGTTTTGTCCCGTGCCGAAGCGGTGGCGAGGACGGCGGCGAAAAGAAGTGGAGCGAGCGAGAATTTCATCGTTGGCATGTTCTACGAAACGCCGCGACTCCGCCGCTATTTTCCTTGGCCCGACTTTCGGGAATCGCGCCGACAAATGTCCATCTGGGCTTCGATCTACGGGGAAAACGATCCTTCGAACCGATTCCGGTTTCACTAAGTAGCGGCTCATGAACAACTCGCGCCCATCGGTGGCTGGCAAATGGACATCGTCCATCTGCACGGCGGCGGACTTCGAGAGATAGAGGACCTGACGCTGGACGACCCTGCCTCCCGCACAAATTTCATTGCGGGTCGAATCCCGAAAGTCGGGTTAACGGCCTTCCGTCCCATCGCCGACCCAAACGGCGCAAACCCTTCACTACCCCGGCAACGGCACAAAAAAGCGCGAGCCCGCTGCCGGACTCGCGCCAGATCAGAATCAACAGAGCACTTCCTTTCAGCGCGCCAACTCCACGTCAGCGTCGGGTGTCGCGGCTCCCGTCACGTGCGCGATCGGCACAACTCCCGCTTGCCGGGCATACGCCGTGTTCGCAGCCGGTTCCGCAACGTTGCGATTCGCCTTGGCGATCGCTTTGGCCAATTTCTCATCGGCGCGCTGCTTGGCCCGCGCGGCGGTCTCAACGGCGCGCTCCACGGCGCGTTGGTCCTTGGCGGTGGTCCGTTCCGCCCGGGCTTTCATCTCCTCGCGGCTGGCGCGATACGGAGCCTTGACGCCAAAGGCATCCCACCACGGCGAATCCTCGTCCAGAACGGATTTGAGGTCAGCGATGGCGGCACGAATGCGGCTGTGGAGCTGGTTCATCGCCTTCGTCCGGGCCTTGCTCAGCGTCGGCTGGTTCAGCTTGTTCGCGGAAACGGCCTCCGTGGCGGTCTTGAGTTGAGCCAGAATCGCCTCGGCGCGTTTGTGAGTCACATTGAGCTCGGCGTTGGCGTGGCTCGGGTTCTCTTTGAGATACTCCGCAATGTTCGTGATCAACGTGGTGCGGCTATCGCGAGTGCGGGGAATCGCGGTCGATTTCCCGGTGAGGCCGATGCCCGTCCAGCGATGGTTCCAAGTGTTCCCAAAGTGAACCCTGAAGACCTTCACAGCGGCCCCCAAAAACGTCATCCCGTCAGCATCCGCGGCATCCAGCGCCGGAGTGAGAACGGTAACGCGTTCGGCGACATTCGCGTGAAAGGCGGCGTCGGTGGTTTTCGCTGCGGCCAGGGCTTCCAGAATGGGATCTGCATCCCGTCTTACCCCAATGTCAGCGCCATGTTTCGCCAGCCCGCTGGTCAGCTTCGTGGCGACGATTTCGATTTCGTCGTATTTCCTGGAGAGGAGGTTTACGGCCATGTGTGTATCGAGTAGATGTTGTAATCTTAAGTGATGCTGAATATTAGCCAAAGCTGAAGTCTTGTAAACTTATTTTCTCACTTTTATGGAAATAGTCACGCCGACTGCGACTTACTTGGCTTTTCTTCAAGGCGAATACCGAACCGCAAGCGCAACGGCTCGACGTTGGGCAGACTAGGAACGCCGTGATTCTATGTAGCCGTTCTTTCGCGGAGCGTGTATCTGCCTCCTGAGACTGCCCGACCGTTGTGGGGCACGGCGAGACTTCACCAGCTACTCCGCAACTTCACCTGCAACACCGTTCTTCCGGCATCAACCGGCAACTCAGGCTGATTGCCGATTGTCTGACCACGGTCTGTGGGCAGTCTCCTACAAGTTCCACTCGCGCTTTCCAGTTACGCTACCTTGTCTGCATAAAGATACTTCTGGAACCCAGCAAAGGCCTCCCCGATCTCCTCCGGTTGACCGAGGTCGGCAACGGCGTCCTGAATCGCGCCGTATCTCAGCCGGAGCAAGGGCGTAAGCTTCTGCGGATCGAGTTCCTCCACGCCGACGCTAATATAATGGGAGAGAACGAAGTCGAGGAATGCCTGCTGCTTGGCGTTGAAGTTTGAATTGATATAGACCCGCGCGTGGCTGGCACGCTCTTCACGTGGCACCGGCGGAATGTTGTAGCCTACATACGCCAGCACATCGAAGAGGTCGCTGTTCTCCGCGCCGATGATTTTCTGCATTTCCACGAGCGAGGCATGGCCGAAATCCTTTTCCGCCAGCGCGGCCAACAGCTTGGCTCGCGTATCCGGCGCGCTCCACAATTTCCGGAGTTCCTCCTCACTCTGGAAAAAATCCGGCAGTTTGCCGAAGAGCAATTCCATGAACTGCTGGGCACTCATCGGCGTGCCGTCGGGATGCCAGAAGGTCGTCATCATCATGTGCTGGATGGTGCGCTCTTTGCCGTCGGCCAGCTTCACCTTCACCTTTCCCTTCCTGTTGCACACGCAGTGAATCTGGGCACAGACGGGGCACGGCTCTTTTGGGCATTCGCACGGTGACTGGTCGCAGTCCTTACAAGGTTTCGACGGCTTCGCCTCGCAGGCGCAGGGACGCTGGCCGCACTTCGGGCAAGGGGCTTCCGGTTCCGGCGGGCCATCCCATTCCGGGTCTTGGAACTTCAGGTGCGCCTTTACGAAGTCATAGATCGTGAAGTAATCCTTTCCGTCAAAGAGGCGCGTGCCGCGTCCGATGATCTGCTTGAACTCGATCATCGAGTTCACCGGGCGCATCAAGACGATGTTCCGCACGTTCCGCGCATCCACGCCGGTGGAGAGCTTTTGAGAGGTGGTGAGGATGGTCGGAATGCTCTTCTCGTTGTCCTGGAAATCCCGCAACCACTGCTCTCCGATCGCGCCGTCATCGGCCGTGACCCGGTGACAGAAGTTCGGGTCTGGGCTCGTCTTGATCTGGTTGATGAAGTCGCGCACCAGCAATGCGTGGGCTTGGTTCGCGCAGAAGACCAACGTCTTTTCGTTCGGGTTGATCTGCGACAGGAAGATTTCCACCCGCTTCTTCTCCCGTTCGCGGATTTCGATACTCCGGTTGAAGTCCGGTTCTTCGTAAAGCTTCCCCTCCTCGATCTCCCCTTCCACCACCGCGTCGTCCGAGGTCCAGATGTAGTAATCAATCGTCGTCTGAATCTGCTTCACCCGGAAGGGCGTGAGGAAACCGTCGTTGATCCCGTCCTTCAGGGAATAGATGAACACGGGCTCGCCAAAATAGCGATAGGTGTCCACGTTGTCCTTGCGCTTGGGCGTAGCCGTGAGGCCCAGCTGCACTGCGGGCGCGAAGTAATCGAGGATGGCGCGCCAGTTGCCTTCGTCGTTCGCGCCGCCGCGATGGCACTCATCGATGACGATGAAATCAAAGAAGTCCGGCGGATACTCGCCAAAATAGCCTTCGACAGGCTCAGGCACCGCGCAATGTGAGTCGGCCGAACTTCGGGCGAGTCGCTTCAACTCGCTCATGTTGCGTTCGATTAGGGCTTGTTTCTTTGCCCTGCTCCAGCCTTGCACCTGTTTCTCACGGGCAAACGCCGCATCAATTCGATCAAAACACTCATAGTAAACCAGTTTCACCGGCCTCCTGTTCATCGTGTGCTTTGCCCCGTCTCCTCGTTGATGCTGCGCAAGCCGCTCCCTCAAATTCGTGGTGCTGCCGACGTAAAAAGTCCCGTCAGCGCACTCCAGAATATACATGTAGCCGTATGCACTCCGAATTTCCGCTTCGTCAGGCTCAGCGACCGAAGCTTCGATAGGCTCGGCAACCAATTCGACGGGGGGCTCGGTGGCTGAGCCTGCCGAAGCCAGGAAGGTTTGGAAGATCGTGAAGAAGAGGCTTCCGTTCTTCGGCACCTTGCCCTTCTTCTTGATGTCCTCCGGGGAGATGCGGACGAGCGCGTCTTCGGGGAATGCCGAGAACGCGTTGTATGCCTGGTTCGCGAGGATGTTCCGGTCGGCCAGGAAGAGGATGCGCGGGCGGCGGGTCGCTTCTCGGCTCAGGTTCCAGCGGGCGTGAAAGAGTTTCCACGCGATCTGGAAGGCAATGAAGGTTTTGCCTGTCCCCGTGGCGAGCGTGAGCAAGATGCGCGGCCGGTCTTCCGCGATCGCCTGCATCACGCGCTCGATCGCGATGTCCTGATAATACCGCCCCGGATGCGAGCCGCCCTTGTCTTCGTAGGGCACGGCGGCGAAGCGGTCACGCCACAGTTCGGCAAGCTCACTGGCCTTGTCGGCCGCATCTCCGGTCCCTGAGCGTGTCGAAGGGAAGGTCAGGGACCAGAGTTCATCCGGGGTTGGGTAAGTGGCGATTTCGCCTTCCTTGCCCGTCTCCATGTCGATGGCGTAGATGCCACGCCCGTTGGTGGCGTAGGTGTGGCGGACGGCCAGCTTGCGCGCGTAATCCTTGGCCTGGCCCACGCCCTCGGTCAGTTCCGCGTCGCGCGCCTTGGCTTCGACCACGCCAAGCTTCGTGTTGCGAAACACCAGCACATAATCCGCGATATCCGCCTTCCCGCGCCGCCCGTGGACTTCGATGCGGCCTTCGGTGATGCGGTATTCGCGGTGGATTCGACTGCCCTCGACGACGCCCCATCCCGCCGCTCGCAAAGCGGGGTCAATGTGTTCGGCGCGGGTCTCGGCTTCGTTCATGCGCTCTATTCAAAATGCGGCCATGCCCTCCAGAAAGACCTGAAAACTCTTCGAACGATTCCGTAGCGGCTCCATGTGAAGCGCCATGGTTCGCGCGAGTTCGATTTTGCTAAGACCACCGCGAAAATGTCCAGCCTTCTGGAGAATCTGCTCCAGTCGCTCCCAGGTTCCTCCTTTCACCGCGTCCGGATCTCGGAAGCCTTCGCGGTTGGCCAAGCTGGAAGGCACTCCTGGGTATGCGGCACAGAGTGCATCAATGTCCCCCAGAAACCATGCCTCTAATTCTTCCACGGCGATGCGGTTGATCACGCGAAATTCCTCGCCATCCGCCGCGGTCTTCGTGGTCAGACCTGCAGCCGCCGCGGCTGCCTCAAGCTGGGACTTAAGGGCCTTGCAGTCCTGCCGGTCTTCATCGATCAGGACCACAATTCGCCAATCCTCCGGAATCCAATTGGCATAGCCTTTGAGGCGATTCTCAAGGTTTGCCAACAGGTTCGGTTTGCCTCCGAACTGGATCAAGTTCCAGGTGTCTTCCTCACGCAGGATCTTTGGGAGAAATCCGGCGAAGAACGCTTCCGCAGACGGTTCTTCGAGAAGGAACTCGATATGCATAGCGGCGTCAGCGATTCTCGGGCTTGGTTCGCTTCCTCACCGGCTGATTCTTTCGACCTCCAGCCAAGGTAAGAGGATCTCCCGCCTCGAAATGGCCTTCCATCCAGAGCTGCCCCAGCAGAGCGCCTTGCTCAATGAATTCCGGAATGCCCCTCATCTCGGAAGCGCGCAGCGCCTTGGTAAATCCGTCCTCGGTCCGGTATAGAACCCAAACTTCTCTCGGCTTCAGCGCATTGACAAAGAAGGGAGAGTGGGTGGTCACCATCAACTGCGATTCGGCGGTGGCGGCGCGGCATTCTTCCGCCAATTCTGGGAGAAGACGCGGGTGAAGCTGGTTCTCCGGCTCCTCGATCCCGATCAGTTGCGGAGGATCGGGATCATAGAGCAGCGTGAGATAAGCGAGCATCTTCAACGTGCCGTCCGAAGCAAACTTTGCCATTACCGGTTTTTCAAACGGCGCATCTTTCACCTGAAGAAGCAGGCGGCCGTCAGGCATCAGATCCGCATCTACCTTTTCGAGACGGGGAACCCGCTCCGCCAATTTGCGCAGAATGAGGTCCAGCCTCTCTTCGTTTCCTTCCTTCAAATACTGGACCACGTTCGGTAGATTGTCCCCTGTCGTACTGAGTCGCTCTTGGGGGCCCGCCTCGGGAACGCCGCGGGTGTTGTCGGCGGTGAGATAGGACAAATACCATCCCGTGATGAAGCGTCGCAGCGCGCCTACGCGCGGATGTTTGGCCAATTGTCCCAGCGTGTTCACCGCCAGCAGTTCCCGTGAATCCAAGGTTTCCACGGTCCGGGTATCGTGCTCATCCGGCATATCCCCGGTCACCACCTCCCCTGTGCCTGGCGTGTCCCGGCCAAAATCGAGGAAGTTGAACGGTGCGGCAGGATGTTTGCGCTTCCACCGGAGAAACTCGCGAGCCACGAACGGTCCTTTCGGGTCCTCGCCGATCTCCAGATGATAGGTGATCAGGGGAGAGGTCTTCGTTTCCCGGTACTTCACCTCAAATGTGATATGCCCGTCACATCCACGGGTTCTCAGCTCCTTGAATCGGCCACGTTTGTCCCACGCCTTGCGCAGGCCGCTCTGAAAACTCTCCGCTAGAAACGCGAACGTGTCGAAAATCGTCGTCTTCCCACTCCCGTTCGGCCCCAGAAACACCGTCAGTGGGCTCAAGTCCTTCAGCTCCACGTCCCGCAACGCGCGGTAATTCTGGACGCGCAGATACTCGATTCGTGGCGGGTCCGCCGCTGGGCGTTTCATGGTGGTGACCACTAACGGGAAACAACCGGAAACGCAACCGGGCGAATTAGAGACAAAGCCGATTGCTTCAAGCCGAGCGGGGCGCGCTCCATTCCTCCAACCTGTCCAAGGCAAGTGAAAGTAGCTTGTCACTAAAGACCTTCATCTTGCGTCGCGCGGCGCTGGCTCCGGCTGGCCAACGTTCCAATCCCTGCCGCACGCCCGCCAAGTTGGGTTCGACGCCTTCCTGGCACACCAACCAATCCACGGTGGCCAACGCCTCCAACCCGATCGGCGACTGGAAACCGTCGATCAGTTCGTCCGTGGCCTCAAGGGCGGGCAAGTAGACCTTCGCCTCTCCGGATCTGAGGAAAAGGTCCACCGTTTCTCGTTTGGATTCCTCGAACCAAATGGTTTCGAACGGGTCCGCATCCGCGATCCTCTTGTCGCAATGCAGGTAGCTTCCGTCCAGCCCGTCCAAGACATGATCCAGGCGATTGGCGTAGGGGCCGTAGCGGTCCGGTTGAAACCGCAGATCGAGTGGATCCTCAAGCCCAAAGCGTTGGATCGTGCGCTCCAGAAACCACGCGAGCTTTTGGATCTCCAGGAGGGTGCATTCGATTCCCAGCACTCCATAGCGCCGCACCAGTTCGGCGATCAAAGCCCGGGCCGGGGTCAGTTTCTCGACGCCCTTCCGCTTCGCCACGTTCTGGTATTTCGCCGTCGGTTCAAAGACGATCACGTCGACTCCGGTCAGGTCCCCGAGCTTCTCCTCAATCAGGGGGCGCACCACCGACCACTCCAGCCCCCCGTTCCCGCAGCCGAGTGGAGGAATGGCAACGGACTGGACTTGGTGCTCCTGGATGACCTCCTTCAAAGCGTCGAGCCCTGACGCGACCCATTCGATTCTCGTGGCATGCTTCCAGTCCTTCTTCGTCGGGAAGTTGATGATCCAACGGGGTCCCTCCAACTCGACGCCCGCGGTCACGAACATGCGCCCCACCTGGACCTCACCCGCTTTGCAGGCGGCGGCGTAGGCCCGGAAGTTCTCGGGGAACCGCTCTTTGAACATGAGCGCAATCCCTTTGCCCATCACCCCCACGGTGTTCACCGTGTTCACCACGGCTTCCACCGGGGCTTCGAGCAGGTTGCCTTGAGTGAAACGCATCATCTTTAGAAATACCACTTCGGGGTGGTTTTGACATCCAGATTGATGTTGTGCGTGGCCAGCAACTCTTGCAATCCCCATTTTACGGCGTCGCTGTGGCAGCCGATCCCCAGGAGCGCCTCCAAAGGAACATGGCGGTGGACCAACGCTTCAGCCTGATATCTGACCTGCTTTCCGGGATCAGCATCGTCTGTTTTGAAGTCCCGATTCTGAAGCAACAACCAATCGATACGGTCAAGATCCTCTCTCCGGTTGAAGTAATCCGTCTCCACCGGGTAGGCGTGCTGATTCGTAAAGACGTAGGTCAGCCCGAGTTCCTCCAGACGGGGAATTGAGGAAACGAAAATCACGATCTCTCCGTTCTGGCGCTTCGCGATGCCTCGGTATCCAGTCCTGATGTTGAGCATCATGATGGAAAACGGCGTGAAATAAAACGGGACGTAATCGCTCAACATTCCGCCCGGAGGGATGGGAACCCGCCGCCTCGATCTCTTGTCGATCAAGTCCTCGCTTCCGATGTTAATGTAGTTTGGATCTTGAACCGGCGAGTTCCGGCAGTGCAAACCGTGCTCCAGAATCCACGGAACATTGTCCACATGCACGATGCGGAAAATGAGCGCTTTCTCCGGGTTGAGGTTCACGGACATGCGTCAGAGATTCCCACTGAAGGCTTGGTGCAGCAGCGACTTCTTCAACGCTTCCAGCGCGGCTAGCTTCCGCTCGTAGAGGCGGGCGAGGCGTTGGGTTTCTTCCGACAGGGCGTCGAGTTTGGCGGCAATCTTCTTTTGCTCCACGATTGGAGGAACGGGAATGACCAGCGACTTCAAGTCCTTGAAGTAGATGGCCGAAACGTTGGTCGTGCCGCTCTTCAACGCATTCAGTTCATCGGCGACACCCTTGGACGAGAAAGCCAGCAGGACAAATCTGGCATCAATGCCGCGCTGGAATCGGACTCGCATGATGTTGTTGTTATAGAGCACGGCATCATTCGAGTCGGATTCGTAGATGCAGGATTTTCCGACCAGCTCGTGGCTGTTCCGCGTGTTGAACAGGAAGTCGCCGTCCTTGAGCGAGAATTTGCTTACCTCTTCGGCGGTTGCGTCAACGCAGGTGAAACGGGAGAAATCAAAACGGTTGTCCCGTGTGATGTTGTTCATCTTCACGTAGGGCCAAGCCTTGTCTTCGCCTTGCTCGCGACTGTTCTTGGTAAGACCGATGATGTTGCTTTCAATCAACTCCTCGAATGGCTTCTCCACCCACCCCGGCCCGCGCTGGGTGAAGACGGATTGGAGGTGGCTTTCGAAGAGGTCGCGGGCGTTTTGGAGGTTCTTTTCGGCGTTGGCTTTGGCGGTGGCGAGGCCCTCAAACGCTTCGTCCAGCAGGCCGACAATCCGCTGCTGTTCGGCCAGCGGGGGGACGGGAACTTGGAATGACTGAATGTCACCCTTCGAGATAAACGGCTGTGCTGCGCCACGCTTGGGAAGTTCCACATGCGTCAGGAGCTGATACAAGAATCTGCCCGTGCATGTGCCGTCGCGAGGTGTGAGCGTGATTGTGTTCTTGATGGCCGTGAAATCTTCTTCGGGAAGAAACATCCGGCCGCATTGCGCGCCGATGGCAGAGAGGACCGGCGTGTATTTTTCGTGTTCCTTGTGCCCGATTCGGCCATCACATCCAGCCGCCGAGACTGCGAGAAACTTGCCGCCTTCAACGTAGGCCGATTTCGTCAGATCGGTGTTGCCCCAATCCACGGTGCAGATTTCGCCCAGCGTCTTTGTCTGCCACCCCTTCTTCATAGCAGCGCCCGAATATTCCCCAGCACCTCCGCACTCTCCGCATCCAGCGCGGCGATTTCGTCCATGATTTCCTGCGGGCTGCGGTGCGTGATTTCCTCGCCTCCGTTGGGGTTCTTCACGGACAGCTCAAACGTCTTTGGGTCGATAGCCGCCACGTCCACGCTCCAGCTTTTGGGCGAATCGGCCTTGGTCTTTTGTAGCGCGATAAACTCGGCGAGGTCGGCGTCGTTGAGCGGGTTGGTCTTCCCCATGTTGCGGCCGGGGTCGAGCTGGTAGAACCACACTTTGCGCGTCTTCGTGCCTTTCTCAAAGAAGAGCACCACGGTCTTCACGCCCGCGCCAATGAAGGTGCCGCCGGGGCAGTCGAGGACGGTGTGGAGATTGCATTCCGTCAGAAGCTTTTGCCGCAGGCTGACGGAGGCGTTGTCGGTGTTGGAGAGGAAGGTGTTCTTGATGACGATCCCGGCGCGGCCTCCGGCCTTGAGGATCTTGATGAAGTGCTGGAGGAAGAGGAACGCGGTCTCTCCAGTGCGGATCGGGAAGTTTTGCTGCACTTCCTTGCGCTCCTTGCCGCCGAAGGGCGGATTGGCCAGGATGATGTCGAAGCGGTCCTTCTCCTGGATATCGCCAAGGTTCTCCGCCAGCGTGTTGGTGTGGATGATGTTCGGCGCCTCAATCCCGTGCAGGATCATGTTCATGATCGCGATGACGTAGGCCAGGGACTTCTTTTCCTTCCCGTGGAACGTCCGCTCCTGCAGGGCCCGGTCCTGGGCGGTGGTGCGCTTCGGGTTCTGGGCCCGGAGGTAATCGAAGGATTCGCAGAGGAACCCGGCTGAACCGACGGCGGGATCGCAGATCGTCTCGCCGAGCTTCGGGTCAGTGACGGCGACGATGGCGCGGATGAGCGGGCGCGGGGTGTAATACTCGCCGCCGTTGCGCCCGGCGTTGCCCATGTTCTTGATCTTGGCCTCGTAGAGGTGGGAGAGCTCGTGCTTCTCGGCTTGGGAGGCGAAGCGGAGTTCGTCGATGTGATCGATGATCTCGCGCAGATTGTAGCCGCTCTGGATGCGGTTCTTAATCTCCCCGAAGATCTCGCCAATCTTGTATTGGATGGTGTTCGGCCCCGTGGCCTTCTGCTTGAAGCCGTGCAGGTAAGGGAAG
>CAMCXS010000088.1 GCA_945883495.1 Akkermansia muciniphila
AATCCCCTTCAACTGGGAGATCGGCATCCTCAATCCACGCACCCTCTGGCTCGATGCCGCCCTCGTCCCATCCGTCCTCCTCGGCATCGCCGCCGGCAAACCGCTGGTCCAACGCATCCCGCAAGAAGTCTTCGTCCGCATCCTCTTCGCCCTGTCCGGGGCTGGTGCGCTCTGGCTAATCGCGAGCTGACAAAACAATCGGCTCTGTGCAATGCCACCGCCTTACCCACATCATCCATGGGGCAGGCGTCCGTAACCCGGATTGCGAAAGATACCCGGGACTCGTATTTCGCGGAAATGTGCCGGGGACGCAATTCGGCCCACTACGCTGGCGGATCTGATTGAGAAACGGTTGAGCCCGGGCAGAAACGACGGCGCGAAAGCGTGAGAGCTGGGGCCGTGAAGGCCCCTCAACCCGAAAGGACCAAGAGAAATCGATGTTTTTCCCGGCGCGGGCGCTCTAACATGGCGAGTCAACGCCCGCCTCATGTCCGCTTTTCCGACGCCGTCCGATGCCCGGGTTCCGAATCTGGATCTCCGTTCTCAGGACTCCCCCAATCCCCGGTCCGCGCTGCTGCTGCTCATCGCTATCAACTTGGTTTGTTACATGGATCGCTACATTCTCGCGGGGATCACGCCCGCGTTGAAGGCGGAGTTCCTTGCGGGGGATCCCGACGCGAATGCCAAGGCCGGTCTCTGGAACACCGCGTTCCTCGTCACTTTCATGCTCGCCGCCCCCGCGTTCGGCATCTTGGCGGATCGCCGATCGCGATGGGTGATCATCGGCATCTGCGTGATCGTCTGGAGTTTGGCTTGCGGTGCCTCAGGACTGGCGATGAGCTTTCTGGCTCTCCTCATCACGCGGGTCTTTCTCGGCCTGGGGGAAGCCGGTTACGGTCCCTCCGCGCCCACACTGATCGCGGATCTTTACCCGTTGGAACAGAGGAACCGGATGCTCTCCTGGTTCTTCATGGCCATCCCGGTGGGCAGTGCTCTCGGGTTTGCTTTCGGCGGATGGGTGGAACATACCCTCGGCTGGCGCTGGGCCTTCTTCCTGATGGTGCCAGTCGGCCTCATCCTGGCTGCGTTCTGCTTCGCTCACAAGGATCCCCGGTCGCGATCCTCCTCCACGGAACTTCCGCCGCCCGCCCCCAAGCTGGCGGACTACGCGCAACTGGCTCGCATCCCCTCCTTCCGGGCCAACGTCGCCGCGCAAACCGCGATGACCTTCGCCATCGGCGGCCTCTCGGTTTGGGCACCAACTTACATCCACGAAACGCACGGTCTTCCCATCGCCCAAGTCGATCTCATCTTCGGCGCTCTTCTCGCCGTGGCTGGGCTGACAGCCACCCTGACTGGAGGAAGACTGGCGGATCTGTGGATCAAGCGATTCCCCGGCGTCTACTTCCTGATCGCGGGATCAGGCATGATGCTGGCCTTTCCAATGACAGTGTCGATGCTGTTTCTACCCTTCCCACTGGCATGGGTTCCGGTATTCTTTGCGATGTTCTTCTTGTTCCTCAACATCGGCCCCGCAAACACGGCCCTGGCCAACGTGACGCCGCCGACCATGCGGAGCACCGCCTTTGCACTGAACATTCTCATCATTCACTTGCTGGGGGACGCCCTTTCTCCATGGCTCATCGGCGTGATCAAGGACAAATCCACCTGGGAAAGCGCCTTTCTCTCCGTCTCCTGCGTCATGCTCCTCGCCGGCCTGATTTGGCTGATCAGCATTCCCAAACTCGTGCGAGACCTTGGCGCGCTGCGCGCGAGCTGAGGGTTGATGGATTCCATCTGGAATTCGCCACGTAGCGGAACGGCTTCCCGTTCCGAATTCGCTGATGGAAGTTCAAAGGGCCCAAGCCCTTCGCTACGTAGGCACGGTTCCGCCTTTTGAAGGCAGGGGGTGTCCATCCCCCCCTGCCGCCGCCGCGCGGACGAAATCCGCGACCGCAGGGATGGCTTCGCTGGGAAACTCTCCTTTTCCGCGGGTGCCTTGAAGATCGGTTCCACTGGCTCGCCAGTCTTGCATCGAGCGGATTGAACCCGCTTTCCAGGCAAAGGCGTCGTCCGGGTAGGGACCGACCTTGACCGGATCGGACCAAGTGTGGAGCGACAGCACGCGAGAGGAAACGGCGGCGGCCAAATGCATCGGCCCACTATCGACGCTGACGGTGAAGGCCGCGCGTTCCAAAAGCCAAATGAGTTCGGGTAGCGAAGTGCGGTTGAGCCAGTTGCTCACCTCCAGCCCTTCCCCCAGGGAGACATCCGCCCGCCCAGCGAGCACGATCGGGATGCCTTGCAGCCGCTGACAAAGCTCCGCGACTTGGCTCACTTCGAGCGATTTCCCGCGCCCCCGGGAAAACGGATGCAAAAGGACAAACCGCGATGGCAACGTCTCAGAGCCCTCAGGCGCTTTTCCGGAAGGCAGAGGAAACGGAAGTGGACGGGGAATCTCCCAGCCGAAATGACCGGCCAACGAAAGATAGCGGTCGACGGCGTGAGGCGACTGGGCGAGGCCAGTCTCCACGACCTCATCAAAGCCGAACCGCGCCCCTTCCCGGGCATCCGAATAACCGATCAGTTTGCGCGGCCCAAACGCGCGAGCCAGCAGCAGACTCCGGAGCAGGCCCTGGACATCGATGGCCAGGTCCGGCCGCCAATCCGACTGTCGCCTGACCCACTCGACAAAGCCGAGAGGCGCCCGCAAGCCTCGAAGCGCCTGCCTGGGGAACTCAATCACACCGTCCAGCAGAGGGTGCCCCTGCAACAGCGGCGCCCACAGTTCATTCACCAGCCAACGAATTTCCGCCCCGGGAGCCTGCTGCCGGAGCAGCGCGAGTAAAGGCAACGTGTGGACGATATCCCCCAGCGAACTCGGCTTGACGATGAGAATTCGTCTGGCCGAAGCCACTTCCGGCGGGTTCACTTTCCGGCGGCGAGTCGGGTGGCCAGCATCTCCGGCAAGCCAGCGTCCCGGATTTTTTGCTGGGTGGTGGCGATGTCGTATTCCAAGCGGCGGATCGCGACGGTTTGATTCTCGACATCGTAAACGGCGTAAGACGCGCGCCAGTCACCGTCGCGAGGTTGTCCGACACTCCCGGCGTTGATGAAGTACTTTTTGCCCATTTCCAGCTGCACCTGATCCACGGAGAGGGCCTCGACGGAGCCGTGTTTGACGTAGAAACGCGGGGTGTGGGTATGCCCGTGAAAGCAGAGCGCGGTGAACTGATAGCTGAAGCTCGCCATCGCATCGAACTTGTTGGTGACATAGCCCCAACCGCCTGGGGTATCGAGCGTGGCGTGGACGATGGTGAAATCACGGACTTGGCGGACGAGTTTCAAGTTCGCCAGCCATTCGCGATCACTTTCGGAGAGAGCATCCCGGGTCCACTTCAAGGCATGAGCCGCCAGGGGGTTCAAGGACTCAAGAGACGTGTTTAAGCACGCTTCTTCGTCATGATTCCCTTTGACGACTGGGCAATCCAAATTGCGGACGATGTCCAGGCATTCGCTCGGATTGGCGTTGTAACCCACCACGTCCCCGAGACAGACAAATTGATCACACCCTTGGCCAGCGGCGTCCTCCAAAACCGTGTGGAGGGCCTCCAGGTTGGCGTGGATATCTCCAAAAATCGCGTACTTCATGCGGAATACCCCAAACCATGCCAGCGGCCGTGACGGCAACCGGACAGACCGCAACCACTCCATTCACGCGGCCAACTTTTCAACTTGGAACTACGACCCTCCCGATTTCTCGCCAATCCGTGCGCGGACCTGGGCAACAATTCCCGGCAAAGCGGGGTCTGGCACTTCGGAGTTCCGGCTCTTTTCTAGGAGGCGCTCATACACCGGCAAGGATTCCTCCGGTAACAGTGGCGTGGCGATGGCGAAGCCCTCTGGATCGAAGCGCTCGGGGATGCGTTGCTCCATGGGCACATTGAGGCGCTCCTCCAGCTTGCGCATTTCCACAATGAGAGATGGCTTCCAGATGAGCACACGCTGGCGCCGCAGGACCGCCAAGCCTTCATCGTAAATCCCCCGGAGGACCTTCATGGCGTCCTCGTCGTGCTCACCACATTGGGCCAGCAAATAGCCGTAGATCCGATGGAGGAAATCGGGCGCGCCCGGGGTCAAGCTGGCCAAGCGGTAGTATTCCGCCGCCTGACACAGGTCGCGGTCCCGCTCCCGGTAGACGTTGGCCAAGTCCCGATAGATCCACGGGTCATCGGGATTCCACTCAATCCCTTGCCGCAGCATCACTTTCCCCCGCTCCACCCACTCCCGTGCCAAAAGGCGGCGGGTGGTTTCGGAGTGCTTAGGGTCGTCGTGGAGATACCAGGCCCAGGCGTTGGAATGGCAGTGCCACGCACCTGTGATCCAGGCCTCTGGATTGCGGGGTTCAAGCAATTGCACGAGCTGGAAGTGCTCCAAGACCTTGTCCCAATCCTGGAACTCCCAGTGAAAATTCGCCCGCAACGTGAGGAAGGTGGAAACCATGTAGCGAAGGCCGCCGAGCGCCCCCATCATGCCTTGGACGCCCACTTCCTGTAGCGCGGAGGAGCCGTGAAGGGGCGGATGGAATCCGGCTTTCCGGAGATCCACCAGCAGCTTGGATTCAAAGGGAGCCCGCGCCAGACCGCCGGCCAGCAGCACCAACGCCACCGCCGCCGGGCCCCGTAACAGCTCCCGCCAGTGCCACTTCATAGTTCCTTATCCACGAAGACCAGTTGGGCCACGAGGACGAAGAGCGCGACGTAGAACAGCCCCATTCCGGTGAGTTGCAGCCCGGCCCCAAAGCTCAACGAGGTCCCAGTGATCACCTCGTCCACCACGTCGAAGAGGCTCAGATTTGGGAAGACGATCACCAGCAGCCGGCCGATGAGCCCTCCAAACCACCCGGTTTCGTTCACCTTCCAAAAGTCGAGGATCAACTGATGGAAGTGCCCGATGAAAACCACCATCGCCGAACTCACGATGGTGAAAAGCGAGCTGGAGGCGATCGTAGAAATGAACAGTGTGACGGCGGAAACGACGCTCGCTTTGAGGTAAAGGGCCCAAACCGCCCACAATAAACTGGTACTCAATCCGTAACGTGCGGCCTCGGCCTTGGCTTGATTCACCTCGTTCAACGAAACGGCTTCCCCGGCCGCGCCATGGAGCAGTTGCTGAACAAGCTGCTGTTCCACCGCCGGCATTTTCCAGGCTACGAGAAGACACATCGCCAGGAACATCGCCGCCAACGCCACGGCATTGAGCAGGAGCACCCCGCAGAGCCGACCGATGAGGTATTCAATCCTTGGCACCGGCTTGGACAGAATCGTGTAGAGCGTGCGATCCTCCAGATCCCGAGGCAGAAGCAGCGCCGTGGCCGAGATCGAGTAAACCATGGTGAAAAGATACATGGCGCCGAAGCTCCACCGCTTGATCGCGATGAGATGCTCCGTGGGCAGCCAAAAGAGCCCGGCGGCGGCCACGACCAAGACCAGCGCCACGAAGATGAGCAGGAAGTAAAACACCTTCATGCGCACCAACTGCACAAAGGTAGCCCGCGCCAGAACCCAGAGCCGGATCGGCGAAACTTCCCAGACCGGCACCACGTGAGCCGGGGCGGTACCAGCGTTTGCGTGCGTTTCAGTCATGTCGCGTGCCTCCAGTAGCGGGCTCCTTGTCTTCGGTGGATTCCAAGAACAGCTTTTCCAGCGTGGTGCGCGGATGCCCGGCACTCACCAGTTTCGCCCCAGCCCGCTCCACCAAGGTTTGGATCTCCGCGGCCAACTCCGGTGGGCCCCCTTCCACCACGTATTCCATCTGCTGCTGAAGCTGCGTGAGGTCCTCAAGCCGCCCTTCGAGCACCATCCGGCCTTTGTAAATGATTCCGGCCCGGTCGCAGACTTCTTGGACCTGCTCCAGCAAATGCGAAGACAGAATCACCGAGGTGCCCTCCGCCTTCATCTGCAAAATGAGATCCCGAATGTGGCGGGAACCGCGCGGATCCACCCCGGCAGTGGGCTCGTCGAGCACCACGAGGCGTGGCCGGTGGACAATGGCTTGGGCCAAACCGATTCGTTGCAGCATGCCCTTGGAGTAGCCCGCGATCGGCCGTCCGGCGGCGGATTCCAAACCAACGAGGGCAAGCAGTTCCGGGACGCGCTCCCGCAACTGGGCTCCATGGATGCCGCACAGCTTGCCGTAAAACTCCAACGTCTCCCGGCCGGTCATGTGCTTGTAGAAATACGGATTCTCCGGAAGAAACCCCACATCCCGGCGGCTCCCCACTTTTCCGCTGTCGATCCCAAAAACCTCCGTGCGCCCGGACGTGGCCTGAACAAGCCCGAGAATCACCTTCATCGTGGTGGACTTCCCGGAGCCGTTGGGACCGATCAGTCCATAGACTTCGCCTTGGCCGACACGGAAACTGAGATCGACGACTGCGGGGACCTTTTGCCGGGACAAGGACGGCTGGAACACCTTGGTGAGGTGCTCCACCAGAACGGCGGGCGTGGCCTCGTTCGGCACCTGTAAGGATTCGGAGGACTTCCTGCGTTCCATGATCTTCCGGCGAGCGGAGCGGAAATTAATTCCCTTTGTCCTTTTTGAAAAGCCCCCGGAAACGCCCAGAACCGGATTTGCCGTCCGGACTGTTCTTGGGGTTGGCCGCGGCGGCCGCTTCCTTGGTCTTGGCTCCAGCGCTCCCGGCGGAGTCGGGGTCCATCCAATAGAGCAGCTCGGAAGGCAGCGATGCGTAATTCTGAACCTGAGGATTCAGCTTTTTGCCCGTGTTGGGATCGTAACTTTGCACCAAACGCCGCACCAGCTGATTGCCCGGAACCGAGTAGAGCCGCTCCTCGGTCATGCGATCCCGCACGTCATAGGTGAACTCCCCGCGGATCACCGGCTTGCCCGATTGCTCATGAATGACAAAAGTGGTGGCTTTGCCGTAGCGATCCAACTGATAGACACGGCGGAGTTTGAGGTCGCCCTGGGGATCGTAGGTGAGCACTTCTTGCTCGGACTTGGCTGGGTCTTTGGCCGTGACGGTGCGGCTGCCGTCATTGTGACGGACCATCCGCACGAAAGGCCCCGCGGCCCCAGGCGCAGCTTGAGCTTGATACGGCTCCGCGTGTCCGACGGCGACGTGAAGCCAGAACGCCCCGAGGAGGAGTTTGATGCCACCAAACCCAGAATGACGAGATCGAATCCGCATGCCGTATTGCCTTCCGGATTTCAAGGAACGCGGAAGACTTGATTCGTGGTTGGATCAATCGCCAGCTCGCCGGAATTGAAGCCGCTCACGTCGATCACGTTGTAAGGCGAGTAAGGACTCTTCACGTAGTCGGGGTTTGAAGTCGGCGTCCCCGTGGGATACTTCGCCCCGCCCGAGCCAGGATTGCCACCAGCCTCCCGGTAGCGCTTCGCCTTGATAGCGTGCCCAGCCACCGCGCCGACGGCGGCCCCGATCAACGCACCGCCAAGCGCCTCGTCTCCCGTCAGGGCTCCAATCCCAGCACCGACCGCGGCACCTACGGCGGCTCCAGTCGCCGCATTGGTTTCACAACCAGTGTTCGTCAACACCAGGGAAAGCGCGCCCAGGGCGGCCACTCCTCGTTGCATCATAGGGGTCATCTGCATAAAAATCTGAAAGTTGGCCGTTTAGACGCCAATGCTCGCGCGACGTGCAATTTTTTTCAACTCGGGAAGTGTGGAATCGCGTCAGCGAATCTCCTTGTCGCCCTATCGTTTCCATCCGAAATCTCTCCGTGGCAACGTCCAAACTGTCGATGACCCCAATCCCCCAGAATCGCCGCAACGCCGGATTCAAAGCGCTCCTGGTTGCCGCATGCCTGGTGATTGTGATCGGTGGCTTGAAGCTGGCCGCGGGCTTTATCATCCCCATTCTCCTTGGGCTATTCCTGGCCGTGCTGAGTTTGCCCGTCTCGAAATGGCTGCAGTCCCGCCGGTTCCCCCTCTCCATCGCCGTCCTGACCACCGTTGTCTTCGATTTGCTGATCCTTGGCGCCTTGGTGTTCCTCATCGTCACCATCATGCCGGATTTTCAAGCAAGCCTCGGAAAGTATGATCTGGAGTTCCGCCGCTTCCTGATGGTCAAGGTGACCCTGCTTCAGCAAACGCTCACGGACACCGCCGGACCGCTGCAAACCTGGTTCAACCAGAATTTCGGCGACCCCACGGAGCCTGAAGCCATTGCCCCGATCTTCGATCTGCGCCGAGCCGCCGAGCAGCTCTTGAGTGTCAGCTCGCTCATGTCGCTGATCAACTGGAACACCAGCATCCTCAATGTCCTGGTCTCCTGGATGACCAAGTCCTTTTTCGCCTTCGTCCTCATGGTCTTCGTTTTGGCCGAGGCGGATAAGTTCACCGCCAAAGCCGAATACATGGCGGCTCTACGCGGCCCGAATTTTCGTCTCTTCCGGGACACAACCCAGCAAATGCAGCGCTACTTGGTCATCAAAACGTTGGCCAGCGTGGTCAAAGGCGTGGTCGCCGGAGCCGTCTGCGCCCTGCTCGGCCTGGAATTCGCCGTCGTTTGGGGACTCATGGTGTTTCTCTTCAACTACGTGCCCACGATCGGCGCCCTCGTCTCCGCCGTTCCGCCTATCATTCTCGCTCTCGTCAAGTTTGGCCCGTGGCCGGCGACGGGCTTGGCTGTCGGCTTCCTTGCCATTCACACGGCCGTCGGGAACTTCATCGAACCCGCCGTCATGGGCCGCGGCTTTGGGATCTCCACCATCGTTGTCATTCTCTCGGTGCTGTTCTGGGGCTGGCTCTGGGGAGCCGTCGGCATGTTCCTCGCCATCCCGCTGACGATGATGTTCAAGGTCATGGTCGATGGCAGCGATGACTTCCGCTGGGTTGGCATCGCCATGAGCAAGAACCCCGAAGCGGAGTACGAAGACCTCATCCGGCAACGGCCGCATTCCCACGTCCCGCGCCTCGAACCAGACGCCGATCCCCTGACCGCGATCGATCAGGAGTTGTAGAACCGGGAGTCCGCCTCAAGCCTTCTGCCGGGCCACGGCCCGCTTGGCCAATTCATCCGTCACCACGCCGGCGAGGATGACCAACCCGATCACGGCGTATTCCATGTTTTGATAGGCCGGGAAAACCAGGTTGATCATGTTCCGCAGGACCTGGATCAAGGCCGTTCCCGCGAGCACACCCAAGACCGTTCCCGTCCCGCCCCGCAAGCTGCACCCGCCCAACACGGCCGCCGCGATGGCGAAGAGTTCGTAGAAGTTCCCGAAATCGACCGGCTGCGCCAAGTTCACGTCGAGCACAAAAAGCAGCCCTGCCAGCGCGGCCAGAAAGGAGCAAATCACGTAAGCGACGATGATCATGCGGTCCGTGTGAATCCCGCTGAAGCGCGCCGCTTCTTCGCTGTTCCCCAGGGCCAACAGGTAACGGCCGTAGATCGTTTTGTTGAGGAACACCGCGATCAACCCCGCCACGACGCCCAGAATCAGCAACGGCACCGGAAGGCCGAATCCCGGGAACAGCGGAACTTCGCCATTCGCCAGCCAACGGAGTGCCTTGAAGCCATTCCCGAATCCGGCGGTTTGGTCCTGGGTGAAGCCACGGGTCACCCCTCGATAAATCAGCAGCCCGCAGAGGGTCACGATGAAGGGCTGCAACCGCAAGCGCGTCACCAAAAGCCCGTGCCCCAGGCCAATCGCCAACGGCAACGCCAAGGCGAGCAACAGCACCACCGGCATCGGCCAACCGTGCCCCACCGCCAGCCAAGGCACGCCGACGCCCACCAAGCAAACCACCGAGCCGAGCGAAAGATCGATCCCTCCCGTGATGATCACCAGGGACACGCCGATCCCGAGAATCCCATAGAGCGCGATCCGGCGCAGCAGATTTTCCTGGTTGTAGCCCGACATGAAGACCGCGCGCCCCGAAAACGCATCCGCCATGATCCAGGTGGCCAGATAGACGACAAGAAGAAGAACCGCGATGCCAATAATCCGTTTCATGCTGCGTAATGATTCCATCAATCAGGGGGCGTGACTCCATGCGGTGGTGCCGCCGGTGGCCAGGGTCATGATGCGTTCCTCGGAAAGCTCTGCCCGGCTCAATTCTCCCGTGATCCGCCCCTCATGCATCACGAGAACGCGATCCGCCAACCCGAGAATTTCCTCCAATTCACTCGAAACAAAGAAAATCGCCGCCCCGGAGGCCGCCAGCTTTTCCATCAATTGATAGATCTCTTGTTTGGCGCCCACGTCGATGCCCCGCGTCGGCTCATCGAGGAGAAACACCCGCGGACTCATCGCCAGCCATTTCCCGATGACGACTTTCTGCTGATTCCCGCCGGAGAGGAACCGCACCGGCTGCTCCTCCCCCGGCGTTTTGATGCGCAGCTCCCGGATCATTTGCGCGGTGATCCCGGATTCCGCCGCCTCGTTGAGGAATATGCCCCGCACCCGATCCCGTTCCAAGCTGGCCAAGCTCAGGTTGCGCTGGACGCTCTCCGCCAGCACCACGCCCTGTTTCTTGCGATCCTCGGGAACGAGCGCCAACCCGCCGAGCACGGCATCGCGCGGGTGCTGCGGCCGGATCGCCTTGCCTTCCACCTGAATCTCCCCGGAAAGCGGCGGGGTCACGCCAAACAACGCCTCAAGGAGCTCCGTCCGTCCCGCTCCAATCAATCCGGCCAGACCGACGATCTCCCCCGCCCGGACCTGAAAACTCACGGATTGAGCCGGATTCGCTGGCGTCCGCAACTCGTGCACCGCAAGCACCACGGCCCCCGGTTTGCCCGCAGTCCGCTGATAGACCCGCGAAACATCCCGGCCCACCATGAGCCGAACCATCGCATCGTGGGTGATCTCGTCCCGCTTCAGATCGCCCGCGTTCACCCCATCCCGCAGCACGGTCACCCGGTCCGCCATCCGCTGGATTTCCGCGAGCCGGTGCGAGATATAAATCAGGCTGACGCCACGTTTCCGCAGGTCCGTCATCACTTCGAACAACCGCTCGGTCTCCCGCGCCGAAAGGCTCGACGTCGGTTCATCGAGAATCAGCACCCGGGCATTCACGCTGAGGGCCTTCGCGATTTCCACGAGCTGCTGTTGCCCCAAGGTGAGCTCCCCGACTTCGCGCGCTGGATCCACGTCCAGCCCCACCAACTCGAGCACGCGACGGGATTCCGCGGCGATCGCCTTTTCATCGATCCACCCGTAGCGATGCGGTTCGCGCCCCAAAAAGATGTTCGCCCCCACCGTGAGATTCGTGGCCAGGTTCAGCTCTTGGTGAATCAACGCGATCCCTTGCCGCAACGATTCCTGGACGGAGCCGGTCACCACCGGCAGGCCATCGACCGCAATCGTCCCCGCATCCGGCTTCTGCACGCCGGCGAGGATCTTCATGAGGGTGCTTTTCCCCGCACCGTTTTCGCCGAGCAACGCCAACACTTCCCCGGGAAACGCCTTGAGGCTGACCTCATGGAGCGCCCGGACGCCCGGAAACGATTTGCAAATGCCGCTCGCCGCCAGCCGCGGGGCAGAAACGCCGGCCGTGCGGTCGCTCATCACTTGCCGAGCTTGACGTTCAAATCCTTCCAGAACTCATCGACCGTGTCCTTGCGGATCTGCCGGGCAGGGACGTTAAGGAACTTATCCGCCGGAATCACGCTCCGGTCACCTGCCGCCAAGGCTTTGAGGACTTCCACGGAACGGACTCCGTACATATAAGGATTCTGGACCACGGTGCCTTGGACCTGGCCATCGCGGATTCCCTGCAAGGTCCGTTCCGCCTCATCGAAGGCCGCGACCTTCACCTTCCCCATCTTCCCGGATTGCTCCAGGGCTTCGAGAATCGCGGGCGGGTTGTATGCGAACAGGCCGATCAGGCAGCCGACATCAGGAAACCGCGAGAGCGTGTCCTCCACGTTCGCCTTGGCCAGGGCACGGTCGAAGTTGTCGGTCAACGTCCCGAGGATGGTGTAGCGCTCCCCTTTGATTTCCCCGCCCGGAGGATCGAAACGGGACGGATCATGCGAGCGATCGAGGAGTTCATCAATGACTCCTTGGCGGCGCAACCGGGAGTTGTCCTGCTCCAAGCGCCCGATGAAAATCATCACCGCCCCGCCCTGCGGCAGCGCTTCCTTGACCAGTTGCCCGCACATGCGCCCAGCGTCGTAATTGTTCACGCCGATGAAGACTTGGCGGTTCGATGCCGGAGCATCGGAATCGTGCGTGATGAGAATGGCGCGCTCCGCGACCTCGTTCAGCAGGCCGACTTGGTTCGCGGCATCGATCGGGCTGACGGCGATTCCGGCTGTGCCCCGGGTGAGCAAATCTTCGAGCATGCTCTTCTGTTCCACGGCGCCCCCGGCCGGCATGAGGACCTTCACGTCCATCCCTTGCTCGGCCGCCGCTGCCTTGACCCCGGCTTCGGCGAGCGTCCAAAACGGATCCACGCCATTCGTCACGAAAGCGAACTGCGGAGCGCCACCGCCGCCGCTCTTCTGGCAAGAGGGCAAAAACACAAGACCGGCCAGGGCCAGGACGGAAAAGAGACGGGGTTTGGACATGACCGGCGCATCCTAGCCCAGATCCGGCGAAGTCGTGAAGAAAAATGGCGCCCTTCCGCCCGCATTTCTCCATCCGGCGCATTTGAGGGACGAGGTGTGGAACCGACAGGCTCCAACCACCGGCGCCGGTCAGACCAGTCAGAATCGTGGCCAAAATGCCCTGATTCGTGCCATGGTTGAGGAGGATGATGAATACCGTTGCGGAAAAGGAGGAGCTACTGCGATTCCTGGCGATGAATCTCCGCGATGAGCGTTCCCAGGCTCAGCTCCGAAGATATTCGGAAGCCGAGATGGCGTCGATGCTGGCCGAGGATGAAGCGGACGGCGCCATGCTTCGCAGTTCTCGGGAATGAATTTGTTTCTCGATCGCAGTGTCGTCTTGCTAAGCATTACCCACAAGTTTTGCTTGCTTTTGAGGCCCAGAGCGCCGGGATACGATAGCCCAGGTCGAAGGGAGCCGGAGGCGACCGCAGGCCTGGGTGGACGTTGAATTTAGCATCCGCGCTGCAAGTGCGGGACAACCGTTGTCTCGCCGTTGCAGGGCTTTGGTCAGATCGGGGGACGCACCCAGGGCGCCGCTCGTTCCTCGCTTATTCGTTTTACCTTGGAAGGAAGTATCCTCCACGAACGCGCCCACGACGGAACGGATGAATCCCGGCCCGGGGAACCTAGACTCAGACATCCTGACCCGCGTCGGCCGGCAGATCAAGGGATGGTGCGGAAACGGACTGAGCCAAGGTTGCTCAAGCCTGAAGGGCTTGCGCATTCCAGCCCAGGGTTTGCAAAACCCTGGGGTTACCGAACAAGAAAATCTTCCAACCCCGAAGGTGGTTGCGGAGGTGAACGGTGCGCGAGTCCGCAACCGCCTTCGGGGTTGGAATCGAGGCCATGGAAGATAGCGATGCGGTGTATCCTCATTGCGCCACCTCCTCCACAAAGAAAAAGCCCCAGGACCTCGGGATACGCTCCGGATAGGTGAGCGGCCGTACTATCAAGGAGCGGATGCAGACTGTTGGGCCGAAGAGATCAAATTGTAAACAAATACTTTAGAGATCTTATCTTTCGGTGGAAATATGGCTATCTAATCGCGAAAGCAATCATCGCATCAAAATACTGCACCGCCTTGGCCCCAGCCTTCAGAAGGCACGACCGAGCCTTCCGATCACACACCCCAGCCTTCGGAACGCACGAGCGAGCCTTCTGAGCACACACCCCCAGCCTTCAGAAGACACGACCGTGCCTTCCGATCTCACACCCCCAGCCTTCAGAAGACACGAGCGAGCCTTCCGAGCACACACCCCCAGCCTTCGGAAGACACGACCGAGCCTTCCGATCTCACACCCCCAGCCTTCGGAACGCACGACCGAGCCTTCTGATCACACGCCCCCCAGCCTTCGGATGGCACGAGCGAGCTTTCTGATCACACACCCCCAGCCTTCGGATGGCTCAAGCGTGCCTTCCGATCTCACGACCCAGCCTTCGGAAGGCTCAAGCGTGCCTTCTGATCGCACCGCCCAGCCACCGGAAGGCACAGCGCGGGTTTGTTTGGGAGGTGAACGTGGTGTCCTGAGAGTTGAGGGACGGGAATTGAGTTTCTGAGGTGATCCGAGCCCCCCATTTCCACTCAACTCTCACTCCCCATCAATCACCATCATCTCGCGGATCAGTGCGACCATTTTCTGCTTGCTCGCCTGCGATCTTCTGCTCTTGTGAGGACATAGCGCCTCCTCCCACGGTGACTGCTTCTCCGTTGGCGCTGCGTTGATGATCGCTTACGCCCATAGTCTACCCGGCCAACCCGAAACAACTTGGGAGCCTTTGTTTACGGAGGTCGATCGCGCGACACCATGAACCCAGCTGCTGAATACAAACGATTCGAGGCTGCCCGCAAGCGAGAAGAGCGAGCTGCACTCAAACGCCAGCGAGAACTAGAACGCGCACTCAAGGAGCAGGCGAAACGATCCGCGCTGGAACAGGCGAAGCTCGAAGTGGAGGCGTTTGAAAACTCTATCGACGTCCTCCTCTCCGTCCACAAAGACGTCAGCGCGCCGTTCGATTGGATAGGTGCCGTCACCGCTCTCGCTTCTCACGCGGCCACCCCCGACGAAATCCAAAGCCGGGAATGGTTGCGCTCGCTCGCTCATCGCGTCCTGACAGGCGATCCCGATGCCTATGAAACGACGCTTCTGGAGCTTTCGTCATTTGGCGAGATGAGCGCGTTGGGTTCGGCTCTGGAGTTCGGATTTCCGGGGCCAACGCTGTTGGAATGCACGGTGGTCGTAAACGGCTTGGATGCCATTCCGGTCGAAAGCAAATCGCTGACGGCCGCCGGGAAGGTCTCCACGAAGCCGATGCCGAAAGCCCGGTTTCACGAAATCTATCAGGACCACGTGTGCAGCTGCGTTCTTCGGCTCGCCCGCGAAGTCTTCGCCTTGTTGCCGGTGGCGGATGTGATCGTTACCGCCCGGGTTCGCATGGTGGATTCCGCCACGGGACACGAAGTGGAACGGCCGGTGCTCTCTGTCGCCATCCCAAGACAAGGATTGGATGCCTTGGATTTCGCGCGCCTGGATCCCTCGGATTCGATGGCGAACTTCCGTTGCCGGGGAGACGCCATGGTCTCACGGAAGTCCGGCGACTTTGTCACAATTGACCCACTCCATGCCGCCGATCTTGCCGATGCAGTGCCGGCGGCGGAGTGCTCGCTGGCTCAGCTTCGGGCACGTGTTCACGACATGTCCTTAGAGATCGGCAAGCGACGGAATGCGGCGACGCCGCGTCGCGCGTCCCGCAGTGATGATCTTGCGATTCTATGAGCCTTTTCCTTCTCATCCTTTTCTGTTTGGCCTTCGCGGCCGCGATCACGTTCTATCTGCTATACCACCGGGCAGAACGACAGGCCGTCGCCGAACGGAATCGTGCCGCCGCCGCGGAGGACAATGCTCAACAGAAGATCGACAAACGGACGGCGGAGCTTCAGGCTGAGGCCGAACGGATTCGCAGCCACTATGAAGCGGAATCGCGCCGGATCATCGCGCAGATCTACGCCGACCTGACCGCCGCGCGCACCGAGCTGGAGCGATTCAAGAAATCCGAGGTCCTCCTCCAGTCCGAGGAAGAAGTCCGCGCCACGTTATCGGCGGCGCTCGAAGAGGCCAACGCACTTCGGACCGAGGCTGCCTCCCTCCTCGAAAGCGCCCGGCAGGGTGCGGCCCAGGAGAGCGCGGACGGCCAACGGCGCGCTGAGGCAATCTACCGGCAAGCAGAATCGCTTCTCGCGCAGGTGACCCGGGAGGCGGCGCAATCGATCGCGGAAGCGGAGCGGAGGGCCCAAGAAATTGGAGGAGACGCCTATGTCGCGCTGCGGGACAAGCAAACGCTCGATCAAGCCGTAGTCGCCATCCAAAACGTGATCAATGGATACGGAGATCGCTACGTCGTTCCCACCCACAGCCTGCTCGATGACCTTGCCGCCGATCTCGGCCACACGGCGGCCGGGGAAGCGCTGCGAGCGGCGCGGGAACAAAGTCGAAGCATGGTCATCGAGGGCCTGGCTGCGACTTGCGACTATGTGGAAAAGAACCGGCGTGATACCGCGATCCGGTTTGTCATCGATGCCTTCAACGGCCGGGTCGATGCGATTCTCAGCCGGTCAAAGCATGACAATTTCGGGACCCTCTCGCAGGAGATCCGGGACGCGTTCAGTCTGGTGAATCTGAACGGAGAGGCATTCCGCAGTGCCCGTGTCGCGGAGACCTATCTCGATGCCCGCCTCAATGAACTTCGCTGGGCGGTGGCGGTCCACGAGCTCAGGCTCAAGGAACGCGAGGAACAGCGCCGGATTCAGGAGCAGATTCGCGAGGAAGAAAAGGCCCGCCGGGAATATGAGCGAGCGCTGCAAGAGGCCGCCAAAGAAGAAGAGAACATCCGCAGAGCCATGGCCAAAGCCCGGGAGGAAGTGGAGCATGCGAATGCGCAAGACCGCGTGAAGTTCGAGGCGGAAGTCGAGGACCTTCGGCAACGCTTGGCCGAGGCGGAGGCCAAGAGCCAACGGGCGCTCTCAATGGCGCAACAGACCCGCTCCGGCCACGTTTATATCATCTCAAACGTCGGCTCCTTCGGTGACGACGTGATCAAAATTGGCATGACGCGAAGATTGGTGCCTGATGACCGGATCCGGGAACTTGGCGATGCGTCCGTCCCCTTCGGCTTCGACGTCCATGCCATGATCCGGTCCGACGACGCTCCGGCGTTGGAGCGAGAACTCCACGGCCGCTTCGAAGAAGCTCGCGTGAACAAGGTCAACTACCGCAAAGAGTTCTTCCGTGTCCCGATTCAGCAATTGCGCCAGTTTGTCGCCGAGCGAGGGTTAGAGGCGTCGTTTACGGCGACGGCGGAAGCGCGGGAGTTCCGGGAGTCGTTGGCGGTGACGAAGATGCCCCTGGAGGATCGGCGGAGGTATCAGGTGACTTTGGCTGTCGAGGCGGACTAGCCCCGAGCAATAAACGCTGGAAACAGGTGTCTGCATTGCGACGATAGTGTTTCTCCGACGAAGCCCTCATGGGTCTTGGCCTAACTCTTCAGGCGCATCGCTAAGCTAAAAAATCTTGACTAGTGTGGAAGTTGCGGGTTCCATTGAGCTACCAGCCAGGCGTGCGCCTGGCGTAGACCAAGACAAATCTCCTTAAGGTCATTCAATGGCGTTAGATTTACGTGGGAGTCTCAAGAATACACGGATAAATCCGAGTATTTACGTCGTTTTTGAGGAGATGTTCTCAAATGCGGTGGACTCATACCTTATTCGGAAACACCGCGAACCGGAGTCTCCGCCTCTTTCTGTGGCTTTTTCTATTGCGTCCATAAGCCGAGATCTACTGGGAGAAGTGCTCGATTTGAAAATAACCTGCTGCGACAACGGCGCAGGACTAGGAGACGCTGAGACAAAGGCGTTCGTCACAAAAGATACCTCATTCAAAGACGATCTTGCTATACCCGGCATCGGTGAGTGCAAAGGTTCTGGACGAATTCAATATTTTCATTATTTCTCAGAACTATACATCCGGTCCATCTATAAACACGATGACCAGTATTTTAGTCGATCCATTCGGGTAGATGGCTCGACCCGGGAAATCGATGAGGACTCATTTATCACAGAACAGACCACTTCTCGGGATCCGGGAACAAGTGTGACTCTTTCCGGGATCAAGCCAGACGTTCACGGTAAATTGTTCGCTACAAGGAACCTGAGACAGGACTACTCCGCCCAGGAGATCAAGCGGCACATCCTGGTGACCTTCCTTCACCGCCTTGTCAGCTTAAAGCAGCATGTTGGCAACTTTACAATCCTTGTTGAAACGAACTGGGGTGAGACTGTAGAGAAAGAGGTTATCGGGCAGCGCGACCTCCCGGAGGTTACCAGTGTGGAAAGCGTGACGGTTCGAGGGAAACGATTCGATGAAGAAGTCGGAACTCAGGCAGAATTTTCATTATCCCACTACGCTCTGAGCCAATCGGACTTCGATCTACGCCGCAATGTGGTTGCGCTTTGCGCGCGATTCTCCCCAGTACAGGCAATTACCAGAAGGTATCTTAAGACGGGCAGCCTCGAAAACAATCCTATCAACGGCTTTTACCACCTCATTCTCGTCGAGAGCAGCTATCTGGATCGCTGTGTGAACGAGCAACGAGATGGCTTTACCATTCCCGAGCGATCCGATCCAGAACCAACGCTCTTCAATGAGCAGATCTCATTTGAGGAGATATTTGACGCAGTCGACCCCGAAATCTCTGCGATGTTGGCGCCACCTGACTGGGACAGAGATGAGGTGGTCGCCTCCGTTGAACAGAGGTATGGCATATCAACTGCAATCATCGCAGAAGTTAATGTCCGGGTAAGGCAGGGAGACACCGACGAAACGGTGGCCACGCGTGTTATTAAGGCTCTAGGCGAGCGTGCAGTTCAGGAGACTTCGGAGCTTTTCAGTCTAAAGGAGGAAATCGCGAAGATTAGTCCAGATAGCGAAGACTTCAGGACCAAGGTGAACGAATTGGCCTGGAAGTTTACTGCCTCGTTAAAAACGATCAACATGGCGAATCTTTCGCAGCTTGTGGTCAGACGCGCTGCAATAATCGAGACGTTGGGGCTCGCTATTCGGAATCAGCTTACCGTTCAACAGGAGGACGGTCGCAAGAAGGACGAGCGCATTATTCACAGCCTCTTCTTCCCGATGGGTAAGGACTCGAAAGAGACCTGTGATCATGATGTTTGGCTCCTAAGCGAGGAGTATCACTATTTCGACTACATCGCTTCGGACAAGCCGCTAGCGTCGATTCGATGGGAAGGCGACCAGCTGTTGTTTGAGTCTGATGTTGACAAACAACTCCAATCGATATTTGATCAGCGAAACATCGACAACAAGGGAAAGCGTCCAGATATCGCGCTTTTTTGTAAAGAGGGAGCAGTAGTGATTGTTGAGTTTAAGGCTCCGGGCGTCTCTCTTGAAGATCATGCAAACGATCTTATGGAGTATTCGCAGTTACTGGCGGCAAAGTCGAACGGTCGTTTGAAGAGGTTTTACGGATATCTAATTGGGGACACCCTCAATCCTCTCCGGCTACGCGGTTACAAGAGGTTCCCCAATGGAAGTGGCTATTTTTCAACGGACCCAATCGTTGAACCGGATACCCAAGCTTCGCTTGGTGAACTATACTCCGAGATTCTGTTTTACGAAGATATTGAGCGGAAAGCAAAGCTGCGGCTTGAAGTCTATCGACAAAGATTAGATCTCCATATTTCCTAGCTTTGCCGTAGTCATTTGGAAGACCGGGCGCGGCGGTCCCAATCTCGAAACTCGTTCGAATCCAAAAGCTCCAAGTAATCCGGATGCGCCCGGATATGATCATGAAGCGGTTGATCCGCGTGGCAGCGGATGCAAAGAACCTTGATGTTCGCCACCACATTGTTGTGGACTTGCCCGTCCAGGTGGTGCGCGTGGAGAAAGCGTTTGAGATCGCCGGCCAGCACGATTCCACACTCCTCGCATCGCCAGTCTCTGGCCCGCTTGATGCGGGTAGCGATATCGGGCCAGTCGCCGCCGTAGACGTTTAGGACATCGTCCATGTCATAACGATAGTGGCGGGGGCTCAGACCGGTGAACTGCTCGCCCTTGAGAAACTCCGCCAAGTCGAACGGTTTTCTCCCGTATCGATTGTAGGTTTCGTCGTAGATCTTTAGGCAGTTGCCACAGAGAACCAGGCGAGCGCCGCCTTCGCCAAGGTAGGTTTTGTAGACTCGGTTGTGCCGGAGCAGCGTGTAGTCGAAGCGCCCATCATTTCGCGATGCGATCCGGTAGCGATCGTCTCTCCCGATTCGCTTCATGTGCTCAAGTGCCCGGCAGTTGAAAAGATGATACTTGTGGAAATCCGCAAAAGCAGGGATTTCCGCGGAGGTCAACCGCTTCTGGGAGATGTAGAGGACCACCTTGACGACCCTTCCGTCCGGGAGCACACGATAGATGCCACGCGGGCGGCGAATGAAGTCGTCGTCGTCCTTAACCTCGAGGCTCTCGACTGTGAGCTTGTGCAGCTCTTTGTTCGACACGGCTACGACATTGACCCCGAGCTGCTTGACGGCCTCGACCAACTCCTCGAACCGCGTGAACACACTCATGGGCGGGTAGAGCCCTCCAACTCGCCCGAGACTTCGATGATCCGAAGGATTTGTTCCTTGGTTTTCGTAAACACGCGAAACTCCACCCGCCGGGAGCGCGCTTTGTCTTCCTGACCGTCTGGGGTAAGGATGGGGCGTGCAAACGCCAGCCCGTTTGCACGCAGGGAACTCGTCAGCCAAGGGCGGGTCGTTTCCGAAGATGGCAGCAGATAGACATACTGGACCACGGCCAGCGCTCGTTCTTGCGACAATCGAGCATTCTTCAGGTAGCGATCGGTTTCCGAGGCCACGAATTCCCATTCCGAACTGGTATGGCCTTCGATCCGGACCTCGTCGATGTTTCCCCGGTAGGCAGGACGGTTTAGGATCGCCACATAGCGGGGGAAGAAGTCGTCCAAGATGAGCATGAACCGATCCTGGAGGCTGGCCTTCCCGGTTTCGAACAGAACGTCGGGTTCATTGAAGCGAACCGTGTTGTCGGGTTCGATCGAGGCGTTCCATCGGGCTAAATCATCCTTGAACTCGTCCTGAAGGTCCCGGTACAGCGCCACCTGCAGATCGTTGTAGGCGGCGGCGATTTGGCGAATCGTTTCGCCTTGCTTCAGGTAAACGGCGGCGCGCTGTTCCGCGACCTGCTCGGCCCGCTCCGCCTTGGCCGCGAGTTCGACGGCTGCTTGCCGCTCGTGCTCGATCCGCAACTTGTCATTCTGCACTTCCAGCATGAACGCGACGGCGATGAGCAGGAACAACATCATGAGCCCGGCCATCATGTCGGACACACTGCCCAACCAGGATTGCGCCTCTTTCATGACGGCATGAGTTCCTCAACGCGCTGAAGAAAGCGCTGGTAGGTTCCGCTAAACTCCCGGGTGAGTGAGGTGAGGGCGGAGTTCAACTGCGAGAGCGACGTCGCAAGTTCAGCCCTCGTCTGCTCGCTCATCTCCTTTGACTTCTTCGTCAACTCTGTGACCTCCTCGGTCTGGCGCGTGAGCGAACCTTGAATCCGAGTGGTCAGCTCGTCGATGGATTGCTTGCTCGCCTGGGCCTGGGAAACGACGCTGTCGAACGCGCGCCCGTTCTCAAGTTCCAGTCGCTGGAAGCCCTCGACGATGGAGGTGATCGCACCTTGAAATGCCTGGTCGCCGCTCTCGATCTGCTCGGTGGCGCCCTCGATGACAGCCGTGAATCGGGTTTTCAGCTCGTTTAGGCCGAAATTCACCTGAGCGAGCCCCTTCTCGACGGATTGAAACAGTTCCCGCTGACGGTCGAGATGTTGGGCGAGCGCTTGGGTGTGAATATCGCTGCTGGAGATGAGGTTGCCGAGCTGCTGGCACACGCGTTCAAACTCCTGATTGCGCTCCGCGATGAGCCCGAGCTTGGCCGAGGTTTCAGCGATTGCCTCCGTCGCTTGCCGGAGGGTAGCTTCCGTGGTCTCGACGTGAGAGCGATAGTTCTCTTGCCACTGGACCAGTTTCAGGCAAGCCTGATTGAGCTCCTGAAAGTTCTTCCCGAATTGTTCGGTCAGCTTGTTGTTGAAATCCCGGATGACATCTTCGAGAGCCTTGATGATCTCCTTCGACGCGCCTTCGGACAGCTTTTGCAGCGCGGCTTCAAGGGAGGTGTTCATCGTCGCAAAGCTGGTTTCGAAGACCTGGCGGAGCTTGAGTGCCTCGTCCCGCTGCTCCATGCGGCCGTTGCGAAGTTGCTCAAGCACAGCGTTTTGGGATGCAGCGGTCTCTTTGGCGGCCTTGTCCGCGAACGCCACCAGATCCGCCATCACTGCTTGGATCGGATCCTCGGCTCCGTGGGCTGCTCTACGGGCCATCAGCACCTGGATAATGGTCAGAACCAGCGATGTGCCCATTCCGGCAATCGAGGTGAGGAATGCGGTCTTGAGGCCTTAAAGCAGTGTGGGAATGCTGCTCTGAATCTGGGCGGTGTCGAAGTCCTGGAGCCCGACGAAGATGCCCCAGAAAGTGCCAAGGATTCCTAAACCGACAATCTCGCCTTTAAAATTGCGATGCGGTTTAGTCGGGGACGCGCGGAAGTAGGTGACGATGTCGATCAGGGCCAGAACAGCCATGAAGGTCACAAAGAACAAATTGCCTGGTTCGCGCAGCGTCGACAAGATTGAAGGGAGGTTCATATGCGCAGGGCTAGGAGCGGCGGTCAGCCAAGTGCTGTCGGGATTGCATAGACGTTGATGATCAAGGTGCAAGTGTTGTTTCGATAGAACCTCAAATGCACGAGTTACGCCCCGTGATGACCTATTCCATTGCTGGAGGCGCAGCGATGGCCGCGCTACCGGATTGCGGCGGCTGACCGGAGGCGAAAGTCAATTGCGCTTTTGGTGTGCCTCGGTCAAGTTCGCGCCATGTTCGGTATACGGAGGAGACTGCGCAGATACGCAATGCTCGCTGCAACGTCCGTAGTCGCCATTGGCGTTGGGTTGGTGGCACTCAACCGGGAGGGAATTGCCTCCGGATTGCTCCCGATAGCGGGGGCGGTGTTAGCGGCCGCTGGGTTCTTCTTCGGTCGAAAGTGGAGCCGTCCCGGAGCTGACTCGCTTGAGCTGCTCAATCGGCGACGCGAGGTGGATCGCCTCAAAGGCCAGTCAATGGTGCTGAGCTGGGCGGAGCTGACGCCGAAACTGATCTCGATGGAGGCCAACTACGCTCTTTGGGACTACCAGAAGACGGAATTGGAGCGGTGGAATGGCGACTGCTGGAACGAATACATCGGGGTGATTCGCTACGAGTTCACGGCTCACTACGGGGTGGACCTCCGCAGCATTCGACTTACCGAGGCGGACGGCCAGATCACCATTTACAACCTTACGCCCACGCAGGAAGGCGTCACTCGCGAGAAGATTGAACCGAAACTAAGGGAGATCAGAACTTTCACCCGTGGCGGGCTCTTGGGGAACGAGCCGATGGTCCGGATCGACCAAAGCCATGCGAGGCTTTTGGAGCTTTCGGAACGGCAGATCGAGCAGCTCAAGGGGCGAGCACGTGGAGGCGCCGAGATTCAACCGGTCTTGGAAGCGGCTCGGAAAGCCGCGGAACAGATGTTGGTGATGGTATTGTCGGCCAATGGCCGGACCGTGGCCTTTTCGAAATCGTCACCACCGCCCGGCGCACTCGATCTCGGTACGTATCTTCGGAGTCGCGGGGAGACGTTGAACTTTCCTGCGATGGAGCGCTCACCTGAAGGGTTGTTGAACTATGGACAAGCTGATTGAGAAGATTGTAGGTCTGGGAATTCCGGGCCTGATTCTGCTGATTGTCATCGAGGCTACGGGTCTGGCGGGTGCTGCTGCGCTTGCCAGCGGATTGGCGTTCCTGGGTGGTCCACTTGGAATGATGGGTGGAATTACGGTGTTGGCGCTGACTGCCGTCATTTCCGCAGGAATCGCGCGATGGGGTTTTCAGACGATCCTACAAGGTGTGGTCGATGGTCTCGTTCGAGAAGGTAAAACTGAACACCAGATTCTTGGTCAGATTGAGTCCTTCATGGCCTCCAACGAGATAAAGGCCGTATTAAAGGAGCATGTTCGCTCGGAATTTGAGCGCCGGAGACAACAGGCGGCTTGATTCTTTGTCTTCGCCGCACCTGCTTGGGGGTTGGACCGGCAATTGGCCGCTGAGTTTGATGCTGGCTGACCCGAAAATGCCTGATAAGATTCCTAACAATGAAAACGCCTTCGCTCCTGGAAACCGTTCTTGAGACGTTGCGTTGTCATCGGACGGAGCTCACAGCTCAGTTTCCGGTGCGCCGAATCGCGGTTTTCGGTTCCGTGGCCCGTGGCGACGCCTCGGACAGAAGTGATGTGGACATCCTCGTCGAAGTCGATCCCTCGATAGGCTGGGAGTTGGTGATTTTGGCTGACCAATTGGAAGCGCTGTTGGGCCGAAAGGTCGATCTTGTGTCTCGCCGCGGCATCAAGCCGTCGCTTTGGAAACACATTGAACCCGAGCTTGTCGACGTTTGATGGGACAACGGGATCCAGGCTTGCTATGGGAGGACATTCGTGGAGCCATCGGGGACGCGGATTGAAACCGTTTGAGTGCATCGTGTTCAAATCGACAGGCTCGTACCGCTCCCCGCCTCACCCTCGGAACGGAGCCTTAACCAAGCCTTCCGATCTCACGCCCCCCAGCCTTCAGCAGGCACGAGCGAGCCTTCTGAGCACACACCCCCAGCCTTCCGAAGACACGACCGAGCCTTCTGAGCACACACCCCCAGCCTTCAGAACGCACGACCGAGCCTTCTGAGCACACACCCCCAGCCTTCGGAACGCACGACCGAGCCTTCCGATCTCACGCCCCCCAGCCTTCAGAAG
>CAMCXS010000089.1 GCA_945883495.1 Akkermansia muciniphila
CGGGCATTTCCTCTGACCCCGGCACGTGTGGTGCACTCAGTAATGTAACGAATCCACAACCCGAGGAACCGGATGCGCTAATCGTGCTCGTCCGGTTCTGTGGGGGGCGTCGTCCGGCCTTCGGGCCGGGCGGCCCTATCCCGGACCCCTTCGGATGGAAGCTAGGCGCGCAAGAAGCATTCCGTGATCCTTCCCGACGAACATATCCCCACCCGACTTTCGTTGATTGCCATCGGCGCCACGGTCCTCGATCAACTTCGACAGCCGCGCACCGTGAACGACTTATGGGAGGCGGTGCGAGGCGCTTCCGGCGTGAAGTCTTTTCACCGCTTCTCGCTTGCGGTGAGTTTTCTTTACACTCTCGGAGTGGTGGATTTTGTGGATGAGGAATCCGGATTGCTGTGCCGCATTCCCAGGCCGACCAACTCGGGAATCACACCGAATTGAGCCTCCAGCGGGACGGCGAGGGGGGATCACTTTTGGCTCTTCAATCCCGGCGCTCCACCTGGCACGGACCGCGTGAATACCTTTACTCCCTTGCACTTGCGACGTGGTTTTCCAAACAGGGGACGCCTGCGGCTTCCAAAGAGGGGGAAAGGCGGCGCCACCTCGCCAACCTCGGGTAAGGGAGGCTGAAACGTTTCTCCGAGCACCAGATCAAAGGGATCCCACGCTCTTCGTCGCTGAAGCGCATCTGAATCTTCGTGTCCCGAGGAACCTGAAATCGATCCCAAGGGAACTGATAACTTCGGGCGGTCAGAGCCAGGAATGAGAGAAACGAGTCGATGACCTGAGAGCGGAAAGTCACGTCGGTGCGGAGCAGCGGCTCAGCCTGACCTTGAATCGTCCGGAACGCCTCGCCAATGTTGACAATGGAATGCTGGAGAGGGGCGTTCATTGAGTGTCACTGAACGCGCATCCGTGGGAAGTCAATGTCGTCGTGCGGACTTCCTTTCCCTCCTCGGGATTCCAACTCGACAAATAAGCACGCCACGCCTAAATCGATGGAGGAAAGGTCGCGCATGGCTGTTTGGGGAAAAGAAAGTTTCTGGATGAACCTAGCCACTCTCGGTGCTCACGGCCGCATCGAAGAGCGCGAGAAGAAGTACCGCGCCCGCCTTTCTCAGCTCAGGGAATTGCTGCACCAAGTCGAACGGATGGGACCCGATGTCGCTCGGAAGCTAGATAGTTTGGCGGCAACCAAGATCCGCGCTCTCCAAACCCTTGAAGAGGTTCGGAAAATCTCGAAGAACCTGTCGTTGCGAAGGCGCACGGTCACCTCCGATCCGGCTCCAGGCGCACCTGCGGCACCGGACCTTTCGCGAATTGAGAAGGTCCTCGAACAGGCGAGAGAGCACCGCCTATTCGATTCCAGCGTGCGCGGCATAGGAGCGGGCGCTTCCACGGCTGCAAGCGCTTGGTTTCTGGTAGGCGCTGCCGGAGTCGCTTCGACTGGGGCGTCGATTGGAGGATTATCGGGAGCGGCCGCCACCAGCGCGACGCTGGCTTGGTTTGGCGGGGGCGCCGTCGCAGCAGGCGGAGGTGGGATTGCTCTCGGAAGTGCGGTACTCGGCGGATTGGTGGCGCTGCCTGCGGTGGTGGTCTACGGCTTCGTCAGTCACGGGCACGCGAGTGACAAGATTCGGCAAATCGCCACCGAGGAGGCGAAGCTGGTACAGAGCGTTGCGGAGGCGAGGACAGCGCTCCTAAAGATGGAGGCGATCTCTCATCGAGCTCATGAAATTGAAATTGTGCTGCGCCGGAAAGAGAAGACTTTCCGAGCGGAATTGGAACTCGTCCACAGCTTGATGAACCGAACGGAGGCCAGATTCCAGCGATTTGTTCGACGCTTGTTTCGTCGGCCCGCATTCACGCCTGCTGACGTGGAAGCGGTAAGCAAGCTGCTTCGCATGGTCAGCAGCTTGGCCAAGGTGATTGATCAAAAGGTGCTGGACGAGAACGGAAACGTGCTTTGAAGTTTGCACCATGGCTTCTCCCTTTTTGCTGGATCAGGTCCCGTGGACGAGTTTGGCGGCCCTCTTCAGCCAAGTTCAGGAGACGGTCCAGAAGCTCTCAGACAACGAAGTCGAGATCACCCGGATCGACGCCGCTCGTGAGATCTGTCTGGCAGAGATCGAAAACCGGTTCGACCTCTACCGGAAAGCCTTCGATCACATCTTCGCGGAAAGACGTGCCGTAATCGACGGCTACTTCACCGCGATCGACCAAGGCCGGACGTCCGGCGACCGCGATATGGTCGTGCAGGCGATGGCCGGTCTTGCACACCTTGTGGAGAGCAGTCCGTTCCGCGATCTCGATCGGGTCCGCTCGATGCTGGACGGGAATGATGTGATTGAGATCTGATTGGGTAAGTGGCTCAAGCGCAGCGGAGTACAGTGCATCGTAGATGCGAATACGTGATTAAGCTGGCGACGCCGAGACCTAAGGTCTCGTAAACGTCACTTGATCGCTAAGCTGCACTCGGCGAGGAGAACCAACGCGTTTTGATACAGGTTGTAGCGAAAGTGTGACGGTATCGCGATCGATTGCTTCGATGACCCCATCATCAACAAACTGATTTCCCCTGACGATATGCACGGTTTGCCCAATCTTGAGGGACTTGTCAGTTGAGCGACTGGCCCCCACAGAAACCACCGCAAATCCAAGTTCAGGATTATACGCTGAGATCTTGCCGATAGTTCGCTGCTTCGGGTTAGCGCCAGATTCGGGTGAGGTATCGGGAAGCGAACGAGGAGTCTTTGGCGTTGCAGGCGTAACCGTGGGTTGTTGCTGAAGAAATGCGACTTTGTCGATCGGCTTCGACTCCGCAGTATCAAGTCGGATTGCTTCCGCTCCGGTCGGCGGCGCTGTGCTCAGTGCAAGCTTGTCTTCGTATTTTTGATAGACAGTTTCAGGTCCAAACAGTTCGGCACCTCCCTTCCACGAGAGTCCTGAAGCCGCACTTAACTCGTATGTCCCCTTTGGCAGCAATACTTCAAAAGAGCAGGGCCCTCGCAGTCCGATCCACCCGACATAGTTCCCCGAAGAAGCATCCGAAAGCTTTAGTATGTAACTGGCTTGTCTATCAACTGCGAACTGAACCGGGAAAACGGGAGGCTCGGCAGTTCGCAAAACAATTCGGCCATGCGGTGCCAAGTTCATTGCCGGCCGATTTGTAGACGCGGGCTCGGTACCACCTTCGCTTAATTGTAGCTCGCTAGATCGTAAAGTGGGAGAGCCTCCGATTTCGGAATCTGTGGACGGGATTGCGGAGTCCCGAGGGCGGGGCGGGGCGGGCGTTCCGCTCGACGGTTGGCTGTCCTCCGAGGAGAGAGATCGATAGACCTGCTCGAAAAATGGAGCGAGCAACTCAATCAGCTCAATGACAACGCCAATCTTGTCCAGATTGGTGCTCGCTGGTGGCTTGCGGTGAGTATACCAAGTGTGCCCTGCGCGACCGTCGCTGCCAGGACGATCATATCGCTCGGTTACGGATCCGTCCTTATTGTGCCAAACCTGTGTAGGTTCGTCGGCATAGGTGGGGGCTGCACAAACTATCAGAACTGGGAATGCGGTATTTTTTGCAATTGACTCAGCTAAACGCCTGCAAGCCTCAGGCCATCGGCGATTCTTGGTGGCCGCGCTGGGATTTGGAGAACCCTGCGGAGGAAATGGCGCGGGTATTTCATAGGGCATGACGGGAGCAACGAAGCGAACGATAGCGTGTTGGCAAGGGAATTTTTTGGGCGTGCCGTGCTGCTCGCCCCTATTCAAAACACGGCCTACCCCCAATAATTTAAAGATGCGCGCACCGGTTCTCAATGTAACCGTAATTTAGTCCGGGAATCGCGGACTGAAGTCCGCGCCACCATGGTGCTCCTCAAGCAACATTGAATCCGGCAACGCAATCTCCCGCAACGTCTCCGGCCGAACCGAAACTATGGTCAATAGCGTGCGGCAACTGCGCAGTTCCAGCGCCAGCGCCGACATCGCTTGGAATTCCTGAGCCCGCTTCTGCTCCTTCGCTTTGGTGGAGGCGGCAAGGTAATCGCTGAACTTCCAAAATGCCAACGCGCCCAGCGGCCCCAGTAGAACGGTAGCGAGCACCGCGTTGCCCACTGGACCTAGCGGCGATGTGGCCGCCGCGAGACTGCGTTCCGACGCCACTTCACAACTCGCCAAGTAGCGTTCCGTGGCGCTGACGTCACCGACAAGCGCTGCGAATGGCTGGTACCTGAACGGAATCTTTTCACCCTCCAACACAAAGTTGGGCCGGGAGACTCCATCCTCAACAATCGTGGAGAGCGTGCGATTGATCCGCACCATGGCCAGTGCGGTCCGCTCAATCTGCAGGAGCAACGTCGATGGCACATCGATCCGCTGGTTTTCCCGGATGACCTCGAGGAACCTCGACACCTCGCGATCGAAGTAGGTGATTGTATCCAGTCGAACCTGACCTTCCTGAACCTCCGCGGCCCAAAGGAGGAGCATGTCCATCAGCCACGGAACCCGCCGCTCTTCAAACGCCGCCGCTTGCAGCAACGTTTGTTTGCGCATCTCCCACCACTGCAAGAGCAGTCCAGCCGCCTTCGCTGCTTCGATGGCCATGCCGATCGGCTCCATCGCGCCGAGCCCGACACTGGGGATGGGCGCGCCACCGAGATCCGCGGGCGGCGTGTTGAACCATCGAATACCTTCCGGCCCTCCGTAGCGGATGGCGAAGCCTTGGCCGTGTTTCCAATGGTAGTTCGTCATCGGGCAACTCCTTCCTCACGCCGATTTCTTCGCCTGCTGCAGCGCCAAGATCCGAGCAATCGCATCGTTGAAAGCCTGCCGGAACGCGTCGTCTTGACGCAGCTGATACAACTCCATATCGGTCTTCCGCTGCGCCAGGACGGCTTGGTTGATCAGCGTCTCTAGGGCCAACCTGCGGTTCTGCTCGTCTGGGTTGTTCAAGACTTGCTTCTCGTAGTCGGCGCTGCTCTTGACCCGGTCGACGATCGTCACCAGCTTCACTTTCTGTTCCTCCGGGGTCGCGCTCCAGGCGTTGAACCAGCGTTCGTTGAACGCCTCGACAATGACGTCGAGGTGCTCGCGCGGCTCTTCGGTTCCGTGGTAACCGCGGACATTCGGGTTCTGCGGATCTAGCTCGGCCTCGGCTGGATCGAGCAGGATCAATTCGTTCAATCTCACCCGCTCCAGTGCGTAGGTGGAAAGGTCCACACTTTCCAGGAGCGCATCGAGGTCGTCCTTGGCCTTGTCCTTCACCTTGAGCTTGGGGATCAGGAATTTGAGAAACCAATAGAGCTTTTCCCACCGCAGGTTCTCGAACGGGATGATGCAGGCGAGCTGGCCGTAGATCTTCACGAACTGCTTGGCCTTGATCTTGAAGTCGATCTTGTCGTCCTCGTCTTCGATCAGATCAAACCGGGCGACGCATTGGTCGATAACGGGATGCAGCCGTTCCGGGGGCACTTTGGTGAAAAAGAGTTCGTTGAAGCGATCGACGTCCTCCTCGTTGTAGATCTCCGCCTCGTCGAGTTCCTCCTTGAGGTCGTGGAGGACGTTGATGTTCGTCGGCTCGGTCAGGCTCGTCGCCGTGTAGAACGGATCAAATGCCGCCTTGATCTCCTTGGCCGTGTTGTAGAAGTCCAGGATGAAGGTGTTTTGCTTCGCCAACTTCGGATTGCACCGGTTCAGGCGGGAGAGCGTTTGCACGGCCAGTACGCCTTGCAGCTTCTTGTCCACATACATCGTATGCAGCAACGGCTGATCGAACCCCGTCAGGAACTTGTTCGCCACAATCAGCAAGCGATACCCCGGCGTCTTGAAACGCTTGCGGATCTCACTTTCCGGGAAGCCGTTGAGACTGTCTTCGGTGTGCTCACTGCCATCGACGGTCTTCTTTCCGGAAAACGCGATGATGGCCTGGAAGTCCGCGTTCGCGCTCTGGAGTTCGTCCCGGATGGCGAAGAAATAGCGGATGGCGCATTCGATGTTCCGTGTCACCACCATGCCCCGGGCTTGCCCTTTGAGGAGTTTGGGCTTCATCACGTGGTTCAGGAAGTGACTCACCATCAAGGCCGCTTTGGTCTCGATGGTTTGCTGGTGGGCTTCCACATAGGCGCGCAGCTTCTTCTGCGCTTTGCCGCTTTCGAAAGCGGGGTTGTCTTCGATCGATTTCTGGACCTCGTAATAGCTCTTGTAGGTCGTGTAGTTGGCCAACACGTCGAGGATGAAATCTTCCTCGATCGCCTGCTTCATGGAATAGAGGTCGTGCGGGTCGAAGCCGCCTTTAGCATTCGGTTTGCCAAACTTCTCTAGGGTCGCCGGTTTTGGCGTGGCGGTGAAGGCGAAGAACGAGGCGTTCTTGCCCATCTTGCGCTTGCTCATGGCATCGAGCATGAGGTCCTGCCAGTCTTCCGGCTCCTCCTTGTCCTCCTCGGCGCCGATGACCTGATTCAGCTTGTCCGCGGCCACCCCACCCTGGCTGCTGTGGGCTTCGTCGATCAGGACCGCGAAGCGCTTTTCGCTCATGTTGGCGATTCCCTCCACGATGTGGGGAAACTTCTGGATCGTGGTCGTGATGAGCTTCTTGCCCCGCTCCAGATGGCTGCGCAGATCGGCGGCGCTCTCGGCGTGTGCGATGAGGTTCTTCACCTCGGCGAACTGCTTGATGTTCCCGTCGATCTGTTTGTCCAGCACCCGCCGGTCCGTCACCACGATGACGGAGTCGAACAGATTCGCCTGTCCGGTGACGTCGTAGAGTTCGATGAGTTGGAAGGACAACCAAGTGATGCTGTGGCTCTTTCCGGAGCCCGCGCTGTGCTGGATGAGATACCGCCCGCCCAAGCCTTCCTGCCGGACCAGTCCCAAGAGCTTCCGCACCACCTGAAGCTGGTGATACCGGGGGAAATAGAGGATCGTGCGCGTCTTCTTCGTCTCCTCGTCCATTTCCTCGACCACTTTGGCGAAGTGTTCGATGATGTTGCAGAGGCTCCGGCGGCTCAGGATCTCGTTCCAGAGATAGGCTGACTTTGGTCCATCCGGGTTTGGGGGATTGCCTTTGCCAGCGCCTCCGACCTGCCCGCGATTGAAGGGAAGAAAATAGGTGCCCGCCCCATCCACCTTGGTGGTCATCCACACCTCGTCAGGATCCACGGCGAAATGGACGAGGCAGCGGCGGAAGTGAAACAGCGTTTCGTTGGGATCCCGGTCCTCCCGGTATTGCCGCTTCGCGTGGTGGACGTTCTGTCCCGTCCACGGATTCTTCAGCTCCAACGTGGCCAACGGAAGCCCGTTGACGAAGAGCACCATGTCCACGGACTTCATCGGTTCCGCGAGCGAGTAGTGCACTTGGCGGCTCACGGAGAAGCGATTGCCCTCGAATCGGGCCTTCACGTCCGGGTTCAGTTCGTTGTAGGGGAGCCGATAGAGCAGCGCGAGGTGGGCGTTATCGATCTCCAGCCCTTTCTTGAGGACATGAAGGATGCCGTCCTTCTTGAGCTTGCGATGCAATCGCTCCAAGACCTGCTGCTTCCATTCCGGCTTGTGATGCAGCTTGGCCAATTCCTCGGGTTGCGTCTTCTCCAGGAACTGCCAGAACTGGGCCTCATCGACGGCGAAAAATGGATTGAAATCCGAAGCCCGGCCGCGCCGCCAACCGTCGCCGCCGTAATCCGATCCCGGTTCCTGAACCGCCCCCGGACGGGCGACTTCCGAAACGCCGCCGCTGAGAGCACGTTCGATGCAGGCTTCGAGAGCGGCTTCGGTGGTTTGCGAAGGCATGGTTGTCCGGCCCGGGCTAGCGTTCGGGGTGTTTGAAGACGGTGACCTTGATGAAGTTCGCTCCGATCTGAAACTCGGCGGGCCGGTTGCCGTTCTGCGCCAGCAGATGTTGGGCCCGGGAGATTCCGCGCCCAAAGCGGTTGGCATACTTCATGACCAAAAGTACCTCAGCCAGGACCGGGTTCCGATAGTCCGTAACGACGGGGAAGTTTTCGGGGTTTGCTTCGCCATAGAGCCCGCCGGTATTCTGAATCTCAATCCGATCTGAGAAGAGAGAAAAGCGCACAGGTGAGTTGGTTTGATAGTCCCGGTGGAGGATGGCATTCACCAGGAGTTCGCGCATGGCCTCGGGCGGATAGTCCCATATCACCCGCTCCTGCAAGCCGCCCTGATAGACCGGCTTTTCCGTGAAACTGCTCTCAATGAAGCGGCTGATCTTCCACATCAGTTCCATGAGGTTTCCGTCGAACACCCTGGACTCCTCCACTTCCGATCCCATGGTCTCACCGGCGAACTTGACATACTGCACGTAAGCGCCAGGGAAGCGGCCCAGCACATCCTTGCCAAAGACGATGGAACCCGCGTTGGTCGGGCAGTTTCGATTCAGGTTGAAGAAGTGCAGTGCCGCCAGTTGCAGCACCAATTCCCGTCCATTCTCCTGAATCACTTCGGGATCGATCGCTTTGCGCCGGTACCCCAGAAACAGATCCAGGTCGAGGTCATCCAGAGTGGCGCCAACACAAGGCGTGATGTCGTAGGTGCGGAATCTCGCACTGCGCCGCTCCAGCAGACGGCGTTCCTCGGACTCACTCGCCGTGGCTTTGCGCGGCCCAACGCGGATGTGGATGCGTCCCCGGTAGCGGACCGGCGTCAGATCACTGGGCTGTACTTCCACCACGAGAAACTCGCCGCCGGTCGGATGGGCCTGCTTGTAAACTGCGAGCATTGGTTGCGGCAAAATCTGTCCATCATCGCGATAGGCCGCGAACTGCTGTTGCAGCTCGTCGGTCACCACGAATCCCGGGGAGAGAGAGCCGTCGTCCTCGACGCCAATGAGCAGGTAGCCCGGTTTCCCGTGACCCGGCATATCGTTGGAGAACGAGCAGATTGCTTCGCGGAACTTGTCCGTGTCCTTGGTCGAGCGGGTTCGCTCGATCCGGTCGGACTCGGTCGAAGTCAAGACTTCCTGGAGTTGTTCGACGGTTAACATGCGGCAGTTCGATTAAGGGGCCCGACCGGTCACAGCTCTCGAAGCCGGTCCGAACTCCAAATGTGCTTGATCAGGTTCGCGTACAGCGCCCTCCGTGCAGTGTGCTGTTCCCTGCCGAATGTCGCGAAGGCTTTGAACTCATAGTTGTAGTCTTGGCGGAAGCGAGTAAAACGCGGCGCGTGGGAGTAGGGCAGCTCCGTCAACGACGCAGCAAGCAAATTCTCATCTTGATAGTGCGGCCGCTTCTCCTCGTAGGGCTTGGCGTTGAGGCTGGCATTCTTGCTCTTGGGAAGGAGAACTAGCCCTCCAATGTGGTTTCTCCATTGATAGAATTCATCTTCGGACGCAAATTCCTCTGACATTGCTTCGTGGTTGTCCGGCCAAAGATGTTCGACTTCGAATGGATTTCTTCGGCTTTCGCTTAGCCGATTCATATAACTCGCAAAATGGTCACCGCGATCGCAGCTCTTTTCCACGAATGCCGTCATCCTTGCCAGTAAGTAGTGAATGTAGCGTTTGCTCAGCTGGTTGACGCGGAAGTCGGAAATACCTTTGCGACCCCCGCCTCGGGCCCCATCCAAAGTAACCTCATCCTTATCTAGCTTGGTAGCGAGAACATGAATGAGCTCGTCCGGTGACTTGTGCCGAACTTCCTTGATGAGTTGAACCATGTTGTATTGGATCGAGGAGTAGCTAATACGAATGTAGTTCACGACTCGGCGCACTACATACTGGTCCAAGTACGTGGCCACTATGCAAAGCTTACGTTGCACCACATCTTCGCTGTCGTCTTTCTTGATCGCTGCAAGGAGGACGGGAACCTGAAGGCTCAAATCATTACAACTATTGTAGAACACTGGCGCAAGATCTGGCGAATACGTTCGTGTGGCGCCAAGAATCAACCGGTATTGCCGAGAAAAGTAAGGAAGGATCTCCGTAATCAGGCGGGCGTAATCGTCCTGCCGGTTTAACCCCATGATCGCACGCTGATCGTTCACCCAGCGGTGGAAGGGTCCTCCGATCCTTTCCCAATCCTCATCGCTTGCGTTGGCCTTTCGCTGCCTTGTATCCTGGCCATACTGAGCCCGTAGCCAGGATTTCAGGAAATTTGACTCAACGTCGTCGTCCTTTCCTCGTCCGAACTGAGCCAATTCCTGAATCTCCCTTTTCCACCGGTCGTTGGCTGATGCACGGGTCTCCGGATCCGTGATGCGCCCGAGCAGAAAAGCCTTGAGCATGTCGGTCGGGCTCAGCGGCTTGCCGCGATCGTTCATGGTCTCGAAGATCGTGTAAGCATAAGCATCGTCATCGGTTGCGATTTCAATGACCCCGACTTTTCCCGTTAGCCAATAGGAAAAGTGTTCGATGGCTCCGTCCATCGGGCTTGCCTCTTCAGGATCCGGCTCTAGCGCAGCCTTGATATCGTCGTACCGCAACCACATGTTTGTGAGCGACTCATCCTGGCCTTCCGTCTGAAACTCCTCCTGTTGGAAAAGCGCCCGGAGCACCGGCGCCCGCTCTGGGATTTTCAGGTTAAAGGACAGTTCACCGAAGTCATCCGAAAAGATAAGGCTCTCTATCTTGGTTACGGCATTGGAACCCGCTGCCCTGAGGCGGTGATAGAGGTAGATCAGCAGCAGCGTGAGAGATGTAGTGCGCTGCTGCCCATCGATGAGATAGTTGGTGCCGCCACGCTTGCTCACGATGATTGATCCGAGGAAGTAGCTCTCGTACTGCGTCACATCCCGGGTCTCGTGGCCGGGTTTGTAGTGGGCCAGGAACTTGGAGGTCAGATCGTCGATCAGCTCGTTGATCTGCTTGGCGTCCCATTTGTATTCGCGCTGGTAGTCATCGATCGAAAACTTTTCGTCTTTGAGTAGATCCTGAACGGTTTTAAAGGTAGGCGTGACAGTTGGCATGGCTCAGAGCTTGATCTTTCCGGTAACCGCGTGGGCGATGAGAGTGCTGCGGAGGGTTTGCAGGGTTCGGATTTGGGATTCTTTGGCGGCTTTGACTCTCGTGAAAAGTGCATCTGCCTGATTGATAAAGGCACAGATTGTCTTTTGCTCGGATGCCGGAGGGATTGCCGCTGTATAGCCTCCGATTTGGTCGGGACTGATATGAGGAACGCTGACCCCTGTGAGGATTGGGTCGAAGTAGCCTTTGAAGCCTGAACCGGTCAGGACTCTTTCCAAGAAATCTGGCTCGATGTTTGTGGCTCGAATCCGTGCCACACGCTGCAATAGCAAGCATGGCAAGTCGCCTTTTATGATTCGAGCCACACGCACGCCGGAAGAAACCCAAGGACGATCCATCCCCATGACCATGTCATCTTCAGCGAGGGCGAAATCCTCAACTCCCCGCATCTTCTTCTCAGGCCAGTAAACAACATCGTTCCAGGTGATTTTGCCTGGATTCACGTTCACTCCTCGAAGCAGGCGGGTGTCTTGGGCATTCAGAGAGTAGCCACCGCTAGCGAAAGCGTAGCCCGCTTGAATGCTGATCACATACTTCAGCTTCACCACCTTCCAATGCTTCGGAATCTGACCGACCCAGGGAACGCCGGAGTTTCGAAGCTTCACCTTCCCATCAAGCCCTCGAGTCACCGCCCGATTGATCAAAATCGCCTTCTGCTCCTCCAGCAGCTCGATCTGCCGCTGCTTCTTTGCGATCAAGGTGTCGATCTCCGCCGTCTTCTCATCCAGGAAGGCGACGATGCGGTCTTGTTCGGCGCGCGGTGGGATGGGGACAACAATGTTCTTGAAGCCCAACCAGTAGAGCCGGTTCCGATCGGACACGATTCCGTAGGAATGCCGATTGGTTTCCACCTGGAAGGACTGGCCGCGAAACAGCAGCGAGTAGTACCGGGGGTTGATATCCTTGATCGGTCTGGCAACGACATATGCGGGTGAAACCAAACCATCTACCGGAACATCTCCGACGGCTCCTTGCCACATCCGCATCGTATTGTAAGCGATGTCGCCGGCCGCTGCTCGCTTGTAGGCGTCGCGATCTTCGATCAGACGCTTCTTTCGATCTCCTCCTAAGCGCTCAACCTGTACGCCGTTGCTGATCGTTACATTGAGGATCGGTAGATGTCTGTGTCCTGTCTCTACCCGTTCATTGAAGATGGAAAAGACGCGGTTCACCTCCCAATGCGCCGGCACTTCACCGAGCCATTCGACTCCGGAGTCCTTATACTTCGGATACCTCGGGAAAGCGTTCATACATCACGACTCCGCAAACCGAAGAATCTGCTCCAGCAATCCATCCGTTTCTGCTTCCAACTGCCGGATCTCCGCGATCACCTCTTCCAATGGCCGGAGCGACGTGTGCTGGTAAAAGTATTTGTTGAAGCTGACCTCGTAACCGATGACGGTCTTCTCCGCGTCCACCCAGGCGTCCGGAACGTGGGGCCACACTTCGTTCTGGAAATAGGCAGCGATGCCACCCGGATAAGTGAGCGGGACGTTCTCCGTGTCGCGCAATTCGCTGTCCGGCTCGTAGTGGAAGCAGGTGCCGCCTTCGATGTGGGAGACAAACACTCGCGCCGTCTCGGGATCGAAGCCGGGCGTGGCGCCGAGCAAGGTTTCTTCTACGAGAATCGGCTTCGCCTCCGGATCGCGCCAAGAGACGGCGTCGAGGATAGCCTTCAGATCGGCGGGTTTGAGAACGATCTTGAGCTTCTTCGCGGCGGCTTTGGTGGACTCGCTGAAGGCGTTGAAGTCGTGGGAAACGGTTTCGCCGAGGTGTTTGTGGAGCTTCTCCGCGGCGGTGAGGAGATCGCGACGGGCGATCCAAACGGCCGGATCGAGGAGCCTTTTCTTATTCGCGGCCGTCGTCTCAAGCTGTTCCTTTTCCAGCCACTGTTCCAGGGCGTCTTTTTGGGTGGTTAGGAATCCCTTGGCGTAAACTTTTTGGCCCCACTGTTGCCACATCCACTCCATCTCGGTGCTGAGCGCCGGAAGGAACCGGAGGGCGGCGATGCGATCCGCGCTGAATCCGGCGGACTTCCGCAGCGGACGTTCCACGGTGATCTTCCAATACCCGAACTCCTCGTTCGAAAAGACCTGGGCCTTGAGGCCGTCGCGCCCTGCTTTTCCGGTGTCCGCGAACTCCAGATACGCCTGGGTGATTTGATCGATGTGGGCGGAGGTGAAGGCGCAGTTCTTTTCCCCGAGATTCTTGCGCAGTTTCTCGAAGAGCTGCGAGGCATCGATCAGTTGCACCTGGCCCCGGCGTGCCGGTGCCTTGTGATTCGAGAGCACCCAGATGTAGGTGGTGATCCCGGTGTTGTAGAAAATGTTGTTCGGAAGCTGGATGATGGCTTCCAAGTAGTCGTTCTCGATGAGAAAGCGCCGGATGTTGCTGGCGCCACCACCGGCATTGCCCGTGAACAGGGCGGAACCGTTGTGGACCGTGGCGATCCTGCTCCCAATCGGGCTATCCGCCAGCCGTTTCATCTTGGAGACCATCTCCATGAGGAAGAGGAGCTGGCCATCGTCCACCGCTGGGGCGGCGGAGACGGTTTCCATCTCGTCCTTGGCATTGGTCAGCCGGACCTCGAACCGGGAATCGATGATGACGGTCTTCGCTCCCTGTTTCTCCAGAATCTGCCCCTGGTCCGTCTTCCAGCTCTTGCCGTAGGGCGGATTGGACAGCATGAAGTCGAACCGGAGATTCGCGAACTCGTCCGTGGCCAAGGTGGAGCCGAAGCGGATGTTCTCGGGGTTGTTCCCCTTGATCATCATGTCGGACTTGCAGATGGCGTAGGTCTCTGGGTTCACCTCCCGGCCATAGAGATACACGGCGGCGCCGGAACGAGTGCGGCCCTCGGGATCGAGAATGGAATCCTGCGCCTCGGTCAACATCCCGCCAGAACCGCAAGCGGGGTCGTAAATCGTGATGACCGGCGGAAGCTGATCCTTCACCGGCTCGATGAGGAGGTGCACCATGAGCTGAATGACCTCGCGCGGGGTGAAGTGCTCTCCGGCTTCTTCATTGTTCTCTTCGTTGAACTTGCGGATCAGCTCCTCGAAGACATACCCCATCCCGAGGTTGGTCAGACCGGGGAGCTTTTTGCCGTCGAGCGATACCGTATCATGCGGGCTGAGGTTGATCTCCGGGGAGACGAACTTCTCGATGACGCCGAACAGCGCATTCGCGTCCGCCATTTTGCGGATCTGGGTGGGCAGATCGAATTTGGCGATGATCTCGCGGACGTTGTCGCTGTAGCCGTCCAGGTAGTGCTGGAGATTGGCGACGAGTTGTGAGGGATTTCCCAGGAGGGTCTTGAGGGTGAACTTCGAGGTGTTGTAGAACACCTGCTTCGCGGCATCCTTGAGCCCCTCGGGATCGAGCACCGCCATCTTGGCCTCCTCCTTCTGGAACCGGACCTCCTCCAGCACCGCTTCCTTGGTGTCCTCCAAAAGGCAGTCGATCCGCCGGAGGACGAACATGGGGAGAATGACGTCCCGATACTTCCCCCGGACGAAGACATCGCGAAGGCAATCGTCGGCGATGGACCAGATGAATGAGACGATCTTGTTGTGGGCGGAGTGGTCCATTGAGAGGTGACTAGCGTATCGGGAAATTCAGCTTTCGCTAGTGAAATGATCCGATGGGAGTGGAGGGATACGCGAAATGGGCGATGTGCGAGGTGGAGCGAACCGAAGCTAGCAATCCCTGGATTGGCCTACTCCGAGCTAGGATGGCGGATGCCAAAGCAAAAAGGGTTGACCCGTCACCAGGTCAACCCTCACGCGGTTCACGAGTTTTACGCCGGGCGCTTAGTCATTGAAGACACGGTAGGCACCGTAAGCAGCGAGTCCTACGAGCGCGCCAACCGCGGCGCCGACGGGACCGGCGGCCATTCCGACGCCTGCACCCGATCCGACCGCACCGACGGCAGTGATACCTGCCGCTGCAACGGTTCCATAACCCACCGCGGCGCCCGCAACCGCCGCGCCACCTGCCTTGATACCTTCCTTGACCGGCTCACCGGCCTGAGCCTGTCCTAGGCTCATCACCACCGCCAAAACGGCGGCGATTCCTTTCGTATGCAATTTCTGCATCGGAGAGTTCTGACGGAAACGTGGATGAGTTTGTTCGATCTCGTCGATCTCTTTTTGCATGCAACGCGTTGATCGGAAGCTTAAAAGGGGCGGGGATGGAACACGTGGTGGCAGACTACAATCTTAGTTGTGGCAACGCCCATCCGAGCCGCCCGCTAGGCAGCACTTTGGCGCAAGGCTGAGTCGATTCGGGGGATTCCTTCCAGATTGCGCTCAGCCCACTTCTAGCTACATCATTGGTTTCCCATGAGCACCGAGGAAAACTTCGATGACGAAAGCTTCGCCAACAAAGTGAAGCGCTTTGCGGCGGCGATGGGGAAGAAAGCGGTCGAGATGGCCTACACCTTGTTCTACGCGCTTTCGGATCGCGACACGCCGGCTTGGGCGAGGACAGTCATTGTCGCGGCGCTTGGGTATTTGGTGGTTCCCATCGACGCCGTCCCCGATTTGGTGCCCGGAGCTGGTTTGGCGGACGATGGCGCGGCCTTGGCGGGAGCCCTGGCCACCGTGGCGGCGCACATCAAGAAGGATCACCTGGATCGGGCGAAAGAGATGGTGAAGAGTTTCTTCGGCTGAGGCTGGGTGGCGTTTTATCACCACAAAGGACTCGAAGAGCACGAAGGGGTTTTTGGGCTGGGACGGGAGTCGTGGATCGTTCGATGCCACCCCCGCGAGGGGGCGGCTACGGATGGGGTGGAATCGGCGGAAATCTGCGCAATCTGCGGATGATGCGTTCCCGTTCTTTGGTCTTCCGTCTCTTGGTGCCACGAAGCGAATGATGGTGTACTAAGTGAGAACGGATTCGCCTGTTCCCCGCAGCCCTTTGCAGGTTGCACGTCAGCCCATTTTACCTGGATCGGGCGCATCGACCTGTGGCTCGTGGGCGGAAGGGCAGCTCACATACCGCAGACAGTACAATTCTTTCCCGTCGTTGAAAAGGTGAGAGATTGTCATCCTCAATCTCATGCTCCTCATCAGTTGGAATCTCGGCTACGCGTTCGGGTTCAAGGCAACCCACGAGCAAGCTTGGCGTTATCTCGCCGAGCTTGATCCTGATCTTGCCCTACTCCAAGAGGCGGTGGTGCCTCCCTGGGCGAACAACAAGTGGACAATCGTCAGGAGCCCTGGGGAGGGATGGGGCTCTGCGGTCCTGGCAAAACCGCGGTTCATCCTTCGCGAGATTGAGGCCCCAGCCGAACTAAATCGAAACGGCGGAAACGTAACCGCCGTCGGCGCCGTGAAGCTAGAAGACGGGTCCGAGCTTCTCGTGGTGAGCGTGCATGCTCCGGTGCTTCGGGGCGGCGCCCGGGAGATTGATCTGGGTGGACGGGATGTGGTTTCGGTGAAATTGTCAGCCTATCGAAACGCTTCGCTCCGGGATGTGGCCTATGTAAGTTGCCGTGATCTCGTGAAGGACCGGCGCTTCGTGGTCAGCGGGGATTGGAACACGTCTCCGATCCTTTGGGATCAGAAGCATCCCAAAGATGGCGAGGCGGAGTTCTTTGCCCGAGCGGCGGCGGATGGCTGGGTGAATTGTTACCGCAGGTTCCACGAGGGGGAGGGGCGCACTTGGTTTCGCAAGAACGATCCTCCTTATCAGCTTGATCATGCGTTCTGTGATTCCGCCACGGCCGGCGGGTTGCTGGATTGCCAAATCGATGCGCATCCTGCGGAGCCACTAGGGTTGAGCGATCATGCCCCACTGCTTTTGATGCTGCAGGAGCCGAGGACTATGGCCACCGCCGTGTAAATCCGAAGGGGAGGGCTGCACCCCGTTCCCTGACGTCTCGCAAGCTTCATGGTTCGCGGATCGGGTCCCAGGGTTCCTTGGATCCCTGAGCTGGAATTCGGCGGCCCATCGGGCTTCACCCCCGCAAGGGGAGGCTACGATGGGGATGGATCGGCGGATGAGGCTAGCGCTCGGGGGGCTTGTAAACTGTGACCTTGATGAAGTTCGCTCCGTTGTGAAACTCGGCGGGCCGATTGCCATTCTGCGCCAGCAGATGTTGGGCCCTGGAGATTCCCCAGGCGTAGCGGTTGGCATGCTTCATGACCAGCAGCATCTTGGCAAGAATCTTGTGTCAGAGTCGCTAGCGGTGGATGTGTGGCGATGGGCTTGAAGCTCTCTGCCTTAGTCGGGCGTTAGGTCACAGAACCGTCACAGAAAAGTGCCTGCACCGTCCGCCTTCCGCAGGCAACGCATGGAGTATTAGTCTTGAACCATGAAAATAGGCTCCCCTCTCGTCACTTTCTTTTTGCCGCACGGTTTCGATTTCCGCTGGATGACGCTTGCGCTAGTCGCAGGAGCACTGCTCGCTCCTAGGGCCAGCCAGGGTCAAGTGCCCGCACCCGCCGGTTACTGGAGTTTTGACGGGGCCTCCTTGCTGAGCACGACCTCCGGTGGCGGGACGATGAACGGTGCTGGAACCTACAGCGCCGTAACCGGCGGACCAGCGGGGACAGTGGACAAGGCGGTTCGGATCGCCAGCGGCAGTGGGAACAATCTTCGCTGTTTGCACAATATCGGGGCCAATGGCGGGGGCAGCTATGTCAACCGGTTCACCATGATGTGGGACATCCGTTATCAGAACAGCGGAACCTGGAAATGTCTTCTTCAGACGCATGCGTCCAATGGCAACGACGGTGACCTTTTCATCAACACCAACGGCACAGTTGGCTCCTCATCCATTCTCGGCGGCTACGGCGGAAGCACCTCAACCAACACTTGGTACCGCATCGTCTTGGTGATCAATACGAGCAGCGGCACCGGGAACTTTGACGGGAAACTTTACGTCAACGGCTCTCGTGTCCGGACGATCTCGAATCTCAATGTCGATAGCACGATCACTTTGTATCCCTCCGGCCAGGGTTCCTTCGGCATCCACCACGACAACAACAATGAGGATGATCAGTTCGACCTCTCCGCCTTTGCTTGTTGGGGCACGGATCTGAGCGATTCCCAGGTCTCCTCTCTCGGCGGCCCATCGACCGCGCTGGTGAAGAATCCCCAAACCGTCACCTTTGCCCCGTTGTCCAACCGGACCTACGGCGATCCGGACTTCAGCCTGAGCGCCACCGCCAGTTCGACCCTTGGCGTGACCTACAGCGTCGTTTCCGGTCCCGCCACCGTGAACGGAAACACCGTGACGGTAACGGGCGTAGGCACCGTGACCATTCGCGCTTCGCAGAGCGGAGACGCGAACTGGGCCGCGGCATCCAGCGACCAGACGTTCACCGTCGCCCCCAAAGCCCTGACCGTTTCCGGCGCCGCCGTAGCTTCCAAGGTCTACGACGGGACCAATGCCGCTATCATCACGGGTTCACTCTCAGGGATCGTCGGCAGCGAATCCGTGACGTTCAACGGCACCGGCACCTTCGACACCAGCGCTGCTGGCTCGGGGAAAAGCGTGACCTCCACTTCCACCCTGTCCGGCGCCCAAGCTGACAACTACACGCTGACTCAGCCCACCGGACTGACCGCTTCCATCACTCCCAAGGTGCTCACCTTCGCCGGCGCTACGGCGGTCTCCAAAGTGTATGATGGCACCGCCGCCGCGACGATCACCGGGACTCTCGAAGGCGTGATCGGCGGTGATGACGTGACCTTCAACGGGATGGGGACCTTCGATACGAAGGACGCCGGCATCGGCAAGAGCGTCACCTCAACGGCCACTCTCGGCGGAGCGCAAGCGGGTAATTACACGCTGACTCCGCTCACCGGCTTAACCGGCACGATCGCTCCCCGGGCCCTCACCGTGACCGCCGATGCGAGGGCGAAGGCTTACGGTGATCCAGACCCGGCGTTGACCTACGCCAGCAGCGGCTTGGTCAGCGGCGAAGCGTTCGCGGGCGAGCTTTCGCGCGAGACCGGGGAAAGCTTGGGCAATTACTCCATCACCTTGGGGACCTTGTCCGCCGGAGCGAATTACACGATCGCCTTTACGGGCAATGTCTTTGCGATCGCCGCCAAGAGCCTCACGCTCTCGGGCGCGGCGGTGGTAACCAAGCTGTATTCGGGCACGACGGAGGCCACCATCACTGGCACCCTCACCGGCGTGGTCCCAGGCGAGGATGTTACCTTTACTGGCGTCGGTTCCTTCGCTTCGGCTGAACCTGGCACCGAGATCCCGGTGACCCCGGCCATCGTGCTGGGCGGGGCCGATGCCGCGAACTACAGCCTCATTCAGCCCGAGGGCCTCACGGGCATCATCCTGAGCGGGGACATCTCCTTCGAATCGACGGTTTTGAACGCCGGTCAGCCAGACTCCTCCGTGGCCTTGACGCTCGTCCGGGCCCCCGGCCTCCCGGCCGCTTCCGCTACGCTCCGCACCGATGATGGCACGGCCAGTTCCGTGCCGCCGTTCGCCGCCGCGGTCGCGGGGACGGATTATACCGACCTTGAAGGATCCGGAACCGAAGTCGTTTCGTTCGGCGATGGGGAAGCCAGCAAGACCGTGACCATCGCGTTGCAGCCCAAAGCAGGGTCGACCGTGCCCAACCGCCGGTTCACGGCCACGATCGCTTCCGTGTCCGCCGGCAAAGTGGGCCCCGCGTCCACGGCCACCATCAACATCCTCAGTGCGGACGCCGTCAAGCCGACCGTGACGATCACCGCCCCGGCCGCCGCGGGGGCCGCGATCAGCGATGCCTCTCCGTACACGCTGCGGGGCACGGCGGGTGACGCCAAGGGGATTGCCCGGGTCACCGTGGCCCTGAATGGCGACGCCGCCGTGGACGCCACGCTCGGATCCGCCACCGTTCCCACCTCCGTTCCATGGTCGCTGTCCGTTACGCCGTCGGCCGGCAACAACACCATTGAGGTGACCGCATATGACCTCAAAGGGAACAGCGCCACGTTGAGCCGGAGCTTTAGCTTCTCGGAACGGTTCACCCTGACCCTGGCCCGGATGGCTCCGGAGGCCGTCGCCCTGGATACCGCCGGCACGGTCTTGTTGACCGCCACTCCGTCCGGCACCGCCACCGCGTTGACGCCCACAACGGCCAACGCCAATCCGTACACCTCCAACATCGCCCCGGGCAGCACGGTAACCCTCACGGCCACAGCCAAGACGGGCTATGCGTTCGCGAGCTGGACCGGGCTGCCCGAGGGAGCCACTGTGCTGGGCAACGTGGCGACGTTCGCGATGCCTTCCGGGGATATCTCGGTGACTGCGAATTTCCATGGCGGCGAAGTTTTCACCGGCCCGGCCGGCAGCAGCAATCTCTTCCTCGGCATCCTCCAAGATCCCGCTGGCGGTTTGCCGGCCAGCAACGCCACCGTCGGTTTCTTGCGCGGGACGATGACCGCGACGGGTGCCTTCTCGGGAACGTTGTCCGTGGACGGACTCAATCAAGCGATCGCCGCGACGTTCTTTGGCGATGGGTCTTCCGTGTTCACGGTGGCGGGAGTGCGCCGGGATTCCTTCCAGTTTGGCAATCGCACGCTCACGCTGCACTACAACGCCGACACGTTTGAATACAATAGAATCCACGCCGTGCTGACGGATGGGACGACGACCATCACCGGTTCCATCCGCCGGGCCAGCTACAGCGCGACCCACCAGGTGCCCTCGGAATGGCTCAATGCCGCTTCAAAGTCCGGCGGCCCCATCAATACCGGCATCTACAACGTGGCCTTTCCCTCCGCTACTCAGGATCCTGCGCTCGATCCCTCCACTTATCCGCAAGGCGAAGGCTATGCGACGGTGACCTTGACCAGCGATGGATTGGTTACCGGGACCGGTTTCTTGGCCGATGGCACGGCCGTGACCTTCTCCTCGGCTCTCTCCTTAAATGAGGTCAGCGGCAGCGGGTGCCAGATTTTTGCCCAGCTCAACACCCCGGGGCAAGCGGCTACGGTTCGCGGCGGGTCGTTCTTCGGCAATCTGATCTTTGATCCTACGCAAGCCGATACCGATGTGGCCGGCACGGATCTGATCTGGATCCGCCCGGACGTCAGTGCGCTGACCCCGGGCACGACAACGGCGGCGATCGCGGCGGCCAATCTCTACACCGCGGGCTGGCCATCTGGAATTCTCGTAGAAGCCATCGGTGCGCTGTACGACAAGACCAAATCCTTGCAAGAAGGCATCGACCGGGACGGCCCGAGCACGGACGTGAATGGCACTCCGCTCGGGTATGAAGATGGCAAGCTGGTTCTCACCGGCGGCAAGCTGGCCTCCAGCATTACCAAGGATAACTTGATCGTGTCGGGCAGCAAGGTCACGAAGATCCCTTCTGCGGACTCTTCCTTCCTCCTCACCCCAGCGGTGGCCACCGGCACCTTCACCGGTTCCTTCCGTCCGAATTGGAGCCCACTGGCCAAGACCAACCCTGACCTCAAGGGGATCCTCTTGCAAAAGGGGGCCCACAAAGGCGGCCACGGCTTCTTTCTCAGCAACGCCCAGGGCGATGCCGATCCGGAGGCCGGTGATGTGAATTTCACCTTGGAGCCGCTGGCAGGCGCCGTCGCTCCGGTGACCGCGAGCATTCCCGCGACCGTGAGTTCCACCGCGCCTTACACCTTGAGCGGCACCGCTGGGAATGATCGCGGCGTGGCCCGGGTGGAAGTGGTCTTGAATGGCGGGGAATCAGCCAACGCCGTCCTCGGCACGCCCGACGCCAGTGGTCTCGTGCGCTACTCATTGCCCGTCGCGCCGGTGCTCGGTGCCAATACGGCGGTCATCACGATCGTTGACCTGCGGGGGAACCGCAGCTCCACCACGGTGAACTTCACCTTCAATCAGCGTTTCGTTCTCACCGTGAATCGCTCCGTCCCCGATGGGCTCTCTCCAGACGCGGTGGGCACGGTGACCTTCGCCGCGGCACCGTCTGCTCAGGCTACCCCACTCTCGCCCCTGACCGGTAACGCCAACCCCCGCACCTCGAACGTGCAGCATGGCACCAGCGTGAACCTCACCGCCACGCCCAAGGCCGGTTACGCCTTCGTCCGCTGGACGGGTTTGCCCTCTGGCTCCACCGCAGTCGGCAATGTCGCCAACTTCTCGATGCCGCAAGCCAACACCACGGTCACGGCGGAGTTCGTCTCGTCCAGCTCGGTTTTCGCCGGTGCGGCGGGCAGCAACACTTCGTTTTATGGTCTGATCCGTCCGGAAGACGGCACGGCCACCAGCAACGCGACCGTGGGCTTCCTCTCCGGCAATCTCAACGCCACTACGGGATTGTTCTCGGGGGCGCTTCTGGTGGATGGCCTCCGCCAGACGGTCAATGCCACCTTCCTTGGCGATGGATCGGCCTTCTTCGGCTCTGGCGCCACAGCCCAGCCTTCGCTGAGCCTTCCGGGCGGCAAAACGCTTTCGTTGGTCCTGAACACCGGGGCTGGGAATGATGAGATCCGCATCACCTTGACTGCGGCATCGGCCACCAGCACGGGAGTCGCGAAACGGTCCCCATACAGCGCAAGCAACGCGGTGCCCGGAAATCTCCTCAACGCCTCCGCCACCACTGGCTTGGCGAACGTCGTTTTCCCTTCCAAAGCGCAGACCCCGGCCCTGGATCCCAGCAGCTATCCGCAAGGCGATGGTTTTGCTTCCCTGACGATCACCAGTGCCGGCACAGTCACCCTGAGCGGCACCTTGGCCGATAACTCCACCTTCAGTGCCACTTCCGGCTTGGTGGAGGGGAATGAAGTGCCTTTCCTGGCGCAAATCGTCACTCCCGGAACCACGGCCACCAAGGGCGGGAGCTTTAGCGGAACCTTGAAACTCGACACCACTCAAGCCGACGCCGACGTGACCGGGGCCGATCTCCAGTGGATCCGCCCAGCGGTCACGGAGCAAAGCGGCACCACTGCGACGGCCATCGCGACTCAGCTCTACACGGCCGGCTGGCCCAGCGGCATCGCGGTTAACGCCGTCGGCGCGCTCTACAACAAGGCGGTGACCGCGCAAGCCTCGCTCGGCCTGGGCGCGCCGGATCCGGCCAACGGCAACGGCAGGCTGGAATTTGCCGATGGCAAACTGACGAACCCGATCACGAAGACGAGCTTCAACATCAACGGGAACACCGTGGGCAAGATCCCCGCGAGCAATGCGAGCTTCACCTTGACGGTGACGCAGGCCACCGGCGCCTTCAGTGGGACCATCCAACCGGATTGGACTCCAGCGGCCAAAGCGCTGCCGGCTTACAAAGGCATCATCCTGCAAAAGGGGGCCAACCGCGGCGGGTTCGGCTTTTTCCTCAGCAATCGCCCGGGTGATCTGGATCCGGTGAGTGGCGGGGTCAGCCTCAGCAAGCCGCAGTAACCCATTCCGGATTCGCCACTCCTTCGGGGGTGGCGACAAAGGGGGCGATCGCGAGCCGCCCCCCCAAACAGAAGTTTGTCACCTTTGACCGCTTGAATTGGCGAGGAATTGAATCGAGGACGCCATTCGTGACCCTTGCCAGATCCCTTTCTGCCCGAATGGCCCACTTTTGGATCGCTTCCGCCCGGAGCATCGCCCGCTTCTCCACGCTCACCCTGCTCGGGCTCAGTGCGTCCGCCGCCGATGGCCCTGGCTTCCCCAACGTGGATTATCCCCCCTCCACGCAAGGGCAGATGCTCGTGACCACGGACACGGGGAAGGCGATCAGCGGCGTGGCCATGCACCGGGGCTTGCTCATGGTCCCGATGGGCGCGGACCACGGAGGCGGCCAGGGCGCGGGCGCGATGGCGTTCTACGATATCAGCACCATCACCAACCCGATCGCGGTATTCGATTCCCGGAATCACAATTCCGTCTACCACACGTCGGGCGGGACGAACTTCCTGGGGAACTTGGCGGAAGCCCACCACATCTCCATCTCTGGCAATTATGTGCTCTGTTCCGAGCGTGGCACCAGCAGTAGCGGATTTTGCATCCTGGATACCGGACCGCTCTATAACGACGAGGATCCGAACACCAGGCCACAAGTCGTCAGTCGCTACGTGTATCCCAACGGCTCCGCCCCCACGAACTATGACGGCTTTTCCTTCGCGCCCGCGTGGCAGGGCTCCCGCTATGTCTTTGCTCCCATCGGCTCCGGCGGATTGCAGATCGTCGATACCGCGAACTTGGCGGCACCGGTCCGGATCAAACTGCTGACGCGCTCGGAACTCTCCAACCTCACCCTGCGGGCGGGGGTCGCGATCGGGAATTTGCTCATCCTGAGCACGTCGGCCGTGGAAACCACATTCCAGGCCCTTATCCTCGATATCAGCGACCCAGCGAACCCCAGGCAGCTGGGGAGTTTTGGCGGAGCGCTGGGCTATCAGGGGACAGTCTACGGTTCGAGTTTTTACGGCGGCGGCAATCCGTTGCAACGGCACGACTTCACCGATCCCGCCAATGTCGTCACCACGACGCTGGCTTCTGGCACGGCGTTGAATCTCTTCGACCGTCCAGAATATGCCTTTGGCAAAGATGAGTATCTCTTCGTCGGCCATTATCCAGGGGCGACGAA
>CAMCXS010000090.1 GCA_945883495.1 Akkermansia muciniphila
AAGCCGTGCTTTTCTAAAAAAGCGTGGAGATCAAAAAAGCTCGTGTGGGGCTCATGCGGGTGCGGGGCGTAGACGCACTCTGCATAGACGAAGCGAATTCGCTTTTGCTCGAGCCAGTGGATCGCCCCTTCGAGAACGGGAAGTTCAAAACCTTCCACATCAATCTTCAAGAGATCGATCAGCGGGAGATCGCGATCACTGGCAAACTGATCTACCGTGAAGACCTTTACTTCCACCGTGTGGGGAGTGGCATCCGCCAAGAGAATGCTGTTGCTTCCGGAGTGGCCGCCGAAACCGATGGTGGCGGTGCCGGGAGTGGCCCCCAGGGCAAAAGGCATCGCCTCGATGTTTGCATGCGTGGAAACGTTGCGCTTCAGTTGGGCGAAGGTGGAGGGCACCGGCTCAAACGAAAAGATGCGCGCCTTGGGAAATGCGGCGGTCAAGGCCAACGCCGTTTGCCCGATGTTTCCGCCAACATCGAAGATGGTGGAGAAGGGAATCTCCGCCGAGAAGCGCTGCAAGTCATTCACGAAATCAACGCCGAGGGTTGAGGAATGAACCACCAAGTAGCGAAGGCGGAGCAGCAGCTTTCGAATCAACCGTTTCATGGTGGAGGGGCGCAGGATAGGACCTGCCGTAGCTTGCGCAATCGCCAATCTTCAACCTTCAACCTTCAACCTTCAACCTTCACCTCTCAGACGCGGAGCCGAGCGAGGAATCGCGAACGGGGCCAATCCGGCGGTTTGTTTGGAAGGGCTGCCAGTTCTAGGCTAGACATGCGATGAGCAATCCGCTCCCCATCTCGCCATCGTCGGCTGTTCCCATCACTTTTCTGGCCCATCGTATCGCCCGTGTCGGTGGCATGGAGCGGGCGGCGGCGGAGGTAGCCAACCGCCTGGCGCGGCATCGGCCGGTGCATCTCGTGGCGGCGCAGACGGAAGCCGACGTTCCGGGGATGCGGTCCACGATCACCCCTCTGCCGTCGCGACCGGCTGTCTTGCGCTGTGCCGCCTTCCGGCAACGTGCGCGGCGGGTCATGGGCCCCGCTCCGGATGACATCTTGATCTCCATCGGAGCTGCCTATTGGCCGGTCGATGTGATGATCGTGCAGTTTTGCCACTGGGCGTTTGCCGATTTGCCGTTTCCGGTGCGTACCGGGTGGCACAACCGGCTGGCGAGTCTTTATTTTAGGTGGGAGGAACGAGCGGCCATCCGTCATCCGCGCTTGAAGGGATTAATTGCGGTATCCCAGGGAGTGGCCTCGGAGATGGCGCGCTATCACGATTACCCGGTCGAGCGAATCCGCATCGTGCCAAACGGCGTGGATCCGGCAGTCTTTCATCCGCTTTCGGCCGAGGCGCGGGCAGCGAAAAAAGTCGAACTGGGCTTTGGCCGGGACCAGTTTGTGGCGGTGTTTGCGGGCGGCGATTGGAGCCGGAAAGGCTTGAAGCACGTTGTGGAAGCCGTCGCGCGCCTTCCTGGAACCGGGCTCATCGTGCTCGGGAACGGCGGACGAGAGGATGCCACGTTCCGACGGATGGTGATGGAACTCGGGCTGGCGGGAAGCGTCCACTTCGCCGGACATTCCAGCCGGCCAGAAACATTCTTTCAAACGGCGGACGTTATGGTCTTCCCGACGATCTACGAAGCCTTTTCTCTGGTGTCGCTTGAAGCGGTTGCCTGTGGGCTGCCCGTCCTCATGCCGCCAGTAAACGGCGCCGCCGAGCTGATCCGGGACGGTGAAAATGGATTTCTCTGCGAGCGCGACGGCGAACGGATTGCCGGGCTGCTGCGCCAGCTCGATGGCGATCGCGACTTGTTGCGGCGCATGAGCGAAGCCGCGCATCGCACGAGCCAGGACTATTCCTGGGACCGGATCTCGGAGAAGTTCGATGTGGCGTTGAGGGAGCTGAACGCGAGCGGGGATCTGCCGGTCAGAGCGGCGTGAAGGAGCGTGATGAACGAGAATCGAACGTTTCGGGCCGGGTGCATTGACTCTGTCAACAAGCGCTGAATTGCGGCTTAAACTGCAAACTGCAAACAACCGTGCCAAACCGCATCGAGCTACGCCAAGAAGTCAACGTTTCGCCTCAACCGGAGAACGGCATTTTTTCCTGGATCCGGGACTCGGATGTGAGTTCGAGTGACCGGAAAGAGTTTGTGGCGAATGATGCCTACGAACGGGCTCGGGAGGGGCTTTCGGATGAGGAAGTGATCCGCGAGGACATTCTCGACAAGTCGAGCTTTCTCAAGACCTTTCGTCTGCTCTTGCCTTCCCTTGGGTTGGTGGGGGGCGAGCGGGTTTTGGAGATGGGAGCGTGTCATGGCTGGGCTAGTGTATTGATCAAGCAACGCTTTCCGGGCTGCACCGTGGTGGCGGCGGATCTCTTGGAGGACGCTATTGAACACGCGACGAAGTGGGAGGCCCTCTTCGAAACTCAGCTCGATGAAAAGTGGGCTTGTCACTGTCGCCATCTGCCGTTCGCGGCCGCCCAGTTTGACCTGATTTTCACCTTTGCCTCGTTCCATCACTTCGGGGGTTCGAATGATTTCTCAGGCGCGCTCTCGGAGATGCTGCGAGTGCTCAAGCCAGGCGGGCGGATCGTCCTGCTCTATGAACCCTCCTGTCCACCGTTCCTCTATGGACGCGCTTACCGAGCGGTGAACCGGCGTCGTGAGGAAGAAGGGGTTGATGAGGATCTCCTCGTGCCGGCGCGACTCTCGAAGACCGTTGGGCGACTCGGGGCAACGATCCGGATCGAATACTTCCCCGAGCCCCGGTTCCGGGACAGTCCCGTTTCGACGATCTATTATTTCCTCCTCTCCCGCTTCCGGTGGCTGTGTCCGCTGGCGATCTGTACCGTGAACGTGGAGATCGCGAAGCGCTGATCGGGCTGAGCGTTGATGATTGAGAGGCGGAAAAACCAAGAAGATCATGCGGCTACGCACTCCAGAACGACTTTGGGCATTGAGCCGCAGGCTGCACCGGATGGGGCTGCGTTTGCCGGCTCGCGGGGTGAAAACATGGAATTACATGCTGCACAAGTGTCTGCTGCCGGCCGAAGCAGAGGTGGGAGAGGAGATTGTTCTCGATCATTATGCACTCGGAGTGGTGATGCATCCGCAGGTCAAGATCGGTGACCGTTGCCGGATCTATCATCATGTCACTTTGGCGGCAGAGTCGGTGATTGGGTCGGAGCATTTCATCATTTTGGGGAACGATGTCACCATCGGGGCACACAGCATTGTGGTGGCGCGATCGAACACATCGTTGACCATTGGCGATGGCGCGATGCTCGGGGCAGGCTCCGTGCTGACGAAGTCGATCCCGGCCGGGGAAGTGTGGGCGGGGAATCCGGCCAAGCCAATCGAGCGACGGGACGGCTTGGTGGTATCTGGAAACTAACGAGCGGGGCGATGGAGCAAACCCAAATCGAGAGCACTGAGGCAGCACGTAACGCGCGGAGCGGAAACGGAGTGCCGTTGGTCGTGGATCTCGATGGGACGTTGCTACGCTCGGATACGCTTGAGGAGGTCGTCGTTCGTCATGTGATTCGGGGGCCCTGGAGATTGGTCTGTGCGGTGTTTGTTTGGTTGTTTCGCGGTCGAGCTGGCCTCAAAGCTTGGCTTTTTCGAGATCATGGCATTCAGGTGGATCGTTTGCCCTACGACGAGCGTGTGCTCGCCTGGCTCGAAGAGGAGCGTCGCGACGGCCGCAATCTTGTGTTGGCCACGGGAACGGACCTAAAAGTGGCTCGGGATATTGCGGATCATCTCCAGATGTTTGGTGTGGTCTTTGCGTCGGACGGGAAAACCAATCTGAAAGGAACGAAAAAGGCCGAGCGTCTGGCTCAGGAGTATCCTGGCGGCTTCGACTATGCCGGGAACTCAAGAAGCGATGTGGAGGTCTGGGAGCGAGCCCGGGCAGCCGTGCTGGTTAATGCGCCGCCATCGGTTTCCCGGAAAGCTCGTTCCCAAGGCAACGTGACCAGAGAGTTTCCCCCGGTTAGAGGAACCGGGGGCCTGCTGAGGGCGATGCGTCCGCATCAATGGGCCAAGAATTTGTTGGTGGCGGTACCGATGTTGACAAGCCGAGGTTGGGGAGAGGTGGAGCGTTGGCCACCCGTCGCTCTTGCCTTCTTGTCCCTTTGTCTTTTGGCATCCGCGGTCTATCTATTCAACGATGTATTGGACATCGAGGCGGACCGGGCTCACCCCCGGAAGAAGCGTCGGCCGTTTGCGTCAGGCGAAGCATCGCCGCTGCAAGGACTGGTCTTGGCCGCCGGGTTGTTGTGTGGTGGCGTTTGGTTGGGCTGGCTCGCGGGAGGAGTGATTTGGGCGCTTGGGTATTTCGCGCTGAGCACCGCGTATAGTCTGGGACTGAAGCGGCTATTGTTGGTCGATGTCTTCATCTTAGCGGTTCTTTACGCGCTGCGGATCCTGATTGGCGGACAGGTTTCAGGATACTATGCCAGCGATTGGCTGGTCGCGTTTTCCGCTTTCTTTTTTCTTGGGTTGGCGCTTGGCAAACGGGTCACGGAGACCGGAGTCTGGCCAACGGCGACGGCTTTCGAGGTGGCCGGACGTGCTTACCGGCAGGGGGACGGCCTGATTTTGACGGTGATGGGAGTGGCTTCAGGTTTTGTCTCCTGCCTGCTTCTGGCCCTGTACCTTCAAGACGAAGCGGTGAAGGCTCAGTATGTCCAACCCGATTGGCTTTGGGGGGTATGCTGCATCGTGCTGTTGTGGATCTGCCGCGTGTGGATGCTGATTTCGCGGGGGACCATGCACGATGATCCGGTGCTCTTTGCCGTGCGGGACCGATGGTCCTGGGGCAGCGGTGTGGGTGCGGTGTTCTGCTTTCTGGCGGCGAGTGGGAAGCTGCCGATCGCAGCCTGAGAAGACGACGAATGATAATGCTGGGAGGGCGAGCAATCGAGGGCTGGTCGCGAGGCATGCTGGTGTTCTGGCTTGGACTGGTGGGATGCGGGCTGCTCTCACCGGCTGTGTCTATCCTCTGGCAATGGCCGGGTCCGGATACAGACGCGATTTCGTTTTTGCCTGCCGCTCTTCATTACAGGAGCGGCGAGGGGTTGATCAACCCGGTTTGGGCAGGGATTGATCAGACTGATCCGTCGGGGATGAAGCGATTTACCCTGCATGGACCCCTGTTTCCAATGACCGTCGCCAAGCTCTTGCCTACGGGGCGGGTGGAGGATTTCGTCTGGCCGCTGACGGTATTCCGTTTGGCCACCATCCTGATCTTGGCCTCGGTTTTGACGGGATTGGCGAGCTGGGTGCCTGGAAAATCAGGCATTGGCATTCGCGGAAGTTGGTTTCCCTTGGCCGCGCTCGCGATGCTGGCGGATGGAGCCATGCGCACGGGGCTTTACGGACGGCCGGAGAGCTTAGTCGCTCCGTTGGTGGCGGCTGGATTCGCGGTGCTGGTGTTTCACATCGGAGGTGGAAGGGCATCCGAGTTCGTCGCTTTCGGTTTGTTCGGCTGCTGCGCCGCGGTGAGTCCAGGGGCCGGATTCCTGGCGGTGCTCGTGGGAATGACCGCGCTGACCACGACTCATTGGTTTGGGGCTGCTACGTCCGGGGGGCGGCTGTTGAGATTGAGCCTGCTCGGGACAACGGCGTTGGTCGTAGGGGCTGCCTGTGTAGCGATGTCGCCCCACGGATTGATCGATTCTCTGGAGGGGATCCGGAACGCCGGAAAGCGGGACGTGGGCAGTCTCAGTATCGGCTGGAGTCAGTTCTTACGATATTGGCTGTTTTGGTGGGACCGGCCTTTTTTTGGTCCCCCGATGCTCCTGGCCGCGGGGACTGCCACCATCGCGATGTCACTGCGTGCCGCGCCATCCGCCCGGGCGTGGCTGGTGGTGGGGTTTGTTTTCTGTGCCGGTGGCTGCTGGCTGTTCGGGCTCAAGGTCGCGGCGGTCACTTATAATCTAGCGGCATTCTCCACGGTCGGTTTTGCATGGCTAGTAGCCTGGGGTTGGGGGCTGGGCAAGGCGATGGGCTCGGCGCCTCGGCTGAGAGCCCGCCGGTGGCTGCTGGTGGCAGCGCTTTTGCTTCCGTGCAACTTGGTTCACGTCAAGACTGGGATCGAGATTCACCAAATGGTGCGAACCGGGACGGGATTGAGTGCGGCGCGGCGGGCAGCGGCCGGAGTCCTTCGCCCCGAGGACACAATTTTAGTCAACTCCGGAACCTGGGTGTTGCCTGCCGAAAGCCTCATGATGACGCAATGGCTCGGAGGACCGGTGCCCAGAGTGGAGCGAAGTGCCGGTCGGCTTCTTTGGATTCGGCCACTGACGGGAAGTTCGAGCGAAGCGCTGCCGGATGCATTCAAGGATTGGCGATCGATCTTTCAGTTCGGCTCCGCTGAGCGACCGGCGGTTTTTGGAATTCCGGTCACGAAGTTCGGCTCGGGTTATTCGTTCGAGGTCTTGGAGTTGGTGGCGGTGCGCGAACGCGAACCGCGGCCTGAGCCGATGTGAATGCGGCGCGCTTCAGCGACCATCAAACCTCAACTCGCGTGCGGAGCAGAGATAAGGCGCATATTCAAATCGGCATGCATGCCGGCTGGGCCGGAGGTGTGGAACGGTACTTCGATGGACTTTGCCGGGCCTTTGACCGCAATGGGATGCCGTATCGGGGCTTGGTCTTTGGGCGGGGCTTGGCGGGCGAGGGGAATGATCTGCCGTTGGGGAGCACCATCTTAGGTCCGGCCGAGGCACCGTTACGGGAGCGCTGGCGCCTGATTCAAGAAGCCGTTCTCTCCTTCAGCCAGGATTCTCCGGCCTCCAGCCTCCTCATCGTCAGCCACTTCGCCCTCTACGGCTGGCCGGTGCTCGGCCCGCGGTGGCGTCGGAAAGGGGTTCGCCTCGTCAGTCATTTTCATGGTCCCTGGGCGGATGAATCGGCAGCGGAAGGGGCTTCGCGTGTTTCCGTGCTCGCCAAGCGGCTGTTGGAGCATCGGGTTTACCAGAAGTCCGCGCACTTGATCAGCGCGTCGGAGGCCTTTCGCCAGCTGGCGATTGCGCGCTATGGCGTGCGGCCGGAACGAATCACTGCGGTTCATGCCGGGATGGACGCGGGGCCGACGATCGCGTTGACGCAAGGCGTCTCCCGTCAGGAAGCGCGGGCCCGGTTGGGGTGGCCGATGGAATCGGACCGACGGATCGTGTTTTGTGTGCGCCGGATCACGCGACGGATGGGATTGGAAAATCTCATCGATGCGGCGGCTGCCCTGGTGGGGCAAGATCGGCGGCTCTTCGTCGTGATCGGAGGCAAGGGACCGATGTTGGAGACGCTGAGGGCGCGGGTGGCAAGGCTGGGATTGGACAATCACGTTCGATTGCCCGGGTTCGTGTCCGACGCCGACTTGCCGATTGCCTATCGGGCGGCGGACTTCACGATAGTTCCATCGGTGGCGTTGGAAGGATTTGGATTGGTCATCCTAGAATCCTGGGCAGCGGGCACGCCCGTCCTGGTGACGCCGGTCGGAGGGATGCCGGAAGTGGTGCGTCCGTTCGTGCCGGAGTGTGTGATGGGGGGCAGTGGGGTCGACGACTTGGTCCGTGGGATGAAGGAAGTGTTATCGGGAGAGCAGGGCTTGCCTCATCCGGAAGAGTGCGTGAATTACGTGTGCCGGGTGCATAGCTGGGAGATTGTGGCGCCGCGGGTTTTTGAGGGGTATTCGCAGTCGATGGTCGGATGAAGTTGGGGGCGGTCAAGGAAGTGACGACGAGGCGACGATGTTTACCGCAGCCAACTTCATGAGGTGTTTCTTCCTCGCCGCGTGTGCGGCCGGGCTGCGCTATGCCTTGGCGCCGGTGGACAATCGGGGGCGGAATCACTGGCTGCCGCCGCGTTGGGCCATTTGGGTCGATTACTTTGATTGGTGGCTCAACTTTGGCGCGTTCGTGGTATTGGCGGCGGGCATCGTCTGTGTGTTGGGGGCGATGCGGCCGGCGTTTTACCGGTGGTGTGTGGCGGTAGCGATCGGGAGCTTGTTGGCTTTGGGGATCGAAATCGCGCAATTCCGGATCCCGGGACGGATGCCAGATCCAGGGGATCTGACGGCGGCGTTGGCGGGGAGCATGATTGGGGCGAGTGTGGCTTGGTCGCGAAGGGGGCGGGAGCGGAAGAGGACGGGGGGAGTCGAGGCGGACCGGCCCATGCGAATCTGCTTCCTGGACCAGACTGGGCAACTGGGAGGGGCGGAGCTGATGCTTTTAGATCTCGCCGCCAGGGCGCGAGATCAGCATGAAATTGAAGTGATCCTATTCAACGATGGGCCATTCCGTGCGGCATTGGAGGCGCGAGGCGTGCGGTGTCGGGTAGACCCATTGGGGAAGGCGGCGGCGTCCCGGAGCAAGGAATCCGGTTGGAAAAGCATGGTCCGCGAACTTCCCGAGGTGTGGGGCTTGGCTTGCCGATTGGCCCGGCGGATCCAGGAGTTTGATGCCGATGTGGTCTACAGCAATACAGCCAAGGCTCTCTTGGTGGGCGCGTTGGCGGCGCGGTGGGCGAGGCGCCCGTTGGTGCATCACCTTCACGATATCATCGATGCAGCACATTTTAGCCGGGCGAATCGCTGGTTGCTGGTGGGTGCGGCGAATTGGGGGGCGGGGGGAGTGATTGCCAATTCCGAGGCGACGGCTGCGGCGTTTGTGACTTCCGGGGGACGCCGTGAATTGATCCGGGTGATCCCGAACGGCTTTGAGGCGACCCGATTTGAGCGGCCGGGAGAGGAAATGCTGGATCGGCTACGGGCGGAGTGGCCGTGGAACGTTAGAGGGGACGGGGGATGCGCTTTTGGCTTGTTCGGCCGACTGACGGCCTGGAAAGGGCAAATGGAGTTCCTGGAGGCGTTAGCGGCGGTTCCGGCGGCCCGCGGGGTCATCGTGGGGGCGGCGCTTTTTACGGAGGAGGACCGGGCTTATGAAGAGACATTGCGGCGCCGGGCGGAGGGAGCTGATTTGCGAGATCGGGTTTGGTTCACCGGATTCCGGACGGACGTGGTGGGCTTGATGCACGCGGTGGACGTGGTGGTGCATTGTTCGACGCAGCCAGAGCCATTTGGGAGGGTGATCGTGGAGGCGCAGCTTTGTGGAGTTCCGGTGATTGCGACGAGAGCGGGGGGCGCTGCGGAGATTGTGAACGATGGAGAAACCGGGTTGCTCTGCGCGCCCGGGGATAGGGGGGAGCTTGCGGAACGGATGGCTTGGATGATCCAGGAAACTGGGAAGCGAGAGCAGATGGGGATCATGGCGCGGGAGGAGGCGAGAACGCGCTACGGGTTGGAAAAAGTGTTCAAGGAGACTAGCGAATTTCTAGGGGAAGTTTTGAACAGAGATTGCCAGTCGGGGCCGGTTTTAGTAAAATTGCAGGCAGACAATGACGAAAGTTTTTGAATCTTTGCCATTTTCTCCTGGCGTTCATGGGAGGCGCAAGGTAAACGGCGGGTCGCTCGGCCGTCGGAGTTGAGTCCTGGCTTTGAATTCTATTGTATGGCCCCTTACCTTCAAAAACCCCCTGAACTGGTGGTGGCTCACGATTACCTGATCCAAATGGGCGGTGCGGAACGGGTGGTTGCCTCGATGCTGCGGAGGCAGCCAGGTGTACCCCTGTACACGAGCGCGGTGCGACCGCAGGGATTGCTTCCCGAGTTTCAGGGGGCTGATCTGAGGGTATCCTGGATGCAGCGTCTGCCGCGGATCACGACCTGTTTTAAACGCTATTTTCCCCTTTATCCGCAGGCATTTCGGAGCTTTGGGGTGGTTCATGCTGGGGCCGCCTGGGTGAGCGCTAGTGCCTTTGCCAAATGCATGCGGTTCAGCCCAAGTACCGCCACGGTGCTTTACTGCCATTCGCCGACGCGTTTTCTCTGGGATTGCGACAATTATCTGAGATCCGAGATCAAGAGCAAGCTGCGTCGGGGGGTGGTGCGCAGCATGGTGCCGGCGTTGCGAGGGATTGATCGGAGGGCGGTCGGCCGTTTCGACGTGGTCGTGGCAAATTCACACGCGGTGCGGCGCCGGATCTGGGCAAACTACGAAGTAAAGGCGGAGGTGATCCACCCGCCGGTGGACATCAAACGTTTCTCGACTTCAAACGAGCCAGCCGGGGATTACCATCTGGTGCTTTCTCGTCTAGTTGGATACAAGGCGATCGATCGTGCGGTTTTGGCGTTCACCGCAATGAACAAGAGGTTGGTGGTGATTGGGGAAGGCCCGGATGCGCCGCGTCTTCAGAAAATGGCCGGGGCTTGCGTTGAGTTCCTTGGGAGTCTTTCCGACAAGGAGGTAAATCGCTGGGTGGCAGGGTGCCGCTCGCTGATCTTCCCGGGAGAGGAAGATTTTGGAATTGCTCCGGTGGAGGTTCAGGCAGCGGGAAGGCCCGTGGTAGCTTTGGGAAAAGGTGGCGCTTTGGAAACAGTGATCGATGGAGAGACTGGATTTTTCTTCCATGATGCGGCGCCTGAAGCATTGATCGAAGCGGTACGGAGGTGCGAAGCGAAGGGATGGGATCCAGAGCGGATTCGTCGCAACGCGGAGCGCTTCTCCGATGAGGAATTTCATCGACAGACGAGCCGATTGATCGGCGAAGCGGTGCGCGGAAAGGCGGCTAGTTGTTCCGTTCGTCAAGAAGGTGTGTCCCCGGTAATTGGCGGGGCGGATTTGGGAGCCTATCCGTCGCGGCACGACCTGGCGTGAGTCTGGCAATCCTCAGTAATGCGGTCCCGCCAGGCAAGGCGGCGCCCTTTCAGCGTGGTTCCTCCTTGACCCGGGTGCTTCTTGCCCTCAGCGGTCGAGTGGAGGCTGAGGCGGCCGAGATACGTGGGCCTCTCTCCGTGTTCGTAGCGCAGCCATCCGCCTGGCTGCGGGCGGACGGCGTAAGCTCGTTGCGGTTCCGGGATGCTGGTGGTGTGCTGGCGGCGCGACTCGATGAGAGACCAAAGTGGCTTTGGATTGATTTCGATCCCACAGCGGGATCGGCGCGGGACCGGCTCGATTTCTTGCGACTAGCAGGCACGGTCGCCGCGTCCGTGGAGGCCGATGGCGGAGCCTTGGGGCTAGCCATTGCGGAGGACGTGGGAGCCATCGGCGAGTCCATGTTTTTTTCGGGGCGAGCCTTTTCCTGCCGACGAATTCTCCAACGACTTGCGGAGCGTTGCTCCCGTCAAATCAGTTTCTCTACGATGGCGGCAGCAGGGTTGACCCGACGGTTCCGTCGCCGTTTTGAGTTGTTTCCGGTCCCATCACTGATTCCCAATTCCTCGTTGTCGCAGGGGAAGGCGCGAAGTGAATTAGGGCTTGAGGAGGAAGGTCAAGATCTTTTGGTAGGCGTCGTGGGGCGCTACGGGACGATGGATTGGGACTTATTGCACGCCGGGTTGAGAGAGGCGTTGCGGCTCTCTCCTGGGGCGAGGGTCCTCTACATGGGACCGGACGGGCAACAGTTGAGAGGACGCGCGATTCCGCTGCCCTTGTTGGACGCGGGGACTCCGGCGCCTAGCGAAATCGCCTTGAGATTACGGGCGGTCGATCTGATGATTCTGCCGTTTAAAGATGGTGGACGGGCAGACGATCAAGCCATTCTGAGCTGTTTGTGCAACGGGACTCCGGTCGTGGCCACCGCTCCCGCGACGGGGATGGATCCTTCGTTTGGACCGCTTCCCGAGGGATTCAACATCGTACCGGGGAGCGAATTGGGCGCGTACTTGGAAGCGGTTGAGAGCGCCTGCGAGCGAGCCTTGCGCGGCCCGGGGCGGGAAATTGAGGAAGGGTTACGCGCTTACTATCATAATCGATTTTCCGCCGAGGAGGTGTGGCGGAGGTTTTTCGGAGCGACCGGGGAAAAAATAGTTGTCGAAATGCTTGCTGCACAAACTACTTCTCCTTCCCTCAACCCTCAACCCGAGCGATAGCGAGACGACAAGTGCCGTATTACGAATTTTACTGCCCAGAGAACCACACGGTTTATACATTTTTTGCACGATCTTCCCGATGGGCGGGGCGCGTGCCGCGTTGCCCAGACCCGGGGCATCCTGAGGCCAAGTTGGAGAAGCGGGTCTCGCGATTCGCTTTTACGGGAAGAGCCAAAGAGAGTGGAGAGGGGGAGCTGGGGGACCTAGATGATCCACAGATGGAGCGGGCGATGGCGGCGATGGAGAAAGAGTTTTCTGGATTGAGTGAGGAGAACCCTGATCCACGTCAACTCGGGCGGCTGATGCGTAGAATGGGCGAACTCATGGGTCAATCCTGGTCCCCGGAAATGGAGGAAATGGCCCGGCGTCTGGAATCTGGAGAGGATCCGGACAAGCTTGAGGCGCAGTTTGGCGATGCCTTGGACGAATCGATGGGCGCGGCGGCAGACGGCATGGGAAGCTCGATTGGCGAAAGTACTGGCGGTGGCCGGGGCGGATTGTTTGCGCGATTGCGGCGCCGTGAGCCCCGGCGCGATCCGCGCGTCTATGAGATGAGCGAGTATCTGGAATCGGAACCGGAGTGAAGAACGACGAGAAAGCCGCGATGACGGAACCGTTTGGAGGCACTTGGTGGCTAGTTTGGCTGCTTTGCCTTGCCGTCGTGGCAGGGGAGGTTGGTGGGGGCTGGTGGTTTCGCTCCCGAGCTTCCCAGAATCTCCAAACGACCTATCCTGAGGTCTTGCGTTGGCTGCCTCCCGGGGATCCACTGGCCTGGAGGGAATTGCCGGTCTTGCCCGGGCAGGTGACGGGCTTGAGTTTCGACCGGGGGCGGCGCTACCAAGTGAGTGGAGAAGACGGCGTGTCGTTGGATGTGCTGTATCTGGATTTCGACGCAGGTCATGAAGCGTATGCCTATGACCTGCTATCGCATCCTCCGCAGTATTGCTTGGGGATGGCCGGTTGGCAGGTCATCGAAGTGCAACCCGATCGGGTGGTGTCGGTTTCTGGTGAGCCGTTGCGTGTGCAGTCATTGACGGCGAGATCTCCTGAAGGCGACATCTCCCACGTGTTCAAAGGGATTTGGATCCACTCCCGGTTTGGGTTCAACGGGAACTTGAGCCGGGGAGCCCGGGTGCGCCTCGCGTTGCAACCGATGCCACCTCCTCCTTCGTGCATTTTCGTGATTGGGGTGGCGGGAGCGGGAAATGCGAGTGAGGCTTGGGAGAGATTTGTGCGCCAAGGTCTGGATGGATTCCGGCGGATGCCATCGCGAGTGAACGAAACGCGGGCGGCCCGAGTGGACTAGGTCGGCATGAACTGACGCTGGAATCAGAGAGGGACGAGATGCGAATTATTGCGGTAGGTGATATTCACGGTTGCTATCAGGCTTGGCTGGCGTTGGCGGAGGCTGTCCCATTTGCCGTCTACGACGTTTTAGTTACCTTGGGCGACCATGTGGACCGGGGACCGAACTCACGAGAGGTGATCGATTCCTTGATCGAGTGGGGCAAGGAACACCGGGTGATTTGTCTGCGAGGGAACCATGAGGTACTCATGTTGGACGCGCTCAAGGACCGCTTTGGCCTGCGCCCCTGGCTCGAGGTTGGCGGCATGGCCACGATGGAATCGTATCGCGGCACCGGAAACGGGATGGGGGCAGTGCCACCGGAGCATCGGGAGTTTTTGGAGGCCACCGTGCCCTGGTGGGAAACGGAGTCCCACATCTTTGTGCATGCATCGGTGAATCCTAGTTTGCCGATGGAGCAACAGACTGAGCCGGACCTGTTCTGGAAGCGTGTCGACTTTACGGCGCCTCCTCATCTTTCAGGGAAAAGAGTGATCTGCGGACACTCCGCCCACAAGGATGGCGTGCCGAAGAGCAATGGCCACACCACCTGTATCGACACCTGGGCCTACGGGGGAGGTTGGCTAACAGCTCTGGATGTTTCGACTGGAGCCTACTGGCAGGCTCGCGAGTCCGGTGAAGTCCGCCGGGGGATGCTTGAGGAGTGGTGAGAGGGGCCAAGCGGCCCTCGTCCAGCAAATCTGGGGACGTTGAGGGCATTGGGCGTTGAGTAATCAAGCCCAAATATGGTGATATCACTAAGCATGGCGATGTGCCACCGGTGCAGTCCGCCTTGCACTCCACGTGGGTTGGAGGGAGCAACTGCAAGTGAAGTTTTGTTGCGGGGGGGGGGGCGATTGCAAAAAGATTGCCCTGACAGACGCAAATTTATATTTTTTGCTTTGCGGGCGATTTCATCCGTTCCATGCTGCAGGTGAGGTGGAAGATTCCCCTTTAATTAACTTGGATGAAATATCTAAGTTCGTTAATCCAGCTCGCGTGCCCTTCATGAATTCCTTTAAAAATTTCCCAGCGTTCTGCATCGTCGCCCGTTGGAGCGTCGCCGGAGCCCTTGTTGCATCTGGGGTGGTAATCGCCCAAAGCGTTGACCCGAGCGCTCAGCTGCTTAAACCCTCGGAAGCGCTGCCTTCAACGGTGGGGCCCGACGATGCTCAGCCTGGTTACGTTGCGCCGTCGACCCCGAACGCTTTTCGCACTGAGGACAGCTTGGTCATCGAAGACCCTACGCTCAATGGCGCCAAGGGGGATTTGGATGCCGTCGTGCGCACGGTGAAGGACCGCGTTCGGTTCGACGTCCGGGTGACCGGCGGCATGGGGTATGATTCAAACACCCTGTTGAGATCGGACAACGAGATCGGTGCTTGGGTGAGTTGGGTCTCAGTGGGTGCTAGTCTCGATGTGGGGGACGAGTCAGCGATGGGACTCTACTACGGAGCCGACTTGCTGGGGAATTTGTTCCAATATGATTCGGAGATTGCCGATGGAGGCCGGAACAATTCGGAACCGTTGGTCAACGTTTACGCCGGCGTGCGTGGCGCGAAGACGAATGTGCGGTTGGACTCCCGATTCCGGATCAACAACGGAAACGTGGTGGACTTCAGTGACACCGAGCGTGAACAGCGCCGGTCGCAGAGCGATGACTTCAACATCGCCCTTTCCGGGGAACGGACCTTGGACCACGGCTTTTTGGCGGGATCCTTCTCGATTGATAAGCGCGATTTTGCGGAGCGGACCCGGCTGAACGATACCGAGGGAATGATCGCCGATGGTGCTTGGTTCTACCGGCCTTCGAAAACGCCGAAGACGGATTTCGGCTTGGGGCTCCGAGTGGGGCAGTTCAACACCGCAAACAACTTTGACCAAACGTACGTTCAGCCCTCTTTTCGCACTAATTACACGTTCAGTAAGAAGACGCAGATCTTCTCACGCCTCGGCTACGACATGCGCGATTTTGACGGGACTGGCTCCATCGGCTCGACACAGGCCTTCGTGTACGAATTGGGATCCCGCTGGAGTCCGACCCGCCGGACGACAATGCAGGCGAGTGTCTACAAGGACTTCAATCCGTCCGTGGTGAGTGGATTTGAGAGCTTTAATCGCTCGGGCGCGCGAGGGTCTTTAGATTACGGGCTGCCCTGGTGGGCGCTGCGTCTAAGGGTCGAGGGGTCCTACGAGCACGCGGATTACTTTTCCACCTTGCGCAATGTGGTCAGTAACCGGGGGGACGACTACTGGCTCTTCGGGACGTCGTTGGGGCGCTCGTTCTCCGTCACCCGTTTCCTGATGGGAGACGTCACTGCCTTCTACTATTACACCGCCAACGATTCGACGATCGAGTTCAACCAGTTTGAAGATCACTTCACCGGGGTTCGGTTTGGTTTAACTTATTAGATTTCCCCAAAAACAGTTTCTAATGAACAATGTGTCGCTCTCTTGCGTCCTCTGCGCTCTGCTTTTCAGCGCGGCGGCGATCCCGGCGATTCAGGCGCAAACCGGCTCCATCAAAGGCAGCATTTTCGCCGATGCCGACGGAGACGCCAAGCCCAGTGAGGGCGAGAAGAGCTCCGATGGCCAGAAGGTTAAGCTTTACCGCATCGATGAGAAGGGCAATCGCGTGCTTGTGGCAGAAGTCGTTACGAACGCGGACGGAGCGTATGAATTTGGCAGTCTCGAATTTGGGACCTACGTGTTGATGTTCGATTTTGAATCGGGAGTGTCGGTGGAGACGGCGGCGGTGATCACGCTGACGCCTCAGTCTCCAACTTACGTGCAGCAGCCAATTCCTTATCTCGGCACGAACTACAGGGAGGTCTATGGAGACTTGCGGGCATCCACGCCATTGCCCGGAAGCCCGGTCGGGTCGGGAACTCTTGACGCGCTTGGACTGCGGAACCCAGCGAACATGAACCTTCCAGAGGCCTCGGATTTCACGATCTGAACTTCCGGTATGCTTCGGCCTTGACCTGCCGTGAAGGCTCGGGTGGGCGGAAGTCGTCCCAAAAAGCTACGGATCTGGCCGGGGCGGCTGGAGAGCAGGTGCTTCCCTGGATTCCTATGCGGCATGTGCCCGGATTTTTTTGCATTGCGCTTCATTCTGGTGATGACGATGATACCCAAGCTCGTCTAAAGAACGGGAAGGGTGTCAGGCAGTTTAATCGGTTCGGAGTCGGTCGGGCACGGGATGCTTTTTGAGTTGATGAAATGCTTCTGCCCGCTTTTGCGCGAAATGAGAAGGAATCGATTGCACGCTGAACTGTTAAAGATGGGCCTTGTGGCTTCGGTCTGGTTTGCCATGGGCGCTTTCAGCTTCATTCGAGCTGAGGGCAAGGCTTCGGATGCCAGGAAGCTGGGCCCCGGAGACGCGATCACGGTGATGGTATTCCGCGAACCCGAGTTGACTGGCGAATTCAAAGTCAACGAGCAAGGTTCGATCAATTACCCGCTCCTCGGCAAGATCCAGGTGAGCGGACGCGACGCCGAGGATGTCGCCAAGGAGATCGAGTCGCTTCTGGAAAAGGACTATGTGCGGGATGCACAGGTGTCCGTGGATACGATTGGCAAGGGAGCCATCCAGATCAGCGTGCTGGGGGAGGTGAGGGCTCCTGGGAAATTTGCGTTTGAAGCTCAGGAACGAGTGGATCTGGAGCGGGCGATGTTGATGGCAGGAGGACCCACGGAGAACTCCAATTTGAATACGATCGAGGTGAAACGCCGCAATGGGGATGATATCGAATCGTTCAGGGTAACCATGCCGGCGAACAAGGGGTTTGTGTTACTGAAAGACGATTCCGTCATCGTATCGCCGATTGTGGCGGTGGGAACGGCCCGGCCGCTGGTCACGATTTTGGGGCAAGTAGCTCGGCCGGGGGCCATGGAAATGCCGGCTTCTCGTGAGCTCGATCTGCTGACAGCCATAGCCTTGGCCGGCGGCATGACTCCAACGGCCAGAGGATCAAAGGTGACGATTCGCCGAGAGGGAGCTGCGGCTATGATCTACAATGTCGACCGGATTCAAAAGGGCGAGATTCCATCTCCACTCCTGAAGGGCGGCGATACGGTTTTTGTTCCCGAAACCATCTTTTGAGCATGCATTCTCCCGAGCCTCCCTCTGAGCGTCCAGACCATTCCGCTCCCTCCCGGCGAGAGGCAAGGGGGCCAGTTTCCGTCGATGATTCAGCGCTTTCCGGTGCAGGAGGGCAGGCGAGCGGTGGTGGCGGGGACTACGGGTATGGTGGTTATGGTCCGGTGGAATCGGAAGAGGGGAGTTCAATCGCGAGCAAGACGTTCGCGGACTACCTGAATTGGCTTAAGCGGTATTCCTGGATCGCAGTGCTTACTACGGTGACTGGGACGCTGTATGGGCTGTATCTGTTTACGATTACCCCAAAGACGTACCAAAGTTGGGCTTCCATTCAGATTTCACGTGTGAAGCAGGAGGCGGCGGACGTGGCCGAGCAAGAGCGGATCCGACTCGGTGTTTCCGCGGAATTGCAGTCCACTCTGGAGAAGCTGCGAATGCCGCGAATCTACCAGAATGTGGCGGCAAACCAGCTCTTCGCCAACCGGCCTGAAGTGATCCCGGTGGCGCGTCAGTTCGTGATGCCATGGGAGCCCTTTGTCGCGAAGAAGGCGGAGGAAGAGCCGAGTTCTACGGTAGAGTCTCCACAAGTGCCCGCGGGGGCGCTGGCTGGCATGATGGCGGGCTGGGTCACAGTGAGCGTCCGGGAAAACACGAACCTAGTGGACATCTACGCGTCGCACACCAATCCCGAGGTGGCCCGGGATGTTTTGGTAACCCTGTTGATCGAGTATGAAAAGCTCACTGCGGAAAGTATAGCGGGCTCTGAGGAGAACACCCTCAACTACATCGTCGAGAAATGCCGGGAGATGCAGGAGTCCCTCTTTAAGATCGAGGGATCTCTGGCTCGGTATCAGGGGTGTATCGATTTGAGCAAGAAGATTGAGGCCACCAATCTCACGGTGATCGAGATGGAAAAGCGATATCTTCCTAAGTGGCCCGATTTGATCGAGGCGAAGGAGCTGCTGTCGCTATTGCGCAAACGATTTAGCGATGAGTTGGCTCAGGTGATCAACGGATCAGCCGAGGAGCAACGATTTTGGAAGGAGAATTCCGCGATGATGTCTGGGCTTCAAGGAGACGCTTTGACGGATGCCCAGCTGAAGGTGGTGGCGACTCGTGCCAGCGTGCTCAGCAAAGCAATTGAAACGGAGCAAGGGATTCTCGACAATCTCAATATCAAACTGAAGGAAGCGAACGTCAGTCGCGGCATTGCAACCAAACAGTTCGAGATCATCCAGCCGCCCACGCTGCCGGGAGGTCCAATTGCGCCGTCTCAGAAGGAAATGCTCATTAAATTTGGGTTGGGCGGATTCTTGCTGGGCATCAGCTGCATTTTCTTGATCGGGTTTTTGGATCCAAGTATCCGCACGGTGGGAGAACTGGAGCGCGATGCCCGGCTGCCGGTGATCGGAGCTGTTCCCACGGCTTCGTCAAAAGCTCCGGCTGGAGCGCGGGAGTTGGTGTTGGTGACTCGCAAAGATCCGCATGCCGCTGAGGCCATCCGGACTCTGCGGACGGGCCTGTCCTTGCTGGGCGATTCAGAAGAGCGACGGATCTTCGTCCTCACCAGTTCTTTGCCAGGCGAGGGCAAGAGCTGGGTTTCGGCCAATCTTGCGGTGGGTTTTGCCCAACAAGGGGAACGCACGGTTTTGGTAGACGCCGACCTGCGGAAAGGCGTGCTTCATACGACCTTTGGCTTGAGCCGTGACAGCCCTGGAGTCACGAATGTGCTTTCAAAGGCAGCTTCGTTGTCCAGCGTGGTTCATCAAACGGAGGTGGAGAATCTCTGGTTTGTCCCAGCTGGTGGAAAATCCGCGAATCCAGCGGAGTTGCTGGGCGGAAGGAACTTGGCCGGCTTCATGAATGATTTGGCCAAGGATTTCGACCGGGTGATTATCGATAGCGCTCCGCTTGTGCCGGTAAGCGATACCCTGCCCATCGCCAAGCGAGCGCAAACCGTGATCATGATTTATCGCATGGGGAAAACTCCTCGCAAGGCTCTGTTCCGTGCACTGAGGAACCTTCGGTCGAATCAGGCGGAACCGGTGGGAATCGTCGCCAACCAGCTCCCTCGGGTTGCTGGGCGTAGTGGCTATGGTTATTATTATGGCTATCACGGAGGCGGGGCGATTGACGGCTACGTTACCAACGACTAAGCCGCGCGTCCTCCGGGAACTTCAGATGCGACTCTTGGCTGGCTCCAAGGAGCGGCAGTTGGGCTGAGCGATCCTTGAGAGCCGTGGGCAGCGGCGCTTGAATGAGCGTCCGTTTCTGTTGCTAGGCCATGTCATTGCGCCAAATCGCGGTCCTTCTCTTTGCAGGCGCCCTTGTCTACGCCCCCGTAGCTCACGGGTGCGTGACTCGTGAAGCTTGGTTGTTCCTGGATGGGTGGCTAGCCTTGGCCGCTTTCGTCTACGGGGCGGGTTGTGTCGGGGAGGCAAAGTCTCCGCGGATTCCGTTGTTTCCGTTAGGTTGCATGATATTGCTGCTTGTTCTCGGAGTGACGCAGACACTGAATCCGAAGTATTTCTATGATCCAGTGACTCACGGCATGGCTCCGCTCCATGCCTATCGTCCTGGCTTTCCCGGAACCTTGGATCAGCGCACGTCTTTGCTGGCTCTCGTTCACTGGGGGGCTCTCGGCCTAGCCTTTCTGGCCCTGCTCGATTTGGTTCGAGATCGCGACGCCCGGTGGTTTCTTCAAACCGTCATCGCGACGACGGCCGTCGCTCTAGCTATCGCGGGAATCGCACAAAAGATCCAAGGTGCCGTGATCGTTCCGTTCACGAGCAAGCATTCCAATACTTTCTTTGGGACTTATGTCTACCATGCGCATGCGGCGGCGTTTTTGAATTTGGGCTGGCCTTCCGCCCTGGCGCTGGCGATCCGTTCTTGGCACGGGGAGCGTCTGATTAGCCGAGCGCTTTGGATCAATGGGTTCTTGTTGGTCTTCGTGGCGCTTTTCATTAATATCTCCAAGTTTGGCCACTTAGCAGCTTTGCCCGGCTTGGCTCTGGCGTTGTTGCTGATGCGCAAGCGGATGTTTTCGGGAGGAGGCAATGCTTCCCTGTTGGTTCGATTGGTGATCGCGGTGATTGTGCTCGGAGCCCTGGCGGCTTTGGTGCTTCCTTTGGTTGGACGATCCGTCGGGCGATGGGATGATGTGATGCGATTCGGCTTCGGTGGTCGCCCGCTGCTTTTTAAGATTGCGCTGAACATCGTCCGCCAGTACCCACTGTGGGGGACGGGTCCGGGGACTTTCCACCTCGTCTTTCCTTATTTCTCCGCCGAGTATCGATTGGAGGGCCGCTTTACCCACGCCCATCAGGATTATCTCCAGACACTCGTGGAGTGGGGCATCCCCGGCGGCGCCATTTGGCTTGCCCTGATTGGAGGCGGGTTCATCAAGGGCCTACGCGACCACTGGCGGCGTCCCGAGGAGCTTTCCACCGGAGCCGCTCTCGTGGCGGTGGCGATCCTGGGCGCCCATGCAATGGTTGATTTCCCTCTCCAGATCGGATCGTTACGGCTCTACGCCGCTGTTTACTTGGCCATCCTGTGGCGAGTGAGGGCGGTGCGCAGCCTTCCGACCTGATGGCGCGAGTTGATGCATGAGCGTTGCCAGCAGGGGAAGAGACTCTGTCCTTCAAGGCTGCGGCGCTCTGGCGCGAGGGACAGTCGTCAGCCACAGGGCAGTTACCCTTTCACATCAAAGCAGGAGATAAGCTCCTGATCCCGAAGGTAGAGCTTGCCGTTGAGGACGACGGGGTGGGTCCAGACGGCGCCTTTTGGGTTCCGATTCGGGCTTTGAGGATCAAGTTTGAATTGACCCTTGCCATTGAAACCCTTGGGGGATGCTTCGACTAGGGTGACTGTGCCGTCCGATTCGTTGACACAGTAGAGCATTCCGTCGGCGAAGTGGACGGCGCCTTTTTGGAGGAACTGGCTTTTCTCGTTCCAGACCATCTCTCCGGTGGCCCAGGACTGGCAGATGAGCCCGCCGCCATCGGAGAAGCCGTAGAGGTGATCTCCGATCTTGATGACGCCGCCGTGGTGGTTTTTCATCTCGGTGTTGTCCCAGACATCGGTGGCGGTGCTGCCTTTGACTTCGACCATTTTTGAGCCGGCGCCGTAGCCAGAGGTGATGTAGACCCGGTTGCCATCGACGATCGGGGTGGGGATGACGGCCGTTTTTCCGCGTGCCCAGACGGAACGCCAGATCTCCGCGCCCGTCTCGGCGTTGACTCCGACGAGGAGGCTCTGGAAAAGCTTGATGTACTGGCGCACGCCATCGATTTCCGTCGCCACGAGGGTAGCGTATTCCGCGTTACCGGCTCCCGCGATAGCGGACTTCCAGATCACGTCGCCAGATTTTTTGTCGAGCGCCACAATGGGGGTTTCGCCGCCTGGGGCGACCACGACGCGGTTGCCGTCCACGAGGGGGGATTCCGAGAAGCCCCAGCCCCCGGCTTTGCCACCGAAGTCTTTGGCGAGGTCCTTGGACCAAATGACCTTGCCCTTGGTGGCCTCAAGACAGTCGAGCGAGCCTTGTGGTCCGAGGACGTAGAGGTGGCCATCGCTGTAGGTGGGAGTGCTTCGTGGCCCGTGTCCCCAACCGGTGTTGTAGCCTTTCTGCTCGTCATTTCCCACTTTCTGGGACCAGAGTTCCTTGCCATCGTTGGCGTTGAGGGCGATGACGCAGAGGTCGTTGCCACGGGTGCCGAGGGTAAAGAGGGTTCCCTCGACGATGCTGAAGCTGGAGTAGCCCATTCCTGCATTTTCAAAGGTCCAAAGTTTCTTGGGGCCATTGGCGGGCCACTCTTTGAGGAGACCTTGGTCGGGCGATATGCCGTTTTGCGCCAGGCCGCGCCATTGGGGCCACGAGGCGGCCCCCGAGGATGCTTGAGGCCCCCTGGCTTGTTCCAAAATGAACGCCCGATCGTCGGCACTCAAGGTTCCGATCGGCACTTCCGCCATCTGCCCGGTGCTGAGCTTGAGGAGGACTTTGTCGCCAGCTGCCTTTACGAAATCCGCCTCAATGGTGCGGTTGGTGGCCGATTGGGTCCAGGTCCGCGCGGCGGCCGTGGTGGGCAGGCCAAGCGGGAGGGCAAGGGCAGTGCCCGTCAACACAAGGGTGAGAAGCGAGGGGTTCATTTGGGGGAAAATGAATGCGTAATGGTTGAAATGGGCTGGGGCAAGGGATGAGGCGAGTCCGGTATCGGCCTCATTTGCAGCCGCAACCGCCGCCGCAGCAGCTTCCTTCGGAAAGATCCTCTTCCGTAGGAACACGGCCCAACTGCAAGGTTTTTTGCAAGAGGCGGGTGACCGTCCCGAAAATTCCATTGAGGATCTCCTCGCTTTCGGCAAACCCCAGGGCCACGGCGTTGTCGAGCACGGCTTCCTTGCGGACTTCGACGGCGACCATGTCGTGATCGGTGAGGGGGATGCCCTCGCGCTCGCGCATCGTCAGATCACGACTCGCCTCTTGCCATGCCCGGTAAACGCTCTGCGCGGCCGGATCGGCTAGAAACGCTTCGATACGATTCCAGGAGTCCTTGAACTCCGGCTGTTCCAGAACGAACTGGCACAGTTCGAGAGCCTTGTCTTCAATCGTGGGCGATGCGGAGAGAGTTGCGACCATGGGAAGTGTTTACGCCTGGATTGGCGCAAATGCAATGGCGCGCTGATCGCGTGCCCGTTCATGGTTGATGGTTGAGAGTTGAGGGGTGAGCAGCCAAGGGGACCGAACGGCCCTGGCGCAGTGAGCTTCGCGCACGCGGCGGTGAGCTTCGCGCACGCGGCGGTGAGCAGCGCGCACGCGGCGGTGAGCTGCGCGCACGCGGCGGTGAACTGCGCGCACGCGGCGGTGAACTGCGCGCACGCGGCGGTGAACTTCGCACACGCGGCGGTGAACTTCGCGCACGCGGCGGTGAACTTCGCGCACGCGGCGGTGAACTTCGCGCACACGGCGGTGAAGCGTTACATACGCGACGGTGAAGCGTTACATACGCGACGGTGAAGCGTTACATACGCCGCTGTACACGTTGCAAAGCACACGGGATCAGCGACTTATGACGAAAATCAGCTGATTTTGGCCGCGCGCTCAAGTCATGGTTGGGGGACGTAACCGGAGCATCATCGCATCGACCTCCTTCGGTAGCGGCACTTCCCCAGAATGCCGCCATCGTTGGGGGCAAAGCCTGCTCGCAACCCGCCCTTGCCCGTTCTCGGCCTGAGCTGATCCCTGCCAACCCGCAAGCGCCGTGGTGGCTGGACGTCCATCGGTCAAGCGACAGGACACTTCCGCAACCGCCTCCAAACGATGACGGATGCCGGCCGGGTCACCGGGTATGGCTATGACCGGAACGGAAACACCACCCGGCAGTTTCTGCCCAACGGCCAAGTCGTGGCCAGCGGGTTCGATGCCCTCAACCGTCTCATCCACCGAACCACCCTGGATGGCGCGGGCATGCCCTTGCAGTCCTTCACGAATGCCCACGACGCCGTGGGCAATGTCACCCGCATCGAGGAGGCTTGGCTCACCTCCGTAGCCGCGTCCGCTTCCGGCGCGGGTTCGGTTTCTTCACTGCCCCAGTCCAAATCCCCCATCACCAACCGCATCGTCAACTTAGTTTACGACGATGCCTATCGCCTCACCCGCGAAGAGATCCTCCCCGACGGCGCGCCGGCGGAGGTGAGCACCTACTCTTACGACAACGCTTCCAATCGCACAGGCTTGGTCCGCAGCGGGCCCAAGGCCGCCACCACCGTCTCCCTCTACAACAGCCTCAACCAGCTCACCGCCTTCACCGAAACCCCGTGGGATGGGCCGGTGCGGCAGGTTTCTTACACCTACGATGGCGCGGGGAGCCGGATCACGCGGACGGAGGCGGGCAAGGAACAGGCTCCGGACATCTACAGCTATGATCGCGAGTTTCGCCTCACCGGCCTGAGCCAAACCCGGGACGCCACCATCCAAATCACGGTCAGCCCGCAGCAAACTG
>CAMCXS010000091.1 GCA_945883495.1 Akkermansia muciniphila
CGATCGCAAGCAAATATTTGTTGAGCCAGCGAGAGGGTGGAAACAGCCTACTTTTTTCGGCGGTGCTGGAAGCATGCATCCTTATGTAGCCGCGCGGATGAAACGGATTTTGGCCGAGACTTCGTGCTTTGCTTATCTGGACGCGGCGGGAAGTGAGTTTTTGTCTCAAGCTCGGAGTGCGTTCTCAGAAGCGGGCCTTGCGCATCGTGACATTATCGTTTCCGCAGATGGACATGCGATCGAATGGTTTCCGTGGGCCGGCAGCCGGGTGATTGAGACACTGGAGCTCTGCGCCAAGGCGGCAGGATTGCGAGCGGAGAAGTTTCCGTTCTGGGTCAGATATCAGGGTGTCCAGGAGCGAGACTTTCGCGTTCACGTGGACGCAATTGCAAAGGGCGTTTTCCATGCAGCTGATGTCGTCCGGTTTGTGGTAGACCTTGAGAATGACAAGTTCGACGAGTATGTTCCGGAGAGTCTGTTGCGGTCCGCTTATGTCAATGAGCACATTGATTCTGATGGGGCGAAGCGAGCAGCAACGAGGGTGCTCGCCGGGTGGGGATAAGGCTCGGGCTGCGGGAGCACGAAGGTTGGATATGCTCCCAAGCTTGCTTCCGAATTTTCCGGAAGGCTCGGGGAGCACAGAATTCGGCTTCAGAATTTTCCAGAAGGCGCGGGGAGCACAGAAATCGGCTTCAGAATTTTCCGGAAGGGGCGGGGAGCACAGAAATCTGTCTCAGAATTTTCCGGAAGGCGCGGGGAGCCCAGAAATCGGTTTCAGAATTTTCCGGAAGGCTCGGGGAGCACAGAAATCGGCTTCAGAATTTTCCAGAAGGGGCGGGGAGCACAGAAATCGGCTTCAGAATTTTCCGGAAGGCGCGGGGAGCACAGAAATCGGCTTCAGAATTTTCCGGAACTCCGTGGCGGTTTTTTTGCGGAGGTATACACATCGGGTAGCGATGGCCTGGCTCAGGCTTGGACGTCCATGGCGACGATGGCGTTGATCGGGAGTCGGTAGCGCCAGTGGCGGAACGCGGTTAACGCGACCAGGCCGATCACGAACCAGATCCACCAGCTGGCGGACGTCTGGCGGATGATTTCGTTGCCCATGGCTTGGTCCCAAACCGCGATGGTTTCGCCGCGCTGGGCTGCCAGGACTTGGCCGATCGCCAGCAAGTTGACGAGGGCATAAAAGGCCATCATGGCCAAGCCGCGGAAGCTGAGCACGGTGGCGCGGTGGGCGGAATCGGTGACCCGGTTCAAGTAATGGGAACTGGCGGCGTGGATGTGGCGCATGCCCATGCCCAACGGGATGCTCACGAGGACGCCCCAGACCGGGATTTGCAGGGCGAGCAAGCAAAGCCCCGCGAGGATCAGGAGCGCGGCGACACGATAGTTGAAGCGCGGTGTGTGATTCGCGACCAGCAAACTGATCCACGGGGCGGTGATCAGCCCGGCCAAGTTCGCGGCGGTGCCGATCAGGCCGAAATAGCGGGGATCGATGCCGATGAGGCTGTGATAGCTGCTGGCGACTGTATAAAAGAGCCGGACGATGCTATCAAAGAAGACGAGGACGAGGACAATATAGAATGGGGCGGGATGGTTCCAAATCCACTGCGCGGCGCGCATCGTGCCGCGAAAGCTGTCGCGCACGGTTTCTTGGATGGAGCCGGTCTCGCGTTGCGGTTCGCGCATTTTCAGGGTGACCGCCAGCGTGGCCAGAGCAGAGAGAAGGCACAGGAAGATTGGGAGCCGCATGGCCAGCTCCTTGTCTACGTGGAACGGCGGCTCCTGAAGGCCGTAGCAGAACGCGCCGATGTTCAGCGCGATGATCATGGCGATGCTTTGGGACGCCATGAGGCGGGATTGCACGCGAGGCCAGACAGTTTCCCGGTCCACTGGCGGGATCGAATCGTAAGCAAGGGCTTCATCGGCGCCGCTGGCGGCGGCTTCGGCGGCTCCGGAGAGGATGCGATTGAGGAAAAAGAGCGCAAAGACGTGCGCGCCGCCGCCGCTGGGCGTGAGGCCGAAGACCACCATTTCCAGTACCATGAGGACGGAGGAGGTGACCAGGAGGGCTTTGCGGCCGAAGCGATCCGCCAACGCTCCGGAAGGGACTTCGAGGAGGATACTGGCGATCGTCCAGACGACGCCGTTTAAGATATAGAACTCCAGCGGAGAGAGTCCGAAGTCGAAAAAGAGAATTGCGAATACTGGATAATAGAACCGGGCGTTAAAGAGCACCCGGAACCAGACGAAGAGCCTGAGGTTCTGATCGAGCGGGGGAGGCTTTGGGGAAGCGGACGGCACGGAGAACTCTTGAGGCTCAAGAAGATTTCTCCGTGGAGCGATCTTGGAAGAACACGAAGAAGAGGATGAGGACCGTCGCCGAGAGGAGAGCGGGGAATTGCCAGATAGCCGGCCAATTCTTTACGCCCTCAAGGGTCTGTTGACCCGACCATTTGCCGGCGAGAATCCCGCCCAAAAACATCCCGGCTCCGAGCGTGACAAAGGCGATAAAGCCTTGCGCACTGGAGCGGACATCCACCGGGGCGCGTTTGTCGACATAGAGCTGGCCAGTGAAGAAGAAGAAATCATAACAGATCCCGTGCACGATGACCCCAAGGAAGAGCAGGGCGTGGAGGCTGGGCGTGGCGCTGGCGAAGAGGAGATAACGCAGGACCCAAAAACCCATGCCGATGAGGAGCATCCACTTCACACCAATTTTGCGGAAGAGGAATGGGATGGAGAGAAGGAAGAGAATTTCGGAGACTTGGCCGAGCGTCATAACGCCTTCAGTGTTCGCGACACCCATGGCATCGAGGAAGCCGTTGGTCAGCTGAAAATAGAACGAAAGCGGGATGCAGAGGAGGAGCGAGCAGATGATGAAGACCGCGAACGAGCGGTCCTTCATGAGGGCCAACGCTTTCAAGCCGAGCACGTCGCCGATCGCGACTTGTTGGCCTTTGAGTTTCGGCGGCGTGTTCGGCAGCGTGAAGCTGTAGAGCCCGAGAATCAGTGAGGCCAGGGCTCCAAGTTGCAGCGGCGTGTTGGTAAAGCCAAGTCCGGTCCAGTTCTCCGGTGCCTTGCTGCCGCCGAGGAGTTCGGGAACGCGGAGTTGCAATCCTTCTGGCGTCAAAAAGCTGCTGCCCACGAGCAATCCGGAGCAGATCCAGCCGATCGTGCCCAAGGTGCGGATAGGAGGCGCGTCTCGCTGGGGATCTGAGACGGTTTGGAACAAAACGGAATTCGCCATCGCTAAGGTCGGCATATAGCAAATCAGGTGAAGCAAAAGGAAAGGATAAAAGGCGCCCCACTCCTTGGTTCCAGCCGCCAGATAAAGAAAGAGTCCACCGAAGAGATGGAGCACGCCCAAAACGATTTGGGACGGGAAGAAGCGATCCGCGATCATGCCGACGAGGAACGGCGAGATCATCGCGCCCAAACCGGTGGCGGCATAGGCGGTGCCGATCTGCACGGAATCGACGCCCAGCCCGGAGAGATACTTCCACATCGGCACGTACCAGACGCCCCAGATGAAGAATTGCAGGAACATCAGGACGCAGAGCCGAAGCTTGCCGTGGTTCGAGGAAGAAGCGCTCATGAGTGGCGATTTGCCGATTCCGGCCAGACTTGTGAACCAGAAAAAGCGATTGCGGTCAATGCCCGTGGCGGGGCAATGATTGATTCGGATGGTCGCGCTGCAAGTGAATTCCCCGATATCACTTGGCGGAATGGGGGCTTGGGCAGTTCCAGATCATTGCGGGCGCGTAGTCGGTATGGTGGTCGTCGGTTGCATTCCGCCAGGGACCAGCGAAGAATGGACAGCATGACGCTTATCAAAGAGTTCAAGGAGTTCATTTCACGCGGCAACGTGCTCGATTTGGCGGTCGGCGTGATTATTGGGGCCGCCTTTGGCAAGATTGTGGACTCGATGGTCAAGGATCTCATCATGCCGGCCATCGCAATGACCGGCGGGCAGCCGGATTTCTCCAAGTGGATCCTCGGCGGCCACAAAGTGGAGAAGGGCGGCGTGGAATTGATCGAGGGCGGGATCATGGTGGGGAACTTCCTCAACTCGGTGCTTGGCTTCTTGATCCTGGCGCTGGTGGTCTTCCTTGGAATCGTGAAGCCAGCGAATATCTTTTTGCGCAAGCAAGAAGCGGCGGAGGCCGCGCCAGCCGGACCGCCGCCGGCCACGCTGGATGACGTGGTTAAGGCGATCAAGGAGTTGAAGAGCTAGCTGGCCTGGGGATCGGTGATGGGGCCACTTTTGTAGGGCGGACATTTCTGTCTGCCCTGAATATCGTCAAAGCCCGCTCGGGACAGGCAGGAATGCCCGTCCTACTCAACTTTTTATTAACCAGTTTCCAAGACAAACGTCGGCAGATTGATGCCTTTGAAGGGCTGGAAGGCCCCGCGCACTTGGCAGAAGTGCAGCTCGCAGTTTTTCGCGCCCCAGGCGTACATCTGTTGCACAAGGGGCGGCCGGTCTACCGGGACGAGAAACACGGGCGAGCGGCCGCGATGGCGATCGAGCTCCCGGCCAATCAGGGCAATGGCCGCTTCTTCGGTCCGGCAAACACCGGGACCGAGGAGATTGCTGGCGGGGTGGGCGGACGAGCCGAGAAAGCCGTCGATCTCACCTTGCGGATTTTCGAGAACGCTCATCGACATGAATCCGAGCGGATTCTCAATGCAGAACCGGTAATCTTCCTCTCGCGAAATGCCGCTCAGTTCCAGTTCCAAGGCAATCAAGGAGGGAATATCGTTGAGGCGGGCATCGCGGACCAACTCGCGGCCGGGGATTGAATGAGATAGTCCCTCGTTGGGCACCGGGAGATACATATCTTGATAGGCGCAGCGCGGGACGAAACCGGCGGTGTTGTAGAGAGAAAAGGAATCGAGATTGAGTGCGCTCTGGGTGAGTCGGATCGCTGGGAACCCGTTCGCGTCCGCATAATCGATCACGGCTTGCAGCAGGGCGCGTCCGATGCCTTGGCGGAAGTAATTGGGATGGACGCTCATAATGCCGAGCCCCAAATGCGTCTGCCGCGGATGATAAAAGCAGACGCCCATGATCCGTCCGGTGGTTTCGCTCTCCGCAATCATGGCACAGCCCGGAGTGATCGTGTGATAAACGTCGTGGAAGATCGTGGTCAGCGAGGGATCCCCATTGAAGATGCGGGGCATGCCGCGCAGTTGATACCAGGCATTGACCGAAGCGTGGATCAAGTCCGCGACTTCGGAACGATCGGCGGGAGTGATGGTTCGGAGGCGCATGGTGTTTGGGGGGCGTGTGGGGCCGAAGCCACCGACCTTAGCCCAGGGCTTCGTTGGCGGACAAGGGGATTCGGGATGGGCGGAACGCGTGACGGTGACGTGCAGGGAAAGCCACGCCGGAAGCGGCGCGGCTACGAGGGGGGACCACTAGACGCAGATGGTGATCTTGCGAATGCGTTTGGTGTCCGGGTTCGTGGCCCACTCTTCGCGGACTTTGCGGAGCGTCTCCCATCGGGCTGCTTGGAACGGGTTGCGGAATTCCGGGGTGAGCTCGATCGTGGCCAGCAGCGTTTGCTCCCGGATCATCATGGCGCGCACTTTGCGCTGGCGGACCATGACCCCGTCGTCGTTTTCACAGGTGAGGAAGAGGAGGTAGGTTTGCTCGGCGGCGCCTGTCCCGGCTTCGCGACGCACGAACCCTTCGGCGAAGCGTTCGGAGATGGCGTTGAGGACGGGGTTCAAATAGAACCAGTAATCGTTGTCTGGGAGGGCGAGGAGCGGGCCTTTGCCCTTCTTTGCGCAGGCTTCCATGACGGCGCGGGTCATTTCGGCGTTGCGGAAGATCTCCAGGGCGCTGCGCTCGAGGAGCGTGCGGATCTTGAACTGGCCGTTCTCCACATAGTTCAGGGAAACGGTGACCCGGTCGAAGAACGACCGATCCGCAAACCGCTTCCAAGCGCGCCAGCGGCCGATCAAGCCGCCGATGAACAGGGAAACGAGGGAAGCGAGCGCCTCGGTCCAATGTTCTTGCAGCCAAGAGATGAGCGGCGCCATTCCGGGGGACGTTAGAGAGCAGCGTTGGCGTCGTCAATCACTCAGCGAACGAAGCGCTCCGGCTTGACGCTCAGAATCAGCTCGTGGCCGAGGCGGATGGCTCTCACGGGAATCTCCGCCTCTGAGGTCAGGCTTTCCAGAATCCGGTGGATGTCATCGACGCTGGCGACTGGTTGGCCTGCCAGGCCGATGATGAGATCCCCATGCCGGAGCTGCGCGCGATCGGCAGGGCTGCCGGGCTCGATGGTGATGGCGAGGACGGCGGAGGGAAACTTGAGGCCGTATCGACGCTGGGTCGCCGCGCGCAGGGGAACGTTTTGCGCCCCGAGCCCGAGGTAATGGCGGTCGATGCGGCCTTTGGTGATGAGTTGGGTGACGATCCGCGTCACGGTGGCGGAGCCGATCGCGAAGCAGATTCCTTGAGCGGGGCGAATCACCGCGGTGTTGACCCCGATCACGCTTCCGGAGCTATCGACGAGCGGACCGCCGGAGTTGCCGGGATTGAGGGCGGTGTCGGTTTGGATGACGTCGTCGATGAGTCGCCCGTTCTCCGCGCGCAGACTGCGTCCGAGCGCGCTGACGACACCTGCGGTGACGGTTTGTTGGAACCCGAGCGGGCTGCCGATGGCGATGGCGATTTGGCCAACCCGGATGAGTGAGGCATCGGCAAGGCGGAGGTGGGGGAGTTGACGGGAACAGCGCACTTGGACGAGCGCTAAATCCGTGAACGGATCGTCGCCGACAAGGTAGCCGGGCATCTCCTCGCCGGAAGCCAGGGTCACATTGAGATCTTTGGCCCCGTGGACGACGTGGCTATTGGTCACGAGAAAACCGTCCGGCGTGAGGAGGAAGCCGGAACCGCTGCCTGCCGAGGCCGCACCGGAGCGTTCGAGATGAACGACGGCCGGGCCGCAAGCCTCAAAGACTCGGCTGACGGTTTGTGAATAGGCGTCAAGAGCGGCCCCGTCGTCCTGCTGGGGCAGCAGGGGGGAGTTGGGATCTTGGAGATACATGGGAGCAGAGGGACTAAAGATGAGACGGCCAAATGAGGGCCGATTGCTTTCAAATTTGTCGCTCGGCCCGCCGGCAACTTGCACGTGGCCAGTGTCTCCCGGGATTTGGTCTCGGTGCGCTACTCCTCGCGGTGGAAGAAGATCTTCACGAAGCTCATGTGCTTCTCCTCGTCGAAGCCGCGCTCCAGGAGTTGATCGGATTTGTCGATGAATCCGGAAGCGAATTTGAGATCGACGCCGACGTCGAGTTTGAGGCGGCTCTTGAGGCGTTTTTTGGCTTTCTTGGCCTCTTTCTTGGAGACGGGGAATTGCTCCTGAAGTTCCGCGCCGGTCTCCTCTTCGTACTGAGTCTTGAAGGTGGCGAACTGCTCTTGCAGCGCGGGCCCTGGCAGAGCGGCTTCTTGGAACTCGGCGAGGTCGAAATCCTCGGTTTCCTGGAGATACTCGATCGCGCGGCGGGCGACTTCGACCCGTTCCTCGGACTTACTCTCCTCGGGCAATCCCTTCTCCGCGAAGGCGACGGCGAGTTGGGAATAGCGCTTCGTGAGGTACTCGGCGTCCTTGACGGCCACGGCGCCGACGAAATCCCGCTTCCAGAAGTGGGTGCCGCCACCGCCTTTGTCGAACAAGTAGACGGTGAAGCCTTCTTCCGGCTCGTGATCGAGGATGAGGCAGCCTTTGTCGATCTTTTCGGGGTAAATCCCTTGCTCGGTGGTCAGGCGGAGGTCGCCGTCGCGCATCGAAATTTGGAGGAAGGGAACTTGGCTCTCGGATTTGATGATGCAGAGGGCCTGGACGGGCTCGCTGTCCAGGGTGATGCCGTCCACCATGGCGACGCAGAGATCGCCGGGCTTGATGTTGGGGTGATTGGACTGGGAGTGAAGGTGGCCCGCGATGTGGGCGCCGACTTCCAGGAGCGAGTCTGGAGAATTGAAGACCTTCTGGGCGTAGGTGTAGAGCTCGTTACCGGAAAGGTGGGAATGGTGGTGAAGCCGATGGGGATCCAACGCGCGGAAGGGGCGCATGAAGATTCCGGCGAGCTTTTCGCCTTCGTCATCCTTGAAGTGGCAGAGGGCTTTGGACGCCTGGAACGGGACTCCTTCTCCCGGGGCGAAAACTTTGGCGAGGGTCATGGCCCCGATGGAGGCCTCCTTGAGGTTCAGAGCGGCTGGCATGGGCGGCCCACTCCAAAGAACAGAATGAGCAATTCTGCAACTGCTAGGGCGCGGAAATCGGAATTTTGTGGCCTCCCATGAGCGGCTAGCCGGCGTCGTCTTCGGGTTGGAAGGCGCCGTTGTAGCCGGGCTGATAGAGGCGGACCGGGGTGAACCGCGGCATCGCCTCGAAGTGCTTGTCCACGGCGTAGACCCGGCAATCGGCCTCAATCGCGAGGGTGGCGATGAGGGCGTCGTTCCACGGGACGGTGAGACCGTTGGCGCGGAGGCGGGCGTAAATCCCGGCGGCCTTGCGCCAAATCTTTTGATCGTTGGACAGATACGGGATGATCGACCATTCCGCCTTGATGCGAGCGGCTTCCGAGGGACGAGCCCCGCCGATGAATTCCATCTCGACGGGGCCGCAGAGCGTGGCCTCGTATTCTTGGAGCAAGGCAACCATGGCCAGCTTCACCGCCGGTTTGCCATCGCGACGGTGAAACTCGATCCAGGCGCTGGTGTCAACGAGGACCATGGCAACGATTAGCGGTCACAGGACTCAATCTCCTCATTGGTCAGAGGATAATCCTCAAACTGCCCCTCCATGACCCGCCGCGCGTAATCACTGACCTTCTTGCGCTTTAAGAAGTCCGTGGCGGCCTTCACGACGGCAGGACCCTTCTTGTCCTCTCCGGTGAACTTCATCACCTCCGCCAAGATCTTTTCATCTATGTCAATGGTGATCCGCATGGGGCTAATTTGCAGATGAATGATGATAGGTCAATGATGAAAATCATCATTGTGCATTTGGATGGAATTGTAGAAGATGCTTCGCGATGCGTCTCTTCTACAGTTCTGAGTACGCCGGAGCCGCGCATGCCTTCGAAACCACGCGGAAGGCGACGTGGATTTTGGAGTCGATGCAACGTCATCCGATCGAAGGCGTGGTCCTGCAAATCCCGGACCGATTGGCGGCCGCGGATCTATTGGAGGTTCACGACCTGGCCTACGTCGAAGCGGTGCGCACCGGTGAGCCGCGGCGGCTGGCGGAATCGCAACGATTCCCCTGGGATCCAGGGCTGTGGCCGATGGTGTTGGCGTCGAACGGCGGGATCCTGGCGGCGGCTCTCGCGGCTCTGGCGGATGGCGTAGCGGGCTCGCTTTCGAGCGGGCTGCATCACGCGCGGCGGCATCGGGGGCACGGGTATTGCACGTTCAACGGCTTGGTGCTCGCGGCCAAGGCGGCTTTGCGAGCGGGGGCATCGTCCGTGCTCATCCTGGACCTGGACGCCCACTGCGGTGGCGGGACGGCGAAGATGATTGCGGATGATCCCCGGATTGCGCAAATCGATGTCTCGGTTTGCCGATTCGATCCCTACGAACCTGGAGGTCGATGCCAGTCCGCCATGATCAGCGATGCGGCGGCGTATCTGCCGGCGATCGAGCGCTTGTTAGCCGAGGCTCCGGATTTCGATCTCTGTCTTTACAATGCGGGCATGGATCCTCATGAGCACAGCGACGGCGGGTTGCGGGGAATCACCCGATCGGTTCTCGAGGAGCGGGAACGTTTGGTGTTTTCCTGGTGCCGGGATCGACGGATTCCGGTGGCGTTCGCGCTGGCCGGTGGGTACTTGAGCAAACGGCTCGATCAGGAGGGCTTAGTGGCGTTGCACCGGCTGACGATCGCGGAAGCCGCTAGAACGCGAACGATTTGAGGAACGAGCCGAAGAATTCGGTGCCGGCCTCCAGATCCGAAACGAGAATCCACTCGTCCTTGGTGTGGGCTTGGTCGATCGAGCCGGGTCCGATGGCGACTCCCGGAATTCCCGCCCCCGCCAGCCAACCGGCGTCGCAAAACCAAGGGGCGGTGACCGGACGGGAGCCCATGCCGTTTAGACGTTGCACGATCGGGTGGTCGACCGGCGTGTGGAGCACTGGACTTTCCCCAATGATGCGAATCTTTGTTTCTGAAAGTCCGCGTTGATCGAGCCAACTCCGCAAGAGCGAGGGGATCCCGGCGCTGTGGAGCGCGGGCGTGGCGCGGAGATCGACGATAATCGACGCACGATCTGGGACGATGTTCGCGCGGGTGCCGCCCTGGCATTGGTTGATGCTCAGGGTGGCGCGGCCGAGGACGGCATCGTCGTACGCCGGGAGCCGATCGTGTGCGAAGGCTTCCAAGGCTTGGATGAGCGGCACCAATTTGAGGATCGCGTTGTCGCCAAGTTCGGGCCGGGCTCCGTGGGCGGCGCGGCCGGACGTGGAGAATTCAATCCACCAGGAGGCCTTGTGCGCATGCACGGCGTCCATCCCGGTCGGTTCGCCGACCAGGGCAAAGTCGACCTCCCCGGCGTGGCGTTTGGCGAAGTCCCGTGAACCGTCCTGGCCGCTTTCCTCGCTCATGAATCCGGCGAAGGCGATTTGGGCGTCGAGCTTCGGGATCAAATCGCGATGCTGGTGGAGCGCCCAAAGCATCGCGGCCATGGACCCTTTGGTATCGCTGGCGCCCCGTCCCCAGACTCGGCCGTCGCGCAGTTCCGCTCCGAACGGCGGAATGGTCATGCCGCCTACGCCGACGGTATCGAGGTGCGGGCCGAAGAGCAGACGGGTGGACGGCTCCGCACGATCGCAGGCGAAGCGGGCAATGACGTTGGGGCGGCCGGGGAGGACTTCCTCCAAGACGGTCTCCGCCCCGCAACGATGGCGAAGGAAGTCCGCGACGTATTCGGCGCAAGCCAGTTCCCCGGTTTGATCGGTGCCGGGATCTCCGTCGGGATTGACGCTGGGGATGGCGATCAGGTCACGGAGAAGATCGACGACGCCGGTGGGAGAAGAGGTCATGCGGGGCTCACTATAGCTCTACGCGGCTCAGAGGCGCTTGATGAAAATGTCTTTGAACCAGACGGCATCGCCGTGGTTTTGGAGACCAATTCGGCCGGTGCGGGGGAGTTCCGCGAGCGCGGTTTTGAATTTGTTGGGGCTGCCGTCTGGGTTGCGCTCCGGGGTGGTCCATCGGGAAATGTCGGCATCGACGGTTTGCGCGCCGTTGATGCTGACGCGGATCCGGGGGCCTTGGCACGTGATGCGGAGTTCGTTCCATTGGCCGACTGGGCGGACGGGATGCGCGGCGGGCGCGACGGCATCGTAGAGGGCGCCGTTGAGGTTGCGCGGGCTGACGGAGGGATGGGTTTTCTGGAAACCGGCATCGTCCATCAGTTGGATTTCGAAACCGCCCTGGACCGGGTTCTTGGGATCCGTGCGGAAGAAGACGCCGCTGTTGGTGGCTTCGGCGAGTTTGTAGGAGAGGGTGAGTTCGAAATCTTCGTAGGCCTGCCGGGTCCAGAGATAGCCGCGACCGGCTTTGCGCATCTGGCCGTCCTTGGCTTTCACCTCTTTGAACGTGCAGGTCAGGGCTCCCGCGGAATCGACGACCCAACCGCCCTCTTCATCGGCCTGCCAGTCGGTTAAGTTGCCTTTGAAGAGCGGGGCAAAGCCGTTGTTCAATTCCGTCTGGATGGCCTCGGCGACTTTGTCCGCGAGGAGGGCGGAGCCTTGGTCGTTGAAATGGACGTTCCCAGGGCCCACCGCGTAGCGTCCCATGTTGCCCGCCATGACTGCGTGGAGGTCGTTGATGGCGACTCCGTGACGTTGCATGACGGCCGTGGCCACCTGGTTGTAGACGAGGTCATCGCCCACTTTGCGGCCCGTCTCGTTGTCAGGCACGGGGGTGGTGGTGGCGAAGATGAGTTTGGCGCCGGTCTTTTTGAGACGTTGCGCCAGAGATTCGAGGTTGGCGCCGTATTGCTCAGGCGTGACGGAGATTTTGCCGTTCACTTTGTCGCGGCTGCCGGGCTGATCGGGGAGGCGGTAGCAGAGGTCGTGGAGCCCCCAGTTGAAATGGATGACGTCCCACTTCTGGCCGGCTTTGCCGCCGGTGGCGAGCCAGGCGTCTAGGTCGCTCAGGCCGCGAGCGGTCGAGCCGCTGTTGACGGGAATCCGTTGCACGTTCACTTGGCCCGCAAGCCTCTCCCGCACCGGCAAAGTGTAGGCGATCGAGATCGAATCCCCGATGAGCAAGACGCGGGGGAGCTTCGGATCTTCCGGAACGGTGGCCAGCGCCGGGTTCGCTGAAGTAGGCGCCGCCGGGAGGGCGACGGCAGCGATCAAAGGCCAGAAAACGCGGGGATTCATCACTGCGATGCTTCCGCAGGGGAGCCAGGTGGTCAAGAAAGTAAGCGTCACGGCGAATCAATTTGCTAGAGTTAAAATTTTGACTACGTTGATATTCGGCTATGGATCCCACTCATCCAGATTTCTTTCGACGCGCCGACCCAAGGGCGGAACGGGCCCGGAATATTTGGCGGCTCGGGTTGCTCCTGCCGATGGCGGCTGCGTTGCCCCTGGTGTTCACCGTGGTTCGTCACTTGCCGGAGCGCGAACGGCGGGTGGAGGCGCCGTCGGCCTCAGTCGAGGAGCCCTTCGTTGCGGTGGAAAACGAGAATGAAGGGATGGAGCCGGCCAGCCCGCGCCGGGTGGAACGGCGGAAATCACACGTGGTGGTTTCGGGGGACACGCTCTCGGAAATTGCGCAGCGGTATGGATGTGACCTTTCCTCCCTGGCGGCGGCGAATGGTTTGAATCCGAAGGGGAAGCTTTTGGTGGGGACGATCCTGCTGTTGCCTCGACCGGGGGAGGTGGTGGAGCCGCCCGAGATGGAGGTGGCGGCGACTCCTCCCGCGAAGCCGCGCACGCCGGTGCTGACGCCAGTTCCGGAGTCGTGGACGAAGCCTGCGGCGGAGCGGGTGGCGGTGCAGAAACCTGGGACTCAAGTGCGTTCTCCGAACTATCCGTACGTGGCCTGGCCCGAAGAGCCGGCGCCTCCGGGGCCGATGGTGGAGCTAGGTGGACGTGAGGAAGCCGGGCCGGTGCCGGGGCCGGTTCAGCCGGTTTCGGGATTGACCCTGGCGGTGGCTTCGAAGACGACGATCCAGTATCTGGTGCAGCCTGGCGATGAATGGGAACGGATCGCCGCGGCGCACTTTACCACGGCGGACGTGCTGAAGCGGATCAATCGGATTGACATGGTGACGGCGGGGCAAGTGATCGAGATCCCGGTGGACCAGTGTTTGACGTTGGGGCGCTGAAGCGAGCATCGTGTCCCTCGCCCGAGGCGGCCGGCACCTCATGAAGCGAACGCTCCCCATCCTCAGCGCCATGTTGTTCGGAGCGGCGCTGCCTCAGGCCCATGAGGCGGCTTGGCTGATCCGGTGGCTGGTGACATGGATGCTGTTCGCGGTTTTTTTGCGGACGCCGTTGTCGCGGGAGACGATTCACCGGTCGCATTTCGGGCTCTTGGCCGCGAATTTCGTGGTGGGGTTCGTGGCTTGGGGCCTGGCGGGCTGGTGGGGCGGCGACGACGTGGCTTTGGCGGCCTTCTTCTGCGGGATCACGCCGACGGCGATTGCGGCTCCGGTGATTGTCAGTTTCTTGCGCGGCCGGGTGGCCTATGTAACCGGCGCGTTCCTCCTTTCCAACCTGGCTGTCGCGGCGGCGATGCCGCTGATCCTGCCGTTTGTGCTGGGGCGGCCTACGCCCGGAGTGTTTGCTCAAGTGGCTCGGAGCATGGGGGGGATCGTGTTTGGGCCGTTCGCGTTGGCTTGGCTGGCGCGGCGGATCTGGAAGGCGGCGGTGGACTGGGCGGGCACGCTGGGAAATTTGAATTTCGGCGTCTGGGTGGTGGCGATCTTCTTGATCACCGCAAATGCATCCCACTTCCTGCGGACGCAAAGTGGGCTGGCACCGGTCGTGGTGTTGAAGATCGCGGTGGCCGCCTTGGTGATTTGCGCCGTCAGTTTCTCATTGGGGCGATGGATAGGAGGGCGCGAGTTCGCGGCGGAAGCGAGCCAATCCTTGGGACAGAAGAACACGACCTTCACGATTTATCTCGCGATGGCCTATGCCAGCCCGCTGGTGGCGCTCGGCCCGACGTTTTACGTCATTTGGCACAACCTTTGGAACTCTTGGCAGTTGCATCGGCAAGGGCGTCCCCCCTGAAGCGCCGGAGCCGTTCCATTTCTTCTTCCCAAAGGGCGTCTTCCTGTTCACGAGAGGCTGGGAGCGCGTTCAAACGCTCCATCAGTTCCGTTGATTCACCCGTCGCAAAGGATCGCAACAAGCGCTCCCATTCCGCCGGATCCGGCAAGTTCCACTCCCAAGAGAGCGGGGGCGACGGGGAGAAGAGTCCGGCCGGGTGTTCCCAGAGGTGGCGGTCTGGATGCGCCAACCGCGAGGCACATCTGGCCAGGGATATGAAGACGTAACGGAACGCCGAGGGCAGGGGACCGATTGAGGTCGGCTGGCTGCTCTCGCGGACGATCCGGAAGCGGAGGGCGGCTTCGCTGGATTCGATCTCAAGCCACCACGGGAGGCCCTGCCACGTTCCGGCGCGATTGAATGGCGGCCGGTATTCCAGCAGGAGAACTCGCTCCAACTCCTCCGCTTCGGAGGCAGATTGGCAAAGGCGCCAATCGACCCGGGCGATTCGGTTGACCAGTCGCAGGGTGCGGCGGGGATGGCGGTCCGGGGTGACGTGGCGGTAACTGGCGAGGCGTTGCCGCAGGTTCGACGATTGTCCGATGTAGAGCAGGTCTCCGTGTCCATCCCGGAAAAAGTAAACGCCTGGTCGGCTGGGCACGCGGGCCGGGAAATCGGGGCCAAGCCGCTCCGCCAAAGGCGTGTCGAGCCGGAACAGCCAGGGTTGGCGCGGCAGGCTCACGACGGCGCGGATTCGCGCAAGACGGACTTGAGGGTGATGCGGACTTTGGCGCCACCGTAGAGGCGGTTGGAAATTTCCACTTTCCCGCCGTGGAGTTCGACGATTTTGCGGACCACCGACAGCCCGAGGCCGGTGCCTTGTCCGGTGGCCTTGGTGGTGAAGAAGGGGTCGAAGACTTTGCAGAGATTCTCTTGGGAGACGCCCGTTCCGTTGTCCTTCACCTCCAACACCAGGACGTCATCGCCTGATCGCAGATGATTCACGGTGCGGGCTCCTTCGTCGCGTTCCACGTTTTCCAGCGTGTCCGTGTAAATGAGGACCTCAAGTTTCGGGTCCTTCGTGTCCCGCATCGCGTGGAGGGAGTTGATGAACAGGTTGACGAGGATTTGCTCGAACTTCGCGCTGTCGATAAGCACCTTGGGTAAGTTCTTCTCGAACTCGATCTCCACGTTCACCGAGCCCCGGGTGAGTTCGTGGCGGACCATGAGCAAGACGTGTTGGACGAGCGCGGAGAAATCCGTCGGCTCCATGGAGAGTTTGCGTTCGGAGGAGAAATCTACCATGCCGCGGACGATGCGATCGGCGCGGGCGATGGCTTCACGCATTTCGTTCAGAATGACGGGGACGTTAGGATCGTCCTCCTTGACGCCGCCAGTGAGATACTCCACGCCGAGCAGCAGCAGAGCCAAGGGGTTCTTCACCTCGTGGGCCACCCCGGCGGCGAGGCGGCCGATGGACTCGAGTTTTTCCGCTTGGATGAGTTGGAGCTGGGTGTCCTCAAGCTCGCGATTGACATGCAGCAAGTTTTTGTTCAGGCGATCCAACTGCTCCCGGGCGTGGATGCGATCGGTGATATCTTCGGAGATGCCGAGAATCAACGTATGGCCCTGGGTGCCGTCGGCGACCGGGACCTTCACGGTGCGCAACCAGATATCTCCGCCGGAATCGCGTTCAATGATCTCCTCGGGAACTTCCACGCGGCGGCCGCGGCGCAGCACGGCGAGATCGACTTCCCGGAAATAGTCGGCTGACTCCTTGGAGAAAAGGTCGTAGTCTGTTTTTCCGAGGGCAACCGTGCGAGGGATCGTGGTGATTTCCTCCTGCTTTTTGTTCCAGACGACAAAGCGGAAATGGTCCGAGGCGTCCTTTACAAAGAGGGCGACGGGGAGATTATCGAGGACTTGTTCGAGGTAGTTGCGGCCTGAAGAGTCAAACGGGGGCACCGCCGCCGGTGAATCGGGGGGAGGAGGCGAAAAGAGATGAAAGCCAAAGGCCATTCCGGTCCTCGAGTAGAATCGGGAATCAAATTAGCAAAGCGGCCGGGCCAAGGGAAGCCCGCAATGCATGGGTCTGCGATGAGAATCGAGAGGCCGGATAGAGTTTCCATTTCCTCTCGTATCCACCATACAGCCAGACGCGTAAGACCTAAGGGCTCAGTGCGTATTTCCGGTAATCTCCGTCTTTTTTCCCGAGAAATTTCGTCGAAGCGTGACACAGTGCCAAGCTCCGGCGCCTTCTGCCCTCCTTTCAACCCAGCCAACCCGCCATTCCTATCCGATGAGTTCCTCAGTCTCGCCTAGGCTCAATGCCGATCTGATGGACGAACTTTACGTCCAGTGGAAACAGGATCCCAGATCATTGGAGCCGAATTGGTCGGCCTTCTTCGAGGGATTTGAGTTGGGCCAGGAGAATTTCGCGACGCCTGGGCAAGCTGGGGGCGGGGAGATGGATCTTGCGCTGCGGGCGCGGGTGGTGAGCATGATTTACAACTACCGGATTCTCGGCCACACGCAGGCGTGGCTGGATCCATTGAGCAACGCCGCTCCCGTCAACCAACGGCTCAGCTTGGCTGAGTTGGGCTTCACCGAGCAAGATTTGCAGTTGGAAGTGCAGTCCCAGTTCTTCGGCGAAGCGGACCGCATGACCCTTGGGGACATGATCAACCGGCTCAAGGCGATCTATTGCGATTGGATCGGCTTCGAGTTCATGCACATCCACAACACGGAGGTGCGTCACTGGCTCCGCGACCGGATTGAAGGGCGTTTTGAGCAGCCCAGCCTTTCTCCGGCGCATCAGCAGCGGATTTTGAAATGGCTGGTGGAGGCGGAGGCGTTCGAGCAATTCCTCCACCGCAAATACGTCGGCCAGAAACGGTTTGGTCTCGATGGCGGCGAGTCGCTCATGGTGGCGCTGGGGACCATTTTCGAGGCCTGTCCGGAAGAAGGTGTCGATCACTTGGTGATGGGCATGGCCCACCGCGGCCGGTTGAACGTGTTGGCGAATTATCTTTGCAAGCCGCTGAAGGTGATTCTTTACGAATTCAGCGAAAACTACGTGCCCAATCTCATCATGGGCGATGGGGACGTGAAGTATCACCTCGGTTTCGAAACCGTGCGCACGACGGAGAGCGGCGGACAAGTCTGCATCTCGCTGGCGGCGAATCCGAGTCACCTGGAAGCGGTGAATGCCGTGGTGGAAGGCAAGGCCAGGGCCCGGCAGCGTGCCGCCAACTTCCCGGATGACGAGGGAGTCGATCGCGATAGTGTCCTCCCGATCCTCATTCACGGTGACGCCGCCTTCGCGGGGCAGGGAAGCGTCGCCGAGGTGCTCAACCTTTCCCAGCTTCCGGGCTACCGGACCGGCGGGACGATTCACCTCATCATCAACAACCAGATCGGGTTCACGACGACTCCGGACGACGCCCGTTCCTCGGCATACTGCACGGATGTGGCGAAGATGATCGAGGCGCCGGTGTTCCACGTGAACGGGGACAAACCGCTTGAAGTCGCCTTCGTGACCCGGCTCGCTCTCGAATTCCGTCAGCGCTACAATCGGGATGTGGTGGTGGATATCGTCTGCTACCGCCGGAACGGGCACAACGAAGGGGATGAGCCCGCGTTCACCCTTCCGAACCTTTACCGGAACATCCAAACGCACCCAGAGATCGCGGATCTCTACGCGGAGAACCTGCTCGCCCGGGGCATCATGGATCAGGCAGGGGTGGCCAAGCTGCACCAGGAGTACGAAAGCCGGATCACCGAGGAGCACGAGCAACTCAAAGAACACGAACGCAAAGGGGAGGGGCACGTTTTCGCGGGCTCGACCGGCGTCGCCCAAGCTCCCTATTCTCACGATCCGTTCATCACCGGCATTCAGCCCGACTGGCTTCGGCATTTGGGGCATCGCCTCACGACGCTTCCGGAAGGTTTTCAACCGAACGACAAACTGGACAAACGGTTCCTCGGACCTCGCCGGGAAGCGGCCGCGAACGGTGGGCCTTACAATTGGGCGTTCGCGGAATCGCTGGCCTTTGGTTCTCTCCTGCTGGAAGGAACCGGTGTCCGGCTTTCCGGACAGGACTGCCGCCGCGGCACGTTCAGCCAGCGCCATGCGGTGCTCTACGATGTGAACACTCGGGAGCGCTATTTCCCGCTGCGCCACGTGGCGCCGGAAGGCTGGGAACAAGCTCGCTTTTACGTTTACAACAGCCTCCTCTCCGAGGCGGCCGTGCTCGGGTTCGACTACGGGTATTCCATCGTCGCCCGGGACATGCTTGTCCTTTGGGAAGCGCAATTTGGCGATTTCGCCAATGGCGCCCAGGTCATCATCGACCAATTCATCTGCTCAGCGGAATCGAAGTGGCAGCAGCCGAGCAACATCACCTTGCTCCTTCCGCATGGCTACGAAGGGATGGGGCCGGAGCACTCCAGCGCGCGGTTGGAGCGATTTCTCCAGCTCTGTGCGGAAACCAACATTCAGGTTTGTTATCCCTCTTCGCCGGCGCAGTACTTCCACCTCTTGCGCCGTCAGGCCAACCGGCCGGTCCGCAAGCCGCTTGTCGTGATGACGCCCAAGAGCTTGTTGGGCCACCCCGAGTGCGTGAGCTATGAAGCGGATCTCACCGGCGATACCAGTTTCCGGGAGATTTTGGATGATCCGGAAATGACCGGGGATGTTTCCCACATCAAGCGGGTGGTGCTCTGCTCGGGCAAGGTTTACTACGATCTGCTCAACTACCGCCGCACCCAGGGCATCACCGATTCCGCGATCGTCCGGGTCGAGCAGTTTTATCCCTTCAACCGGGAACTCTTCCGGCAAATCTTGGGACGATATCCGCAGAACAAGACGCGGCTCGTCTGGTGCCAGGAAGAGTCGAAGAACATGGGCGGCTGGTCGTTTATCGCCCCCCGCTTGCAACAGGAGATCAGCCATCACTTGAAAGGCTTTGTGCTCCGCTTCGCCGGACGGGGCGCTTCGGCCAGCCCAGCCGCAGGAGCCAAGGTCCTCCACACGCGCGAGCAAACCAAGCTGATCGACGACGCCTTCCGCGTTTGAAACTTTCCCCGTTCCCCATCTTACACCCACCGTATTTTCAATGAGTCAAGAAGTCCGCATCCCGAGCGTCGGCGAATCCATCACGTCCGGAACCATCGCCCAGTGGCACAAAGCCGATGGCGAACTGGTGAAAGCCGGAGATCTCCTGCTGACCGTGGAGACCGATAAGATTTCTACGGAGGTGCCCGCTGAAGCGAGCGGGGTTCTGCGGATTCAAGTGCCGGCGGGAACGGAGGTGGAGATCGGCGCCGTGGTGGCCCGTATTGAGGAAGGGGTGGCCGCTGCGACTCCAGCGCCTTCGGCTTCACCGGCGCCCGCTCCGGTTGCGGCTCCCGTGGCTACGGCGCCTGCTCCCGTGCCAGCTCCGAAGGTCGTCGAAGCCTTCGTGCAGACCGTGGAACCAGATCGTCCGCAGTTGACCGTCGTCCCTTCGCGTCCTGCTCCCGCGAACGTCCCTGTGGTCCGTGGCGATTCCCGCGTCGTCCGGGTAAAGATGTCTCCGCTGCGGCGCAAGATCGCTTCCCACTTGGTGGAGGCCCAGCACACCGCCGCGATTCTCACGACGTTCAACGAGTGCGACATGAGCGCCATCATGAAGCTCCGCAAGGAACTCCAGGATTCCTTCGTGGCGCGTCATGGGATCAAGCTCGGCTTCATGTCCTTCTTCGTGAAGGCCACGGTCGATGCTCTGCAAAACATCCCACAGGTCAATGGCCGGATCGACGGAGACGACATCGTTCAGAACCATTTCTACGACATCGGCGTGGCAATCGGGACGGAGAAGGGTTTGATCGTGCCCGTGGTGCGCGACGCTGACCAAAAAACGTTTGCCGAGATCGAGCAAGACATCGCCGATTATGCCGCCAAGGCGCGCACCGGCAAAATCGCGTTTGAGGATCTCCAGGGCGGCGTTTTCACGATCTCAAATGGCGGGATTTACGGATCCCTCTTGAGCACGCCCATTCTGAACTTCCCTCAGAGCGCGATCCTCGGGATGCACGCCATCCAGGATCGTCCTGTGGCGCGCGATGGCCAAGTCGTGATCCGGCCGATGATGAATTTGGCGCTGAGCTACGACCACCGCCTCATCGACGGCAAAGAAGCCGTCACCTTCCTGACCCGTATCAAGGATTGCCTGGAGCAACCGGCACGCTTGATGGTGGGCGCGTGATTGGTGGCGCGGACGTCTACGCCACGATCTCCACTTCCACGCCTTCGGGCACCAAGTCGTAAAGGGCAGCCACGTCCGCGTTCTTCATGCGGACGCATCCGATGCTGGCAGGCTGGCCGATCTGTTCTTCTTGATTCGTGCCGTGGATGTAAATATAGCGATCCTTGGTGTTCGCGTTGTGCTCTTCCAAGCCTTCGAGCCACAGGATCCGGGTGAGCACATAATCGTCCTCCGTGACGTCACCGGGATTCCAGAGGCCCACGGGCTGGCGGGATTTGAAGATGGTGCCCAACGGAGCCCCTTCTCCATGGCGTTCCGCGACCCGGAACCGGCCGAGCGGCGTTTTGTAGCTGCCCGGCTCGGTGCCAAGGCCGAATTTCGACGTCGAGACGGGATAGGCGGCCACGACTTGCTCCCCTTCGAGGAGTTGGAGCTCCTGGCGGGCGATGGAAACTTGGATTTTCCGAGGGGGTGGTTGCATTGGTGTTCAAGGTGGCTACGATGACGCCCCTTTCAAATCAGAATCGGAATCTCGGAATCGAAAACACCATGAGCGCAGGAAAACGGATCGCCATCGCCGGAGCCACGGGAGCCGTCGGCGTTGAAATGCTGCAGTGTCTGGAAGAGCGGAATTTCCCGGTCGCCAGCCTGAAACTCTTGGCCTCCGCTCGCTCCAAAGGGAAGAAGATGACCTTCCGCGGCGAGGAATTGACCGTGGAAGAGCTGACGCCTGAGTCGTTCGCGGACGTGGAGATCGCGCTGTTCAGTGCGGGCAGCGGAATCTCCAAGGAATTCGGACCGCATGCCGTGAAGGCGGGCGCGGTGGTGGTGGACAATTCCTCCGCGTTCCGGATGGACGCCGGGGTGCCCTTGGTGGTGCCGGAGATCAATCCAGAGGACACGAAGCAGCACAACGGGATCATCGCCAACCCGAACTGCACCACGATTGTCGCCCTGATGGGGCTCTACTCGCTGCACCGGGTCTGGAAGGCGCGGTCGATCATCGCTGCCAGTTACCAAGCCGTTTCCGGCACCGGGCAAGCCGGCATCGAAGAACTGTCCGCGCAGAATCGCGCCCTGGTCCTCGGCGAACCGATCGTGCCCAAGGTGTATTCCCGGCAAATCGCCTCAAACTGCCTTCCGGAAATCGGTGGCGTGATCGGCAACGGCTACACCAGCGAGGAAATGAAGATGCAAAACGAAGGCCGCAAGATCCTGCATCAGCCGGACCTCAAAGCTTCCGTGACCTGCGTCCGCGTCCCCGTGTTCCGCTCCCACTCGGTGGCGGTGACGGTCGATTTCGAGGAAAAGCCTTCGGTCGAAGAAGCACGCCGCCTGATTGGCGCGGCCGCCGGGGTGCAAATTCTCGATGACCGCGAAGCAAATCGCTTCCCCACGCCGCTCGATTGCACGGGCAAGGACGATTGCCTCGTCGGCCGGATCCGGGAAGACCTCGTGTTCCCCAACGGCCTGACCATGTGGGTCGTCGGTGATCAGGTCCGCAAGGGAGCGGCGCTCAATGCGGTGCAGATTGCGGAACTTCTGTAATGGTTGAGGGTTGAGAGTGGTTGGTTGAGGGGCCGGAAATGGAGCTGGAAGTTTACCTGAAGGAACGACGCGAGTTGGTGGAGGCGGCTTTGGAGGCTCGGCTGCCTTCCGTGGACGAGCGGCCACAGACGCTGCATCGGGCGATGCGCCACTCCATCTTTGCGGGCGGGAAACGGCTGCGGCCCATTCTTTGCCTGGCGGCGGCGGAAGCTTGCGGGGCTCAACCGGAGGCCGCCTTGGATCTCGGCGTCGCCTTGGAATGCCTGCACACCTACACGCTGATTCACGACGATTTGCCCTGCATGGATGACGACGACTTCCGGCGTGGCCACCCCACCTGTCACAAGGTATTTGGGGACGGCATCGCGGTATTGGCGGGGGATGCGTTGCAAGCGTTGGCCTTTGAGATTTGTGGGGAACAGAATGGCGGCGGCGTGTATGCCAAGGAATTGGCGGTGACGTCCGGGTCGCGTCACCTCGTCGGTGGCCAAGTGCTGGATCTGGAAGGGGAATCGAAGCGCCTGACCTTGGAAGAGCTGCGGTTTGTCCACCTGAGCAAAACGGCGGCGCTGCTGACCACCAGCGTCCGCTTCGGCGGGATGGCGGCGGGAGCATCAGAGGTGCAACTGGAGGCGTTGACGAAGTTCGGTCAAGCGGCGGGCTTGGCGTTTCAGGTGATCGATGACATCCTCGACGTGACCCAGACCAGCGAGAAACTGGGAAAAAGCGCGGGCAAGGACGTCGATTCGGAAAAATCGACCTATCCAGCGTTGCTGGGCTTGGACGCGTCCCGGCAAGAGGCGCACCGGTTGACCCAGGAGGCGCTCGCTGCCTTGGAGATCTTCGGCGCGTCCGGGGCGGCATTGCGCGCGTTGGGCAACTATCTTCTGGAACGGGATTATTGAGGCACGTAAGCCTCCGGCAAAAGAGATTGCCTCTGCCTCAGGTCTGTAGTTGAATCCTGGCCTTGTGAGAGGCTACCTCCAGAACACATCCGAGGACGGACGGATCGAATTGGGCCCGGTGTCAGTCATCGGCCGGAGCCCGGAGTGCCACATGGTCGTCTCCGATCCGCGGATTTCCCGGCGTCACGCGATGATCCGGCGCCAGGACGAGGGCTTCTGGTTTTTCGATTTGGGCAGCTTCAACGGCAGCTACGTGAACGGTTCCCGGGTCACCGCCGCCCGGAAATTGGTCCCGGGGGATGTCGTGGAGCTCATTGATCATTCCTTCCGTTTTGAGCAAGAAGGGGGGCTGGATGAAAGCGGCAGAGCGCCGCTCGGCGGGAGCGATACCATCGCGTTCGTGCGTTCCATGCCCGTGATTATCTTAGTTAGTGATATTCAGGGCTTCACCTCGATGTCGGAAAAGCTCAGCCCAGACGATCTGGCCCAAGTGATTGGCGGCTGGTATGCGAACGTGGAATCGATCCTCTCCCGGCACGGAGCCACGGTGGACAAATTCATTGGAGACAGCGTGTTGGCCTACTGGACCGCGATCACTCCAGAGGCGAGAACGGCGGCGCTCCGGGCTTCGCGGGAATTGCTCACGGTTTGCGAGAGCATCCAATCGACCCGCGCGGAACTCTTTGCGCAGTTGGAGCTGACCTTTGGCGTGGGCGTGGCCCTAAACATCGGCAAAGTCGCCTGTGGTGGATTCAGCCAGAGAGAATTCACCTTGGTGGGAGATCCGGTGAACGTGACTTTCCGCCTGGAGAGCCTGACCCGGACCATTGGCCGCTCCGTGCTGGCCACGTCGGAGTTCCTCAAGGATTGGCCTGAAGGCGCCGCTTGGTGCGATCACTCGGGCATGCACTTCGTGAAAGGCCGTGAGCAGGCCATCGAAGTTTGGGCGGCGACTTGCTTCCCCGATTGATCGTTCCTAAGTGGAGCGGCGCCGGCCTCAACCTCGCCCTCGAATGGCGGCAACGCGTTCAGGAAGCTGCGCAAGATCTCCGGACGCTTCCCAAAGATCCGCTTGAAGACCAAATCACTGCGAGGATCGAGCAAACTCACAAGCCGGAGTCGCCGGGGTGGCTTTCAGTCGGCAGGCCAAGCAGCCGCCGCGCTTCGGCTTCCGCGAGCCCGCTGGATACGAGGCGGTGAACGGCATCTTCGAGCCCCTGCGCCCGGCCCTTTTCTAGACCTTTTTCGAGACCTTCTTGAAGCCCCTCTTGGTGGCTGCCCGAGATCAGCGTCCGCTCCCGGCGGACAAAATCCCAAAAGCGATCATACGCTTCCAACTCCCCCGGCGAGAACGCGCTTTCCCGGGCGATTTCGATCGCCTCGCGCACTTCGCCGCTCACCGAGATTT
>CAMCXS010000092.1 GCA_945883495.1 Akkermansia muciniphila
GACGGGTCTGACGGGTCTGACGGGTCTGACGGGTCTGACGGGTCTGACGGGTCTGACGGGTCTGACGGGTCTGACGGGTCTGACGGAAATTTTAGTGGACGTTTGCGGGGAACTTAATAGTGTTCTTAAGAACTAATTCTATGAAGAACCCTGAGCAACCGGAGCGGCTAATTCCTAAGCATGGCGGGTACCGCGGGTTGCGGAGTTTTCAGGCGGCTTTGGCGGTTTATGACGGGACGGTGGTGTTTTGTGACCGGTTCATCGACAAACGGTCCCGCACTCATGATCAGATGGTGCAGGCGGCGCGCAGTGGGGTGCGCAACATTGAGGAAGGGAGTGTGGCTTCGGGTACTTCGAAGAAGACGGAGTTGAAGCTGACGAATGTGGCTCGCGCGAGTTTGGAGGAGTTGCTGCGGGATTATGAGGATTTCCTCCGGCACCGGGGCTTTGCGGTTTGGGACAAGGAGTCGCCGGAAGCGCGGAGCATCAGGGACCGGGTGGGTGCGGGCGGCGCGGACGCGTGTCCTTTCCGCACAGCTCCGCCGGAAGAGGCCGCGAATACGCTGCTGTGCTTGATCAACCAGGCGAGTTATCTGCTGCGGCGGCAGATTGAGCGGCTGGAGCGGGATTTTGTGGAGCAGGGCGGGTTTACGGAGCGGATGTACGCGGTACGGGCCGCTGCGCGGAGGGCGGCCGCGGCGGCAGCGGACGAGTCCGACGCGTCTGACAGGTCTGACAGGTCTGACAGGTCTGACAGGTCTGACAGGTCTGACAGGTCTGCCGCCCCCGGCTGCCCGCTCTGCTCCCGGCCGATGCGGCTGCGCATGGCCCGGCAGGGCTCTCATGCGGGCTCCCAGTTCTGGGGCTGCTCAGGATATCCGGAGTGCCGGGGAACCCGGCGGTGCGAGAGCGGGAGAGCATGAGAGTCCCGGAGCTTGAGCAGGACCGGGCCGACCGGGCCTTCCCCACCGGGTGGCTTGGATCGAGGAACCCGTCAACCGCACCTCGGTCACGAGGGCCATCAGCCAAGACAGACGCCCGCAGCGCCGGAGGATCGACATCTGAGAAGGGCTCCGCGGGCAACAGCCGGTAGCTTTTCGCGGGCGGACCACTAGCGTTGTGACAATGCGAAGTCCACCGGGCGGACCGCATCCACTGAGGTCTGAAGAATCGCTGATCTGGCGTCTCGGAGTGTGTCTGTTATGGGCTAATCGGGTGCGGAAGCGAGCGTTTCCGGTGTGTGGCCTGCGGTGCCGTGCTGAGGCGAGTTCGGTTTCGATTGGATGGCAGTGAGGAATTGTTCGTGGCTGGGCGAATGGTTGGGAGATTTCGCGGATGCGGCATTCTCAATGCGGGATGACGGGGTGCGACTGGTTGGTTTGGAGGAGGTGCTAGGCGCGGCTTCTTGCGTCCTGGGGGCGGCCTGACGTTCGTGGAATCGTGGCGCGGGGCTACTGGGGAGGGGCGCGATCGAGCGGACGGCGGTCAGATGGCTTCGGACGACGGTTTGGTGCGTCTGGATGGGCGTCAGCTGCTCCGTGACGGGTGTCACGGCGTCCGTGATGGCGGCCACATGGTCCGTGATGGTGGCGTCCATTAGAAAGACTAATGTCACATGGTCCGTGACGGTTGCGTCCATTAGAAAGACTAATGTCACATCCTCCGTGACGGCTGCCACATCGTCCGTGACGGCCGTCGCCTCGGTTTTGACTGGATCTTTCCCTATCAACGATCAACCATTTGATCGATGTACTCGTCTGACTCTGTTTGATCAAACAGTGAGGACACCTTCAGATACTCGCCGCTGTCGCAATCCGCTCGAGCGCAACCGTAGTTCGAGATCCAATCTTCGAGATGCGCCGGAGTCCGCTCGAATCCGAACGACTCAGAGGTGTGCAGAGACATGGCCAGTGCCTCTGCGTACGGCTCCTTCGCCAATAGCCCCGATCAGTCGACGACTGCTCGCCGAATCTCCTGGTCACTGGCGCATTCTGAAAACGTGATCATTGGAGAACATCTGCGGACACCCGACGCGATCAGCGCTCGGTTCAACCTGGTCAACTGTCGCTTAACCTGGAGGAGCGGCCGTCCGCGAAGGCGTCTTGCTCGTGCTCGTGGTCAGCGAAGCGGTGCTCGTTATCGTAATCGAACTCAGCAAGCGTAATTGCTCGTCGTCGATCGAGTGACGATGAGGATTGTTTCGAGCACGAGCACGATTACGGCCTAGCGCAGCCGTGCCATGGAACGGAAGGCCTCGCGGCGGGCTTCGATGTCGGCTTTAGAAATGGAGGCGAGCTTGCGCAGGCCGAATTCCTCGCAGGTGAAGCTGGCGGTCACGGTGCCGAGGACGATGCCTTCGGCGATGTCTTCCAGGGCGATATCCCGTTCGCCCAGAGAGCCGAGGTAACCGGCCAATCCGCCAACGAAGCTATCGCCCGCGCCGGTGGGATCGTGAACGGCGCGGAGCGGGAAGGCTCCGGTGGTGAAGAACTCGCCGTTGCGGCCGAAGAGGAGAGAGCCGTGCTCGCCTTTTTTGAGGATGACGTAGCGGGGGCCCATGGCGATCATCTTTTCTCCGGCTTGAATGAGATTCGTGCTTTCGGTGAGCTGGCGGGCTTCGCTGTCGTTGATGACGAGCATATCGACGGACCGGAGGAGCTCCTGAAGCTCATCGCGCATCGTGGTGATCCAGAGGTCCATGGTGTCGGCGATGGTGAAGACCGGGGCTTCGCACTGGCGGAGGACCTTGAGCTGGCTGTCGGGGCCGGCGTTGGCGAGGAGGATGATGTTGGAGCGGCGGTAAGCGTCGTTCAATTCCGGCGAGTAGTGTGCCAGGACGTTGAGGTGGACATCAAGGGTTTCGCGGGAGTTGAGGTCGCCAAAGTATTCGCCGGACCAGCGGAAGGTTTTGCCATCCGCGACGACTTCGACGCCATCCAGGTTGATGTCCCGGGAACGGAAGAGTTTGGCGTGTTGATCGGGGAAATCGGCGCCGACGATGCCGACGAGATTGACGGGGCTGCTAAAGGCGGCGGCGACGGCGGCGTAAGAAGCGGAACCGCCGAGGACTTCGCCGGAGGATTCCGAGGGGGTTTTGATGTGATCGAGAGCGATGGAACCGGCGATGAGGACTGACATGATGGGTGGAGTGTTGGAGTGGTGGCGGCGGGCCGCCGGAGTCGTGGAGCTCTGGAGTTTTGAGTTGGAATGGGGAAAGGCAACGAAAAAAGCGGCGCCACGTGAGACGTAGCGCCGCTGGAGCACACAAGCACTAGATGCGGAGCGCGAGGCTCCGGAGGAGATTACTTGGATTCCGCCTTTTCGGTGGGCTTGCCGGCGTCGAGCCAGCCGCTGATGCCGGCGGCGAGGTGCTTGACGTTGGTGTAGCCGAGGTCTTCGGCGGCTTTGGCGCCAGCCTTGTAGGCGTTGCAACCGGGGCCACCGCAATAAGCGACGACCAACTGACCCTTGTCAGCCGGAAGATGCTTGGCGATTTCCGCGCTGTTGGCCTTGAAGTCGATGGCGCCGGGGATGTGGCCACGGCCATAGGAGCCAGAGCCATTGACGTCGAGGACGGTCACCTTGCCTTCGGAGATGGCTTTGGAGAGCTCTTCGATGCTGATGTCTTCATATTCACCGGCGACGGCGAGGGTGCTAGTGGCCAGAAGGGCGGCGAAGAACGTGAGGAGTTTTTTCATGATGAACAATGGGTTCGGTTGGTTTGATTGAGTTACGATTGTCTCTTGGCCAGGGATTCGTCGAAAAGACGTCCTGGTCAGGGATTGAGACGCCAGGCAGCGCCAAACGTTGCACGGAAAGTGGAGAATTTGTCTTTCAGTCCTCCCTTGCCGGCCGGGGCTTAGCGCCCTCCTGGGGCATTTCCGTTTTCGTGCTCGTGCGCAGCGAAGCGGTGCTCGTAATTGCAATCGATTTCGATTTCGATTTCGATTTCGAGCACGAGCACGAGCACGAGCACGAGGCGGCCGGGAGGAGGTTTTGCGCCGAGGCAGGGCTTGTGAAATTTTTCACAAATTCCCGTTGCGACCGTTTTTCCGGCGGATCATGCTTCGCGCAGAATGCCGCATCAGGTCCCTGTCGAGGTTGAAAAGGAGATCGATCAGCGCCTCACGCGTTATCCGGATAAGCGCAGCGCTCTGCTCCCGGCTTTGCACGCGATCCAGGGCCACTTCCGCTACGTGCCGGAAGATCTGGTCGAGTGGTTGGCCGCCAAGCTGGAGTTGGACGCGATCCAGGTGATGGAGGTGCTGACATTTTACCCCAGTTTCCGGCAAAGCGAGCCGGGCCGCTACCACATCCGAGTTTGCCGGACGCTCTCCTGCGCCATGGCCGGAAGCCACGTGCTCATGGATGCGCTGGCGGAGAAAGCCGGCATCGACCGGAGCCATGCGGATCATCATCACCCGATTTGTGTCTCCAAGGACGGGCGGTTCAGCATCGAGTTCGCCGAGTGTTTGGCCAGTTGCGGCACCGGTCCGGTGTGCATGGTCAACGACGATCTCCATGAGCAAGTGAAACCCGAGGATGCCCGCAGACTCCTCGACCGGTATTCTTGACCCCGCCTTCCCGTTCGTTCGTATCCCCTCACGGCATGTCTATTTCCTACAAGCCCGGCAAAGTTCCGCATCCGCTTGAGCACCGGATGATTTTCCGCAACGTCGATCGCGAGGGTTGGGACCCGGGGATCGAGACGTATTTGCGTGAAGGCGGCTATGAGTCGTTGAAGAAAGCGCTGACGATGGCGCCCGTCGATATCCAGGCGGAAGTGAAGACCGCCGGAGTCCGGGGCCGGGGTGGGGCCGGGTTCCCCGCAGGCGTGAAGTGGGGTTTCATCCCGCCGAACAACACCAAGCCGGTCTATCTGATTTGCAACGCGGACGAGTCGGAGCCGGGGACGTTCAAGGACCGCTACATCATGCACCAGGACCCGCACCAGCTCATTGAGGGCATGGTGATCACGGCGTTCGCGATCGGCTGCCACACGGCTTACATTTACATCCGCGAGGAGTTTCCCTACGCCGCGAAGATTCTGGAAGCGGCCATCGAGGAAGCTCGCGGGAAGAACTTCCTGGGCCAAAACATCCTCGGCACCGGGTTCGACTTGGAAATTCACGTCCACCGCGGCGCGGGCGCCTACATCTGCGGCGAGGAAACTGGCTTGATTGAAAGTTTGGAAGGGAAGCGTCCCTATCCCCGCATCAAGCCACCGTATTTCCCGGCGGCGATGGGGCTTTATCTCTGCCCGACCATCGTGAACAACGTGGAGACGCTTTGCCACGTGACCCACATCATCCAGATGGGCGGCACGGAATACGCCAAGCTCGGCACGCCGAACAATACCGGGACGCGGATCCTTTGCGTGAGCGGTGATGTCCAGAAGCCGGGCTACTTCGAGGTCCAGGTGGGCAAAGTGACCTTGGGCCAGCTCATCAATGACATGTGCGGCGGTTTGCGCCCCGGCCGTCAGCTCAAGGCGGTGATCCCCGGCGGAAGCTCCGCCAAGGTCTTGCGTGCCGACGAGAAGTTCAAACTCAAGGACCGCGAGATCAGCATCTGGGACATTCCGATGGATTTCGATTCCCTGGCCGCCTGCGGTTCCATGGCCGGGTCCGGCGGGGTCATCGTGATCGACGACAGCCGCTCGATCGCCTGGGTGTTGAACAACATCAACGCCTTCTACGCCCACGAAAGCTGCGGCCAGTGCACGCCTTGCCGCGAAGGCTCGCTCTGGATGAAGAAGATTTCAGACCGGATCGTGGCCGGAAAAGGATCTCCGGACGATGTCGATACCCTGGAATCCGTGGCCTACCGGATCGATGGCCGGACGATTTGTGCCTTCGGCGAAGCGGCCTCCTGGCCCACGGAGAGCTTCATTGCGAAGTTCCGCGATGAGTTGAAGGCGGCGACCTCGGATTCCCTCAAGGGCGCGATCGTCAACCCCGAGACCAAGCTCGCGGCGGCTTCGGTGAAGCACTGAAACATTTGCTCCGAAGGACCGGTTAAATCCGACGGATGGGGCGGATCATTCAGGGCGCGGTCGGCTTCACCTCTTGCTCGGCAACGGCGATTTCTGAGTTGAGGGCCGCCAAGCGCTTCTCTCCGGACGCGATCTCTTCGGTGATTTTCGCGATCTCGTCCGCCGGGGCTTGCTCGGCTTGCAACTGCGCTTGGCGGCCGAAGAGACGCTTGAGGCGGTGGGTCAGGGCGAGCTTTTGCGTTTGCAGTGATTGCAGGCGATCGACGCTCAATTGAAATTGCTTCCGCTCGCGGATCGTGACCTCGGCGCGGTTCCCCAAAATACGTCCCCACACTGAGATCGCTAGGGTGATCAAGGTGAGGACAAGGATGATGGCGGCCTGGGCCGTGCGGTTCATGGCTGAGAAGAAGCGGAGGATGGCCGGTCCGTCAACATCGTTCGGACGCTCGCGAGAGGTTCCGGCTTCAACCCGATCCATTTCGTTTCCCCTATCCCGCTTGAAAGTTACCAAGGAGACCGGATGCTTGGAGCCATGCGCCCGTTTTGCGCCGGTTTGGCCCTCCTACTCGCCTGCTTGGTTTGGATCGTGAACGTGACCTTCCCCCCGGCGGTGAGGGCGAATCCGCCGTATCCCGCGCACTTTACTTACACGGCAGGCCAGGCGTTCGGATTCATCGGGGATGAATCGGTCTATGACGGCCGTTGGTGCCAATACGTGGAAAACTTCTTCTACACGCGGTACCCGGACAGGAAAATGGTTTTCTATAACGCCGGGATCAAGGCGGACACGGCGCAGGATGCTCTGGAGCGGCTGGATACTGATGTCATCGAGCGGAAACTCGACTACGCGATCATCCAGTTGGGCACCTGGGACGGCGGACTGCGCAGCTTTGATCCGGCCAAGGCCCGCGCCTTTCAGTTGAACGTGGCGGAGCTCTTGAACCGGCTGGAAGCCGCCAGGATTCATCCCTTCCTGATGTCGCCCGCGTTGGTGGACCTCCGCACCCACCGTGAACGGACCGCCTCGGATCCTTCCTACCGGTTCCGTTTGTCCAATCTGTCCCCGGATTACAATGGCGTCATGGGCTATTACACGGCGTTGCTCGGGGATTTGGCTATGGAACGGCGTGTCCGGTTCATTGACGCCTGGGGCGCTCTCACGGCGGCGACGGCCCGGGAACGGCGGGTGAATCCAGCGTTCAGTTTGGTGCCGGAGGGATTGCTGGCGGATGCCGGAGGTCATGCGGTGATGGCGGTGGCGGTGATCGATGGGCTCTCGCCAGAAGGCGCGGAGCGGGAGGCGGACATCCTCTTGATGCATGGCACGGGGGACCCGGCCTGGCGTTCCAAATCGACTGGAGGCTCGTTAACTCAATTGAGCGGGAGCGAGGCTCAAGTCAGCTTCATTTGGCTGGCTAAATCCCTCCCCTGGGCGATGCCGGAGGAGGCGTTTATCGGATCGCAATTGGCCGGAGTCGATGCACGTTTCAATCGGGAACGGCTCCAGGTGATCGGCCTCCGGGAGGGGACGTACGAACTTTGGATCGCTGGGGAGTTAATGCAAACCTACACTTCCGATCAATTGAGCCGGGGCATCGACATCCACCTTCTCTGGAAACGCCCAGAATACCGGCGTGCCCAGGCGATCGCGACCTTAAACGGGAAACGCTACGCCGATACGGTGCGGCCAATGCGGGATCTATGGCAGCAAGTAAAGGAAGTGCGGGTGAATTATCCAGCGGACGATGCGCGCCAGCAGCAGATCATGACGCAGGTAACGCCAAAACTCAACGCCCTGCGCAACGCCGCTCGCGAACAAGCGGATGCCATTTACGAGGCGGCCAAGCCTCTGGCGCGGAACTACGAACTACGCCGCGTGTTGACGCCGGAAGAGCAGAAAGCAGCGGCAGCAGCATCGACACTGACACCGGTGGCGAAGTAGAACGGCTCGCTTGCGGCGTCTTGCTTACTCTCGAAGATCCCAGCCTTTGCGGTACGCCCGTTGAATATAGTTCTGTAATTCCGGCCGCCCTTTTACGCTCATCTGGGCGTCGTCCCACTCCAGCTGTTCGCCGGGGAAACGTTGTGCCAGTACGCCGAGCAGTACCATTTCCGTGAATGGCCCGGAGTGACCGAAGTGCGATTCCGCCTGGTCAATCTTGCCGAGGATCGCGTCTTGCCATTCTGCATACGGATTCTGTTCTCGAGCGCGGGGTGAGGATGGGGCCGGCCAGTCAAACCCGTCAAGCCTTCCAGACGGAATGACCACCCAATCGCTGGTGCGGAAATAGCTGAAATAGAGGATGCCCGCTTCGCCAACCACCGCGGTATCGTAGCGGGTGTGGTCCAAGCCGTTGAGGATGTCGTTTCCCGGGCGGTTGAATTCTCCCTTTTGCAGGCTCCAGCTATCCCGCAAAAATCGGGCGCCTTTCTGTCCGTCGTACCAGATATATTTCAATCCATTGGCGAACTCGTAGGTCACCGTGGAGGCAATGGGCGGGGAAAGGGCCGTGCCGCCTTCCGCCACGGCTTGGACGCGGAGCGGAGGCCCAGGATTCGTGGCGGTGTAAACCATGGCCAAGTAGTGACAAGCAATGTCTCCCAACGCCCCGGTGCCATAGTCCCACCAGCCACGCCAGTTGAATGGCGCGATCTTCGGGTGGTAATCCACGAACGGTGCAGGCCCGATCCACTGTTCCCAGTCGAGCCAAGCGGGCACCGGTTGCGGCTCGGGTGAGCGATCAAAGCCTTGAGGCCAAGTCGGCCGGTCCGTCCAAACATGCACTTCCCTGATGGAGCCAATCGCTCCCGCGCGAAGGATCTCGGCGCACCGGCGTGAGCCGTCGTTGGCTTGGCCCTGATTGCCCATTTGGGTTTTCACCCCCTGCTCGCGAGCCAGGCGGGACAGAGTGCGTGCTTCCCAAATCCCGTGCGTGAGTGGTTTCTGGCAGTAAACGTGCTTCACTGCTCCCATCGCCGCGTGCGCCGCATGAAAGTGATGGTGATCGGGCGTGCTCACCGTGACCGCGTCCACCTTGTCTCCCAGATCGTAGAGCATTTCTCGGTAATCGGTGTAAAATCGAGCATCCGGATGCGCATCCCGGGTCGTCCGCAGGGCGCTAATCTTGCCGGTCATCTCGGGATTGCGGCGGACGTCGGCGACATCCGTCAGGGCCACGATCTCGAACCCGGCTTTGGCCGATTCCGCGATGTCCGTGGCGCCCTTGCCGCCCGTGCCGATCCCGCCCAAAGCGATGCGGCCGTTGGCGCCAAAGACCCGGCTGGGGACGACCTGAAACTGAAACGCGAGAGCGGAACTCGCAACGCTGCGGCCGAAGTGACGCCGATTCATGGTGGACTAGGGGGTGCGTCGACCAATTGCCAAAACCATTCGCGAAGTTGCCTGGTCGAGGGGCGGTCGTCGAGAAACATCGCGGTCGCGTGGGCGCCGAGCCCCGATTTTGCGAAGGTGACTCGCGTCTTCATCGCCTCCATCACTGGGCGGAAGGTGGCTTCGGCGTTGTCGGTCTGAAACACGGCTTGGCCCTGGAAACGCTTCGCTCGCTCGATCGCGCTCTCCAGTGTAGCGCCGCGCCAACCATCGCCGTCGGAATGCTGGCAGGCATGAAAACCTTTCCAAAGCGTGGCGATCCGCTCATTGCGCAGACCGATGAACCCGCAGGCCAACGCGCCGCGAGAAAAACCGGTGAGCACCACGTTGCGGAGGTCGCCTCCGAAGCGAGCGCAGACCTCCTCGACCATCTCGACGGCGTAGGCTGCGGTATCGTCCGGATGTCCCCAACCATCTTCGGCGATGCTTCCAGCGGTGCGGTCAACGAACGGGAGGCTCAGACAGATGGCGCCGCGACCTTTTGTAATTCCGTAGCCGATCACGCACTGCTCCGGCCGTCCAGTGGAGTAGCAGCCAGGGATGAAGAAGATGTTGCCGGGATACTCGGCAATCACGGGGTAGCTGGCTCCCGGCTCCCAATCCGCCGGCAGGTGCAAGACGCTGTAAACACCCGTTGTTTCATCTCCCCGGAGCCGGAAGCGCACACGGCGGCCTGGGGCGGGTGCCCCTTCCTCTACCGTAGGCACGTCGAGGCGGGATGCGGGGCGTTTCCAAGGCGGGGCGATCCCAGCGGCATGGAGATTCCGCACTTCGAGCTGGGCGACCTCATGGAGATGCCCGAGGGTCATGACCTGAATCTGTTTCACCTGGTTTGGGTCGATGCGTGGGGTTCCGTCCGGCCAAGTCTCCCGGAGATGACAGGTCAACCGCCCGGTGGCGCCGGGATCGAGAACCGCTTCGGCGGGCGCCGCATCCCAGCCGCGATCGCCAACCACCCAAAGCATCACGCGGACCTGGCGCCCCCCGGTGTTCCGGACGTCCGCCGCCAAGGTCGCGCGCTCGCCCAGCGGCCCTATCGAGGCCGGTACGGGAAACGCTGCCCAGCGGTAGGCGCTCTGTCCTGGAGGCGCCGTCAGCGACAGGAGATCGGAAGACCCTTCCACCGCAAGGCCCCGAACATCAACCAGTCCTGCGAGTGTCCCGGGGAGCTCCGCGTGAGCCAGACGAAGCAACGCACATAGAAGGGCGGTGGTGATGTCGACGCGCATGCTAACTCCCCTCCACACGGGGCAGGTCCAGGCCATCTGTCGTGCGATGGCGGCGGAAATTGCTTTGATGTCGCGTCCAAAAGGGCCTTGTCCATCGGAAGGATCTGCGCTCCGTTAGAAGAGAAACCATGCCCTCCCTGACCATCCGTAAATCCATTGTCATTCAGGCGCCCGTTGATCGGGTCTACGATGTTGTTCGCGACTTTCGTCAATGGCCACGTTGGTCACCTTGGTTGATCTGCGAGCCGGATGCACGAGTCACCTTCGCGAACGATGGGCGAAGCTATGCTTGGGATGGCCAAGTCGTCGGCAGTGGTCAGATTGAAATGGATGATGAGCAGGCGCCTGGTTCTCTGACCATGCGCATTCGCTTTCTGAAGCCATTCCCGTCGCAATCAGGGGTCGGCTTTCGCCTGAAAGATCTGGGGGGCGGAGAGGGCACCGAGGTGTCCTGGAGCATGGATGGGTCTCTTCCGTTTTTTCTCTTTTTTCTCAAAGGACTGATGACGGGCATGTTGGGGAGTGACTACGAGCGGGGGCTGCTGATGCTCAAAGCTTACGTAGAGACCGGCCACGTCCCGTGTCATCTTGATTTTGTCGGGACCGGCGCCTTCCCAGGAGGGCGCTATGCCGGGATCCGCGTTCGCACGGAGATCGCCAATGTCGGACCCAGCATGGAAGAAACGTTCGGCAAGCTGGAGGGCTGGGCCAGGCAGAATGGAATCACCCGCGCTGGCCAACCAGTTTCCATTTATCACAAGTGGAACTTCGCCACGGGGATCGCGGAATACACGTCGGCCATGAAGATCGAGGATACCGCTGTGCTGGCCACTTTGCCATCCGGGGGCGCCGAGGTCAGATTGCCCGCTTGCACCGTAGAAACGGTCCGGCAAACGGGGCCGTATGCCTTTCTCGGCAATGCCTGGGCAGCGGCGATGACCCGTTCCCGTGCCCTCAAATGGCGGGTGAAGCGAGGCATCGATCCCTTCGAAGTGTATGTGAACGATCCGGGCTCCGTCCCCGAAGTTGAGCTGATCACGGAGGTCCACATCCCGGTAAGCTGACTGGGCGGGGAGCATCCGCTGTCGTCACAGACCGGTTTTGGGACTGAGCTGAACCCTGTTTGCCTCGGCGATTGTCAACCAGCCGGATGGGGCAATGCGGCTACGCCCTGCAGGTGCGCCGGTTCTGGACGGGTATGAGAGTCATGAAATGTTTGCTTGACTGTTCGGAGGTTCATGCGAGCGAGTGTTCTGTTCGCATGAGCTGTATGTCCTCCCTCTCCAACCTCTTCAAAACTAGGCTGCTCGTCGGGTTGGCCGTCGCTTGGTCATCTTGCCTTTTGGCGCAGGAGGTCTTTGTGGCGACCGGTGGAGATGATTCCGCGGACGGGGCGAGGGAGCGGCCATTCGCCTCCGTGGTACGTGCTAGGGACGCGATCCGCGCTGCCCGTCGTCAGGCTCCGAAGGATGCATCCACTCCCGCCACGATTTGGTTCCTACCGGGGGTGTATCGCCTCACGGACACCTTGGAGCTTAATCAAGAGGACGTTGGTCTCACGTTGAGCGCGGTCCGCTCTGGGGAGACAGTGATCGATGCCGGGGTGCCGCTCCGGGTCGAGCAGTTTCAACTATCGGACGATGCTCGGCTCCCCGGTGAGGCGATGGGCAAGGTTTGGCAGCTTGATCTGGCGGCAGTCGGCGTGAAGCATCTTGGCCCGTTTCCCGTGCGCTTTGCAGATGGCGGGGGCGTGGTCCAACTCTTTGCGGATCGAGCGTGGCAGCCCCTCTCGCGCTGGCCGAACGACGGGCACGCCAAAATGAAGAAGGTTCTGGACCGTGGGGACGATCCCGGCGCGCCGGGAAAACGGCCCGGAAGCTTTGAATTCGCCGGTGATCGCCCCGCGCGTTGGAAAGCGGCGGCTGACACAGGACAGCTTTGGCTGGCGGGGTTCTGGCGGGTTGCTTGGGATTGGCAGAGTGTCCGGGTGCAAACTTTGGACCTGGAAGCCCGCTCCGTTGGATTGGCAGCTCCCATTGGCGGAGGGATTGGCTCAAAATACGCAGGGCCTGAGGGGGCCGGCACCGAACCTTGGTGCGCGATCAATCTTCTCGAGGAGATCGATGCTCCTGGGGAATGGGCGATTGACTTCACCAAGTCCGCCCTTTTCTGGTGGCCTCCCGTCGATTGGAAAACCGCCGCCGCCCAGGCTCCAGAAATCAGACTTGCGGACCTTGATGGTCCGATGATCCGACTCAAAGAAACGCGGTCTGTGACGATTGCCGGCCTGATTCTGCAGGGCGGGCTTGGCAACGGCATCGAAGTGAGCGGCGGTCAGGGCAATCAAGTGTTGGGCTGCCAGCTCCGCTGTCTCGGGAAAAATGGGGTTGTGATCAAAGGTGGAAAATGCCACCGAGTTCAAAGCTGTGACCTCAAGACCTTAGGGCACGGCGGCATCCTCATCGGGGGAGGGGATCGCGCCACGTTGACCCCGTGCGGCCACGTCGCGGACAACAACCACATTCATCATTACGCCCTCGGGAAAAAGATTTGGTCTCCGGGGATCGGTGTAGGAGCCCGGGACTCTGGATACGCTTGCGGTGCCGTGATCACCCATAATCTGGTCCACGATTCTCCTCATGCCGCCATCCTTTATGGGGGCAATGACCATCGCTTTGAGTTTAACGAGGTCCATGACTTCCTCGTGGAGTCAGATGATCTCGGCGGCTTTTATACCAATGACGGCTGGGCCAGTTACGGAAACGTCCTCCGCCATAACTTCATTCACCACACGGCCCACGCGCTGGGCGTTTACTTGGATGATGCCGATAGCGGCGACGTGGTGGAGAGCAATCTCATGTTCCGCATGGGCACCGGCGCCGCGATTGGGGGAGGGCACGACAATGTCTTGCGAGGGAATGTGGCGATTGATTGCCCGGGAGGCTTTGGTATTGACGCCCGCGGGGTGGGTCGAAAATACGCCGAGGACTCAGGGATGCTCCGCGATTACCGGGCCCTCAACCCAGTGCTGCCTCCTTGGAGTGAGCGATTTCCGACGCTTCCCAAGCTGCTTGAAAACAGCCCTGAGCTTCCGCTTGGTTGCATTTTGGAACGCAACGTCGTGGTGGGGACCGCGAAGAGCGCCGAGCTCCGGGGCAAGCCGGAACACTTCGCCGTAGTGACTGTCCGGGACAACGTCGCGTTGCCGCTAGAGGATCTTGGCTTCGAGGATCCAGCGGCCCTGAATTTCCGGATGGCGCCGAATGCCAAGGTGCTACAGACGGTTCCTGGCTTCGTTCCCGTCCCTTTCGCGGAGATCGGCCTCTACCTGGACGCCCATCGACCTACTCTTCCAGAACACCGGAGCGGACACACCCGTTCGCAATGGCATCGCCGCGACGAGCCTGCATCAGGTTCAGGGAAGTAAGATCCTATTCTCCGGTATGCCTCGATCCCCGGGTTCTCGTGAGCTGCTCCGGTTCTTGGAGAAGATTGACACCATGCCCGAAGTCTGTCGCGAAATCATCCGAGCTTGGCCGGAGCGGAAGAAGTCTCCGTTCTCGAGATCCTTTTATTCGAGTCGGGCCAAACGGTGGGACTTCACGCCAGATGCCTGCGAGCGGATCTCTGATCATTGGAACTTTCGAAGCAAGCGGCAGCTTCACTGCGTCACTGATCAACCCGTTCCAAACGGCACGCACTGGACCCACGCCGTCTACAACGCCAGCGCTAACGTGTGGCAGGTCCGCGCCACTTGGCGGAAGCGGCAGGCGCGAAAGGAGCTTGAGCAGGTTCCCTAGGTTTGCGCCTTATTGCCCCCAGCCGATCTCCGGAAGTTGGGTCAGTGACCTACGTGGGACACTTCAGTCGCCGCCACCGCCGCAACCACCACAGCCGCTCCCGCATCCTCCGCCACCACCGTCGCCTCCTCCTCCGCAGCCTGGGGTGCATCCAGAGGAACAGCCGGTGGATCCATTCGTGGCGGAGCGTTTGTGGATGCGGTCGAGATCTTGGTGAATGGCGGCATAGAGTGGCAGCGGCGCCAAGATCATCGGGCCAAACAAGGCCACGGAGCTGGAGAGCAGCGGAAGATTCTCACCCAGCTGAGTGGGTCGACTCTTGCTGCTCCGAGTCAATTCGTTTTCCCCGCGCAAGGCATCGAGCAGCCTCTTCCCAGAGTCTGTGAGGCGTGGTGCGGATGATGGCAGCGCGAAGAGCACAAGCACGGTGACCAAAAGAAGGCCCGCCAGGAAAATTACGGGCTTGTCTCGGCTTATGCCGATGAATAACTTGGCGATTCCGGCGATCAGCAAGAGCCCCAGCGGCAAAAGGCAGTTCATTGCGGCTCGTGAGCGCTCTTCCGACGTGGGTCGCAAACCCATCGCGGCCAGGGCCACCTCAATGGCGCGCACTTCCCCGGTGATCCCTTGGGCCGCCTCCCGCACCGGGAGACCTTTGGAGCCGGCGGCTAACACCTTGGCCAGTAACGTCTCTTCCACCGGGTGCAAGGCCGCATGGCGGGCGGCCCTTGGGGTCAATTGGGCCACAAGGTGCGGCGTGGAATTTGACTTGGGTTCCTTGCGCCATTCCAGAATCCCAGCGTGGATCAGGCGGGTGATCACAAGCTGGACCATCCGGGGAGCCCCGGCGCTGAGAAAGGCAATTTCAAATGGATCCAACTCCTGGGCGCGGGGCTCAGCGTCCGCGCCCGGATGGTCAAAGGCTTTCACGGACTCGATCACCCGAAACCGGCACCAAATCCCGATCGTGACCAGGGCAGTCACATAAAAAGCAAGGAATTCGGGACCGCTCCAATCTAACAATGGAATGGCGGCCAAGTAGAAGGCATTCATCGTTTTGCTTTCAGGATCAGATTCGGTTTGGGAACAAGCCAGAAGCGGCGTTCGTCCACCCATCGTGCCTTGGGAGCTTGCGCCAAGCGCTGGCGGGGGGCTGGCCAGATCGCGGCGGGAGGTTCTTCTTGGAAAAGGCTCCGGTAGCTCGCCAAGGTCCGCGTATACAAATCGTCAAACTTCGCGCTCTCGTCACCGCCTCCGCGAGTTGGCTCGTGATGCAGTTCGCGGCCGAGGACATCCCGGCAAAGGGCGTGCCAATAGCTGCGTGTATACACCAGATGCAGGTGCCAAGCCTGATCCACGGCGTCGGATGGCGAGACCGGATGTCCCGCTTCCATGGCCAGGATGAGGAATCGTTTGTATTCCCGGACGACCCGCGCGGCGAAGGCGTGGCTCCAACCCTGCTCCCTCGCCAACCGGCTTGTAAACGGCAGCGGAACCCCGGGCTCGTCCAACCGAAATGCTTCAACCCGTTGGCGCAACGGCGATGGCTCGGGCGGCTCGGTCGAAGAGTTCACGTCGAACCCACTCTAACTGAGACTCAGGGCGGGTCAATGTGACAGTGAAAACCACTCGCGATCCTGCCAGTCTCCGCGCACGATGGACGGCGTGAATGGCATGTATCCGCTTCGCTTCCGCTTCATCCTCATGACGGTCGTCCTCTCGCTGGAGGCGCTGGGGCCGGGTGCGGGCGGCCATCCCCCGCCGGCGCAGCCGCTGCCGACTCAGGGAAACGTGTCCTACGGCCCGCATGAACGGCAGGTGCTCGACTTCTACCAAGCGCGGACGCAGCTGGATCAGGCGACCCCGTTGCTCTTCTTTGTCCACGGGGGCGGGTGGATGACGGGGGACAAGGCAAATCCGGATTTCCTTGCCCGATGCCTGGACTCAGGGATCTCAGTGGTCTCGATCAATTACCGTTTCCTCCCGGACGCCACGGCGGCTGGGGTGTATCCGCCGGTGAAAGCCTGCCTGGACGATACCGCACGCGCCCTGCAATTTGTCCGCGTGAAGGCGCCGGAGTGGCGCATCGATCCCCAGCGCATTGCCGCCTGTGGAGGTTCCGCTGGCGGGTTCATGGCGTTGTGGCTGGCGTTCCATCCGGACCGTGCAGAGCCGGGGAGCAGCGATCCGGTGGCCCAACAATCGACGCGGGTCCGCTGTGCGCTGGCGTTCGTGCCGCAAACCACGTTGGATCCGAAACAAGTGCGCGAGTGGATCCCGAACAGCGACTACCGGCTCCACGCGTTTGGTTTGGCAAATATGGAGGAGTTTCTCACCAAGCGGGACGAACTCATGCCGTGGATCAACCAGTTCTCCCCCTACGCTCTGGCCGACGCAGGGGATCCTCCCGTGCTCCTTTTCTACGATCATCCACCTGCGCTTGGCCAGCCCTCCGCGGATCCTCCGCATTCCGCGAATTACGGGGCGGGCTTGGTGGAGAAGCTCAAAGCGGTGGGAGTTGAGCACGAGATCAATTGCAACGACGATGATTCCCGGATGAAATACCCGGATCTATTTGGGTTTTTCTTGGCGAATTTGATGGGCAAGTAGGCGGTTATTGCGGATTTCTGCATAGCAACAGGTTTTCTTGGCAACCTCCGCCGCTTGGCTCCCCCCTTGGAGAATCTGCATGACACACGGAAGCGGCGCCAGTCCGGCCAGCGCCTTACCGCTTGAAATGCCTCCTGACCGGACCCAATATGAGGGCGATGTTGGGGGGGCGTTGGATCGTTTGGCTTGCCTTTTGGGCATACGGTCTCGCGTGGTTGCGTGCGGAGGAGGCGGCGTCAGTGGCCTGGTCGGCGGCGGATACCGCGTTGGCGAACCAATACATCAAGAGTCTGGAGCAGAACCCGGAGTACGGCAGGAGTCTGGAGTTGCTTTGGAAGCTCTACGGTGATCGCGGACAGACAAAGCTGCTGCTGCAATACTTTGAGGAGGCGTCCAAACCCGAGTCCGCCCAAGCCGCGCGGATCTTGTATGGGCATTTGCTGCGTCGCAAGGGGAACAGCGACAAGGCCATCGAGCAATACGAGGCTGTGCTGGCTTCCTCGCCTGGGCAGCCGGTGGCGTTGCAGTCCACGGCGGAAGTGCTCCGTGCGGAAGGCGATCTCGACGGAGCGTTGAAGCGAGCGGCGCGTTGGCGGGAAGCGGTGCCTGCGGGTTCTCCGGAGCACGTGACGGCCGCGCTTTTCCAGGCGGAGTTGCTCCAGGAATTGCGGCGGCCGGATGAGGCGGTTGCGCTTTGGAAGGAGCTAGTGGAGTCGCGGCCGGGTGACATCGGCTTGGCCCGCCAAGTGATTGCGCTGTTCCTCGGCGAGGGACGGACGGAGGAGGCGGCGGCTGGATTGGATGCTTTGGCGGCCTTGCCGGGCCTCGATGCGGAGTCGCGGCTGGATGCGCTGCGGGAGTTGGGGCGGTTGCGCGAGGCTCGCGATGAGCCGGATCTGGCCGTCGCGGTGTATGAGCGGGCGCTAGGCGCGCTGCACTTCCGCCATTTTAAGTATGACGGCTTCCTCACCAGTCTGATCCGGGTGCGCGAGCAATTCGGTGGGCTGGCGGAACTTCAGTCCCAGTGGCGAGCCCAGGCGGGTGGGGCGGAGGCTTCCGAAGATGCTTTGTGGCGCATGGTGCGCTTGGCGCAACTGACGGCGGATCCGCTGGCGGAGGAGGAATGGCTACACAATCTCGCGGCCCGGGCGCCCTCGAACGCCGATTACCAGCAGCAGCTCGCGTCCATCTGCTTCCGCAACGATCACGTGGAAGAAGCCGCGCGGATCGTGGAAAACCTCGTGAAAACGGTGTCGCAGCTGCCGGCGGACTTGGTTTTTCTCCGGGCGGAGATCCAATTGCGCCAGGGCGGCCCAGCGGCTGCCGAGAAAATCCTGGAGACGTATGTGGACCAGGGAATCGCCGCGCCGGAGATGCGCAAGCGGCTCTTGCGGTTCGCGGAAACGCATTACCTGGACGCCATTATCCGGCGTCTTTTGCTCGACCAAAAGGAGAACGGCTGGGGCGACGAGGGGAGCGTGGTCGAGCTGAAGCTGGCGGCGTTCCACCACGAACGGGGCCGGGACGACGTGGCCCGGGAGACCTTGCGCGAATATGTCGCAGGGGCCAAGGACGCCACGGACCGGGCGCGGCGCACCGTGGAGACGGCGCGGGCGTTTGCGGAGTTGCGGATGCCGGCGGAAGCGCTCGCGCTGTTGGACGGGTGGGTAAAGGAAGGCAAGGCGGAGCGGGCTCATCACCTCTTGATCGCCGAGCTGACGGCGGAAGCGGAATCGACGGACCGGGCGGTGACGGCGTTGGAGTCCGCGTGGAAACTGAGCGCTACGCTGGAGGAGAGGGAAGAAGTGGACGAGCGGATCTTCAGCCTGCTGCGAGCGCAAGCCGGGGCCGGGGACGTCAACGCGCCCGACCAGGAAGAAGGGCAGGTTTGGAAAGAGCTCTGGGCGTTCTACGAACGGGTGAAAGGGGACGCGCCAGACACGGCCGCGCCGGAGTTGCGTTACCGCGCGGCCTGGTGGGCGGTGCGGATTGGAGACCGGGACGAGGCTTACCGGATTCTTCCCTTGCTGCACGATCCGGAGAAACCGGTGCTGGCTTATGAAGAACTCCTGCTGGATCTGGCGGAGCGCACGGAGAATCAGGCGCTGGTGGTGCGGCAGCTGGAGCTGATCGCGGAGATCGACCCGCTCCGGCAGGAGGAAGCGCTGATCCGCAAGGCGGAGATGCGGCTGAAGCTGAACTTTGAGGATGAGGCCATCCGAATGCTGCAAAGCGTGGCGAACCGGCCGGGAGCCTCGCTCAAGTCGGTCCAAGCCCTGGCCCGGGCATATCTGCAACAGGGCCGGCACCGGGCGTTGGAGGAGCTGTGGGGCAAGGCGTTCGCCGCGGCGAACCTGCTGGAACGGCGCGAGATTTTGGAGCCCTACACCGAAACGTTGACCCGGCTCGGGAAGATTCCGGACGCGCTGGAGATTTACGCCCGTATGATCCCTGGAGAGAGCGATTTGGCGCAACGGCGCAAGCTCTTTGAGGACCAGCTCGCCCTGGCGTCGCGGCATTACCTTTTGGAAAGCTGGATGCGTCCGAAATACGAGACGTTGGCGAAGTCGCACCCGCTCGATTCCTTTTACCCGGAAGCCTTGGCGCGGGTGTTGCAGGCTACGGGCAAGTTTAGTGACGCCTTCGCCGCGATGAAGCGGGCATATTATCTCTCCGGCGGTGAGGGGTCGCTCTTGCAGCCGCTGGCGGAGCTGGCCTCGAAGTCAAACGATCTGGAGTCGGCCATCTACTTTCAAAAACAGCTCATCGCGGGCAAAGGCGGGGAATCGCCGGAGGAATGGCTCGGATTGATTGCGCGATTGGAAGAGAGTTTGGATGCAGAAGGGGCGAACCGGGTGCGGCGGGAATTGGAGAGTCGCTTTGGGCAGGATGGGGATTTTCTGCGGGAGTTGGCACGCGCTTCCCAGGCCGAGGGCGATGCGGACGCGGCCTTGCGGATCTGGGCGCAAGTGGTGGCGTTGCGGCCTTGGGACGTGGCATCGCGTTTCGAGTTCGGACTGTTGCAACTCGATTTAGGGCGTAACGATGAAGCGGCTGGGATGTTTGAGGCCGTCCTCAAGGGAACGGAAACCGCAGGGAAGGGGGACGATGCCTACCCACTGCTGCCGGCGCCACGCGAGGACGATCCGGCGGGCCAACCGTTCCAGCCTCCTTTGCAGAACATGGCGGACGCGGTAGATCAGTTTCCGTTTCTGGCGGGGCCGCAACGCGATGAGGCGGTGGCTTGGCTTTTGCAGGCGCGCACCGAATATCTTCGTAAGCCGCCAGATGCCCGGGGATTGCGGCTGCGCGCCATTGAGGAATTAGCCCGGCTGCGTGGGCAAAGCGAGGAGTGGCGTCGGCAGTGGAGTGAATCAACGGCGCCAGCGAGTCCTTCGGAAAGGCTTTGGGCCGCGGTTCACTCGGGGGCTTCCCCTTGGCCGGCGGAGGTGCTACAGCAGCTGTTGGCGCCGGGGAGCGATGCGAGTTTCCTTGGGAAATTCCGCTATTGCGTGCTGTCTCTGCGCACGGGCAATGACGCCGCCTTGCTGGCCTGGGCGGGGACGGATGGGGACCGGCGCTACCAGGTGTTGTTGGGGATCGATGTGTTGCTGCGCGATCCCAGCTTTGCGTTCAGCCCCGCGCGGCTGACGAAGCTGCTTCAAGCGATTGGGTTGCGGGTTCCCGACGCCCGACGGTTGATGCAGAGCCTGTATCAAGGAGGGCTAGTCCGCGACGCGCTTGCGCTGGGGGAGGCGATGGCGGAAGGCGGGGCTGGGGCGGATTACCCGTTTTATCTGGACGTTGCGGATCTGGCGTCGGAACTCGGGGACGAGACATCGCGGGATCGCTGGATGGTGCGGGCATTCGAGGAGCTGACGTTTGAATTCCGGGTGTTGGGCCGGGTGCCCTTTCCGGCATTGCACCGCATTGTTTCCGGAGTGGTGGCGATGGAGTTGCCCCGGTGGCCACGGGACGAAGTGGCGGCGCATCTGAACGAGCGGCTGTGCGACGCCGCCGGATTTAGCGAGGCGGAACAGACGGAGGCGTCGGTCTGGATCGCGCTGGCGTTGGGGCAACCGGAACGGGCGTTGCGGGAGTTGCAGGCGTTGGCGGGTCTGAGCCCGGTGAGTAGTGGGCCGGACCTGCCGTTATCGCTGACCTTGACGGGAGATTTCGCGGGAAAGAATGATCGGGTGCCGCAAGCCGTTGGTGTCAATTCCGTGGGCTGGGAGAAACTCGAAGACCTCTTCATCCAAGTTGGGGATCGCTTGCCGTTCCGGGAGCCGTTGGACCGGATGGCGAGAGTGCTCATTGACCGGCTGCGCCCTGCCTCGGGGCCGGGGAACGAGGATGCCGCGCTGCGATTCGCCGAGGTGCGGATCCGTTATCTGCTGTGGACGTTGGAAACGGCGAACCGGCCGGTGCGTAAGCGGCTTATCCAGGAATTCCTGGCCATGGCTTGCGGGGAGGATTTGCATTTTGACCTTGCGCTTGGGCTGGAAAAACAGGGGATGGGAGCGGAGGCGCTGCCGGTTTACGCGGAATTGTTGAACCGGGACAGCACATCGATCGAAGCGGCGCGCGGCTATTTCAAAGCGTGCCGTGAGATGCACGCCTATGACGAGGCGTTGGCGGTGTTGGCGGCGTATCGCGAAGGAAGTTTGGCGAGGCCACAGGGGATGACCATGGAGTTTCTCAATCGCAGCCGGGCCAGTTTCCTGTTCCTCGCGGGGCGGGTCGAAGAGCTGGCGCGGATCGCGCAGGAGGGGCAGCTCGGCGAGAGCGGGCCGGGGGCGCTCGATGCGGCGGAGCGGGCGGTTTACCAACGGGCCTTGGCGGCCGTGCACGAGGAGCGGGGCGATCTGGACGCCGCCGTGCGGGTATTCGAAGCGCTGCAAAGTCAAGGAGACGGATTGGGCAAGCCGGAGCAGCTCCATTTGGCGGATTGCTACCTGCAGCTCGGCCGGGACGCCGACGCCGCTGGCTTGTTGCGGACCTTCCGGTTGCGGGAGGGCGATCCCAACACCAACGCCGTGTTGCGACGACTCGGGGGAATTCACGCCCGGCAAGGAGCGGATGGGACGGGGGAGTTACGGCGGTTGGCGATTCAGGCGGGCCGATTGGCGGCATCCATCGAGGTTTGCAGCGAACTCGCGGGACATCTTGCGGCGGCGGGGATGCCAGATGTGGCGGATGCGCTGTTGGGACTGCGAGCGCGCCGGACCACGGAAGCGGGAGCGCGGTTTTCGGCAGGCCGGCAGCGAGTGGCCCTCCGTCAAAGCGAGGCGACGGCTGGCGGTGGCAAGGTGCGCCCACTGGATGCGGCGCTATTAACGGGATGGATCCGGAGTTGGGACGGCGGCGTGGCCGAAGGTGAGGCGATTTTGACTTTGGCGGAAACCGCACCGGAAACACATCGGCCCGCTTGGCGGACGGCCCGCGAACTGATCGCCAAGGAGCCGCGGACTCGCCTCTTGGCGGAGTTGCTCCGGCTTAGCGAAGGCGAGGCAGCGGAAGCCGTGGCGGAAGCGGTTGGCGTCATGATGGACTCGGAACCATCCGGAAGCGTGCGGCTGGCGGCCCAGGTGCTCAGCGGTCGAGGTCAAGCAGACCAGGCGCGGCGCTGGATGACGGCGGTGCACCGGCGGCATGAGGGGAATCCCGCCGAGGACACGAGCTTGATGCTGCGGATTTGCCAAGCAGGCGCGGACCAGGAGGGACTGCGGGAGTGGCGTGACCGGTTGGCGCAGTTTGCGGGTTCGCACTCCCAATTTATCGACTTCGCTGCCGAGTTTTTCCGGGTGGACCAGCCGGAGATGGCTCTTGATCTGATGGAGCGGCGTTACGAGTCCTTCCGCGTCCTTACGGAGGAGCAGCGGTACTTTCTTAACGAATACGCCCGGCATCTGATCCGGGAGTGGCGCTTGGAGCAAGCGGACAAAGTCTTGTTGGCGATGTTCCAAAAGACCTTGGGAGGGAACCCGGCCTTGCTTGTGGACTACTACCGGGCGGCGGGGAAACTGGATCGCTTGGCGGCAGAGCTCGACAAATACTATCTCTCCCGGAGCGAGCGGGAGCGGGTTCTTTCGCTTCTCCCAACCGCGATGGGGCCGCGTCGTTCGGGGACATCGGCAAAACGGTGATTAGAAGGCTACCTCAACCGGGCCCATCTTAGCTTGGCGCACGATGCCCTTGGATTGGCTCGCACCTCGTCCGCCGAGGGACGGAGCGGAGTGGGAGCGACTTCCGCATAGATACCGTCTTTGAGTCCGGCAGCGAAGCTTTGCTTCACGCGGCGGTCCTCGCCGGAGTGGAACGTAAGAATCGCCACCCGCCCTTTGGGGTTGAGGCACGCCGGGAGGTCGCGCAGGATCGACTCAAGGGCGCCGAACTCGTCGTTGATCTGGATGCGCAAGGCTTGGAAGACGCGAGGGAGAGAGGACTCGGCGTCAACTTCCGAAAGCACGGAACGCACCGCTTCCGCCAGGGCTCCGCAGGTCTCCATGCATTGATAGGACAGGTGCAGTAATATTTTTAATTTTTTTTAAACTTAAATATTT